>JAOASM010000035.1 GCA_030158665.1 Sediminibacterium sp. | reverse complement strand
CCCATCAATACAATACCCGCCACATATTTGTCTTCTATCTGGTAGTTAAAATAGGCTTGCCTATTGTTTAATTCTATTGACTTGGGTGCTTTCGCCATAAAAAAATATCCCGATGTAAAACACCGGGATACAAAAGTACTATTTAAAATTGATTTCTTTTTGGCATTAGCTTCTAAACATAAAAGCAACTTCTGATAATTTCTGCTTTAGTTCTTTTCTATCCACTATGAAATCAAGGAATCCATGTTCTAATAAGAATTCAGAACGTTGGAAACCAGGAGGCAAATCTTTCTTAATGGTTTCTTTGATGACCCTAGGGCCAGCGAAACCAATCAATGCACCTGGTTCTGCAATATTGATATCACCTAACATACCAAAGCTGGCAGAAATACCACCAAAAGTAGGGTCGGTCAATAATGAGATGAATGGTAACTTAGCGTCGCTTAATTGAGATAGTTTCCCACTCGTTTTCGCTAACTGCATTAAACTAAAAGCACTCTCCATCATACGGGCACCACCACTTTTACTAATTACTAAAAAGGGGAGTCTTTGTTGGATACAATAATCTACTGCACGGCTGAATTTTTCTCCCATTACACTACCAAGTGATCCACCAATGAATTCAAAATCCATACAAGCAACTACATAGCCTTCGCCATGCATTTTACCCACACCAACACGCATTGAATCTTTCAAATCCGTTTTAGCATGAATCTCATCTAAACGTTTTTGGTAATTCTTTAGATCCGTAAAATTGAGTGTATCCTTACTTTTGATTTCATCAAAAAGGACTTTGTACTCTTGGTTGTCAAATAGGATGTCAAAATATTCATCACTGCCAATACGGTGGTGATAATTACACTTGCCACAGATATACAATTCTTCTTTTAATTCAGAACTTGTACAAATATGGTTACAAGTTGGACATTTTGTCCATAATCCTTCTGGTGTTTCTTTCTTGTCTGCAGTTGAAGTACTAATTCCTTTACGAATTCTTTTAAACCATCTTGATTTATCAGCTGCATCAGAATGATTCAACTCTTCACCAGTTAGGTTGACTTCAATATCTTCTACTTTTTCACGCATAGGGGACTTTTTTAAGCGTTTCTATTGATACAATTTAAGTCATCAAATGATTGCTCTAAACGTTTGATGAAAGATTCTTCACCTTTTCTTAACCAAACTCTAGGATCATAATATTTTTTATTTGGCTTCTCTGCGCCCTCTGGATTACCCAATTGAGTTTGTAGATAAGCTTCATTCTTTTTGTAATAACCTAATACACCTTCCCAGAATGCCCATTGTAAATCGGTGTCTAAGTTCATCTTAATTGCGCCATATCCAATTGCTTCTCTAATTTGATTTTGAGGAGAACCAGATCCGCCATGGA
>JAOASM010000034.1:111720-119784 GCA_030158665.1 Sediminibacterium sp. | reverse complement strand
CCATACTACCAGTTAACGGAAAAGAACCTCAAATAGGTGAAAATTGTTTTATCGCACCCAATGCCACCATTGTAGGAGAAGTAAGTATGGGAGCAGATTGTTCTATTTGGTTCAATGCCGTAATTCGAGGAGATGTGCATTTTATTAAAATGGGCGATAAAGTGAATGTGCAAGACGGGGCAATCATCCATTGTACCTATCAAAAACATCCTACCACTATTGGGAACAATGTGTCCATTGGCCACAACGCCATGGTTCATGGCTGTACGATACATGACAATGTGTTGATTGGCATGGGGAGTATTGTGATGGATGCCTGTGTGGTACATTCCAACGCAATCATCGCAGCTGGTGCAGTTGTTTTAGAGGGAACGATTGTGGAAGCCGGTAGTATTTATGCTGGTGTGCCTGCAAAAAAAGTGAAGATGGTTTCTGAGGAATTAATTCATGGGGAGATCAATCGCATCTCCAATAATTATGTCAAGTATGCTTCTTGGTTTAGTGAGCACAATGATGCACCTAAATCAAATACAAATGCTGTCAAACCTGGAACCATCTAGTATTTTTTATCTTCGATGCCATGCCATAAATCAACATAGCTAAAAAAACGTGCTTCAGAAATCAAACCTTTTTCCACTGCTGCTTTCACTGCACAGCCAGGTTCGTTAATATGTTGGCAATTATTAAATTGACATCCATCCATCCTTGCTCTCATTTCTGGAAAATATTGCGCTAATTCTTCTTTAGCTAAGTTCACCAATCCTAATTCACGCATACCAGGTGTGTCAATCACAGCGCCACCTCCAGGATAATCATACATTTGCGCAAATGTGGTAGTATGCATCCCTTTCCCACTCCATCCACTCACTTCCTGTGTGGTTAAATCTAGATGAGGGAATAAATAATTAATTAAAGAAGATTTACCCACTCCACTATGCCCACTCACTAAAGTGGTTTTATTTTTCAATAATTGATCCAACGGCTCAAGACCCATTTTCTGTTCGATACTAATTAATAAAACTTGGTACCCCACTGCTTCATACATCGTTTTTAATTCGGCATACCTTTCAAGCTCTTCTGGCCCATATAAATCTGCTTTGTTGAACACAATGATCGCAGGAATATGAAACGCTTCACAAGACACCAAAAAACGGTCTATAAAACCTTGTGAAGTTTTAGGAGATTTTAATGTCGCCAACAAAATAGATTGATCCATATTGGAAGCAATGATATGTTGTTGTCTTTTATTATGGGGAGACTGTCTTGCCACATAATTGTCTCTTTCTATAATATGGTGGATCATGACTGCCTTTTCTGCATCCTCCTCCATGGCACAATCTACCCAATCCCCAACCGCTATTGGATTGGTAGAAGTAATGGCATCCAATTTAATCACACCCTTAATTCGGGCTTGACAAAATTGACCATTTTCCAGCTTTACGGTGTACCAGCTTCCTGTTGATTTATAGATCCTCGCTTTCATGAAAAACGAAGATAATCAAAGCATCCACAAAATCAATATCTTTGCCTTATGAGTCAATATGAACACGATAAAATAGTGCCTTATGCAGCAAGCAATGCAGCTAAAAAAGAACAAGTTGCTACCATGTTTGACCATATCGCAAAAAGATATGATTTTTTAAACCGCTTTTTAAGCTTAGGCATCGACCAAGGATGGCGTAAAAAAGCCATTGCCCATTTTGGTCATCAAAAAATAAACCATTTACTAGATATAGCAACTGGCACTGCAGATATGGCATTGATGGCTCAAAAGACCATTGCCCCAGCAAAAATCACAGGCATCGATATATCCGAAGGCATGATGCAATACGGTAGAATCAAAATTGCAGATAAAGGATTAAGTGATCGTATTCAATTAATTACCGGTGACAGCACGGCCATCCCTTTTGAAGACCAAACTTTTGATGCCGCAATGGTCGCTTTTGGTGTTCGTAACTTTGCCAATTTAGAAAAAGGATTGAGTGAGATTTATAGGGTCTTAGAACCTGGAAGCAAACTAGTGATACTTGAATTTTCTCAGCCAAGTAGTTTTTGGTTCAAACCCATTTACCAATTTTATATGAATTGGGTGACCCCTACCATAGGTAAATTATTTTCAGGCAATAAAGCAGCATATCAATATTTAAATGATAGCGTCATTGCGTTTCCTGAAGGTGCCGCATTTATAAACATCTTTGAAAAAGTGGGTTTTAAACAAGTCATTCAAAAAAAATTAACCTTAGGTATATGCAGTATTTATTGCGGAATAAAATAAGCTATTTATTCATAAGCTTATGTATAAGCAGTGCTGCCTTAGCACAAAGAGATGAAGTGTTCCAGCCTAACCATGACGATCTTCCATATTATTTTGGAATGAGTATTGGCTTTAGCAATAATTATTTAGCATTTAACAGAGCAAATCGATTTTTAGCTACCGTCTCTCCAACGAGTTCTGGCGATCCCAAAAGTATCATTGAAATTAATCCAATCAATAACCTCTACTACAATCTTGGACTAGTAGGTACCTTAAGAATAACCAAGCATGTTTTGTTAAGGGCTAACCCAACTTTATTAATCATTGGTACAAAAAATGTGATTGATTTCAAGATAAAGCAGACGCCCACAATAAGCCAAAAATTAAATGTGTCTTCAAGTATTATTCATCTCCCTGTGGCATTTAAGTTTCAATCAGATAGATACAATGGATTTAGATATGCTAATCTAATGCGTCACTACTTACTGGTGGGCGGAAAATTCGACTTTGACTTAGCAAGTAATAAAGCAGGCAAGATTTCGTCACCTACTGGCGCCACAGTTACCGGGCCATACCCTAGTGTATTAAGCGGAACAGATATGGGCGCAGAAATTGGTGTAGGATTAAGCTTTTACCTAAGATATGCCACTATTTCTCCAGAGGTTAAATTGAGTTATGGACTAAAGGACTTGCATCAATTAAATAGTATTTATCCCTTAATGAACAACCTAGATAAAGTGACTTCAAATTTTGTCTATTTCACCATTCATATAGAAAACTAAAAAAAAATATATGTCAAACTACTTGATCAAAAACACCACCGTTGTCAATGAAGGTCGTCGCTTTTCTGCCGATGTTTTAATCAAAAACGGAAGAATCGAGAAAATAGCAAGTAATATAGAAACAACTTATGCAGTGCAGGAGATAGATGGATCAGAGCAATTTCTTTTGCCTGGAGCAATTGATGATCAAGTGCATTTTAGAGAACCAGGATTAACGCATAAAGCCAATATCTATACAGAAGCAAAAGCAGCTGTAGCAGGAGGTGTGACTAGTTTTATGGAAATGCCCAACACCAATCCACCTGTATTTACGCAAGCACTTTTAGAAGATAAATATCAGATTGCAGCTTCCAACGCACTAGCCAACTATTCCTTTTTCATGGGCACTTCGCAAGACAATGCAGAAGAGGTATTAAAAACAAATGCAAAAAAGAATGAGGTTTGTGGAGTTAAAATATTCATGGGATCTTCTACTGGAAATTTATTAGTAGATAACCCTATTGTGTTGGAACGCATATTTGAAGGATCAGAATTATTGATTGCCACACATTGTGAAGAAGAGTCGGTGATTAAAAGAAATATCGAAAAGTTATCTTTAACTAAATCAAAATTTGAGATAACAGACCACCCCATTATCAGAGATGTTGATGCTTGCTTTGAATCCTCTTTTAAAGCCATTCAATTGGCTAAGAAATTTGATACAAGATTACACATATTGCATATCAGCACTGCAAAAGAGTTACAACTATTTTCAAATCTGATGCCTTTAGCAGATAAACGAATTACTTCCGAAGTTTGTGTGCACCATTTACATTTTACTGCAGACGATTATGCTACCAAGGGCAATTTAATCAAATGCAACCCGGCGATTAAAGCAGCAGAAAATAGAACAGCCTTATGGGAAGGATTATTAAATGACCAATTAGATGTGATTGCAACAGATCACGCACCTCATACATGGGAAGAAAAACAAGAGGCCTATGCACATGCACATGCAGGCCTTCCTTTAGTACAACATAGTGTGATGATGATGTTGAAATATGTAAAGGAGGGGAAACTTAGCATGGAGAAAATGGTAGAGAAAATGAGCCACGCAGTGGCTACTTGTTTTCAAATTAAAGAAAGAGGATTTATTAGAGAAGGCTATTTTGCGGATCTAGTGCTCGTAAAAGAATTGCCTTATACAGTCACTAAAGACAATATACTCTACAAATGCGGCTGGAGTCCATTAGAGGGCACTCAATTCCCATATAGCATAGAATCCACTTTTGTGAATGGTCACTTAGTATACCATCAAGGCCAGTTCAATGAAGCACAAAAAGGAAGCAGGATGCAGTTTACAAGAAGTTAAATGCAGGTAGATAAAACCACCATACAAGATATTGGACTATTGGATAACCATGAATCCAAAGGACTAGCAAGTCATTTAGATTTTTGTAAGACAAATGGAGGTAAAATTCAGTGGATACAATTCATTACACATCCTTTAGCGACAAGGGATGCAATTGAAGCAAGACAAACTGCTATTCAAATATGTTTAGCACAGAAGGATTTCTTGGATCAAATGAAAATCTCCAATGGGACATGTTTGGTGATAGATCAATTTTATGGAACTGGTTTTAAACCCATTCCTAAACAAGTTAGTCTGCTAGGTGCCTATTGGTATCAGTTTTGGAACAAAACAGATTATGCCCTCATTGCCTATTCAGTTCAACACCTCGTTGGCTTTGTGCAAGCCTTAGATCAGTGGCTTAAGGTATTTGAATCCTACAATAATAACCCAGTATTAAATGCACTGATAGCCCCTATCAAGCAACATGTAGCAGATTTAGATTGTCTAGACCTGGATATCAAGACTTTAAAAAATGATCCTCAAACTATTTTAGCACTGGGACATTTTTTTTGCTACCAATACAAAACACAGATCAAAACCCTGCAAAAGCATTTCTATATTGCAGACGCCTATTATAGTATGGCCACTGCTATGCAGCAATACCAATTCAGCTTTCCTGATTGGGTAGATCAACCTAGTCCTTTAATTGAATTTGAGGGTGCATTTCATCCACTTGTACCCAATGCAGTAGGCAATGATTTAAGCTTAACAGAAGCAGACCGTTTTTTATTTTTAACAGGAGCTAATATGGCGGGCAAAAGCACTTTCATTAAAACAGTTGGACTATTGGCCTATCTAGCTCATATTGGCATGGGGGTGCCTGCAAAAAAATGCAAGCTCACCATTTTAGACGGGCTTATCACGAATCTAACCACTGCCGACAATGTACTCAAAGGAGAAAGTTATTTCTATAACGAAGTTCAACGCATTAAACATACTTTGTCTCAGGTAATGGATGGGAAAAAATACTTGGTACTCATAGATGAATTATTCAAAGGAACAAACATCATTGATGCGATGAAATGTAGTACAAAAGTGATTGAAGGATTACAAGCTTTAAAACAATCCTTATGTATTTTATCTACACACTTATATGAAATAAGTGAGCCACTAAAAGTCTATCCGCATATTCAATTTTACTATTTTGAAACATCGGTAAGGAATAAAGCGCTTATTTTTAATTATACCTTAAAAAAAGGCGTAAGCCAGGACAGACTAGGCTATCTTATTTTAGAAAGAGAAGGGGTTGTAGATCTGATTGAACGTATAAATACTTAAATACGGTTTCAATTATTTGATAGTTTTCAAAGAAACATGCTCGTAAAAACAAGAGGCGCTTCCTTATATGGAATGGACGCTATAGGCGTTCAGGTAGAAGTCAATGTAAGTATGGGTCAGGGCTATTGTATCGTTGGACTTCCAGACACCGCAGTAAAAGAAAGTTTACATAGAACAGAGATTGCTATTAAAGCCAATGGATTTCAGATGCCAAGAACAAAATTGGTCATTAATCTAGCCCCTGCTGATATCAAAAAAACTGGCCCTGCATTTGATCTTCCAATTGCCATTGGCATTCTCGCAGCATCAGATCAAATTGTGAATTCAATTGTTTTGACACAATACTTGATGATGGGTGAACTAAGTTTAAATGGGGAACTTCAACCTATCAAAGGTGTTCTCGCAATGGCCATCTATGCAAAAGAAGCTGGGCTGGATGGCTTGATCATTCCAAAAACAAATGCACAAGAGGCCTCCCTCATTGAGGGGCTAAAGGTTTTTGCATTTGATCATCTCACAGAAGTAACTCATTTCTGTAACCATCCCGAATCTTGTGAACCTTTCCAACAAAATGATCTAGGTAATTTGGTGAAACCTGCATTGAATCAGGTAGACTTCGCAAATATCAAAGGACAGTTTCAAGCAAAAAGAGCTATTGAAATTGCTGCTGCAGGGGGACATAATTTAATTATGGTGGGGCCGCCGGGTGCCGGTAAAACTTTACTTGCTAAAACGAGTATTAGTATCCTGCCCGCTATGAACCACCTGGAAACATTGGAAACAAGTAAAGTATATAGCTTGATTGGGAAACTTTCAGACAAATCTGGACTTATGCAAACGCGTCCATTTAGAAATCCACACCATTCTTTATCAGCCATCGCATTAGTGGGTGGCGGATCCATTCCTCAGCCTGGAGAAATATCAATGGCGCATAATGGGGTCTTGTTCTTAGATGAGCTTCCTGAATTCAACAGGGCTGCTATTGAAATATTACGTCAACCCATGGAAGCGGGATATGTTAGTATTTCTAGGGCAAGGCAGACTGTTGAATTTCCTAGTAGATTTATGCTTTTCGCATCTATGAATCCTTGTCCCTGCGGGTATTTCAATCATCCTCAAAAAGCCTGCACCTGTAGCCCTAGTGCTGTAAGAAAATACCTCCATAAAATCTCTGGGCCATTACTTGATAGGATTGACTTACAAATTGAAGTAGTTCCTGTAAGTTATGAAGAGTTAACCAATCCTACAATGATTGAAAACTCAGAAACCATCAGCAACAGAGTGCTTCAAGCAAGAGCCATTCAAACGAATCGATTTAAACAGCGACCGGAAATCTATACAAATGCTCAAATGCAATCTTATGACCTCAAACAATGGGCAAAATTGGATATTGAATCAGCAAAATTATTAAAATTAGCGATGGAGCAATTTAATCTAAGTGCTAGAGCTTATGATCGGATCATTAAAGTCGCAAGGACCATCGCAGATTTAGACGGGTCAAAAGACATTCAAAATCAACATATTAGTGAGTCCATACAATACAGGATTTTAGATCGAGCCGCATGGGGACAGAATTACTAATATTGCCCGGTGGTCAACATCACCAAAGTACATGCTTCAATCGTAGCAATACCAGCTGTTTTGGCAAGACCAACTAAAATTGGATTTTCCGTTCCTGGATTAAAGATGATACGCTTTGGTTTTAAAGCAATAATTTGATCATAATAGGCTTCCTGTGCAATTGGCCCTAGATATAAGGTCAATGTTTCTATGGAACCTGGGCTAGGCCAGTCTTGCACAATAGGCAAATTTTGTATCATTCCTTTTTTAATACCAAATGGATATACAGCATGTCCTTTTTCTGACAACATCACTGTAGCCATAAAACTATATCTTTCTGGATTGGGCGATGCCCCTAAAACCATGGTAACACTTGATTGCATAAGACAAATCTATCATTAAAAAATTAAACTGATTTTATTTTGTTACAATAAAAGAATGTAATTTTATAAAAATCAACTTTCCCAAATAAAAACATAAGATTATGGCAAGCAAGAAAAAAGCAGTAGCAAAAAAAGCACCTGCTAAAAAAGTAGTAAAAAAAGCAGTAGTGAAGAAAGCAGCTCCAGCTAAAAAGAAAACAGCTCCTAAAAAAGCAGTAGCAAAAAAAGCGCCTGCTAAAAAAGTAGTAGCAAAGAAAGCTGTCGCTAAAAAAGCAACTCCTGCAAAAAAGAAAACAGCTCCTAAAAAAGCAGTTGCGAAAAAAGCACCTGCAAAAAAAGTAGTAGCAAAGAAAGCTGTCGCTAAAAAAGCAACTCCTGCAAAAAAGAAAACAGCTCCTAAAAAAGCAGTTGCGA
>JAOASM010000034.1:0-111620 GCA_030158665.1 Sediminibacterium sp. | reverse complement strand
AGAAAGCAGCACCTGCTAAAAAAGCAACTCCTGCAAAAAAGAAAACAGCTCCTAAAAAAGCAGTTGCGAAAAAAGCGCCTGCTAAAAAAGTAGTTGCAAAGAAAGCAGCACCTGCTAAAAAAGCAACTCCTGCAAAAAAGAAAACAGCTCCTAAGAAAGTAGTAGCGCCTGTTGTGGCTCCAGTAGTTCCTACAGAAGCTCCAGTTGTAGCACCAACACTTTTCGAAACTCCGAATACGGATAACAATCCTACAGCTTAATTTTATCAGCTCAATATAAATCCCGCTTCATGCGGGATTTTTTATTTCAACTAAAATAAATTGATATGCGCAAGATACTTGTATTGTTAATGATCCCTTTTTTCGCATTCTCTCAAAATGGAACTATTGCAGAGAAAACAAAAAATATGGAATTAAAAAAAGGATTTTATGATTTTTATTGGGACAACGCGAATGGGAAAATCTACTTAGTGGTAGATAAATTGAATACACCATTTTTATATGTCAACTCATTGCCTGCTGGGCTAGGATCCAATGATATCGGACTTGACAGAGGTCAATTAGGTGATTCAAGAATTGTGTATTTTAATCGAGTTGGTAAAAAATTATTATTAACACAGCCGAATTTGGATTATAGAGCGGTAACCAATGATACAAGAGAACAAAGAGCCGTTGATCAATCTTTTGCACAATCAATCTTATTTAAT
This sequence comes from Sediminibacterium sp., assembly GCA_030158665.1. GTDB lineage: Bacteria > Bacteroidota > Bacteroidia > Chitinophagales > Chitinophagaceae > Sediminibacterium. The sequence continues at coordinate 110,914 of JAOASM010000034.1, read as the reverse complement.
TTTACCATTGAAGCCGAAGAGGCCAATGCTACAAATCCTAATTCTAGCAAATTATTAGTTGACGCAACTAGCTTCTTCCTAAGAGATGCGCATGGCGTGGTAGATAAAATCAAACGTGCAAGACAAGGCAGCTACACACTCAATGAAAACAGATCTGCGATCTATATTCAAAACACTAAGAACTTTCCAAAAAATGCCGAGTTCGAAGCCACCATTACTTTTGTTGGCGGATCGGATGCTGGAAGATTGGTGCAGTCTGTAACTCCCTCTCCAGAAGCTATTACTGTAAGAATGCACCACAGTTTTGTAGAATTGCCAGATAACAACTACACGCCAAGAAAATATGATATTCGAAGTGGCTATTTTGGAACTAGTTATTTTGATTACAGTTCTGATATTAGTGAACCTATTCAACAAATGGTGATCAATAGGCACCGACTACAGAAAAAAGATCCTACTGCTCCAATCAGCGAAGCAGTAAAACCTATCGTATATTATTTAGACAATGGTACACCTGAACCTATTCGTTCTGCATTATTAGAAGGCGGAAAGTGGTGGAACCAAGCATTTGAAGCTGCAGGTTATAAAAATGCATTTCAATTATATATCCTTCCCGACTCTGCAGACCCAATGGATATTCGTTACAATATGATCAATTGGGTACACCGTTCTACTAGAGGTTGGAGCTATGGCGCTTCTGTTGTGGACCCTAGAACAGGTGAAATCATCAAAGGGCAAGTGTCATTAGGCTCATTAAGAGTGCGACAAGATTATTTAATTTTTGCAGCACTATTGTCACCATATGTAGCTGGAAAGGCAGTTTCAGAAGCAATGCGTAAAGCTGCAATACACCGTTTAAGGCAATTATCTGCTCATGAAATAGGACATACTTTAGGCTTACAACACAATTATGCGTCAAGCTTTAATGACAGAGCATCCGTAATGGACTACCCTCATCCCAATATTTTTGTAAACGAAAGTGGCGCTTTAGATTTTTCTAAAATCTATACCGATGAAATTGGACTTTGGGACAAACGTGCCATCACCTATGGATATCAAGATTTTGCAAAAGGCACTGATGAAGCAAAAGCTTTAAATAATTTATTAGAAGAGAATTCAAAAAATGGATGGCAATTTATTGCAGATGCAGATGCAAGAGCTGCAGGTGGTATGCATCCTAATGCACATCTATGGGACAATCAGCCAGATGCTGTTGATGGCTTAATACAAACGTTTGCCGTGCGCAACAAAGCGATGCAACAATTTAGCGAAGAAGCGGTAAAAGTGGGTACACCCCTTGCACAATTAGAAGATGCATTGGTTCCTGTTTACAATTATCATCGTTATCAATATGAAGCTGTAACAAAATTAATTGGTGGGGTAAATTACCAGTATAGTGTTAGAGGAGATAAAAATCAAATACAACCAACTATCTTATCCAATGCGATACAACAAAAAGCTTTAGATGCAGCCCTTGCATGTTTAGCTCCTAGCTTCTTGTCGATTCCTGAAAATATTTTACAATTGATTCCTCCAAGACCTCCAATGTATTATGGTGTTGGAGAATTATTTACAAAAAGAACTGGATTAAGTTTCGATGCCTTATCTCCAGCTGAAGCATTGGTTGATTTTGAATTATCCTTCTTGTTCAATGCAGAAAGAGCCAATCGCTTAGTACAAAACAAAGCTAGAGCCAATAGCTTAGGTTGGGACAATGTATTGGATGCCGTTTTAGATAAGACATGGTATGCACCAACTGTGACTGGTTTAGCTGGATCCGTTCAATTGCAAACGCAACAACAAACATTAAGTTGGTTGATTGGCATGAGTCAAAGTGCTGATGCGAATTTTGAAGTAAAAAGTATTTGCGCCAATAGATTGAATCAATTGAAATCTAAATTATCAACTTTGTCAATTAGCAATCCTAAGCTTAAAGCACATTATCAATACGCAATTAGCAGAATCAATGATCCTGAAAAAATCACACTTCCAAAGCCTGTGGTCATTCCTCCAGGTGCTCCAATTGGATGCGATTTGGACTAACTAAAAAAGCCCGATCAAATTGATCGGGCTTTTTTAATATTGATCGAAGGATCTTACGCTAACATCCTCAATGGTTCTTCTAATAAGCTCTTAAGTGTTTGTAAGAACGCCGCTCCAGTTGCTCCATCTACCACACGGTGATCACAACTTAAAGTTACATTCATCACATTGCCAGGAACAATTTGGCCATTCTTTACAACTGGCTCTTGAGCAATACCACCTACAGCTAAAATACAAGCATCTGGAGGATTGATAATTGCAGTGAATTGATCTATGCCAAACATCCCTAAATTAGAAATCGTAAATGTACTTCCTTCCCAATCTGAAGGTTGTAATTTTTTGTCTTTTGCCTTCTTAGCGAATTCTTTTACTGAACCACTAATTTGAGTCAATGAAAGTCCATCAGCGTAACGCAAAACAGGCACCAATAAACCTTCATCTACCGCTACCGCGATACCAATATTTACATGGTGGTTTTCTCTAATAAAATCGCCCATCCAACTGCTATTTACTTTTGGATGTTGCTTCAATGACAATGCAGTTGCTTTCACAATCATATCATTAAAACTAATCTTAGCGGTTGCAGTTTCATTCAATAATGTACGTGCCTTGATTGCAGCGTCCATATTGATTTTCATTGTTAAATAAAAATGTGGCGCAGTGAATAAACTTTCACTTAAACGCTTCGCAATCACTTTTCGCATTTGAGATACTGTCGTATCTACAAAGCTTACAGTTCCAGCTGGCACTGAAGCAACCATAGATGGTGTCGCGCTAGTTGACTGAGCTACCGATGTAGCTGCACCAGGAGTATAGTTTTCTAAATCTGTTCTTGTAATTCTTCCGTGTTCGCCTGTGCCTTTTACAAATTTTAAGTCAATCCCTTTTTCTTTTGCAATTTTTTTAGCCAATGGAGAAGCGAAAATTCTTCCTTCATTCACAACTTGAGTTGTTGAAGGTGTTGTAGCTGCAATAGCTGGCGCTGTTGTTACTGATTGTGCTGCGGGAGCCGATGCTTGTACTGGAGATGCTGTTGCAGCTCCGCCCTTTAATGCAGCAACTATTGGTGCAATATCCAAACCTTGTTGTCCGATGATGCATAACAAATCATTCACTAAAATCTTCTCCCCTGCTTGCGCACCTTGGTACAATAAAATACCATCTTTATACGATTCCAATTCCATCGTAGCCTTATCGGTTTCGATGTCTGCTAATACTTCACCTTTTTTAACAGTGTCACCCACTTTCTTATGCCATCCTGCGATCACCCCCTCTGTCATCGTATCACTAAGTCTTGGCATCAATACCACTTCTTCCATTGCTGAAACATCTACAGCTGGTGTAGAAGCCGTTGTCGCTGGTGCAGCCGCTGGGGTAGGCGCTGTTTGAACTGCAGCAGGTGCATTTGCCGTACCCGTATTTTGAGCAATTAGAGCAGAAACATCTTCTCCTGCTTTTCCAAATATTGCTAGTAAGTCGTTTACTTGTAATTTGCCACCACGAGGCGTGCCGATGTGTAATAAAACACCATCTTGATAGCTCTCCAATTCCATGGTAGCCTTATCCGTTTCTATTTCGGCTAATAAATCGCCCTTTTTAACGGTATCCCCCACATTCTTGTGCCAAGCCGCAATAACACCTTCAGTCATGGTGTCACTTAAACGGGGCATTAATATTACTTCTGCCATAGGTAAAAAGCTAATTTGTAATTGAGTCGTGAAATTACACTAAAAATGTATTTTTTCCCACCGAAAAAGGCAATTTTATAGCAAATAAGGCCAAATTAAGGCTGATATGGTTAAATATCGACCCCCTATTGACCCTGTGCTAAACTATACGCTTTTTTATCCCCCCACATGTTCAAAAGTTCTACCGAACTAATTTGAAAATCTTTTGATAATGCACTGTACAAGCTAATGATCGAATCCTGTGTTAAAGCTTTAGTCGCATCTGTTTCAAAACGTATTCTAAATTGATTAACCAAATTCGTGTAAACCGACCCAGTAGGCCAAACTTGTGTACCCCTGTTTGAAATGGTCACCAATTTTAGCGTATCTGTAGCTTGCTTTAAAGCAATTTTTGCAATTTCATTCGGCTGTAGCTCACACTCTATAAAAAAGTCTGCTCCTAAAATTTTACGAGCCTCATATGGTTGCTTACTTAACAACATTGGATTTTCTGTGATCTGACTATTTGTAGGCAAAAAATCGAAGTCTTGTAGTGTAGGTTTTGGATTGTGCTTTGGTTGTTTGCCGAAATTTTCAATGATTGCATTTGCAAATTCAGTGGTATTTACAGCAGGAATAGATTTGTCTCCAAAATCTCCAGTGTGAATACCAGACTCCAAAGTATATAATAATGCATTTTCAATCAATGCCGCTTTCTCCATCATCCCAAGATGACGTAACATATTCAAGCCACTCAACAATAATGAAGTTGGATTCGCAATATTTTTACCTGCAATATCAGGGGCTGTTCCATGCACTGCTTCAAAAATAGAGATATGATCTCCAATATTTGATGACGGCGCAAAACCAAGCCCACCAACCAATCCAGCACATAAATCACTTACTATATCGCCTTGTAAATTGGTTAATACAATCACATCAAATAAGTCAGGACGACTTACTAATTTCATACATAAGTCATCTACAATGACATCATCTGCTTTTAAATTAGGATATTCTTTTGCAATCTCATTGAACACTTCTAGAAACAAGCCATCCGTCAATTTCATGATATTGGCTTTGTGTCCACAAGTGATTCTTCTAGCGCCTTTTTTCTGCGCCATTTCGAAAGCGTAACGAATGACTTGTTCACTACCACCTCTTGTTATAAACCTTCTTGCCAATGCAACATCTCGTGTTAACATGTGCTCAATCCCACCATAAGTATCTTCAATATTTTCACGCACAATGGTTAAATCAATATTCACTCCAGCTTTACTAAAAACTGTATCTACCCCACTTAAAGTTTGGAATTTTCTGTCGTTTGCATAAGTGTTCCATGTTTTTCTTGCTGTTACATTCACACTCTTCACTCCTTTGCCTTTTGGCGTTTCCATGGGCCCTTTAAAAAGGATGCCTAAGTTTTCAATCGTTTCTTTTGCCTCTGGGGTCATTCCGTTGCTAAACCCTTTATCAAACACCCATTTACCCATATCTACATACTGATACTCCAATGGTAATTTAGCCGCATTAAATATGCCAATTACAGCTTCCATTATCTCAGGTCCTATTCCGTCACCTTTAGCTACAGCGATCTTCATTTTAGTCAGTTTTTAAGTAAAAAATGGGGTTTGAAAATACGTTTTGCAAACGTTCCCGCGAAGTTAGGTGAGTTCGTCGTTCTTTAAAAAAAATAGGCCCTCTTTTTGGTCATGTAGAGTGAAATATTTCCTAATTTTATTGCGCAGTATACTCTGCAAGTTACTTTTGATCACAACGGTCATGATTTCTACCATTTCAGAAGGCATCGAGGTGAGTGTTGAAACCTTTTACCAAAAAGATTACAGCAATCCTTTACAGCAAGATTTTATGTTTGCCTATCGTATTACCATTGAAAACCACAATGCCTTTCCTGTAAAGTTATTACGCAGATTTTGGGAGATTTTTGATAGCAATGGAGAACATAGAGTTGTGGAAGGCGAAGGGGTGGTGGGCGTACAGCCTTTAATCATGCCTGGGAAGCAATACCAATACGTAAGTGGTTGCAATTTAAAATCAGAATTGGGTAAAATGCAAGGTTATTATAGCATGGAAAATATTGAAAACAGGGAATCGATTCAAGTCAAAATACCTGCATTCAAAATGATTGCGCCAGTTAAACTTAACTAATCATTGTCATTGCGCATTCTAATTAGCATTCAATAAAATTTGTACTACTTAAAAGTCAACATCAACTTGATTGAAGATGTTCATGGCTGGCGTTTTCAACAATTGGCTTAAGTCATTTTTCGACTTCCCTTTTTGCTGATTCATCCAAGATTTTACAATCTGATAGCCCATATATTTACCTACGTTTCCAGGTATGTCTTCTCCAAAATAATCATTGTACGGGGCTTCGGTTAAGATAGCCTTTGTCAAATTGGGATCCACAGAAAAGAGTCTGTTTTGGCTTGATAAAAAGGCCCATATATCAGTTTTATTTTCTTCAATGGCTTTTAACTGATTGGCTGTGTAGCCCATTAATAGTGTATCTGAAGTCGATGGCAAACATTGACCAATGATATATTGTCGCTTACCTATTTCAATCATTTGTTCAATCAACTGTTTTCCATTGATTGCTATTGGTGCATGGTCGTTGAGTATGTTTTGCAGCGTATTCACTACAATATATTCTGGTGCAAATTGACGACTAATATAAGTGGGATAAATGGTATTAACTTGTTCAGAATAATACCAACTTGATTCAGCACCCAAATACAATTGAAGTCCGATGGCAATACCATCTTTAGTCACCACATTCCCATAGGTTTCGAGTGGACCAATGAAATAAATAAGCTGCTTTGGCAAAGTATATTCTGGAAAATAAAAATGAAACCGCTTTAATGCTTCTTCTATTTCTGGAGTAGCTTTTTGATCGGCTTGTACTTTTTTTGCTGCTTGATAAATCGGTAAATAAGCTTTATAAAATGCCAATATATTTTTAGCCTCTTTTTTTGGAGACATCATCAAAATTCGATCAAAATAATCTGCCGAAAATTGAGGGTATTGCTGTATCAATTTAGCCAAACCTGATTCAAATTGCAAAGTGTCCATTGCAAAGAATGCACTATCAAAATGAAGCTCAGTCATGGCGGGCCTTGGTGCATGAGCAGCAGGATCTTGAGGTGTTGTATTACAAGCCCCCAAGGAGAGGCAAATTAATCCATAAAATAAAGCAGTAAAGCGCATCCCCGAAAGTACAAAAAAAGCGAGGTTATTTCCTTTAAAAACCGACCTTTGGCTCATGAAAATTTGTATCGCCCAACAGAATTATCATATTGGCAATTTCGAAGCCAACACAAAGCAGATCATTGATGCTATTGAGTCTGCAAAACAACAAGGTGCTGACTTAATTTTATTCAGTGAAATGAGTGTCAGTGGTTATCCCGCAAGAGACTTTGTAGAGTTCAATGATTTTATCAATCAATGTTACGCCAGTGTAGATGCGATTAGAAAAGTGGCAGACACCATTGGTGTATTAATAGGTTCTCCAGCCCACAATACAAATGAAAAAGGAAAACCATTGTACAATGCTGCATTTTTCTTGTATGAACAAAAAATTCAAGCAGAGATTCATAAGACCTTATTACCTACCTATGATGTGTTTGATGAGAATAGGTATTTCGAACCTGCCAGCGAATGGAAAGTAGTTCATTTTAAAGGTAAAAAATTGGCTATCACTATTTGCGAAGACATTTGGAACCTAGGCGATAATCCACTGTATACTATTTGTCCAATGGATCAAATGATGCAAGAGTCTCCAGATATTTTATTAAACCTAAGCGCTTCTCCATTCGATTACACGCATGACGAAGACAGGAAAGCAACCATTAAATCTAATGTAGTCAAATACAAAAAGCCATTATTCTATTGTAACGCCATTGGAAGTCAAACTGAAATTGTATTTGATGGTGCATCTTTAGTTTTTGATAAGGATGCCAACTTATGTGGCGCTTTACCCATGTTTGAATCTGCTATGCAAATTTTTGAATGCAATGATGACGGAAGCATCAATGCTCCGATTCTTGAACCAGCAGCATCTGTTCCAAGCAAAGAATTAAATCCTGCCAATCTTGTACCTGAATTAAATATCGACCAAGTCTATAAAGCTTTGGTATTAGGTGTTAAAGATTACTTTAATAAAATGGGGTTTAAAAAAGCCATTCTTGGTTCTTCTGGAGGCATTGACTCAGCAGTGACACTTGCCATTGCATGTGAAGCTTTGGGTAAGGAAAATGTGTACGCTATTTTAATGCCCTCTCCCTACTCTACACCGCATTCAGTTGACGATGCAGTTCAGTTAAGTCAAAACTTAGGCAATCCCTATGACATCATTGCCATCAAAGACGTTTACGAAAGTTTTTTACACACATTAAAACCTATTTTTAAAGACCTTCCATTCTCTTTAGCAGAGGAAAATATACAAAGTAGATCAAGAGGAAATATTTTAATGGCTATTGCTAATAAATTGGGCTATGTGTTATTGAATACTTCAAATAAAAGTGAACTGGCAACAGGTTATGGTACATTATATGGTGATATGGCAGGTGGATTAGGCGTACTAGGTGATTGTTATAAATTACAAGTGTATGCATTAGCCAATTATATCAATTCAAAAAACGAGCTCATTCCTCAACATATTATTACAAAAGCACCAAGTGCCGAATTAAGACCAGATCAAAAAGACAGTGATAGTTTACCTGACTATGCAATATTGGATCAGATTTTATATCAATATATCGAAAAACGTGCAGACCCTGCAGTGATTAAAGCACTTGGATTTGATGCAGCTTTAGTGGATCGCACATTGAAGATGGTGAATACCAACGAATACAAACGAAATCAATTTTGTCCTATCATTCGTATATCGCCAAAAGCATTCGGCGTAGGAAGAAGAATGCCTATTGTTGGAAAATATTTAAATTAAATTATGAAAAACAAAACGATTGCTTGCCTAGCTTATGTTTTACTTTTTTTAAGCGGAAGCACATTGGCACAAAAAGCTGCGCCAATTTTACCAGGTGCATACCAAACTGCACAATACCTGCCTCTTTTAAAAAATAAGAGAGTAGGCTTATTCACCAACCACACTGCTACTGTTGGTCAAAAACATTTGATTGACACTTTACTTGCTAGTGGTATTCATTTACAGAAAGTATTCACACCAGAACATGGGCTAAGAGGTACTGCAGACGCGGGAGAAAAAACCAATGACGGAATAGATGAAGCTACAGGGGTAAAAATTGTTTCACTATACGGTAAAAAAAATAGACCAAGCGAGACTGATCTAATGGACGTAGACGTATTGGTATTTGATATTCAAGATGTGGGTGCACGTTTTTATACCTATATCTCTTCTCTACAATATTATATGGAAGCTGCTTGGGCCAACAACAAACCATTGGTCATTTTAGATCGTCCTAATCCAAACGGGCATTATGTAGATGGACCTGTTTTAGAAATGCCTTATAGTAGTTTTATTGGAAAAAAAGCTGTGCCGATCGTATATGGATTAACGATGGGCGAATATGCAAAAATGTTGGTGGGTGAAAAATGGTTGACTGCACCTGCTGATAGCAATATCAATAAATCTGCAAGTCCACTTCAATTAACCGTGATTGCTTGTAAAAACTATGACCATAAATCAATGTATACATTCAATATTGCACCTTCTCCAAACTTACCAGACATGAATGCCATTTATTGGTATCCAACAACTTGTTTGATTGAAGGGTCAGTTATGAGTGAAGGTCGTGGCACAGCACATGCTTTTGCTTACATTGGACATCCTAGTATCAAAGGAAAATCTTTTAGTTTTACTCCAGGTCCAAGAACTGGCGCTATGAGTTCTAAGCTCTACGGACAAAAATGTTATGGATGGGATTTGAGCAATCAACAAGCACCAAAAAATAAGATCGACTTAGATTTAATCATTGAGATGTACCAAGCTTTCCCAGTAAAAGACAGTTTTTTTATTGAGCCGAAGTCAAAATTAGCGACCGACTATTTCTTCAATAAATTAGCTGGCAATGCTGTATTGATGGAACAATTAAAATCAGGCCAAACTGCAGCAGCTATTAGAGCAAGCTGGCAACCAGGCTTAATTGCATTTAAAACGATGCGTAAAAAATACTTATTATATAAAGACTTTGAATAAATCAAAGTCCACAAGATAATATTGAAATAATTCATGCTGATTTTAATAGGCATAAAAAAAGGTCCCGAAATTCGGGACCTTTTTTTATGCGATGACGCGACAACTATCCTCCAATGATTGGAATGGCTAATTGATGTACTGCATCATTCAATTGCTTCACACCCGTTTTCTTAAGGGTTTCTAATTTATTGAATTCAGCATCCACTTGCGCTTTTAATACTTGATACACTTCCTGAACTTGTTTGGTTGGTGCAATGTATCCAGCTGCTGCTGATTCAAATACACCTGCAATCTTATCGTCTAAACGAATCGGGAAATTCAATACATCCTGACCACTCTTAGCCTTCGTCTGATGTAACGCTTCCTCGATGGCTGTCAAGTTAGCTAACACTTCCTTCGCTTGCTTTTGGAAAACAGTATCTTTTGTTTTCTTTTGCAACATATTGATCTGCGTGCGCAATTCTTTTATACTTTTTAAGTTTTTCATGATCTCACTAAAAGTAGTAGATACTTTTAATAAGAATTGCTCTTGTGCTTTTAAATCTGCGTCAGACACTTTATAATTTGGATCAGCTACAATAGTAAATGGTTGCTCAGTCACCGTATTGTCGATGGTTACTTTTGCTGTGTATTTACCAGGAGCTGCCAATACTGGACTTGTTGAACCATTCCAAAGAATCAAACTAGGCTCTGGTTTTTCAGCTTCTTTATGATACATATTCCAAACATAAGTTTGAAATCCAGCTTCTGTACTTGGACCACCTGGCTCAGAATGATTGATTGTTTTAATCACTTTCTTTTGATCATCTAAAATGCTGATCATCACTCTTGTTGAATCAGATTCTGATCCATATGCCTTCCAATATTTAATCACCACGCCTTTAGCCGGATTCATGCCCACATTTGCTGGCATGCTGACACTCGCTCCACGTCCTCTTCTTCCACCCATCTGCGGTGGTACACGATACGTATTGGCGATTGGGAATACTTGGCTTACAGTTGGAGTAGGTTTAAAGTTTTCTACAAACGATAAGTCATCAAAAATATAAATGCTTCTACCTTGTGTTGCCACAATCAAGTTCTGATCCTTAATTAATAAATCTGTGATTGGTGTTACAGGAAGATTTAATTGAAAACGCTCCCAAGATGCTCCATCGTTGATAGACACATACAAACCATATTCTGTTCCGGCAAACAAGACACCTGCTTTTCTTGGACTAGCTACAATTGTTCTTGTGAAATGAAGTGGATCGATTCCATTGGTGATCTTAGTCCATGTAGCACCGTAGTCTGTAGTCTTGTAGATATAAGGAGCAAAGTCATCTAACTTATACCTTGTTCCTGCAAAATAAGCTGTTCCTTTTCTGATTGGATCTACTTCTACTCTATTCCACATGATCCACTTAGGTGCATCTTTTGGCGTTACATTCGCCCAAGTTTTGCCACCATCCTTACTTACACTAATGACACCATCATCACTACCTGTCCATAAAAGATCTTTTTCTACTGGGGATTCTGCAGCGGTAAAAATAGTACAATAGTATTCTACACTCGTATTGTCTTGCGTAATTGGACCACCAGAACTTTTTTGTTTTGCTTTGTCATCAGTCGTTAAATCTGGAGATAACATCGTCCAGCTTGCACCTTCATTTTCAGTGGAGAATAAATGATTACCTGCAGTATATAATTTCTTTGGATTATGTGGCGAGAAGAAAATTGGATGATTCCATTGGAATCTATATTTCATTGCTTCTGCACCTGCACCCATTGGATTATCAGGCCATACATTGATGATTCTATTCTCTCCAGTCTTATGATCAAATCTTGTGATTAAGCCACCATAAGATCCACCATACACAATATCACTATTCAAAGGATCTGCTACAATATAACCGCTCTCTCCACCTGCAGTCACCTCAAAATCATTCTCACCAATAAAAGCGCCATAGGTACTTGACTTAATTCTGAATGCAGAGTTGTCTTGTTGTGCAGCTAAAATTCGATAAGGGAAACTATTGTCAGTACTTAAACGATATGCTTGAACAGTAGGCTGATTCATCATTGTGCTCCAGTTTCTGCCAGCATCCATACTTACTTGTGCACCACCATCATCTGATACAATCATTCTTTTTCCATTTTTAGGATCAATCCATAAATCATGGTGATCTCCATGTGGAGTTCTCAAAGAAGTAAAGCTTTTACCACCATCAGATGATACCATAAAGTTCACATTAGGACAGTAAACTTTATTTTCATCAGCAGGATCAACAAATACTTTGGTATAATACCAAGCACGTTGACGAATATTGTTATCGCTACTTGCCAATTCCCAATTTTTTCCTGCATCGTTTGATACATACAATCCACCATTCGCATTTTCAATCAATGCATACAATTTATCGGTATTTGATTTTGCAACTGCTACACCTACAATACCCCAGACACCTTTTGGTAGACCTTTATTATTTTTAATTGACTCCCAGGTATTACCACCGTCTGTACTTTTATACATACCAGAACCAGCACCACCGCTTTCTAAGCTATAGGGCGTGCGGATTAATTCCCATGTACCAGCATACATAATATCTGGATTGCTTGGGTCAATGATTAAATCACTTGCACCTGTTTGTGGATTCACATACAATACTTTTTTCCAAGTAGCACCACCATCCACACTCTTATAGACTCCTCTGTTTTCATTTGGACCAAACAAATGACCCATCACAGCAGCCCATACAATATCTGGATTTTTTGGATGTACAATTACACGTACAATATGTCTAGCTTCTTTTAAGCCAATATTTTTCCATGTTTTACCATCATCTGTCGACTTCCACATACCATCTAATCCTTCACTCACATTTCCACGCATCGTATTCTCACCTTCACCTACATAAAGAATCGACTCATTTGATGGTCCAATTGCAATGGCTCCAATCGTACCGCCAAAATAACCATCAGAAATATTTTTCCAGTTATTGCCAGCATCAGTTGTTTTCCATACACCGCCTCCAGTGGCACCCATATAAAATGTATTCACATCGGTATAAGAACCCACACCAGCTGCAGCTCGTCCACCTCTAAATGGACCAACCAATCTAAAACTCTGTGCTTTAATAATAGGGTCTTGACTCAGTTCAACCGGCTTAGTAGGTTCGGCTGATTTTTTCTTTTGTGCTTGTGCAGGACTCAACGTAATTAGTCCAACAAACGCTACAAATACAAAAAGTAGTTTTTTCATAATTGAAATTTATAATGAATAATCCTTGTTTGAATTGTTAAAATAACGAGCCCTCCAATTGGAGGGCTGCGTCTTTATTTAATAGCTTCTATTTCTTTAAACTTCTTGATTGGCGTTGCTTCTACTAATTTTCTAAAGTCTGCCCAATCCTTTGCAAAGAATGCATTTACTTGTGATACTACATCAGCAGCTGCTACATTCGCTTCTGCAATCACACGTTGCTCTTGTGCACCTGGCATCGTATTTTTTCCAGAAATCAACATACCTGCAGAACGGATAATAGAGATTGGCGTGATGGTTGGCACAGTGCCATAACCTTGCTTTTCTTGCTTTTTGCCCACCATCATTTCTTTCAAGTTCTTCACTTTTTCAGTAATGATTTTATGTACTTTATTCAAGCTATCAACACCTTTATCTTTTTTATCCTTCCACTCTGCCTTCAATTGCGTTAAAATTAAATCTGCATCATCTAATTGGTCTTGTGCTGCATTGTATTTGTCAGCCACCACCTGCAATTGATCTAATAATTTATCTTGTGCCAATACCACTTCGTTTCTGCTTGGTAGTCTAGGATCATCTGCTACTTCAACCATCGCAGAATCTTTCCAGTTACCCGCTGTAACTACTATTTTATATTTACCTGGCAATACATCTCTTCCAGTAAATTCTCTTTCTTCCGCAGGATTAGCATCCGCCGCCCCTTCTGCCATTCTTCTGCCAAATCCGCCTCCGCCTGCTTTTGGTGCGCCAGCAGCTCTTTGTCCTTTTTGTTCAAAACCCCAATAGTTTCTATTGAAACCAGAATCCAATTTGAAGCTAAGGTTTCTAACCACATTGTCTTGTGCATCTTTAATTTGCACTTTTGCCTTTTTCACAGAATCCATAGAATAGATGGTGATTGGCATTCCTGTTGGTTTGTTCGGAGCATCCCACATACCCCAAGTGCTCCACTCATAAGGAGAATTCTTGATCGATAAATTGATCGCTGATGTAGGTACACTCATAAAGAATTTAGCAGCTTGTGCTTTAGCTAACTTTCTTAATGGTCTAATATCATCCAATACCCATAAGCTTCTACCAAATGTAGCAATGGCTAAATCTGCTTCTCTATCTTGAATAGCAAAATCATAAGTTGACACTGAAGGATAACCATTTTTCCATTGTTGGAAATTAGCGCCGTTGTCAAGACTAATAAACATACCTTGCTCTGTTCCAACAAAAATCAAATTTGGCTCTGTTGGATCTTGTAATACGGTTAATGCATAACCCGTCACCTTCTTTTCATCAATCAATCTAGTCCAAGTTTTACCTGCATCCATTGATCTAAAAATATAAGGAGCAAAATCACCTTGTCTATAATTGTTAACTACTACAAAAACTTCGTTGGCGTTATATGCGGATGTTCTAATTTGAGGAATCCAAGCACCTTTAGGTAAGCCAGCAATATTCGCTGTCAAGTCTGTCCAAGATGCACCACCATTGGTAGTCATTTGTACTTTACCATCATCTGTACCAATATAGATTAAACCTTTTTGTACGGCACTTGGTGCAATACAAATAATGGTACAATGATTTTCTGCACCTGTAATATCAATACTCAATCCACCGTTGTCTCTTTGATCAATTTTAGCACTATCATTGGTCGTTAAATCTGGAGAGATAATTTCCCATGCAGCACCTTTATTGGTACTCTTGTGTAAAAACTGAGAACCAAAATATATTGTTTTCTTATCAAATGGATCTTGCGCAATAGAAGCGTTCCAGTTAAATCTTAATAAGGTTTTTGCGTCAGGTGCTGGAGGCTTGATATAAGAAGACTGACCTGTTACAGTATTGTATCTTCCAACGTTACCACCTTGACTCATTGCATACACCCAATTTGCATCTTCCGGATCAGGCATCACATCAAAACCATCTCCACCCCATAAATTATCCCAATCGAAATTACGAATGCCACCTTGCGTCGTGGTATATGCAGGACCTCTCCAAGAACCATTGTCTTGCATTCCTCCCATTACATGATAAGGAATTTCATTGTCAACATTGATATGGTAAAACTGTCCTACTGGAATTTTTTCATCAAACATCCATGTTTTACCACCATCGCGCGTGATACCTATACCGCCATCATTACCATCAATGATGTATTTATTATCTGTAGGATGAATCCAAAACGCGTGGTGATCTGGATGGATCCCACTGTAAGGAATGATTGTTTCAAAATTCTTTCCACCATCGATACTTTTTTGTACTGTTTGACTGATATACCATAATGTATTTTCATTCAACGGATCACTTATGATATCTTGGAAATAGAAAGGACGATTGTCAACAATTGATTTTTGACCATTCACTAATTTCCAAGAATAGCCACCATCATCACTCTTGTACAATCCACTTTTTTTAGATTCTATCAAAGCATAAACCACATTAGGATTTGATCTGCTAATGGCAATGCCAACACGACCTAAATCGCCATCAGGTAAACCATGTTCTTTCCCTAATTTGATGAAATTTTTACCCCCATCAATGGTCATATATAAACCACTGCCCTTACCACCACTTTCTAAATGATATGGGTTACGATAGTGATGCCACATCGCAACAAATAATTTGTTAGGGTTTGAAGGATCCATAATCATATCACCAGGACCCGAAGTATCATTGGTAAATAAGATTTGATTCCAAGTATCACCCCCATCAGTTGTTTTAAAAACGCCTCTGTGTTTGCTTTGACCATATGGATTACCAATGGCGCCCGCATACACTGTATTTGGATTAGAAGGATCAATAATGACTCTGTGAATATTTCTTGTTTGCTCTAAACCCATACGCTTCCAAGTTCTACCAGCATCCATCGTTTTGTAGATACCCTCACCAATGCTGATTGAGTTTCTTGGATTTCCTTCTCCAGTTCCTACCCAAACAATGCTTGGGTTAGATTGTTGAATAGCCAAAGCACCAATATTTAAAATAGGTTGCTCGTCAAAAACGGGTGTCCAACTAACACCTGCATTGTTTGTTTTCCATACACCACCCGATGCAGCACCAATCCATATATTATTAGGATTCGCCACTTCAGCATCAATGGTCGTTACACGTCCACTCATACTTGCTGGTCCAATATTTCTTGGCTTCCAATCTTTAAATACTTTGTTAATGTCTACTTTGTCTGTAGTCGCTACTGGAGCAGCAGCTGTTTTCTTTGATTTCTGCGCATTGGCTTGACTTAATGTCAATACAGATGCCAAGATCATAGAACCAAGGGTAATTACACGCATATGAGCTTATTTTCTTATTAAAATAATGAAGTTCTAAGCTATTGCATTTTACCCAAAAATCAATAAAAAAGGGATGAACGTTATTTTAGAGCTTTTCGATGATTCCAGCTACCCCTTGACCACCTCCAACACAGGCAGTAACAATCCCATATCGCTTATTTAATCGCTCTAAGTCATTGATTATCTGTACAGTCAATTTTGATCCAGTACAACCTAGAGGATGTCCTAAGGCGATTGCCCCGCCATTGATGTTCACTTTATTCTGGTCTAAACCAAGGGTTCGAATAACGGCTAAAGATTGAGAAGCAAATGCTTCGTTCAACTCAAAAAGATCTATCTGATCCAAATTCATTCCTGCTTGTTTCAACACTTTTGGAACAGCTTCAATTGGTCCAATTCCCATGATTCTTGGGTGAACACCTGCCACAGCACAATTCACCAATCTACCAATTGGTTTCAATCCTAAAGACTGCATTAAACGCTCACTCATCACCACCACAAAACTAGCTCCATCACTTGTTTGGGATGAATTACCTGCTGTAACGCTTCCCTTCAATGCAAATGCTGGTTTCAATTTTGCTAAAGCTTCAATCGTAGTGTCAGCGCGCACACCTTCATCCGTATCAACGGTAAAATTTCGAGTTGCTTTTTTATTGTTTTCATTGATATAGGTCTCTGTGATTTCAATTGGCAAGATGCCTTTCTTAAAAAAGCCATTGTCAATCGCTTGTTTCGCTTTTTGATGTGATGCCAATGCAAAGGCATCTTGATCTTCTCTACTCACATTGTATTCATTAGCCACTGCCTCTGCAGTCAAACCCATGGATAAGTAATAATCTGGTTCGTCTTTTGCAATGGAATATGCAGGAACAGTCTTCCAACCTGCAGTAGGTACCATGGACATAGATTCTGTACCACCTGCGATGATACAATCTGCCATCCCTGTTCTGATTTTTGCTGTGGCCATCGCAATACTTTCTAAACCACTTGCACAATATCGATTGATCGTGATGCCCGGCACTTCTATCCCTAAAGCTTTTGCTGCTATGATTCTACCAAATTGTAAACCCTGCTCCGCTTCAGGCACTGCATTCCCCACAATCACATCATCAATTAATTTAGATTCCAATGCAGGCAAGGATTTCATCAGTCCTTGAATTAACTCAATGGCTAATTCATCAGAACGCATAAAACGAAACCCCCCTTTTTTACTTTTAGTCACTGCTGTTCTAAAACCCGCTACGATATAAGCTTCTTGCATAAAAAAGTCTTTAATTGACACCATAAATGTAGGCTTTTTTGTAAACAGTTGTTTATGCAACTAAATATTTCATTGTAAATTTGGCGCATGATGTATCCAATTATCAGAAATACCTTGTTTTTACTACCTCCCGAAACAGCACATCAGGTGTCTATGAAGGGGTTAGATATGGTTGCAGCTATTCCTCTTTTCAATCATTGGATGAGTAGCCATTTTCAAGTTCAAGATCCAAACTTAGCAAAAACAGTTTTTGGTTTACAATTTCCTAATCCAGTTGGACTAGGTGCAGGATTTGATAAAAACGCTGAACATTTGGATGCCTTAGACATGCTAGGATTTGGCTTTGTGGAAATTGGAACAGTCACCCCTAAACCACAAGCGGGTAATGTAAAACCAAGATTGTTTAGGATCCCAGATCAAAAAGCATTGATCAATCGCATGGGTTTTAACAACGATGGTGTTACTCTCATTGCAAATAGATTGAAAGAAAGAAAATCAAAAACAAATTCAACTTTAATTATTGGCGGCAATATTGGTAAAAACAAAGTCACCGAAAACCAGGATGCTTGGAAAGATTATTGTACCAATTTTATAGGACTAGAGGAAGTAGTAGATTATTTTGTAGTCAATGTAAGTTCCCCGAATACGCCAGGTCTGCGTGAATTGCAAGAAAAAGAAGCATTGAGAAAAATATTTTCTGAACTACAGTTACTGAATAAAAACAATAAACCCATCCTATTAAAAATTGCACCCGATTTAGAAACGAGTGCCTTAGATGATATCATTGCCTTAACATCTGAAGTAAAAATAGACGGACTGGTGTCAAGTAATACAACATTAGACAGAAGCCTTTTAAATTCAATGAATACAGAACGTGCTAAAATCATTGGACCAGGTGGCTTAAGCGGTCAACCCTTACTGAATAAATCAAATCAAGTATTGGATTATTTATACAAAGGAATTGGCGATCGACTTCCAATCATTGCAAGTGGTGGCGTATTCAAGCCTGAAGATGCGCAGGCAAAATTGAATGCTGGTGCAAGTTTAGTTCAAGTATGGACTGGATTCATTTATGAAGGACCAGGCATTGTGAAAAACATCTTACAAGCACTAAAGACTGACTCTGAAACTTCCAAATATACCAAATGAAGAGGGCGTCGCGGTTTGTAATTGTGAATCGGTTAATCGCCATACAAAATCAATTCTAAAAAACTTAGCGATATTCTCTATCCCAGTACCAATTTCAGCATAGGGTTTTGATTTGAGTGAATTGAAAGGATGCGTTCCAATGAAATTCAATTGTTGATTCTCATTAGACAATCCACCAACTACTGCTTTCGCACTCCAAAACTGGCGCCATTTTGTTTTTTTCAATAAAGGCAAATATCTTAAAACACCCTTCCCAATTTTATGTTCAATATTGATACCCACAAACTCATCACTGATGAATTCATATCGTTGCATTAAGTTAAATGCATACTTGTTGTAATAACTCATTTCATTACCCGGCATAATATCTAGAAATGGATAGCTTGTTTTACCCCAAGTCTTCCCAGCAAACACACTATAATAAATATTCCCAAACGGTGTGATAGGTAAATAGTCATTCACACTGAAATTTAATTTTTGAAACTTATTCGGCGTGTTGAATACCCCCTCCAGTGCTTTAGTATACTTCATTTCTACTACCGGATATAAGCTACCAAATCCAAATCGTGAAAAATTACTTTCAAGGTATCGCTCTTGATAGGCGAATCTCAATCCAACACTTGCCTCTACTGCATGCATCCAATCTCCACCTCCAATATTGGTGTTGTAAATGCTAGGTAAATTCAACAATGGGTCGTACTGCTTTTCAGCCAAGCCCAATGTTAGCTGAAATCCTTTATTGTTCTCCTGAAAGAATTCCACTTTCTTTTGTGTCAATTGCAAAAACTTGAATGGAATATTAGGCCTTCTTAAAATGGTACCAAATAAGTTGTCATTGTTGATTTGATCAAAATATTCTTGCCCGAATTCTAAGTCTGAGTGGTACTCTGCTTTAATGTAACTTAATGGACTTTGCTTGAATTGATACATGGCTCCTAATTCGCCTTTCGCTTTTTGATCTCTAAATCCATAGGCTCCATATCCATAAAAATTCCAATGTTTACTAAACCCTTTATTGGTTGCAATATCCGCCCTCAATCTTAAACCCTCCCACTTATCCGAGCTAATTACATTAAACCATGGACCTAGGGTTACATTGCCTACTTCTTTAATTCCTTTCACCAAAAATTCGGCAGACTGTTTATAAAACAAAAAAGTTCTGTTTTTATTTAAGGTATCCAATAAAGTATACACCGCTTGCTCTGTCTTTGCCAGTGGTTCGTGTCGCATTTGTTGCCATGCAGCTTCACTATTGTTATTGCTATTGGGTAAAAGCCTAATCTCAGGATTTTTGACTGTACTATTCAATACCGAATCAATTGCGCTGTCATTGATTTTAACCGATCTGTAGGTCGTTGTTTTGCGTCCTTTGATACCCAATTTATCTTTTCCACCTGGAACAAAATCTGCCACAAATCGATCTTTGGCTAAAAACCAAACCGAATCGTTGACCAATTTAAACTCCTGTATTAAAGAGAGTGATTGCAAGAAATTTATATCCGCAAAGGTAGAAGGTCTTAGAGTGATTTTTTGAATGGCGAAACTAGTATCATTCACCCAACAATCTCCTTCAAAAGTTAATTCATTCGAACGCTTTGGCTGAATCAATAAATGCACCAATCGCTTACCATTTAAGTAAGCCGTGTCCGCTAATTTGAATTTATAATAAGTATCTGCATTCGTATTAAAGGGGCTAATGAATTCTCTGTTAAAAACAGGAATTACATTTTTGTACACATTGATATTCTGATAGGTACCACCAAGCTCTTTGATTAAAGTTTCATTCTCAATACCATTGGTTCTTGTGTATTTTATTTCTTCTAATATTTTTGCAGGATTAGATTGATAAAAATAATCAGAGATTGTTTCAGTAATATAGATAGGTAAAAAAGATTGATGTGTCTCTGTCGTATCAATAAAATCAAACACAAAATCAAGTGGCTTAATTAAACTATTTTTATTCAGTTTGTCTTTTCGAACATTGATCAAATCAACTTCCAATTTATTGTACAATTCGTAACTATAATTTTTTTTAAGTGCAGGATTGTTGATCTCTTTTTTGGACATGATTTTTCTCCAAAACCATAAAGATCGATTGTATTTGGATTTTACAACTGCTTCTTGTTTTGCAGCCTGTACAAAAAGGTGAACAATGCCAACTGATTCCTGATTCAATTTAGATAACGGTATATGTAAAGTTGAATAGCCCACACTCTGCAAGATCAAAGTGTCTTGTATTCCAAAAGCAGAATAAGGAATGCTAAAATTACCAGCTGAATCCGTAATTACACCTCTTTTTGCCAAAGCATATGAAACAGAAGCAAAAGGAATAGGTTCTTCGCTTTGTTGATCCGCCAACTTCCCCTTTAGTTGAGTAAGTGATCCATTTTGAGCATAAATTTTGGATTGAAAACTCAATAAAATATTGACCCATATCAAACATAAATAAAAGGTACGCACCAACTGTTTCATTCTCATTCCGCAAAGGTAACACCTATTTGTTTTTTTAATGTATTTAAAGTCACCATTCATCCAATTTGCTTGTAACTTTACAAAAAAGTCTATTACATGTTGACCATTCATTCTTTTTGTTTCAATGCATTCCAGGAAAACACTTATATCCTATATAATGCCGAAAAAGAAGCTATCATCATTGATCCAGGTTGTTATTTAAAAAATGAACAAGCTCAATTAGCTAATTTTATAACAGAAAACAATTTGACCCCTAAGCTGCTACTCAATACACATTGTCATTTAGATCATGTTTTTGGCAACAACTTTGTCAGTGAGCAATATGGTTTGACTGCTTTATTCCATCAAAAGGAACAAGCTGTTATTGACCGCTTGCCAGAAGGTGGTGCAAGATGGGGTGTTCCAACAGAAGCTTATAAAGGCAAAGTCCAATATATACAACAAGACGAATTGATCCAGTTTGGCAAGGATAGCTTTAAAGTACTTGAGACACCTGGACATTCGCCAGGTAGTGTATGCTTTTACCATGAAACACAAGACTTTTTAATTGGAGGTGATTTGATTTTTAAAGATGGTGTAGGCAGAACAGATTTACCAGGAAGCAATCCACTAGATTTAATTAAAAGCATACAGACTCAAATTTTACCTTTACCTGATACAATGACTATCTATTCAGGTCATGGACCAGCTACCACCTGGGGCAGGGAGAAAAAAGCAAACCCCTATATTTTACACCTATTGAAGGGGTAAGTCACTGAGTTTTAGTTAACAATTTGATAATACAATTCAAATGAAGCGTTCTGCTGATTAAGCGGTATTTTCGCATTAGAAATTATGGAATCCAATCCGATCAAAATATTAATTGCAGACGATGAACCAGATATCATCGAAATTATAAGCTTCCACTTGAATAAAGCTGGTTACGAAGTTGCATCAGCTAAGGACGGAAGTGAAGCGATTGAGAAAGCAAAACAATTCAATCCTGATTGTATCATTTTAGATGTGATGATGCCTAAGCGAACTGGATTTGAAGTCTGCGAATATTTAAGAAGCAACAAGCAATTTGACAAAACTTTAATTGTATTGTTAACCGCATTGAATGATGAAGCTTCACACATTAAAGGATTAGAATTGGGTGGTGATGATTTTATCAATAAACCAATTAGCCCAAAAGTATTAGTGAGCAGGATCAGTGCTTTATTTAGAAGAATACAACCTGCTACCACTGAAACAAAGACCCTTACTATTAAAGATCTAATTATAGATGCTGAACAATACAGAACCATTTTAAATGGCGTGGTGCATGTGTTAGCTAAGAAAGAATTTGAATTACTTTACTTATTAGCTGCCCAGCCTGGTCGTGTGTTTTTGAGAAATGAAATCCTTTCTCAAGTTTGGGGAAACGACGTGATTGTAGGTGACAGGACCATTGACGTACATGTCAGAAAAATTAGGGTCAAATTAGGTATCGACTGCATTACCACTGTAAAAGGGGTAGGCTATAAGTTCGACTACTAGCCTGGACATGCTGTTTAAAAGGCAATTTAAATAGAATTGAATACCTTTGATACACAACATGTTTAAAGAAAAAAATCTTTCGCCAAAACAATTGGCATTATTAACCGCATTACTTGTTTCAAGCTTAATAGCATTGAGCGTATTTGTATTGATAGCCAACTGGAAATTACTATTAGCTTATTTTGTTGCCTGTTTTGTAGTCATCTATTTATTAGTCTACCAAATACTTGAGTTTTTTATTTACAGGAAGATAAAACTGATTTATAAACTGATTTCATACACCAAGGCCAGCAAAAGAGAAGAAGCCTATCAGAAGTACATCCTTCCTCAAAAAGGTATCGATGACGTTAGAGTAGACGTGGAGAATTGGGCAGCACAAAAGGCTGATGAAATTCAGAAATTACAGTCTAATGAGCAGTTTAGAAAAGAATTTTTACAAAATCTTTCTCATGAAATCAAGACACCTATTTTCGCCATTCAAGGTTATTTAGAATTGCTAGCAGATGGCGCGATTGAAGACACCACACTTAGTAAAAAGTTCATAGGACAGGCAGAAGCTAATGTGCAAAGACTTGTAGGCTTATTGAACGATGTAGATGTCATTACTAATTTAGAGATCAACAAAGAACCTATCCTCAAGCAACATTTTATCATACAAGACTTGATCACAGAAGTGGTTCAAAATCTGAACATTAAATTACTCAAAAAAAATATTCAATTTCAATTTAAAAAAGGAAGTGAAATACCAGTGGAGGTTTTTGCCGATAAAAATAAGATTTATCAAGTTTTAGTCAACGTATTTTCAAATGCAGTGAAGTATGGAAAAATAGATGGACAAATTACGGCAAGCGTCTATCATTTAGAAGATAAAAAAGTCTTGATCGAGATAAGTGACAATGGAATTGGTATTGATGAAGCCCATATTCCAAGATTGTTTGAACGTTTTTACAGAACTGACGATGCCAGAAGCAGAGAAGTTGGTGGAACAGGATTGGGCCTGGCCATCTGCAAACACATTATAGAAGCGCACGGTGAAAATATTCATCTAAGAAGCCAATTAAACGTGGGCACCACAGTTGGATTTACATTGCCACAATAGCAACTGGTTCTTTTTCCCTAATAATTTCGTTTCTTTGTATTCTAAATTTTTTTAATGCAAACTATTCTTGTTACAGGTGGATGTGGTTTTATTGGCGCACACACCATTGTAGATTTAATTGAAAATGGTTTCAATGTGATCTCTATCGATAATTTATCTAGAGCATTGGATCAATCCTTATTGGGTATTGAAAAAATAACAGGCAAAAAAATTACGAACTATAAAGTTGACTTAACTGACAAATCAGCAACTGAAGCTGTTTTTGTTGCGAACCCTGGTATTATTGGTGTCATTCATTTTGCAGCTTATAAAGCAGTTGGAGAATCGGTTGAAAATCCATTAGCGTATTACGAAAACAATATCAGTTCCTTAGTGCATTTATTACAGATGGCAGTTAAATACAATGCACCTCATTTTATATTTTCCTCTTCTTGTACGGTTTATGGCAATCCTGATACCATTCCAGTAACAGAAAAAACACCATTACAAACTGCCGCATCTCCTTATGGCGCAACCAAACAAATGGGAGAAACAATTGTAAAAGACGCAGCATTTGCACATCCTTTATCTACCATCTTACTAAGGTACTTTAACCCAGTAGGTGCACACCCTTCTACTGCGATTGGAGAATTACCAATTGGTCGCCCACAAAACTTAGTACCAGCAATTACACAAACAGCCATTGGCAAATTGCCTAAGATGCAGGTACATGGCGCTGATTATGACACCCGCGACGGAAGTTGTATCAGAGACTATATCCATGTTTGTGATATAGCACATGCACACACTTTAGCTATACAATATTCGATTAAAAACAATCAGCCAAATAGTTGCGAAGTGTTCAATCTTGGAACAGGCAACGGCATCACGGTATTAGAAGCCATCCATGCATTTGAAAAAGTGAGTGGTGTAAAATTGAATTATGAAATTGGACCACGTAGAGCAGGTGACATTGTTTCAATTTATGCCAACAATGACCATGCAGTCAATCAATTAGGCTGGAAATGCAAATACGGTTTGGAAGATATGATGCGCACTGCATGGCAATGGGAGCAGAGTTTAGTTTAATGCTGAACCAACATTTTTTCCGCGTTCTCTGCCATTTGCAATGCCTCAATAAATTCATCAATATCTCCATTGATGACAGCATCTAAATTATAAGAAGTTACATTCACACGGTGGTCAGTAACCCTACCCTGTGGCCAGTTATAAGTTCTGATCTTGGCACTTCTATCTCCAGTACTCACCAATGTTTTACGATGTCTTGAAATTTCATCTTCTTGTTTACGCACTTGCTCTTCAAATAATTTAGTACGCAACATCCCCATCGCTTTTTCTCGGTTACCTAACTGTGAACGTTCTGTTTGACATATAATCACCGTACCAGTTGGAATATGCGTTAACATCACTTTGGTCTCTACTTTATTTACGTTCTGTCCACCAGCACCACCACTTCGAGCAGTTTCCATTTTCACATCTGCAGGATTCAATACAAAGTCTACTTCTTCTGCTTCTGGCATGACTGCAACAGTTGCAGCAGAGGTATGGACTCTACCCTGTGTTTCTGTACTTGGAACTCTTTGTACACGGTGTACTCCACTTTCAAATTTCATGGTACCATATACATCTTCACCAGTCACTTCTAAAATCACTTCCTTATATCCACCCACTGAACCTTCACTCTCACTTGCAACTGCCACTTTCCAACCCTTTTTCTGACAGTATCTTGTATACATCGTCAACAAATCCCCAACAAATAAACTGGCTTCGTCTCCACCAGTACCAGCTCTTAATTCAATTATCGCGTTCTTATCATCTTGAGGATCTTTTGGAATCAATAATTTGGTCAACTCTTTTTCTAAAGCCTCTTTCTCCTCATCCAATGCGGGCAACTCCATTTTCGCCAACTCGCGCATATCTTGATCGTCACCATTCAAACTTTCTTTTGCAAATTTATGCTCCGCCAACACCTTAACATAACGCTCATAAGGAATGACGATTTTCTCTAAAGAGCGATATTCTTTACTGAATTTACCAAATTCGGATTGGTTATTGATAATCTCTGGATTGGTCAAAGCCACCCCAACCTGGTCAAATCTAGCTTTTATGGCTTCTAATTTATCTAACATAGTCGTTTTTCTGTGCGCAAAAATAGCTATTTTAGTTGTCAATTAAAAGGATCCCACCCATGAAATACCTAACCCTCGTTTTTTGTGCTATAAGCTTGTCTGGATTTAGCCAGAAAATTCATTACAAATCCATCTTAGTAGATACCCACAATGACGCACCTACTGCTTGTATCGAAAAGAAAGTAAGTTTTGACCAAGACTTGACGGGAATCAATCATTCCGATTTGAAAAGATTCAAAGAGGGCGGATTAGATTATCAATTATTTTCAATTTGGTGTGATGGATCAAAAGTGAATCCCTATGCATGGGCTATGCGTGAAATGGATACAATAGATGCAGTGGCTGCTAGAAACCCAAATAAAATGGTGGTTGCTAAAGATTGGAAGACCATAAAATCAGCTTTAAAAGCTGGCAAAGTAGTGGCTCAATATGGCGTAGAAGGTGGACATATGATTGAAGACGATATCAATAAATTGGATACGTTCTACAATCGTGGAGTTCGTTATATGACCTTGACTTGGAATAATTCACCTTCATGGGCGAGTTCACATTCCGCAGAAAATAGTTCAAAGTTTACTGGTCACAAAGGCTTAAATGATTTTGGAAAACAAGTCATTCAAAGAATGAATCAATTGGGAATTATCGTAGATATTTCTCACGTGGGCGAAGCCACTTTCTGGGATGCGATTAAAACTAGCACAAAGCCTGTTATGGCTTCTCATAGTAATGCTTACAGCATTTGCCCTACTTCAAGAAATTTAAAAGATGATCAAATTTTAGCCATCGGTAAAAATAATGGCGTGATTTGCTTAAACTTTTTCTCAGGATTTGTGGATAGCAATTTTAGTAGAAAGAATGATGCTTTTAGAGAAAAACATAAACCTGAAATTTTAGCCTTAATGGCAACTGGAATGCAACTAGAATACGCAATTACAGAAATTTCCAATAAATACAAAGCAGAGTCAGATGCAATCAAACCAGACATTGAATTGTTAATGAAACACTTTGACCATATCGTTAATTTAATTGGTGTGGACCATGTGGGTATTGGATCTGATTTTGATGGGATTGATTCAGCTCCTTTGCAATTAAAGACAGTATTGGATTATCCAAATTTCACCAAAGCATTAATAGCAAGAGGTTATTCCAACAAAGATATTAAGAAAGTATTGGGTGGAAATTTCTTACGTGTGTACAAGGCCAATAATCAACACTAAGAAAACATTTGACACAAAATAAAAACAGCCCTTAAATTTTCTTAAGGGCTGTTTTTATTTATCCTAATAACTCAACAATTTTTGCATCATCTCGTCTAAACGATCATTGGCAAGAAACTGTTTCTCTAAGGTTTTATTAAATGGAATTGGTGTGTCTAATGAAGCGCATCGCATGATTGGCGCATCCAAGTGTTCAAAGCAATGCTCTGCCACCCATGCACTAATCTCACCCCCAATGCCACCTGTTAAATTATCTTCATGTAAAATCATCAACTTGCCAGTTGCTTTTACTGCTAATTCAATTGCGCTATAATCCAAGGGAGATAAGGTTCTTAGATCTAAAATATAAATGGACTGATCCATATGTGCTTGTTGATAAGCCTTTGCCCAAAGCACACCCATACCATACGTAATGATGGTCGCATCTGTGCCTTCTTGTACAATATTGGCCTTGCCAATTTCAATTTGATACATAGCATCTGGAATCTCTTCTTCGATGCTTCTATACAAAGCTTTATGTTCAAAATACAAAACAGGATTGGGTTCTGCCAATGCCGCAATCAATAATCCTTTTGCATCAGTTGGATTAGAAGGATACACTACTTTCAAACCTGCAACATGTGTAAACCAAGCTTCATTGGATTGTGAGTGAAAAGGACCAGCACCTACGCCGCCACCAGTTGGCATACGCACTACCACATCGGCATTTTGCCCCCAACGATAGTGCATTTTAGCTAAATTATTGACAATTTGATTGAATGCAACAGTAACAAAATCGGCGAATTGCATCTCCACTACCGACTTAATACCTTCCATGCTTAAACCCAATGCTGCACCAACAATAGCACTTTCGCATATGGGTGTGTTTCGAATTCTTTGTTTTCCAAATTGATCTACAAATCCTTCTGTTATTTTAAATGCGCCACCATACTCCGCAATATCCTGTCCCATGATAATCATCTCTGGATATTTTTCCATCGACTGTCTTAACGCATCACTGATTGCTTCAATGAATCTTTTATTCGTTTTTTGTGCTGTTTGAACAAGCGTTACATCAGGAATCGTAGTGACTGGAACTGGCGCAAATACATCCACTAATTCATCTGCAATAGAAGGATTAAAAACCTCTGGCTCCATTGCCTTCCTTAAATCCGCATCCATTTGTTCTTTGAATCGATTGCGAATATCAGCTACTTGCATTTCTGTGAGTACCTTTTCTTGGATCAGAAATTGCTCGTAGTTTTTAATAGGATCTTTTAATGACCAAGTTTCCATCAAATGTTTTGGAACATATTTTACACCACTCGCCTCCTCATGTCCACGCATTCTGAAAGTCTCACATTCAATCAAATAAGGCTTCTGTTGATTGATGCAATAGTCACGTACCCCTTTTACGGTTTGATATACTTCTAGAATATTATTACCATCAATACGAACCCCTTCCATACCATATCCCTTCGCACGGTCTACTAAATGATCACATTTATATTGTTCATTCGTAGGTGTACTTAATCCATATCCATTATTCTCGATGATAAAAATGACTGGTAAATTCCAAACAGCAGCTACATTCAATGCTTCGTGAAAATCGCCTTCGCTAGTTCCTCCATCTCCAGTAAAAGCCATGCTTGCTTTCAACTGACCTCTCTGCTGGTATGCCAATGCTACTCCATCCGCAATGGCTAACTGTGGACCCAAATGGGAAATCATACCACATACATGATGCGCTTTACTTCCAAAGTGAAAACTCCTTTCTCTCGCCTTGCTATAACTGCTTCTGTCGCCCTGCCATTGTTTGAATAAATCTACCAAAGGCATCTTACGAGAAGTAAACACACCTAAGTTTCTGTGCAAAGGCATAATCCATTCGGTAGGATCCATTGCTAATGTGGCACCTACTGCAATTGCTTCTTGCCCAATCCCACTAAACCATTTGCTTATCTTTCCTTGCCTTAGCAAGACTAACATTTTCTCTTCAATCATCCTAGGCCATAAAATGGACTCGTACAAATGAATCAACTCCTCGTTACTTAGGCTGCCGCGTTTATATTCCATTAGTCTTTAGAATTCAGCTTACTCAATAATTTCAAAATCTCTAAGTACAACCATACAAGGGTAACTAATAAGCCAAAAGCGCCATACCATTCCATATATTTTGGCGCACCCATTTCTGCAGCTTTTTCTATTGCATCAAAATCTAACAATAAATTCAATGCAGCGATACCCACTATGAATAAGCTGATACCAATACTTAATGGAGAGCTATCAAATGCAAAACCCATTTCAAAACCAAACATACCTGCAATCCATACAATCAAATAAAATAAACCAATACCCATCGTTGCCGACATGATGATAGATCTTAATTTATTGGTTACCGTGATGACTCTGAAATTATATAAAAAGAACATAGCTACAGCAACACCTAATGTTAGACCAACAGCGTGTAAAATAATGTTTGGATAACTTTTAGCAAACATGGCATTAAAAAATGCACTGATTCCGCCAATGAACAATCCTTCTAATATACCATATGCAGGTGTGATATAACCAGCCCATTGTGGCTTAAACATCACCACTAAGGCCAAGACTAATCCACCAATTGCACCAGCAATCATTAAAGTAGTTGCAGTTTGTGTGTTCCCTTCTGCATACACATTCCAAACGTACATCGCAGAAGCCATCACCATCAATAATAAAAATCCGAATTTATTGATCGTGCCACGCACACTCATCACACCAAATGCATTTGCATTCTCATGTAATGATTTGTCAAATATTTTTTCTGTTAAGGTTGGATTACCTGTTTTAAATGCTGACATATTTTAAAATTTTAGCTACTATAAAAATACAAAATTGCAACGAAACCTCGACTTTAATAATTGTTAATCCTTTGTTTTTTCAAGCCTGGATATTGATCCAAACGGGCAAACTGATACTTATTGCCGTATTTTAGTAATTGTATAAATTGAAGCAGCTGAACCGAATCTGCTTCGTTTTTAAACATATGATCGTGCATTAAAACTACTAAATGGTTCTTTGTTTTATAGGCCTTAAGTTGGAACATACTATCTACCAAATTGGCCATATGGGTGGCAGTTTGGATAGGACGTCCATTTCTGGTATAGTTCCATTCTAGATCCCAACCCAATACATTAAAGCCAGCACTATCTAACTTCTGAATCAAAGGGCGAACCATTTTACTAGAAAAATGAATGCTATCTGTCCTCCACCCATTGTTGCCCGGTAAACGAACAATATTATTGGTTGTATTTAATACAGAAGCTGCGTGCATGAAATCTGCCAACGCTGAATCCGGCTGTTGGTAAAACTGTACATATTTACCATAAGTATGCGTGAAACTATGGTTACTCAATAAAAATAAGTCTGGACGACTAAGGATTCGATTGTATAATTTTTTGCCCCAATTAGACCTTGACTGATGTAATCCAATTTGAAAAAATGTTGCTTTAACTTTTTCATCCTCACAAATAGAAATACAACTTGAAGTACCAAACAAAGGCCCGTCGTCAAAACTTAGATAAATGTATTTTGTTGTGCTATCCAATGGCTTTTCTACGACAGCCTTCTCCTCTGCAAACTGATGCGCTGATGGCCTCATACTAGACTCAGTAAAACCGGCCCAAAGCATAAAACATTGGCTAATGAGGTAAAAAACGGACCATATGGACATAAAACATTGAAATTGAAGGCGCAAACTTAAACAAGAAATCATAATTATCCGATAAAAGATGCGGTTTTAGAGGCGATGCATTGTAACTTTGT
This sequence comes from Sediminibacterium sp., assembly GCA_030158665.1. Lineage (GTDB taxonomy): Bacteria > Bacteroidota > Bacteroidia > Chitinophagales > Chitinophagaceae > Sediminibacterium. The sequence continues at coordinate 79,855 of JAOASM010000034.1, read as the reverse complement.
CATCCAATTGATGCAATATGCAAAAAGAAGTTGTTTTACAAGATGTCGTGATCAAATTTGCTGGTGATAGTGGTGACGGTATGCAGTTAACCGGCCAGCAATTTACCAATAACACAGCCTTACTAGGAATCGATTTAGCGACTTTCCCAGATTTTCCTGCGGAGATTAGAGCCCCTATCGGTACCCTACCAGGTGTGAGTGGATTCCAAATACACTTTAGTTCCAATCCAGTGTATACACCAGGTGATACCTGTGATGTGTTAGTTGCGATGAATGCTGCTGCTTTAAAAGTGAATTTAAAAGGCTTAAAGAAAGGCGGAAAAATCATCGCGAATATCGAAGGATTTGATGCAAAAAATTTAAGACTTGCAGCTTATCCAGAAGGAATCAATCCATTAGAAGATGGCAGTTTGGATGGTTATGAATTAACCAAAGTAGATATCACTAAATTAACAAGAGAAGCGTTAAAGTCGAATACAGAATTAGGAACCAAAGAGCGTGATCGCGCCAAGAACATGTTTGTACTTGGTTTAATTTATTGGTTATACAATAGAAACTTAGACAACACGATTGATTTCTTAGAAGAGAAATTTGGCAAGAAAGAAAATATTTTAAAGAGCAATATTGATGTATTGAAAGCAGGCTATTATTATGGTGAAACTGCTGAATTATTCAATGCAAGGTATAAGGTGGAGAAATCAAAGATGGAGCCAGGTACTTACAGAAGTATCATGGGGAATCAAGCCTTATCAATGGGTTTGATTGCAGCAGCACAAAAAAGTGGTCTGCCTTTATTCCTTGGATCTTATCCAATTACACCTGCTTCTGATATCTTACACGAATTAAGTAAGTACAAGCATTTTGGCATTAAAACATTCCAAGCAGAAGATGAAATTGCTGGAATCACTGCAGCGATAGGAGCTAGTTATGGCGGATCAATTGGTTTAACAACCACTTCTGGGCCAGGTATGGCTCTAAAGACAGAAGCAATCGGATTGGCGACCATGTTAGAAATACCATTGGTGATTGTGAATATTCAAAGAGGTGGTCCTTCTACAGGTTTACCAACCAAAACTGAGCAAAGCGATTTAATGCAAGCCTATTATGGTCGTAATGGAGAAGCACCTATTCCTATCATTGCAGCTTCAACACCAAGCGACTGTTTCTTTATGGCTTTTGAAGCAGTGAAGATTGCTTTACAACATATGACACCAGTGATTCTTTTAAGTGATGGATATATTGCCAATGGCGCTGAACCATGGAAATTCCCTGCTGCTGCAGACTTGCCTGCTATTGAAGTAAAATTCAAAACTAGCTTGGCTGAAGGTGAAGAGAAATTCTTGCCGTACAAGAGAGATGAAAAATTAGCAAGACCTTGGGCTGTTCCTGGAACTGCTGGATTAGAACATCGTATTGGCGGTATCGAAAAGCAACATGAAACTGGCAATGTTAGTTATGACCCAGAAAACCATGAATTCATGGTAAAAATGAGACAAGCTAAAGTGGACAAAATTGCCGACTATATTCCATTACAAACAATAGACAGTGGCGCAGAAAATGGAAAAGTGTTGGTGCTTGGATGGGGTTCAACCTATGGTACCATCAAGAGTGCTGTATTGCAATTACAAAGTCAAGGTAAGGCTGTAAGCCACGCCCACATTAAGTATATGCGACCTTTCCCAAAAAACTTAGGCGAAATACTTGCTCAATTTGAAACCATTCTGATTCCTGAAATCAACAACGGACAATTGATAAAAATTATCAGAGACCAATATTTAGTAGATGCAAAAGGCTACAATAAAATCATGGGGATCCCCATTACAAAACAAGAATTGATTACAGCAATCGAATCTTATTTGTAAAATAAAAAAAGCGCCTCATTGATGTGGCGCTTTTTTTATGCTTTTAATTTCTCTTTTTTCTTCGCTTCTTTTTCAAAGTACTTACACATAGCCGTGATGCCACAACTATCACATTTTGGACTACGTGCCAAACAGGTATATCGCCCATGTAAGATGAGCCAATGATGTGCTTTATGAACTAATTCAGATGGGATATTTTTGATTAAATCTTTTTCTACTGCCAATGGCGTATTTGCGGTCATAGGCACCAAGCCAATCCTTCTACTCACTCTAAATACATGCGTATCTACCGCCATATTGGGTTGCTGATCAATCACACTGGTAATGACATTAGCTGTTTTTCGACCAACACCAGGTAGCTGAACTAACTCATTGATGGTCATGGGCACTTCACCATTGAATGTAGAAATCAATAGTTGACTTGTGCCAATCAAGTGTTTTGTTTTATTATTTGGATAAGAAATGCTTCGAACCAAGGGAAATAAGTCGTCAAAGCTAGCCTTAGCCATGGTTTCAGGATCTGGGTATTTTTTGAAAATGGCTGGCGTAGTTAAATTAACTCGCTTGTCGGTGCATTGTGCAGAAAGAATGACTGCTACTAATAACTGAAATGGGTTTTCATAAGTCAATTCCGTTTCAGCTACAGGGACATGCTCTAAAAAATAATTGATAACACCTTGGTAGCGGTCTTGTTTTTTCATAAAACGAGATGCTTATTTGTTCTTTTGGCTATTCGCTGCAGCGGTATCTTCAAATAAATAGACTTCTTCACCTTCCCTTCTTAAAAGATATCGCTCTCTTGCATATTTTTCCACCGCACCTGGATTGCTTTGCAAATTATTCAACTGTTCTTGTGTAGTAGAAATCTCTTTTTCGTAATAAGATTTAGCCTGTTCTAATTTCTCTAGTTCATCTGCACGATCTCTTTGTAGAAAAAAATTTCTTTGATCAAAAAAAAGCATCCATATCACAAAAGCTAAGCAAGCTATAAAATAGCGATTGGCTACAAATGGAATTAATTTTTTCAATGCTTGCATAAGAAATGATTGCCCTAAAATTAGTATAGTTATTAGAATAAGCCAATAATAATTCAACAAAAAAAAGGAGCTCCAATGCTGGAACTCCTTTTATATCACTAGTTGTTAACTTATTTGTTACCGAACTTCAATTTACCCTTAGTTGGGAAGAATCCAGTTTCGCCCAATTGCTCCTCAATACGGATCAATTGATTGTATTTAGCCATACGATCAGAACGAGATGCAGAACCTGTCTTAATTTGACCACAGTTCAATGCAACTGCTAAATCTGCAATCGTATTGTCTTCTGTTTCACCACTTCTGTGTGACATAATGGTGTTGTAGCCGTTGTTTTGTGCTAAGCTAACTGCATTGATTGTTTCAGTTAAAGTACCAATTTGATTCACTTTAACCAATAAGCCATTTGCAATTTTCTTGTCGATACCAGTTTGTAAACGATTTACGTTAGTCACGAATAAATCGTCACCCACTAATTGACATTTACTACCGATGGTGTCAGTTAAATTCTTCCAACCAGCCCAATCATCTTCTGCCATACCATCTTCGATAGAAATGATTGGATATTTTTTCACCCAGCTCTCCCAGTATTTAACCAATTGGTCTGAGCTCATTTCTTTACCAGAACTTTTATGGAAAACATATTTCTTTTTCTTAGCATTCCACAATTCACTATTTGCAGCATCCATAGCGATGGCAATTTGAGAACCAGTTTTGTAACCAGCAGATTGGATGGCTTCTAATACTGTTTCAATTGCTTCTTCGTTACTTTGAATATTTGGAGCGAATCCACCTTCATCACCTACGTTCGTGCTATATCCTTTTTTCTTTAAAGTACTTTTTAATTGGTGGAAAATCTCCACACCCCAACGTAAACCTTCGCTAAAGCTAGGTGCACCAATTGGCATGATCATGAACTCTTGGAAATCAATTTTATTATCAGCATGTGCACCACCATTCAAGATGTTCATCATTGGCATTGGCAATGTTCTTGCATTAGTTCCACCAATATATCTGTACAATGGTAAATTAGCTTCTTCAGCTGCTGCTTTTGCTACTGCCATACTTACTGCTAAGATTGCATTTGCACCTAATTTAGTTTTATTTGCTGTACCATCTAAATCAATCATTACCTGATCGATTGCAGCTTGAGAAGTAATGTCAAAACCAATCAATGCATCAGCAATTGATGTGTTTACATTTTTAACTGCTTTCAATACGCCTTTACCTAAGTATTTCTTTTTATCGTTATCTCTTAATTCAGCAGCTTCGTGAATACCAGTACTTGCACCACTTGGAACAGCAGCACGACCCATTGCACCATCGTCTGTTAATACGTCCACCTCTACTGTTGGATTTCCTCTACTATCTAAAATCTGTCTTGCATGTACTTCAATAATGTAACTCATAATTGGATGTTTATTTTCTAAAAAAATTAATTGCTATTTGTCTCCGCAATTTACACCCATTTTTTTTAATGGGTAAGCAATTTGAAGATTTCTTCTAAACTTGCTTCTTGTGTCTGCAAACGTTCGATATGCAACCCTTTCTCCAACGCCAATCCCATTAAGTATTGTCTCGCCTGATCCAACTCCACTGCGTCTTTTGCCTTGATTACTAACGCACGTTTGTCATGCTGTTCTAGTAGTTTGTATTTTAATTGAATGATCGGTAAATGTGCTGTCATGTCCTCTTGAAACTGTACCAATAAATGATGCTGACTAGATTGTGTCAGTAAATTGATTGACTCATTGGCTACTAATTTACCCTGATGTAAAACCAGCACCCTATCAGTAATAGCGGCTACTTCTTGCAAAATATGAGATGAAAATAAAATCATTGCATGCGAACTGAGTGATTGAATCAAAGATCTAATTTCAATTAACTGATTCGGATCTAAACCAGAAGTAGGCTCATCCAATAAAATCAATTCGGGTGCATGCAAAATCGCGGCAGCAATGCCCACTCTTTGTTTATACCCCTTAGATAAAAAACCTATTTTTTTTTGTTGCATGGATTGAAGTCCTGTTTGCGCAATCACTTCTTGGATTCTTTTTGATGGCGAAGGGATAGCATGCACAGATGCTAAGAAATTCAAATACTCAACCACATATAAATCGGGATACAATGGATTGGATTCTGGCAAATAGCCAATCTTCTTTTTGTAAGCTACTTCGTTCTGATGTAAATCAATGCCTGACAATTGAATTGATCCTGTATCTGGACTCAGAAACCCAGCAATCATTTTTAATGTGGTACTCTTCCCTGCTCCATTAGGTCCAAGAAAACCCACAATCTCTCCCGGCTGAATGGAAAAGCTCAAGGATTCGACAGCTTTGAATTGATCAAATTGCTTAGATATGGATTGTACAACAAAAGACATGCTCAAAAGTAAAACATTATTCTAGATCTTTAGAACTTGTAGGCAATTGATCATATTCTCCTTTTAAGCCATAATAGCCAAAAATGAAGAAGCCTATACAAATGGGCGTAAAGATGGTTAGAATAATGACCCATTGCAATGTCACATTAGATCTCGTTAATGCAGTTGATGTGCCAATTTTATGGATCGCTTGGGATGCCAAAAACCAAATGATCGCTGGCGCTAAACACATCCAAACCAATCCTAATATTTTTTTAATCGTATTCATATGCATTATTTTTTTAGTCCATTACTTCTTTGTCCACCTTATTTGTTAGATAAATGACCCCAATGAATAAACAAATAGACGCCACACCAATTGGATACCATAATCCTGCAAGCGGATCCCCCGCAGGCTTGTCTGCCGTCTTTGTAAATTCAACAATCAAAGTACCTAAGAAAGGAACCAAGCCTCCAAATACCCCGTTACCTATATGATAAGGCAATGACATAGACGTATAACGAATTTTTGTTGGGAACAATTCCACCAAGAATGCCGCAATTGGACCATATACCATCGTCACATATAATATCTGAACAAAAACCAGCCAAATTAAATTCCAATACGTTGCATGATCCATTGTTTTTTCAACCAATACATTGGGTGTTGTAGATTTAGATAACACGACTACTTGAGCGATATGCGTTGAATCTGCATTCAATCCAGCGCTTGATTTCAATTGCAATAAAACAGTATCAAATTGATTTGCATCAAGAGGATTCGCTTGTACATATTGAATCTTACTCGCGTTGATGTCACTGATTTCAGCAGCTATATGAAGTGTATCTGTTTTGGTATAACTAAAGATTGCCCCATCCGAATAAGCTGTATCCGTTTTTTGTACAACTAAAATTTTTGTTTTGTCTTTTACATCAACACTTGCCAATTTCTCTGAAGTGACTGTATTCGCTAAATCAATTTTTTCAATTCTATTTTTTGCATTTGTTGCATCTAAAAAATATTGATAAATTGGTCTGTAGGTAACAATGCCCAAAAGCATGCCCAAAAGCATGATCCATTTTCTTCCAATTCTATCACTTAAGTAGCCAAATACAACAAAGAAAGGCGTTGCAAATAAAATGGCCCATAACATCAGATTTCTTGACTGCACAAACTCCACTTTACAAACTGTCTCAATAAAGCTTTGCGCGTAAAACTGACCAGTATACCAAATCACTCCCTGTCCCATGACTGCACCAAATAAGGCCAACAAAACCATTTTGAAATTGGCTTTATGCCCGAAACTTTCTTTTAAGGGATTGGTAGAAGTTTTGCCTTCTGATTTTAATTTAGTGAACATAGGTGATTCACTCATTTTCATTCTAATCAAAATGGACACCACTACTAATATGATTGACAACCAAAATGGATACCTCCATCCTCCCCACTCTGCACTAAATGCTTCTACCCCCTGATTGGATCTAATTAAGATGATCACACCCAATGCCAAAAATAAACCTAGTGTAGCTGTTGTCTGTATCCAGCTTGTCCAGAATCCTCTTCTATTGGCAGGTGCATGTTCCGCCACATAAGTTGCAGCTCCTCCATATTCACCACCCAATGCCAATCCTTGTACCAATCTTAATATTAAAACTAAAATAGGTGCTGCCCAGCCAATCGTTGCAAAACCTGGCACTAAACCAATCGCAAAAGTGGAACCACCCATCAATACTAAAGTCAACAAGAAAGTGTATTTACGACCAATGATATCCCCTAGTCTTCCAAACACCAGAGCGCCAAAAGGTCGAACAATAAAGCCTGCAGCAAAAATGGCTAAGGTGCTTAAAAGTGCTGATGTGCCAGCATCTGAAGGGAAAAACTGTTTTGAAATAATGGTTGCCAACATACCAAATAGGTAAAAGTCATACCATTCTATTAAGGTACCAACAGATGATGCGCCAATCACCAAACTGATTTTACTAGGTTTTGTGACGAAACTCATAATTTAAATTGTTTAATTGCTGCTGTTCAAGTTAATTAGATAAACTTAAAAAATGTAAATTTGGAAGACTAATTTTAAATGTAACAGATGTCCTATCCATATCAAATTAAAGACCTTGCAGGCTACCACGAAGCGTACCAAAAAAGTATTCAAACTCCAGATGCGTTTTGGGGTGAAATCGCTGAAAATTTTACCTGGCGTAAAAAATGGAATAAAGTAAGTGAATGGAATTTTAAAGACCCTTCCATTAAATGGTTTGTTGGCGGAAAATTAAATATCACTGAAAACTGTTTGGACAGGCATCTAGAAACCATGGGCGACAAACCTGCCATCATTTGGGAGCCCAACGATCCAGAAGAACACCACCGTATTATTACCTATAAGCAACTCCATTTAAAAGTATGTCAGTTTGCACAAGTGCTCTATAATAATGGTGTAAAAAAAGGAGATCGTGTTTGTATTTATATGGGCATGATTCCTGAATTAGCCATTGCAGTATTAGCTTGTGCAAGAATAGGAGCCATACATAGTGTTATATTTGGCGGATTTTCTGCGCAAAGTATTGCAGATCGTTTAGAAGATGCCAAAGCCAATTTCATCATCACATGTGATGGCGCATTTAGAGGCGCAAAAGATATTCCGTTAAAGTCGGTCATCGACGATGCATTAATTGGAAATAAAAATATTCAACGCGTAATTGTTTGTACTAGAACAAGAACTGCTGTATCCATGTTAAAAGGAAGAGATGTTTGGTGGGAAGATGAAATTAAAAAAGTAGAATCTCAAGGCACCCAATTTGTTGCAGCAGAAGAAATGGATGCAGAAGATCCATTATTTATTTTATACACTTCTGGATCAACAGGAAAACCTAAAGGCGTAGTGCATACAGTGGCAGGATATATGGTGTATACCAATTATACCTTTGTCAATACCTTCAACTACCAGCCTGATGATTTATTTTTCTGCACCGCAGATGTAGGCTGGATTACAGGACATAGTTATATTGTCTATGCACCATTAAGTGCTGGTGGTACATCCATGATGTTTGAAGGCATTCCAACTTTCCCAGACGCAGGAAGGTTCTGGGACATCATTGATAAGTTTAGAGTGAATATTTTATATACTGCTCCAACAGCCATTCGTTCTTTAATGGGATTTGGATTGGGTCCAGTAAAAGGACATGATTTAAGTAGCTTAAAAGTTTTAGGCACTGTGGGTGAACCCATCAATGAAGAGGCATGGAATTGGTACAACGAACATATTGGAAAAAATAAATGTCCTATCGTAGACACTTGGTGGCAAACAGAAACAGGCGGTATTATGATTTCTAATATGGCTGGTATTACACCAGGCAAGGCGGGTTGGGCAACCTACCCTATGCCTGGTATTGAACCCATCTTGGTAGATGATAAAGGAGAAGAAGTGGTCAAGACCACTTCTGATGAGGAACCTGGAATTTTACGTGGCAACCTATGTATCAAACAAGCATGGCCTGCAACCATTAGAACCACTTATGGCGATCATGAGCGTTGTAGGACCAACTACTTTGCAACTTATGATAACTTATATTTTACTGGTGATGGTGCTTTCAGAAATGAAGAAGGACAATATAGAATCACAGGTCGTGTAGATGATGTATTGAATGTGAGTGGCCATAGGATTGGCACTGCTGAAGTAGAAAACGCCATCAATATGCACGCTGGAGTTGTAGAAAGTGCAGTTGTTGGATACCCTCATGATATCAAAGGACAGGGCATTTATGCTTATGTCATCTACACAGGATCGCATGCGCAAGACACCCATGGCACTGCAGATATGGTTCGTAAGGACATTTTACAAACAGTCACGAGAATCATTGGACCAATCGCCAAACCAGATAAAATTCAATTCGTTTCTGGACTACCAAAAACAAGATCAGGAAAAATCATGCGTCGCATCCTTCGCAAAGTAGCAGAAGGAGAATTGAATAGCTTAGGAGATACATCTACCCTATTGGACCCTGCAGTGGTAGATGAGATTGTAAAAGGCGTAATTTAGATTCGTACTAGAAAATAAAATTTCTTTTATCAGTAAAATAAAAAGACAGCAATAAAAAAGCCTCGAATCAATCGAGGCTTTTTTATTCATCTAGAAAACTAATTCTATTGTTGCTCCATTAATCCTTTTAATTTCTTAGACAATAAGAAAAGAATAATAGAAGCGATACCTGCCATAAAAACAAAGAACATAAAGAATTCATGTAAGTTGGTAATTTGATAACCTGCAAAAGAAGTTGTCTTGCCATTTTCAGGATACAATGTACTAAATACACCAGCCAATTTATTGGCAAAGGCATTCGCTGTAAACCATACTGCCATTAATAAAGAAGCAAATTTAACTGGCGCTAATTTATTAAATAAAGACAATCCAATTGGAGACAAACACAACTCGCCAAATGTGTGCATCATATACATGCCAATCAACCAGATCATACTTACTTTAATGCCTGCACCCACACCGTTGACGCCTGTTGCAATCCATAAATAACCCAATGCCAATAACATTAAACCCATTGCCATTTTGAAAGGAGAAGAAGGTTCACGATTTGCTTTACCTAATTTAATCCAAACCCATGCAACCAATGGTGCCAATGTAACAACAAAAATAGAATTTAGTGATTGGAAGAAACTTGCTGGTACGACAAAAAAGCCTAAATCTCTTTGTGTATTTTCAGAAGCAAAGAAGGTAAGTGATGCGCCTGCTTGTTCAAATGCACTCCAGAAAAAGATCACAAAGAACGATACCGTAAACAATACGGCAACTTTTTTCTTTTGGATAAGATCTAAAGATTTATCAGAAAAAATAATAAAAGCAATTAATAAAATACAAGTAATTAACAACCAGAATAAATAACTCACCACTTTAATGTCGATATAAACTAAGGCGATGGTTACTAAAGAAAGTAAGAACAAGAAGCCAACCATTACTGGAACTTTCTGAAACAATTTAGGCGCATCAGCTGGTGCATCTCCAATAGGAGCTCCATCTGCATCTACTAAATATTTTTTCTGAAATAGCATTTGCGTAAGAACACTTAAAAGCATCGCAATACCTCCAGCAAGAAATGCCCATTTGAAATCTCCATTATTGCCTGTGTCCCCAAAAAATCCACAAACAATTGGTCCTAATGCACCTCCCGTATTGATTCCCATGTAAAAAATGGTGTAAGCAGCGTCGATCTTTGAATCTCCTTTTTTATACAACTGTCCTACCATACTAGAAATATTAGGCTTAAAAAAACCATTACCTGCAATCATACAACCTAAACCAGTATAAAATAGAGGCATTGCTAAAGCTGCGTTGTCATAAAAATGTCCGCAAAAAAACAAAACAAATTCACCAATAGCCATCACCAATCCTCCTGCAATAATAGAACGTTTGTTGCCCCAATATCTGTCAGCAATATATCCACCTAATAAAGGTGTTAAGTAAATCAAGCCAGTATAGCTTCCATATACCTGTGAAGCATCATTCTGATTAAAAGCCATCGCTTTCACTAAAAAAAGGACTAAAATGGCACGCATTCCATAATAGTTAAATCTTTCCCACATTTCCGTCGCAAACAAGACATAAAGTCCTTTTGGATGTTTTTCTGCTACTGCTGACATATTCTAATGTATTTAATGAGTACAAAATAATAAAATCCCTTCAATAATTTTTACTTTCGTGCTGCAATCACCTCAATTATGAATATTTTACTTATTGGTTCTGGCGGAAGAGAACATGCTTTGGCTTGGAAAGTAGCTCAAAGCTATCATTGTGATCATCTGTATATTGCTCCTGGAAACCCAGGTACAGCAGCCATTGGAACCAATTTGCCCATTTCTATTGACGATTTTGAAGGCTTAAAGCAAGCTGCCATTGCCCATCAAATTGATATGATGATTGTGGGACCTGAGGAACCCCTCGTAAAAGGTATTTTTGATTTCTTTGCCAACGACCCTGCAACCCAAGCGATCAATGTGATTGGTCCTTCTGCTGCTGCTGCTCAACTAGAAGGCAGTAAAGCATTTAGCAAGCATTTTATGCAGCGACACCAAATTCCAACAGCTGGATACGCCGAATTTACCATTGATAACTACGAACAAGGGAGACAATATATTGCTGCGCATAGCTTACCAATTGTATTAAAAGCAGATGGTTTGGCTGCTGGCAAAGGCGTGATCATTGCCACAACACACCAAGAAGCTTTGGAAAGTTTTGAATCCATGTTACAACATAAACAATTTGGAACTGCTAGCGCTAGGGTGGTCATTGAGGAGTTCTTGACAGGGATTGAAGTCAGTGTTTTTGCTTTGACTGATGGCAAAAATTACCAAATTATAGGCCATGCGAAAGACTACAAGCGAATCGGAGAAGGCGATACAGGCCTTAATACAGGCGGAATGGGCTGTGTTAGTCCGGTGCCATTTATGGACGAAGCATTTATGGCCAAAGTAGAAGAAAAGATTGTCCGCCCTACTATAGGAGGTATCTCAAAGGAAGGATTGGCATACAAAGGATTTGTATTTTTTGGCCTAATGAACTGTGATGGAGAGCCCTCTGTGATTGAATACAATTGTCGATTGGGAGATCCAGAAACAGAGGTAATTCTACCCCGTTTACAAACCGATTTAGTAAGCATTTTAGCCGCAACAGATAATGGCACTTTGGAAGATGTAAATATTGAATACAATGAAGGCGCTTTTGCCACTGTCATGGCAGTAAGTGGCGGCTATCCAGGTGACTATCAAAAGGGATTCCCGATTAATGGATTAGACCTTATACCTCAAAACCAAAAAACAACGCTATTTCAAGCTGGGACTGGATTTAAAGACGATTCGATTGTAACCAATGGAGGCCGAGTTTTAACAATTACCGCACAAGGAAATACCATTACAGAAGCAGTCGAAACCGCAAAAAATGCGTTGAACATGATCCAATTTGAAGGCATGAATTTTAGAAAAGATATTGGTTACGAGTTCAAGGGATAAACCTTGTTAAAAATTAATCTTGTTCATTTTTTTAAAAAGCTTTGTAGTTCAAGGATTTTAGATGATTTTTGCATCATTCCAATGAATGTAAAATACTGAACGAATATGGGCTTATTTAACTTTTTCACCCAAGAGATTGCAATGGACTTGGGAACTGCAAATACACTGATCATCCACAATGATGAAGTGGTTGTAAACGAACCTTCAATTATTGCCTTGAACAGGAATAATATGAAAGAAGTTTTAGGTGTCGGCAAGAAGGCATTGTTGATGCACGAAAAAACACACGAAAGTATTAAAACAATTCGTCCTTTAAAAGACGGAGTTATCGCCGATTTCAACGCTGCGGAATTAATGATCCGTGAGTTGATGAAAATGATTTATCCCAAAAAACCATTGTTCCCTCCAAGTTGGAGAATGGTTATTTGTATTCCTTCATCCATTACTGAAGTAGAAAAAAGAGCTGTAAGAGATAGTGCTGAACAAGCAGGCGCTAAGGAAGTATATATGATTCATGAACCGATGGCAGCTGCGTTAGGTATTGGTATCGATGTAGAAGAACCAGTTGGAAACATGATCATTGATATTGGTGGTGGTACAACAGGTATTACAGTCATTGCATTAGCTGGTATTGTATGTGATCAAAGTATTCGTGTGGGTGGAGATGAATTCACTGCAGATATTATGGAAGCATTAAGACGTTACCATAGTTTATTAGTTGGAGAGCGTACTGCAGAACAAATTAAAATTCATGTTGGTGCTGCATTAAAAGATTTAGACAACCCACCTGAAGACATGCCAGTGAATGGTAGAGATTTAGTAACAGGTATTCCAAAACAAATCATGGTGTCCTACCAAGAAGTTGCAGAAGCCTTAGATAAAAGTATTTTCAAAATCGAGGAAGCAATCTTAAAAGCTTTAGAGACCACTCCTCCAGAATTAGCTGCAGACATCTATCGTAGAGGTTTGTATATTACTGGCGGTGGATCACTTTTAAGAGGTTTAGATAAAAGATTGAGTGCAAAAATTAAATTACCAGTTCATGTAGCCGACGATCCTTTAAAGAGTGTTGTGCGTGGAACAGGAATTGCATTGAAAAACTATCAACGTTTTCCATTTATTATGAGATAATACCTAATGAAGAACATCATTGGCTTTATACGACAAAACTTTACTTTTTTTAGCTTCCTGATACTTCAAATTGTATCGTTGGTAATGTTGTCTTCATACAGTAAATCACACCAAACTTTTTTTGGCAATTGGAACAATGCTGTTGCTGGAAAAGTGAACAGCTATTACAATGAATGGGCATACTTCTTTGATTTAAAAGAAACCAATGCAAAATTAGTTGCAGAAAATGTTGCCTTAAGAAATGCATTGGCTCAAAATTTTGTCCCTTATGATACTAGTGTAAAATCTGGCACATTGATTTTGAGAAAAGATAGTTTAGAAAAAATTAGAAAGTTTTTTTACTATCCAGCAAAAGTGGTAGGCAATAGCTTTACGTTACAAAAAAATTATATCACAATAGAACGTGGTGCTTTACAAGGTGTCAAAAAAGATATGGCAGCAATCAGTCCCGACGGATCAATTGTAGGCGTGGTTGTAGAAGTCAATGACAACTACAGTAAAATCATGAGTTTATTACACCGAAATAGTAAGGTAAGTGCCATGTTGAAAAGAGATCGAGTTGCAGGAAGTATTGAATGGGATGGCAAAAGTCCAGAGATCTTATCTCTAAAAAATATTTCTAAAAGTGCATTGCCAAAGATTGGAGACACTGTATTAACAAGCCCCTACTCTTCTAGCTTCCCTGCACAATTAATGATTGGTAGAGTGACAAGCATTATTCAAGATCCATCTAGTAACTTCTTAACATTGAATATTAAATCTGCTACCAACTTCTACAACTTAGAATTTGTATACCTAGTAGAAAATAAAAGGATGGAAGCTCAAGTTGATATTGAGCAAAAGGGGGATGGCAATGAATAATATCTTAAAAAATAGCGCAAGGTTCATCCTGTTCTTATTGATACAGATTGTCATTTTGAATGAGATCCCGCCTATCCACCAATTCGTTACGCCCTATTTATACTTTATTTTCATCCTATGGTTGCCATTTGGTACTAGTAGAATTGTGACCACTTTATTGGGTTTTGGTATTGGATATAGCTTAGATATGTTCACCAATACGCCAGGACTTCACGCAGCAGCAGCTTCATTGATTGGATATGTAAGACCTACCGTTTTAAATATCCTGTTAGCACAAGAAGCTTCCGAAGAATTAACAAAAGAACCAAGCATTGGAACAATGGGATGGGGACCATTTGCATTTTATATATTTTCACTTACGTTTATACACCACTTTTATTTAGTCTTATTGGAGTGGTTGCAATTTGGTAACTTTAGCTATTTCATAGGAAAAGTATTTTTTACTAGTCTTATGAGCATCCTACTTATTTTATTAGTAGAGCTTTTACTGAACAGAAGGAAGCTAAAAAGATAATACATGTCAGTTTACAATCAGAATCGAGGCGGAATTATTCAAATCATTATTGGTACTATTTTTTTTCTGATTGTAGGTCAATTGGTAAGCCTTCAAATTGTATCTAATAAATACAAATTAGCCGCAGACAATAATGCGATTTACAGAAAGATCATTTATCCAGATCGTGGAATCATTTATGATCGTAAAAAAAGAGCACTCTTAGAAAACACCATCAGTTATGACTTAGTGGTGATACCCAATGAAGCGAAAGGAGTGGATACAGCTGCTTTGTGCGATATACTGCGTATCGACAAAGAAGAGTATAGTAAAAGAATTGTTGAAGCAATCATTAAAAATACAAGAGTAAAGGCCGGTGTGTTTGAACCATTTTTGACACCTGAATTATACGCGCAATTAAATGAAAACTTATACCGATTCCCCGGCTTCTCCTTATCAGAACGTTCCATCAGAAACTATCCCTACAATACTGCAGCGCAAGTATTGGGTTATGTAGCCGAAGTGGATGTAAACTTTTTAAAGAAGCATGAATCAGAAGGATACGAAATGGGGGATTATGCAGGCATTACCGGATTAGAAAAAAATTACGAATCAGTATTGATGGGTCAGAGAGGTGTAAAGCGTTTTTTAAGAGACAATAAAGGAAAGATTCAAGGGCCTTATGAAAAGGGAGAATTTGACACTGTCGCTGTTGCAGGAAAAAATTTATATACCAGTATAGATGTACAAGTGCAACAACTTGCAGAAAAATTATTGCAAAATAAAATTGGAAGTGCTGTTGCGATCAATCCTAAAACAGGCGGTGTCATTGCGATGGCTTCTAGTCCAGGCTATAATCCCAATTTATTGACAGGAAGTCAAAGAAGAAAAACAATTGGCAGGTTGCTATTAGATACTTCTAGACCTCTTTACAATCGAGCTATTAAAGGACAATATCCTCCTGGCTCCACTTTCAAACCTTTAGGTGCATTGATTGCACTAGACGAGGGTTTGATCACACCTAATTACGGCTACAATTGTTTTGGCTCTTATGGCGCTTGTGGTGATCCAAGAAAATGTGAACACCATAATGCTGGACATGCTGCCAATCTACAATTGGCTTTAGCTTACTCTTGTAACTCTTATTTTTTACAGGTTTTCAGAATGGCGATAGACAATCCAAAATACAAATCTGCTAAAGCTGGGTATCTAAAATGGAAAGAATACATGAACGCTTTTGGATTCGGACGCAAACTAGGCGTTGACTTACCAAGCGAAAACAAAGCCAATATTCCTGACACTGCACAATACAACAGAGATTTTGGCAATCCAAGGTACTGGAACAGCTGTTATATGCTTACACTTGGAATTGGCCAAGATAGAATGACAGCAACACCGCTTCAACTTGCCAACTCTATGGCATTTATAGCAAATGAAGGATACTACTATACGCCTCATTTTGTGGATAGTATTGAAAGCGAAACCGAAGAAGAAGCGGAACAATTAGCACCATTTAGGACCAAACAAAAAGTAACAAAAATTCCAAAGGAATATTTTGATGTCATTAAAGAAGGGATGCATGATGTGACGGTATATGGGACAGCTGCATTCATTAAAGTACCAGGACATGAATATTGTGCTAAAACAGGTACGGCGCAGAATCCACATGGGAAAAACCACTCCTTATTTGTTTGCTTTGCACCAAAAGACAATCCTAAGATAGCTGTTGCAGTTATTGTAGAAAATGCAGGTTATGGTTCTACCTGGGCAGGGCCAATCGGCGGATTATTGATGGAACAATATTTAAATGACACACTCACGATAGAAAGCAAATTAAAGGCAGATAACCTTTCACAAGTTGACTTAATGCCACAAGCAATTAAAAACTGGTATGTGCAGCATAATAAAGCAGCCTACATGGCGCCTATTGAATACAATAACGATGAATTATCAGACGTTTGGGATATGGAGATGTTAGCTGAGGGCGTGGTAAAAACAAAAGCAAAAGACACCACACCGCCCGCACCAACACCTTTACCCAATTCAGACAAAACGAACAAGGATAGCCTCCTTCCAAATACGGATAAAAAGAAAAGGCTTAAGCCATAAAATATGTCATCTAACTATAATAATAACTTCTCGAAAGGAACCGACCTAGCAGTCATCATCCTATACTTACTGATGGCTTGCATAGGCATTCTCAGTATTTTTATGGTGGAGTACAATCCGAACAGCGACTGGGCCACAAGTTTTATAAGTGGAAAAACGAGTTATAGTAAGCAGTTCTTTTTCTTGATCTTTTGTTCTTTTATAGCCGTCTTCATTTTATTGATGGATAGTAAAGTTTTTACTGCACTAGCAAACATTCTTTTTGCTAGTGGAATTGTATTGATGCTGGCCACTTTTGTTTTAGGTAAAGAAATCAATGGCTCAAAAAGTTGGATTCCTATTGCTGCGGGATTCAACCTCCAACCAGCCGAATTGTGTAAAATTTTTACTGCACTCGCGTTGGCAAAATTCATTTCAAGACCTGAAACTGATTTTACGAAATTACAATCGCATTTAATAGCAGGAGCTATGATAGGTATTCCTGCTATCTTATCCATTATGCAACATGAACTAGGA
The DNA here is from genome assembly GCA_030158665.1 of Sediminibacterium sp. Classification (GTDB taxonomy): domain Bacteria; phylum Bacteroidota; class Bacteroidia; order Chitinophagales; family Chitinophagaceae; genus Sediminibacterium. The sequence goes on along the minus strand of JAOASM010000034.1, from coordinate 62,472 downwards.
CTCGCGATTGTCTATAGTGCATTTATTTTTGCCATGTACAGAGAAGGATTACCGCCAATTATATTAGTCGTATTAATATCCTTTGCCTTACTTGTCATAGCTACATTATTACTAGAACCTACCTTATTGGCGATTATATTAACCGTTATAGGAGGATTGATTTTAATTTATTTAGGCAAAAGTTATAAAAGAAATAAACAAGCTATTATTATCGTTGCAAGCGTTTGGATATTTTGTGTAGGCACAGTTCGATTTGTGGTTCCGTATATCTTCAATAACGTATTTGAATGCTATCAAACCACACGTATTTATAGCATGGTGGGCAAAGAATATGATTGTAGCTTAAACAAGCGCTCTGCCCAAAAGCCTGGAGCTAAAGCTGCAAGAAAACCAGATGACTACAATGTGAAGCAAAGTAAAATCGCCATTGGATCTGGTGGATTTTGGGGAAGAGGTTTTTTAAAGGGAACGCAAACAAGAGGAAAGTATGTGCCAGAACAAAATACAGATTTTATCTTCACATCTATCGGTGAAGCTTTTGGCTTTGTTGGCACTTTTACATTTTTAGGCTTGTATTTATTCTTTTTATTTAGATTGATTCGTATTGCAGAAAGGCAAAGAAGTACCTTCTCAAGGGTCTATGCATATAGTGTTGTAGGGATTTTCTTTTTCCATATTGCAGTCAATATTAGTATGACCATTGGTTTATTCCCTGTAGTAGGTATCCCATTACCATTGATCAGTTATGGCGGATCTTCTTTACTTACATTTACTGCACTCGTATTTATTTTATTAAGATTAGATGCAGATAGACAAATGGTACTGCGATAATTGTATTTTTGCAATATGCGTATTTATCCATTATCAGAAGGTAGTTTTAGCATTGATCAAACCAAAGTATTTGTTCCATTTGACACACATACAGAACAAATCCAAGACCGACCAAAAGGAAGTATTCTTGTTGAAATTCAACCCTTTGTAGTCATCACAGAAAAAGATATCATTTTGTTTGACACTGGTTTAGGATATATGAACAAACAAGGGGTACTACAAATTCATGATAACTTAATGGCAATAGGAATCAACCCTAGCTCAGTAACTAAGGTATTTATGAGTCATCTTCATAAAGACCATGCGGGTGGTATGAGTTATATGCATCCACAATTTCAAGAGCGTTTTGTAAGTTTCCCTTACGCTACCTATTATGTTCAACAAAAAGAGTTTGACTTAGCAATGACGACTTCGTCTCCCTCTTATATAAAAGAACAATTTGAGTTTTTGGCGGATTTTTCAAAAGTAGTTTGGCTTAATGACGATCAAGGTGTAATTGACGAAAGTATTGAATATCAATTAACAGGTGGGCATTGCCCCTTTCATCAAGTGGCTTGGATTAAAGAAGATGAAGAGCTGTTTTTCTTTGGCGCTGATGTAGCACCTCAGTTACAACAACTTAAATCAAAATTTGTAGCAAAATATGATATGGATGGGAAAGCGGCAATGGAATGGAGACAAAAATGGTGGGAGCAAGGTCAGAAAGAGGGATGGCGATTTGCTTTCTATCATGACATCAGTCATCCTTTGTTTAAGCCAGATCATTTAGCTTAAACGAACATTCATTAGGCATCAATATTGACAAGGGTTTCAGAGAAAGCATAATTTTTTCTGTATCTTTAAATTGTCATGATGCATAACACCACACAAAAATATTTGCAACAGTTTAGAACAAATGTTTCTGACAAGTATATTATTTATAATAGTTTATTTGCAGCACTTCCCTATTCTGGCATAGCCAATGTGGGCGCATTGTTACCTATCCTAATTCAAAATTGTGAGGATGGATTTACCAAAGGAAAATCTCCAGTAGAAATTATTGACTCTTTTTTCAAACAACACACCAGCGTTGTATTAGAAAAAGAACAGATAGATCACCTATTCAAATATGTTCAATATGTAGAAAGACAGGTTGTATTGTTTGATGCAATTGAAGATGCGGCATTTACTAGCATCAATGACATGGAAGGACCAGGTAGCATCAAATCATTGATCAAAGAAGCCAATTTTACAGGCAAATCGCAAGCACTAAAAAATAAGCTTAAAGATTTTAAAGTAAAGATTGTCTTGACCGCGCATCCAACTCAGTTTTATCCTGCGAATGTGTTGGGCATCATACATGATATGGGCGAAGCCATTGCAAAGAATGATTACGCTACGATTAATCAATATATCCAGCAACTTGGCTTAACCCCTTTCTTTAATAAAAAACAACCCACACCTACTGACGAAGCATTGAACTTAATGTGGTATTTAGAACATGTTTTTTATCAATCGATTGGTAACATTTACAATACCATCGTGAAAGATGTTTTTGATGATGACTATGATGCACAAAATCCATTTATTGAATTAGGCTTTTGGCCTGGCGGAGATCGTGATGGTAACCCGTTCGTAAATGCAGCTACCACCATTAAAGTGGCTCAAGCATTAAGAAGTAGTATCATCGTTTGTTATTATAGAGACGTTAGAAAACTAAAAAGAAGACTGACTTTTTCAGGTGTAGCCAATCTATTAACAGATTTAGAGGCAGCTTTATATGAAAATGTATTTAAGCCAGAAGATAGTAAGCCAATTTCAGCAAAAACAATTATAGATTGCCTCAGTTCGATTAAAGAAAAGCTAATCAACGAGCATCATTCGCTTTATTTAAATCGATTAACACAGTTATTAAATAGAGTTCATATTTTCGGAACCCATTTTGCCGCCTTAGATATTCGTCAGGATTCAAGGATTCACCGTGCAGTATTATTAGAAACAGGCGTGCTACCTTCCAATTATATAGACTTAAATGAAGATGCGCAATTGGCATTACTTGCGAATGTTGCTGGTCATGTGGATCCAACTACCATGACCACTGAAATTGGAAAAGATACCCTTGAAAGCATTTACGCCATCAAGGAAATTCAATCCTTCAATGGTGTGATGGGCTGCCAACGTTACATCATTAGCAACTGTCAAACTGCTGTGAATGTGATGGAATTGTATGCTTTATTTAGATTATGTGGATGGGATCAGGATCTAACAAGCATTGACATCGTTCCACTTTTTGAAACCATCGATGACCTTGCTGCATCAGAAGCGATTATGTCTACCCTTTACGCTTCCACTATCTATGGGAAACATATTAAAGCTAGAAATAAGGAACAAACAATTATGCTTGGCTTTAGTGATGGAACAAAGGATGGGGGTTATTTGCAAGCCAACTGGAGTATCTACAAAGCAAAAGAAACTTTAACTTCCGTGTCTAGGAAAAATGATATTGTGGTTAAATTTTTCGATGGAAGAGGCGGTCCTCCTTCTAGAGGTGGCGGCAAAACGCATCAGTTTTATGCATCAATGGGCAATAGCATTGAGAACGAAGAAATTCAGCTAACAGTCCAAGGTCAAACCATTACTTCTAATTTTGGCACAATTCATTCAGCACAATTTAATTTAGAGCAATTATTAAGTGCGGGCGTAAGTCATAGTTTGTTTTCTGAAACGAAGGTGCAATTAACAGAAAAGGATCGACAAATTTTAGAAACACTTGGCAATATTAGCTTTGAAGCCTATCAACAATTAAAGCAAGACGATTTATTCTTGCCCTACCTTCAAAAGTTTAGTCCACTCAACTATTATAGCAAAAGCAATATTGCAAGTAGACCTGCAAAAAGAGGATCTGGCACAACCTTGCAATTTCAAGATTTACGTGCCATCCCATTTGTTGGGAGCTGGAGTCAATTGAAACAAAATGTACCAGGCTATTACGGAGTCGGCACAGCCCTACAAGTACTCAAAGAAAAGGGATTATGGAAAGAGGTACAATCCTTATTCAATCATATTGGATTTTTTAAAACATTGATCGACAATAGTATGATGAGTATGGTAAAGTCCAATTTTGCCATTACCAAATACATCGATCAAGATCCCATCTATAGCCCTATCTGGAAAAATATTAAAGACGAGTTCCAATTAACAACTCAATTGTATCTTGAGCTGAGCAATAGCAATAGTTTAATGGAGCAAGATACGCTTGCGAAACATTCTATTTTATTAAGAGATCGAATTGTATTGCCATTGCTAACTATACAGCAATACGCTTTATGTAAAATACAAACAGAAGAGCTGGACGCAAATGACAAAGTATTTTATGAGAAGTTATTGACAAGAACCATGTTTGGCATCATCAACGCATCTAGAAATTCTGCTTAAACAGCACCCTGGTCTTTCCATTGCCATAAATGCAAACAGGCATAACTTCTAAAAGGCGTCCACTTACTTGAAATGGCTACCATTTTTGTATGTAATTCTTTCTTCGTGCTAGATTCAATGCCATATAACCTAATCATGGCTTGTTGAATACCCAAATCATCGACAGCAAACACATCTTCTTGACCCAAACTAAATAACATTAACATCTCTACTGTCCACTTACCGACCCCTTTAATTTGTGTCAACAATTCAATAATTGCTTCAGGCTCCATAGCGTACAATTGTTTATCTGTAATCTTATGTGTTAAGAAAAACTCAGCTACATTTTGAATATAGTGTACTTTAGACTGACTTAAACCAATTGACCTTAAGCTTTCATTAGAGCATGCAAGGACTTGATCACAACTAGGTTCTTTGCCATCAAATAAAGCAAGGAAACGTGCAAAAATAATCGCAGCAACTTTAGTACTCAATTGTTGACTAATGATACTAGCCATTAATCTAACTGGGGTATTTTTTCTTTTCTTGATAACATGATCTGCCTCAACTAAAACAGGGGCTAACTTTTTATCTTTTTTTAAATGTTGTTTGTACTCCATTGTTGTAAATTAAGTTGAATGGCTTATTTTGAGATGAGTTTAATGAAGCTATTACTAAAAACGAAATTATGATTAAAAGAATACTTTTTTTATTATTTGTATTATTGACCCAAAATGCATTTACACAAACTAAAGACGCTCAGGCCATTCTACAACTTCTTTCTAAACAAGAAAAAGCATGGAATGAGGGTAATATCAACCAATTCATGGATGGCTATTGGGAAAATGACAGCTTAGTTTTTGTTGGTAAAAATGGGCTTACTTATGGCTACAACAATACCCTTTCTAACTATAAAAAGAATTACCCTGATAAAACTTACATGGGTCAATTGAAATTTACCATTCTGTCTATGCAACCACTGGGTAAGCAATTTTATAGTATCATTGGGAAATGGGAACTTTTCAGAACAGTCGGAAATTTAAGTGGACATTACACCCTTCTACTTCAAAAAATAAATGGACAATGGAAGATTGTTTCAGACCATAGTAGCTAAATCGAAATGATCTATTAAGCAGAATGCTTCTGGGTGGAACACATAAAATATCTTGTAAAGACAAAATATCCAATACCCACACCAATCAGAGAAAAAACGAGATCAAAGTAGTCAAAAGTCCTCCTGAAAATCGGGAATAACTGTGCCATTTCATTTAGTGTTATCACTAATAATCCCACAAAGCATACCCAAAAAACATCTTTCTTTTTAACTAAAAGAATCCATCTTTTCAAAAACAAGTCGGCGCCAAATGGAATTAAAAATGCACTTATTAAATTAGGTGCTACATCGCGATATAGGAAAAATACTGGTGGTACTGGAATGAGTGGTCTAATGATAAATTTGACCAATACAATCAAGAATAAACCAGCCAATAATATCCACTTTTTATTTTGCAACATACCCTATTTAGTGATTGAACCCAATCGGGTCTTTCCAGATTTTGTAAAGTAAAAATAGATAACCTACAGAGCTTATCAATAAAAAAATATAATATAAATAATTAAACCATTGCCAATCCGCTTCTACAAAAGCATACCCCAACATGATCCCCAATGTTGAATTCAAACCCATCCACAATAAGGTAAAACCAATGGTTCTAGATATTCTATTTAAAAAAGCCATTACTTCTGGATCCATTAGTCTAAACTTTGTTTATTTGCTGCTGCTTCTTTTAACAAACGATCAAATTGCGCAGGCGTTAAATCATTAAAGAAATAATATACAGGGTCTACTTTGGCACCACGCTTAATCACTTCATAATGCAAATGTGATCCAGTACTCTTACCGGTACTTCCTACATAGCCAATCACTTCTCCTCTTTTAACAGACTGACCTACTTTTGCTTTTACACGTACCATGTGTGCATATAATGTCTGGAAGCCATAGCCATGATTGATGACTACCTTATTACCATAGCCATCTGTATTAAATCCTGCAATTTGCACCACTCCATCTGATGTTGCATAAATTGGTGTACCTGTTGGTGCAGAAAAATCTAGCCCGGCATGTAATCTAAAATCCTTATACAATGGATCGATTCGATATCCAAAACCAGATGCAACACGTTTCAAGTTCTTATTACTAACCGGTTGGATTGCTGGAATTGCTCTTAATAATTTTTCTTTATTTTTAACCATCGTGGTGATTTCCACAAAAGATTGACTTTGGAAGGACATTCTTAAACTCAAATTATTCAATTGATTGCGCATGTTCTCAATCAACTCCGTATTGGATAAGCTTTGAATCAATCTAATCTCATTTTTAGCCAACATTTCTTTTACCCTAGCGCTATCAGGAATCGGTGTGGCTTCAAAAATGGAGCGATACACTTCATTATCCCTTTGTTCCAGTTCAACCATCTGGAGTTCCAACTGTTTCATCCTTTCTTGTAAAACGGCATAGCTCTCTTTGTAAGCGATATTTTGTTGCCTTAATAAACGTTCTTTTGGAGAGTCAATGTATTGAAATAAAATAGCTACAAAAAGGACACCTACCGCTAAAGACGCAACGATAATGCCAATCGTTTGCAAAAGCCTGACTTTCAGGGGCACTTCGATTTTTTCAAACCTTAAAGTATGGGTATTAAAGAAATATTTTATTTTCTTCATGTAGAATGATTATTTGCCTTCTAAAGTCCCATAAAAAGGCTCAAATGCTTACCTTTGGAGACTTTTAGAAACGCTACAAAGATAGCTTTTTAATTTAGCTCAAAGCTTAAAATAAAGTCCCATGATGAAGAGTTCAGAAATAAGACAACAGTTTTTAGATTTTTTTGCGTCCAAAGGACATGCGATTGTGCCATCGGCCCCTATCGTAGTCAAAAATGACCCTACCTTGTTGTTTACCAATTCAGGCATGAACCAATTCAAGGATTATTTTTTAGGGAACCAACAACCTAAGTACTCTAAAATTGCAGATACCCAAAAATGCTTGAGGGTAAGTGGGAAACACAATGACTTGGAGGAAGTGGGTGTAGACACCTATCACCACACCATGTTTGAAATGTTAGGTAACTGGAGTTTTGGTGATTATTTTAAAGCCGAAGCCATTGAGTGGAGTTGGGAGCTATTGACCAAGGTATATCAATTAGATCCTAATAGATTGTATGTAACCGTATTTGAAGGGGATGCATCAGAAAACATACCAGTGTCCAAAGTTGCTTTAGAAGAATGGAAAAAATGGGTTCCTGTTGATAAAATCATCTTTGGAAATAAAAAAGATAATTTCTGGGAAATGGGCGACACTGGACCTTGTGGCCCATGTAGTGAGATCCATATAGATATGAGGCCTGAAGAAGAAATTGCAAAAATTCCTGGACGTGAACTTGTCAATAAGGATCATCCTCAAGTGATTGAAATTTGGAACAATGTATTTATCCAATACAATAGAAAAAAAGATGGTAGCCTAGAACCCTTACCAAGTAAGCATGTGGATACAGGTATGGGTTTTGAAAGGTTGGTTCGCGCGATACAAAATAAAAAAAGCAATTACGATACGGACGTCTTTACAGGAACAATTGATGCCGTTGCTAATATTACTGGTAAAACATATGATTTTAGTGATAGTAAAGAAGCCATTGCATTTCGTGTATTAGCAGATCATGTTCGTGCCATAGCATTTACAATTGCAGATGGCCAGTTACCTGCGAATACTGGTGCTGGATATGTGATTAGAAGAATATTGAGAAGGGCTGTACGTTATTATTATTCCTACTTAGATTACAAACGCCCATTGTTATTTCAGTTACTACCCTTGTTGGCAAAACAGTTTGATACTGTATTCCCTGAATTACAGCAACAACTTGAATTTGTAACCAAAGTAGTGAAAGAGGAAGAAGAAGGATTCTTGAGAACTTTAGAGAAAGGTTTAAAGCGTATGGATGATATCATTCATGCTCAAGAAAAAAATACTTTAATAGAAGGAAAATTAGTTTTTGAATTATTTGATACATTCGGTTTTCCAGTAGATTTAACTAGATTGATCGCTAGTGAAAATCAATTGACTATTGACGAAGCGGGATTTGAACAAGAAATGCAGCAACAGAAAGACCGAAGTAGAGCAGCTACCGCAATTGATACTGGAGATTGGATGCAGATAGGCGAAGATGCAGAAACCAAATTCATTGGTTATACTTCCACCGAAGCAACCACTAAAATAGTGAAGTATAGAAGCATCAAAGCAAAAGGAAAAGAAGCCTACCAATGGGTCTTAGCGGAAACACCATTTTATGCTGAAAGTGGCGGTCAAGTTGGAGACAAAGGAACGCTAAGATTTGAAGATGGCACTGTCCTTGCTGTGACAGATACCAAAAAAGAGAATAATTTATTTATTCATTTTACTGATAGTTTGCCAAGCAATATTGGCCATACGGTTAAAGCAGAAGTAGATGAAACATTAAGAGCACATACCACTCAACACCACTCTGCAACACACTTATTACATGCAGCACTAAGAACTGTATTGGGGAAGCATGTTGCACAAAAAGGAAGTTTAGTCAATGCGGACCAATTGCGATTTGACTTTTCTCATTTTGCAAAAATGACCAATGAGGAAATAGAATCTGTTAATCAATTGGTGAACGACAAAGTCAAAGAAAACGTACCAGTAGTCATTAAAGAAATGAGCAAAGATGAAGCAGTGGCTTTAGGTGCGATGGCATTATTTGGAGAAAAATATGGTGATACGGTTCGAGTTGTCGTGATGGATCCAAATTATTCAATTGAACTTTGTGGCGGAACACATGTAGGCCATACAGGCGAAATAGGACATTTTGTAATTAAAGCAGAATCCTCTGTAGCAGCTGGTGTAAGAAGAATAGAAGCAGTTGTAGGACAAGCCGCAGCCCAGTTTCAAGAAGAAGCTAAAGAGAAGTTGAAAAAACAAATCACTCAATTAGAAGAAGCGAATTCATTGATAGCAACAAGCTTAAATAAAAAAGAAGCTAGCAAGGAGATCAATGGATTTACAATAGATCAACTTTCAAGTTATATTCTTGAGTTACAAAATCAACAAAAAGAATTAAAAAAACAATTAGAAAGTCAAGAAGCAATCCTTGTTAACGAATTGGTTGAAGCACAAAAAAATAATTTCGAGACAATCAATGGCGTGCATTATCTAGGATTAAAAGTTGATTTAAGTCATACAGATCAGTATAAAAAAGCAGCTCAATTGCTCAACCAAACACAAACTGGTGAAGTAATGGTCTTATTGGTAGGATCAAAGGAAGAAAAAGCCTTCGCTGCATTGTCGATAAGCGATGCTTTAGTTGCTTCAAAAAAATGGGAAGCGCCACAATTAATTAAAACGCATATCGCAGCTTTAATTAAAGGTGGTGGTGGTGGCCAAAAAACACTTGCAGCAGCGGGAGGACAGGATGGAAGTCAATTAGACCAAGTACTGTCTACTATCAAATCACTCCTATAGATCTGATTTACAATAAATTATAAAAGGGTCATCTATTTATAACAGATGGCCTTTTTTATAGAATTTTAACATTTCCGAATTGTTTCGTAGATTAAAAAAGTGTTATTTTTGACCTACAATAAATTTCGTAGTTCAACTAAAGCACACACTATTAAATACCTTTTATGAAAAAAAATCTTTTATTCATTTGTTGCATTGGCCTAATGCCTTTTGCAAAAGCACAGGATACGGGCGCTAAAACAAAAGAAGTCATCATTGAAAAAAAAGTGTCAAAACCAGCTAAAGACAAAGCTGATTCTAGCATGAATGTTACTGTAACCATTAATGGTGATACCACAGAAAATATAGCCATTGTGATTGATGGAGATAAGATCACTATCAATGGAGAAGTGGTAGACGCAAGTGATCCGAGATTGAAAAAAATGAAAAGAGGGCGTGTAACAAATCAACCTAATCTTGCATTTTTGGGTGTCGCAACACAAATGGATCCGGCTGGAGCATTGATTGTAGACATCAACGAAACAAGTCCAGCAGCAAAAGCAAAATTGAAAATTGGCGATATCATTACATTCGTCAACGAAACAAAAATAATGCACCCTGAAGATTTATATACTGCAATTGGTAAATACAAACCAAGTGATAAAATAATCCTTAGTTATATAAGAGATAAGAAATCTGCAAAAGTGACTATTGTACTAGAAGAAAATCCAAACAAAAGTCAAGGTATGACTTTTGAAAAAGACGAACTTGATCTTAGTGACCTTGATCTATTAAATGAGCAGGGGCGAAAATTCAAATTTTCAATGCCTGAATTACCTAATATCGATCAGTTGATGACTAAAGCAGATAAAAAACCAAAATTAGGTATTAGCGTAGAGGATCTTGAAACGGGCAAAGGGGTTAAAGTAACCAATGTCGCAGAAGATAGTCCAGCTGCAAAAGCAGGAATTCAAAAAGGCGATATATTAACTCAACTAAATGTGGCTGAGATAACAGATGTTAACTTTATGAAATGGCAATACTACTATCCTGGCCAAGTGTTGAAAATAACCATCGATAGAAAAGGAGAAAAAAGAACTGTTGAAGTTAAAATACCTAAAAAAATAAATACTGCCGACTTATAATTTCCCATTATAGATACGTCCCCCTAAAAAGCCACCTCAAAATGGGTGGCTTTTTTATGCTATTGCTCGATTAATCTGTACTTTTGTGCTATGCCAAATAGGACGCTATATCAAGCAGTCATCGGATTAGAAATTCATGCACAATTAGCTACAAAAAGTAAGTTATTCTGTGGAGATGCAACTAGTTTTGGCGCAGACCCCAATACACATGTAAGTCCAATTACATTAGGTCATCCAGGTACATTACCAAAAACAAATGCAAAGGCAGTTGAATATGCTATAAAAATGGGATTGGCATGCGGTTCGACTATTGCTAAAGAAAATTATTTCGCTAGAAAAAATTACTTCTATGCAGATTTGCCAAAAGGATATCAAATTTCGCAACACACTACCCCTATTTGTGAAGGTGGTCAAGTAGCTATTCAAACGAGTGAGGGAGAAAAGCCGATTCAACTCAATAGAATACACTTAGAAGAAGATGCAGGGAAAAGTATACATGATCTCTCCCCTACTGATTCTTATATAGATTTAAACAGAGCTGGCACACCATTGATAGAAATAGTAACCGAACCATGTATACATAGTGCTGAGGATGCATTTTTATATGTTTCTGAAGTGCGTAAATTAGTTAGATGGCTTGGTATTTGTGATGGCAATATGGAAGAAGGTAGTTTAAGATGTGATGCCAATATTTCGGTTCGATTAAAGGGAGAGGAAAAATTAGGCACAAGAGTAGAAGTAAAGAATTTAAATTCAATCCGAAATATTAAAAAAGCGATAGAATTTGAAATTGATCGATTGATAGGATTGGTTGAAAAGGGTGAAACAATTATCCAACAAACAAGGAGTTTTGATGCAAGCAATGACACTACATTCTCCATTAGAGATAAAGAAGATGCCAATGACTATAGGTACTTCCCTGATCCAGACCTCGCACCATTTGTGTTAACAGATAGCTTTATCGATTCTATACAAACAACCTTACCTGCTTTACCCAATCAATTAAAGAAGGATTGGAGTCAACAGTTTGGTTTGAATGCATATGATATAGATCAACTTTGTGAAAATAAACTGGAAGCAGATTTTTACTTATTATGGACCAAGCATACTACATTATATAAGGCGGCTGCCAATTGGATGATTGGACCAATACGCGCTTATTTAAATGAAGAGCACAAAACCTATGCCGATTTAATACCATTGTTACCACAGCTATCTGAATTACTGAATATGGTAGACCAGCATTTATTAAATTTCTCCGTTGCGGCCGATAAAGTGTTCAATGCTATTGTACTAAATGCAGTATCGCCAATGGAATTTGCTAGTTCCAATCAATTGTTACAAAATAGCAATGAGGACGAATTGACGAATTGGATTAATATTGTACTCAACAATCATCCAGATAAAGTGGAAGCCTATAAAAAAGGGAAAAAGGGATTGATCGGATTATTTGTAGGAGAAGTCAAAAAAATTAGCAAGGGTAAATCAGATCCACAAAAAACAACACAACTTTTAGAAGCCATATTGTCAAAATAGAAAAATATTTTATGATAAAAAATTTAAGCATAGCGTTCCTAAGTACTTTACTTTTCATACTACCTGGGTGTAAAGATAAAAATCAAGAAGCCCGATATACCATTTCCGGTGTGATTAAAAATGCAGCTAATAAACCACTGCTTTTACAAGAAATTCCATACGGTGGAAAGCCAATCATTACATTGGATTCCTTAACACTTGACGCCAATGGGAAGTACAGCTTTGAATTCATTGCAAAGCAAGAAGGGATTTACAGACTTAGCAGTGGGGAGGATTTAGATATTAGCTTCATCAACGACGAGGAACAAATACAGATTAATGCAGATGCTACTAATTACGCTAGTTATTCAGTAAAAGGCTCCCCCAATAGTGAGGCAATGATTCAATACATCAAAGCCTATCGATCTAAAGATTCTTCGTTATTTGCAACACTTTATGCATTAGATAATTTGCAACAAAGTAATGGTAAAGACAGTAGTATATTTTATTTACAACAACAGAAGGAAAAGAAAATTAAAGCACTGAATGATCATGTTGAACAAACAATTAATCAATCAAACAGTCCCGCACTAATTTATTTTGCTTTAGGTATGGCATTGAGGTCAATGGAAATCAATAAAGTACTTGCCATGGCGAAGGCTGTTGCTGAAAAAACCAAAGCAGAACCCCTTATTGAATTCGTTAATATTTTAAGCGGTCAAGCTCAAGCTGCTAGCCCCGCAACTGCAATTACTGTAGGTGCGATGGCACCAGAAATTGCGTTACAAGATGCTACTGGGAAGATCATTACGCTGAGTAGTCTAAAAGGCAAATACGTATTGGTGGACTTTTGGGCTAGCTGGTGTGGACCTTGTAGAAGAGAAAATCCAAATGTGGTTGCTGCATATGAGCAATTTAAAAATAAAAATTTCACCATTTTAGGCGTGTCATTAGATGATGACAAAGAAGATTGGCTTGCAGCAGTGCAACAGGATAAATTAAACTGGTTACAAATAAGTGATCTAAAAAAATGGGAAAGCACCGTAGTAAGTGCCTATCAAATTCAGGGGATTCCATTTAATGTACTCTTAGATCCAACCGGGAAAATTATTGCCACTGACTTGAGAGGCAGTGCTTTGCAAAATACATTAAAGCAATTGCTTCCATAGTCTTTAAAAATTAACTGTAAAAAAATAGCGCCTCAATATTGAAGCGCTATTTTTTTATACAAACCTTTGACCGGTTTACTTTGACTTAATTACTTTGACTTAATAAAAGTCTTGATCAATGCTGGGAGTAAAACTAAATTGGTTAAAGTACTTAAAACTAAAGTGATAGAGGTTAACCATCCCAATGCTTTAGTTCCACCAAAATCACTAAAACAGAAAATCACAAAACCAGCAACCAATACTAAAGAAGTGTAAATAATACTAATTCCTGTATGCTTAATCGTTTGTACCAAAGTAGTATTTACTTGATAGTTTAAATGTGGTAGTTCTTGCTTATAATTCACTAAAAAACGAATTGTCACATCGATAGCGATTCCTAATGCCACACTAAATACCAATACTGTAGAAGGCTTTAAAGAAATACCAGTCCAGCCCATGATACCAGCAGTGATAAACAAAGGCACAATATTAGGAATTAAAGAACAGATCAAAATAGGGAAAGATCTAAATAAGAAGATCATACAAATGGCAATCAATAAAAAGGCCCAGAAGATTGACTCTCCCAATCCCTTTACAATAAAATTACTACCTTCTAAAAAGGTAACGCTACTACCTGTAATCACTACATTGTACTTTGCTGTATCAAAAATTGCAAGCGAGGCACTGTCTATTTTTGACAATAGGGCTGGAAGCTTTGCACTTCCAATATCCTTCATGTTGACTGTGATTCTAGTTTGACGTTTAGCAGAATCTATAAATTTATTCAATAGTTGAGCTGGGTTATTGCCTGAAGGTTTTACACCCTCTTTTGGGGTAGCACTTGTGAAATAGGGACCTATGAAAGCCATTTCAGTCCCAGTTGGTACTGCATAGGATAAACTATCTCCATCATAAAAAGCCTGCTTGGCAAATTTTACGCCCTCCAATAATCCCAATGGCTTGCCTAGTTCAGGCTGATCTAATAAAAAGGTGTTGAATTCATCTATTTGCTCTAATGGCTTGATGGATCTAATTAAACCATTTGGTTTTTTCGTGTCCACTAAGATTTCCAAAGGCATCACTCCACCAGCATATTGTTCAAACCATTTTAGGTCGGTATACAATTTATCTTGCTTAGGTAAATCGTCTACAATAAATGCTTCCTTTTTAATGTGCATTACCCCTAAGAATGAAATAACCACTGCAATGATGGTAATGCCAAATACCCATTTGGTATGAGTAAAAGCCCAGCGTTCAATTTTAACCAGTATTTTTTCTAAATATTTATTTTCAAGATAACGAACATGTTTTGCTTTTGGTGCAGGCAAATAAGACAACACTGGAGGGATAAAAAATAAACTAATGAAAAATAAAATCATAATGTTTACACCAGACACCCAACCAAATTCTTTTAGCAATGGGCTTTTGGTTAAGGCAAACACAAAAAAACCAATGGCAGCAGTAATATTACAAAACAATGTCACTACACCCATCCTTCCAACCATCTGCACAAGGGCCTTCTCCTTATTGATTGTTTCTTTAAATGAAGTATGGTATTTATTTAAAAAATAGATACAATTGGGAATACCAATTACGACAATCAATGGTGGTATCAAGGCAGTCAATAATGTAATCTTTTGACCTAATAAGACCATACTGCCTAAGCTCCAAATAACACCCATCAATACCACAGCCAAACTCATAATGGTAGCGGAGATTGATCTAAAGAATAGTAATAAAGTAATTGCAGACAATACAAGTGACCCAATCAAGAACCAAAGCATTTCTTTCTTGATTCTGTCCGCCATAATGGTCCTAATAAAAGGAAGGCCGCTTACATGTACTTCTGTCTTAGTCGCTTGACTAAAACGATCTAATTCACTTTGTACTGAGCCAATAATTTTTGTTCTCGAACCACTATTAATCGAATCAGCAATAAACGAAATCGCCATGATATAACTATTGCTATCTGGATTATAATAAAGGTGCTTATAAAAAGGGAGATTTTCAAAAACCGACTGATCTGCCAACAAAAGGCTGTCACTGGTATAAGGCGCATGAAAGACCTTGTTTGCATTAAATTTGGTATCAACAGTATCCTTGACAATTGTATAAGCGGTTGGAATACTCATAACCTCAGCAACTGAAGTATTTTGCTTTATGGCCTTATGCAAAGCGTCTACTTGATTAAAGAAATCCTTTGTGTAAAAATGGTCTGTCTTAAAACCTACTACCACAGTTGTACCATCTACACCATATTTTTTTACAAAATCATTGTATACAACAAACTTAGGATTATCAGAAGGTATGGCTTTAGTATACTCATAACTTAATTTAATCTGAGCAGCAAAATACCCCATAACAACAGTACTAAGGAGTACAAAAAACAAGTATGTTTTTTTATAGTCTAAAATATTCTGACCTAATCGATACCACATAATATTTATTTTAATTTAAATCACCCATAAGTAAGCAGCTACCTGAGTGAATACACCTATGAATAAACCCACTACCAATTCTTTTTTACTATGATCACTAACAACCAATCTTGCACTAATCACCAATGCTGTTAATAGAACAGCCAACGGAACCCATATTGCATTATTTACTGGATAAAATACACTTACCAATATCACCGCAGTTGTTAAACCTGCAATCCCCATCGCATGCAGACTTACTTTCATGAAATTATTAACCGTCATGCCAATTGCACTAGCCACAAAAATGCCTAAATAAAAGAATTTTAATGCAATCGGTTGATCTGTAAAGTTTCTACTTAAATAATACATCCACCAATAAAAAAACATGGTAATAACATAAGGGATGATTCTTTCTTTTTGTGTTCTCAAGAAAATACTATCACTTAATTTTAATCTCCATAATAAGAATACCGCAAATGCTGGAAAAAAAGCTGTCAGCCACGCTACACTAAATAAACGCATTTTTAATTGCCAGTCTGTGATACCTACAAATTCGAAAGGCAAGACTTGCATCAAATAAAGAAAAAAATAAGTTGGAATAAAAAGTGGATGAAAAACATAAGACAATAAATTTGCTATGTATTTTACGACTTTAGGCTGAGGATTTTCCATAGTTGAATTGGCTACCATTCTTTTCTTAGTCTTGCGACTGGTATATTTAAAAGTTCTCTATATTTTGCGACTGTTCTTCTTGCAATATTGTAGCCTTTCTCTTGCAATTGTTCAGTGAGCTCATCATCACTCAATGGTTTTAATTTATCTTCCCCTTCTATTAACTCCTGAAGGATCGCTTTTACCTCTTTTGTACTTACTTCTTCGCCACTATCTGTCGTTAAGGATTCACTAAAGAAATACTTTAATAAATAAGTGCCGAATTCTGTTTGAACATACTTACTATTGGCCACCCTACTCACCGTAGATACATCCAGATTTGTTTTTTCTGCAATATCTTTTAAAATCATTGGCCTTAATGAAGTGGTATCTCCACTTAAAAAAAATGCAGACTGATAATCTAGAATTGCATTCATTGTCAACAACAATGTTTGCTGTCTCTGTAAGATCATTTCAATAAACCATTTTGCCGCATCAATTTTCTGCTTGATAAAAAACACTGCTTCTTTTTGGGACTTGTCTTGCTTTTTCCCGCCCTCATATTCTTTTAACATCAACTTATAATCATCACTTATCACCAAGGGGGGCGCATTGCGACTATTCAATGTCAATTCTAATTTGCCATTGTTAATCAATACTGTAAAATCTGGAATGATGTACATTTCCGCCTCATTGGTGTGGCTGGTCTCTGCTCCTGGCTTGGGGTTGAGTGTAAGAATCTGATGAAGCACTTCCTTCATGCCTGATTCATCTAAATGCAAGCTCTTTTGAATTTTATCATAGTGCTTACGCGTAAACTCTTCAAAATATTTTTCTATAATTAGTATGGCAATTTTTCTTGCCTCATCATCAGAATATAATTTACCTCGACTATCCGACAAGTGCGCAGACTCACCCTCTCCCTTTCTACGCAATTGAATCAACAAACACTCTTGCAAATCTCTAGCCGCAATACCCACGGGATCAAAAGCTTGAACCTGCTTTAAGATCTGTTCAATTTCTTTCTCCTCTACCCACATGCTTTGTTTGAAAGCTAAATCGTCTGCAATAGACTGCATTGCCCTTCTTAAATAACCATCATCATCTAAACTACCTATGATTTGTTCTGCAATTTTAAAACCTCTTTCATCAAGAGCCAACATGCTCAACTGATCCATCAACACTTCGTGCAAACTCATCTCCGCTTTTATCGGAATGACTTTGTCATTATCTAGTTCTGGATAAAATTCATCTCTTGTTTTATAATCCGCCACTTCATCGTCATAACTATACTCACTCAGCTCTTCATTACTCATCTCAAACTCATCTACAGGAACCGCTTCTTCATCATCATGCATATCCTGTAACAAGTCGTCGTTCATTTCATCCGGTGAAGTAAAGTCTGACTCTAATAGTGTTGCATCCATTTCCAAAGCTGGGTTCTCCTCCAGCTCTTCTTTGATTCTTTGCTCAATTTGTGCACTAGGAATTTGCAACAACTTCATCAATTGGATTTGCTGAGGCGACAATCTTTGTAATTGTCTCTGTTGCATGGATTGTCCTAATGCCATAACCCTAGCTTATGCTAATAGTTTTTTTAAAACAGCAAGGAAGGCTGCTCCTTTTTCATGCACTTGTTCCTCTGTCCATGTTAAACTAATGGCAGTAGAAATACACTTACTCATCACTGCATCACTCTTAGAAAAATCAGTCTGTTGTAATGCAATCAATGCCTTTTGTTGGGCTTCAGTCAATGGATACAAACTGGTTGCATTTTTCAAATGATCCCATTTTCTGATATAGTGCCAGTTGTTTCCAAACCAATAAAAATTACCTGCAAGAATACCTGCTTCTTTAAACGCTGCAATGGCCTTTTCTGTATCTGCTTGACTTGGCAAAAACCAAGTTAAAAAACTACAACTATCCCCTGCAGGATCAGGCACTACTCTAAATTGAATACCTGGCACTTGTTCTAAATAAGAACGTAAAATTTGGTTATTCTTTTTTTGAATCGCTAAAAAGGTATCTAACTTTCTGATTTGCGCCAAGCCCACTGCAGCATGTAATTCACTTATTCTAAAATTATATCCCAGTGCTGGATGCAAATCTGCACCTCTATCTACCCCTAAGTGATCGTGCCCATGATCCGTAAATGCATCGGACTTTGTGTACACCTCTTTGTCATTGGTCATCACTACACCACCTTCTCCACAAGTAATTGTCTTTACAAAATCAAATGAGAAAGTACCTGCATGACCAATGGTACCCAAATGCTTTCCTTTATAAGTTCCACCGATACTTTGACAAGCATCTTCTAATAAAATCAAATGATGTTCTTTGCAAATGGCCACCAAGGCATCCATATCTGCCATACTGCCGCACATGTGCACTGGCATAACACATTTTGTTTTTGGGGTAATTGCAGCTTTTACTGCAGCTGGCGACAAAGTCAAGCTTTCGTCAATATCCACCAATACTGGGATTGCACCCATGCTTAAAATAGCTTCGAAACTTGCTACAAATGTGAACGCAGGCATAATAACCTCGTCACCAGCACCTACACCTAAAGCAGCCATCGCCGTTGTCAAGGCTGCTGTTCCGCTAGAGGTAAGTTGTGCGTATTCTGTGCCAAAAGTCTTGCAAACTGCTGCTTCTAACTCCTTGGATTTCCAAATTCCTTTTCTCGGACCATCAAATCCATAACGCATTAAAATTCCTGTCTCTAGGACTTCATTTACTTCTTTCTTTTCTTCTGCTCCAAATAATTCAAAACCGGGCATATGCTTGATTTTTAATGATAAACAAAGGTAGTTTAAAAAATGAAAATTGAGGGTTTTTCCGTATTTTGCATTCCTAAAAAAAGACTAGAACCCATGGAGTATAACAAATTGATTTCCGTTTCAGGCATGTCAGGTTTATTTGAATTATTAACTAGCAAAAGTGATGGTGCCATCGCGAGATCCTTAGAGACCAATGCCACACAGTTTATCAGTTCTAGAGCCTATCAGTTCTCTCATTTAGAGAGTATTGAGGTGTTTACAACTAAAGAGAACGTGTTTTTAGCTGAAGTATTTATTGCAATGGGTAAGTCTAAAGAAGCCCTTCCTAACGAAAAAGACGCAAAAGCAACTCAGGCCTACTTTAAAAAAGTATTCCCAAATATGGATTTTGAGCGTGTATATGCTAGCGATATGAAGAAAATGGTTAAATGGTTTGCTCAATTGCAACAACATAAAGTAGAGCCAACTTTGCCAGAATTGGACGAAGAAGAAGCAGAAGCATAGTAGGCTTAAGCTGATGAAGAAGCTTAGCACTCGAAAAATAGTTAAAAAAGGCTTACCTAAAAACGGTAAGCCTTTTTTTATCCTTAAATTGCAGTACATAAATTCGATATGAAAAAAATACTCTTAGGTAGCTTATTATTAGCAGGATTAACCACCCAGTTGCAGGCGCAAAAAATGGGTGAAAAAAAGTGGATTAGAAAACAATTTTCAGCATTGAACATGAACGAGAAAATTGCGCAGTTAATGGTGTTAAGAGCTCATAGCAATTGGGAACAAAATAAAATAGATTCAATAAGCAATTTGATCAAGCAATACAATGTGGGTGGATTGTGTTTTTTCCAAGGTGGCCCAGTTCGACAAGCGATGCAAACAAACCACTATCAAGCGATTGCTAAGACGCCTTTATTTATTACCATTGACGCAGAATGGGGCGTGGGCATGCGTTTAGACAGTGTTGAATCATTCCCAAGACAACTTTCTATGGGGGCTTTTGCTTCAAGCAATTTAGTCTACCAAATGGGCGCAGCTATCGCAGACCAATGTAAAAGATTGGGTATTCAAATCAATTATGCTCCAGATATTGACGTCAATAACAACCCATTGAATCCAGTCATCAATGATCGAAGCTTTGGTCAAAGCAAAGAGAAAGTGATTCAACAAGGCATTGCTTATATGAAAGGTATGCAAGACAATGGCGTGATGGCGACTGCAAAACATTTTCCAGGACACGGAGATGTAACCGTTGACTCACATAAGGACTTACCTGTGATCACTAAATCAAGAGCTGAATTAGACAGTCTTGAATTAGCACCATTCAAAGCACTCATTGAAGCAGGCGTAGAATCCATTATGGTAGCGCATTTGTCCGTGCCAGCAATCGACGACAGACCAAAATATGCCACTTCCTTATCTCCTAAAGCAGTGAATGGATTATTGAAAAAAGAATTAGGATTCAAAGGCATTAGTGTGACTGATGCGATGGATATGAAAGCCATTGCCAATTACTTTCCACAAGGAGAAGCAAACGTACAGGCCATTCTAGCAGGTAACGATATGTTATGTTTACCAGGAGATATTGGACAATCCATCAAAAAAGTTAGAGCAGCTGTTAAAGAAAGAAGGATTAAACGTGGTGATATCAATGCACGTGTTAAAAAAATTCTAGCCGCAAAATACAAATACGGACTTGGTGTGCAACAAACAATTGACACAACCAATATCGTTGCTGATTTAAACCAATCTGTTGGTACCATTAATTCAGCGATGGCGCAGCAATCGCTTACATTCTTAAGAGCAACCAATAGTCCAGTCTTAAACAATAAGACCGCCTACATTGCCTTGAATGCAAAATCAGCTGCTTCGTTCACTTCAACTATAGCAAACGCATATGGCGTAAAAGTATTTTATACAAGCGGAAAAGATGCCAATGAATTGGCATTGATCAATGATAGTTTAAAATCCTACGATCAAGTGATTGTTGGTTTACACGGATACAATAGAAGACCAGCAAATCACTTTGAGATTCCTGCTGCGACATTGCAATTTTTAAATGCAATGGGACATGAAAATTGGATTCATTTGATTTTTGGAAATCCTTATGCAGTTGGAGACTTTAGCAAGATCAATAATATTTTACTAGCATTTGAAGACACAAAATATAGTCACTCAGCGGTACAAAAATGGCTTGAAGGAAAATTGCAAGCAAGTGGCGTATTACCAGTGACCATCTCTCCAGAACTTAACTACGGCATGCCTTCAGCGGCTCCGATTAAAAAAAAAATATTAACAGAACAGTGCCTGCCAGCAATTATTGATGAAACAAAATTAGCAAAGATTGACTCCATTGTGGCAGATGCCATCCAACAAGCAGCAATACCTGGTTGTCAAGTATTGGTAGCTAAAGACAATCAAATTGTATTCAATAAAAGTTATGGCACTATTGCAGGTGATCAAACTCCCCTAGTCACCAATGCCACTTTATATGACCTTGCTTCTGTCACTAAAACAAGTGCAACTACTGTTGCCATTATGAAATTAGTTGAGGAAGGAAAAGTAGATATTGAAAAAACAATAGGTGACTACTTACCTTGGGTGGCGGGTAATGCAAAGGCAACAATTCGATTGAAAGATTTGCTTTTGCATGAAGCTGGATTGTATCCATACATCAAGTTTTACGAATCTCTACTACAACCAGACGGAAGTATTGACACAAAATGGATTGTACCTGTTCAAGATGCAACCCATCAATTAATGGTCACTCCTGGCAAATACCTAGCAAACAATTGGATGGATAGTATCCGATTGAAAATATTGAATAGTCCAGTATCTGCTCCGGGCAAATATGTATACAGTGACAATGATTTTATTTTTCTAGGCAATATAGTAGAACAAGTGACGGGTATGAATTTGCAGGATTATTGTACAAAAACCTTCTACGGACCAATGCAAATGCGTAGTACAGGTTTTCTGCCTTTAGAAAGAGCTGAGAAATCATCCATCGCTGCAACAGAAAAAGATACTTATTTTAGAAAAGAACTCATTCAGGGCTCAGTGCATGACGAAGGTGCTTCAACAATGGGTGGTATCGCTGGCCATGCAGGCTTATTTAGCAATGCCACTGATTTAGCTAAATTATATATGATGTTATTGAATGGAGGGCAATGGGATGGCCAAACCTATTTAAAACCATCTACAATAAAATTATTCACAAGCTACCAATCTGCCACTAGCAGAAGAGGACTTGGTTTTGATAAAACTGCAAAAGACAACGCAAGTTCGAAAGATCCCTACCCAAGTTTAAGTGCACCAACGAGCGTGTTTGGCCACACAGGATTTACAGGGACTTGTGTATGGGCAGATCCAGACAACCATTTATTATATATTTTTCTTTCGAACAGAGTTTTCCCAACAAGAGACAATAAAGCATTTAGTTCACTTAACTTAAGAGCTAAAATTCAAGAGCAAATTTATCAAGCGATAAAAAAATAAGATGCAAAAATGGCTTTATATTATAATAGGAATCATAGGCTCAATCAAGCCATTGAATGCCCAATTACAATTAGGTCCAATTGGCACATGGCGCGCCCATTTTTCCAATGAATCCATTCAGCAAGTCATTAAAGGAGATCAGATATATGTCGCTGCTACAAATCAAGTGATTCAAATTGATGCAAAAAAACAAGTAAACTACCTCAATACCACCAACGGTTTACATGCAATAGGAATACATGAAATAGCTTGGCATCCCGTCGAAAACCAGCTTGTAATTGCCTATAAAAATAGTCGAATAGATATTGTTCAAGGTGATCAAGTCACGCTGATTGACGACATTCAACTATCTAATTTATATGCCGATAAAACCATCAATGACCTTGTTGTATTGAATAACAATGCCTACCTGTCTTGCAATTTTGGGATCGTCATCATAGACTTGTTGAAAAAAGAAATTAAAGAAACAGTATATCCCAATAATCGTCGACAAGCCGTTAAAGTACTACAGACTGTATCTTTTCAAAATAAATTATTTGCATTAACCGACAATGGTATATGGTCTACTGTTTTAGGTCAAAGCAATAGCTGGACTCAAGAAAACACGATGGACATCACTGGTATTCAAAATATGTTTGTGTTTAAAAACCAGCTCTATTTTAACAACCAACAAAAAGTTTATGACTACCCCTCTAATAGAGTGCGTTATCAAATAAACTCAGGTAGTATTGAGACTATTTCGGTTGACGAGGAAAATATTTTTGCAGGAATAACTGATCAAAATAAAGGCGCATTGATCCAATTGAATAGCAATCAAAACAATACAATACTAATAGATTCTTCGGTATTGATTCAGCCTAAAGGAATACTTAAAGAGGGCAATACAATTTGGGTAGCAGATTATGTTAAAGGGCTTTATGAAAAAAACGAGCAACCAAAATGGGTGTCTCTTGGCGGTCCCTTAAGTCATGTAATAGGAAGTAATGCGTTTTCATCTCATCAAATACTAATGGGATATGGCGCCAATAAAAATGGCATATCTAGTCTGAATGAAAATGGCTGGTCCAATTTTACCCAAATTCAAAACTTGAAGCTAAATGGTATAGAGGCAGTATCGATTGACCCAGTTGATCAAAGTTGGTGGCTAGGTATGGGTACCGAATTAATTCATTTTGACGCCAACAAAAAATTAGTAGAACAATTATTACCAAGTAAAACTGCTGGATCCATTAAATCAATTCAACAAAAAATAGATGGCAGTTGCTATCTTTTAAAGGAAGGTGTTGGCATCCTCGCGAAGGAAGGCAATCAGTGGAATAGTTATTCCATTCAGGCGGGTTATTCTGCGCAAAATTTAAAACAGTTTGTAGTTGATGGAAATGGTTTGAGCTGGATCATTGGTCCAAAACAACAAGGTGTTTTATTGTTTCAAAAACAAAATAACCAAGCAATTTGGAGACAACTCAATACAGGGAAAGGATCAGGTAATTTACCAAGTATGGAAGTCACTGCCATAGCAGAGGATAAGGAGGGGTCCATTTGGATTGGAACAGACAATGGAATCGCAGTATTCCAATGCAATAATATCAACGAAGCATGCGACGCCTATTTGCCGATTGTTGAAAGCAATGGATTCAATGGGTATCTTTTTCAAAAAGAAACCGTTCATAGCATCACGGTTGACGGTGCCAATAGAAAGTGGATAGGAACGAACAATGGCGCTTGGTTGATTAGTCAAGACGGTGCTGAAGTAATTCAACATTTCACAACAGAAAATAGTCCGCTTCCAAACAACACTGTCTTATCCATTGGGGTAGAACCTACTGATGGTGATGTGTTTTTCTTTACCGAAAATGAAATTATAAGCTTTAAAGGAGATGCTACAGAAAGTGCAGCAACTCAGCATAAAATAAAAATATATCCCAATCCTGTTGCACCTAATTACAATGGTTCAATTTTGATCAAAAATTTGGTCAACAATGCATTGGTAAAAATCACAGATTTAAATGGGCAATTAATGATGCAAACAAGGGCGCTTGGAGGACAAGCGATATGGAATGGAAGAGATCAATACCAACACAAAGTGGCATCAGGGATCTATTTAATCTTTGTTAGGGATGATGCCGGAAATGAAAAGGCAGTAGGGAAAATAATGATTACCTCAGGGAATTAATTTGAAGTGAAATCAAATTGCTTAAACATTTTAAACTTCCAAGAATCACGTTCACCTGGCACTACTCTATACATCAATTGCCTTATCTTATTAGTAGGTTCCTTGATGGTAGTATCTGCAGGATAAATGGGGAACTTTCGGAACAATACCCCTTCAACTAATTTGTATTCATCCTTCCCTCTATATCCTTTACTCAATTCCATATCATTCAAAATATCCGGAAAAAAAATAGGTGCAATTCTTTCGTTGTCTTGAGAACAGATTGGGAAAATACTTTTTTTACCCGCAGCGTCTTCAATATAAATAACAATATCAGGGAATCCATCATTATTTAAGTCATCAATTTCAGCACCATATACTCTTGCTCTAAGTTCAATTGACGCTTCTCTAGATTCAGACTTAAATCCAATCGGCCTAATATTCAATACATTTCTATCTGGTGCTCTATTTAAACATGAGATACGGTAACCAGTCTTGCCAATTTTCATCGTACTATCATATTTAGACCAAGCTTGCCCAATAAGCTGTCCAGTTAGAATCATAAAAAGGAAAGAAAATAGGATGCGCATAGTTTAAAATTGATTTCTCAAAGTTAATAGAATAGTTTTAATTTTCCACTTAAACGAATTCCATGTCATTTGACTTGAAAATACAAGCACAAAATAATAGTATCCAGTTGATTGATCTCTATAACGAGACAATAATTGAAATTCATTGTAAAGGGGCATTAATGAATCGCTGGAGGGCAAAAAATGGCAATCAATTTCAGGACCTTATTCTAGGGAATGATGGGGCAGATCATTTTGAAATGAACGGATTTAGAAGTGGCAAAATGAGCCCGTTTTCCTGTCGTATTGATGCTGGTAAATACCATTGGAACAATCAACTCTTTCAATTCAAAAAATTCTACTTAGGTGAACATGCGATGCATGGCCTTATTTATGATGCCAATTTTTCAATACTTAGAACCGAAGTACATGAAAATTTCGCAGAAGTCACGCTTTCATTCAATTATCAAGGAACGGATGCTGGATTCCCCTTTCCCTACAAGATCATCGTACAATGGACCTTATATGCAGACAATAGGATTGGCCTTAAAACAACCATCGTCAATCATTCAAATTCTATCATTCCCATAATGGATGGATGGCACCCCTATTTCACATTAGGTGGTCAAGTGAATGACTATACTCTTGAATTTCAATCAAATGGAAAATTAGAAATGCGTGATGATATGATCCCAACCGGGAGCATAATGGAGGATACAAATTACAATACAGGTAAAAAAATTGGTGATACTCATTTTGACGATTGTCATCTATTAGATCCAACACATCAGGAAATAAAAATAAGCTATGAGGGAATGTCTATTTTGGTTCAACCAAAACACAACTACCCCTACTTACAGATGTATACACCGAATGATCGAAAAAGCATTGCCATTGAAAATCTTAGTGGCGCACCCAATTGTTTTAACAACAAAATGGGGCTCCAACAATTGGAACCCCAGGGACAAATTTATTTTGAAACAACTTATCAATTTAGTGCTGCATCACCGCAGTAACACTAATTTCTACATTCACATTTCTAGGTAAGGTTTTTACAGCTACAGTCTCACGAGCAGGGAAATCTGCACTGAAATAACTTCCGTACACCTGGTTGACTGCTGCAAATAAATCCATATTGCTTAAAAATATGCTGGTCTTTACAATATGATCGAAGTTGATTTTAGCTTCTTCTAATATGGCTTTAATATTTTCCATAACCTGTTTTGTCTCCGCTTCAATAGAAGACAATACCAACTCACCTGTAGCCGGATCAAATGCAACTTGACCACTAGCGAATAAAAATCCATTGGCAATCACTGCTTGACTATATGGGCCAATAGGCGCAGGCACTTTGTTCGTTTGGATGATCTGTTTAGACATATATTTTATTTTAGAATTGCAATTTCTAATTTTTTGGCCAAATCCAACCTATTTTTGCAAGACAATTTTACGACTTGGCTAAATTATTAATCATAGACACCGCACTGGAAGAGGCAATTGTTGCATTGAGCAAGGATGGCAAGATCATCGCTGAACTTACCAATAAAGAGACGCATAGTCATGCCAATTTCATTCAGGTAGCCATCGCTCAATTATTAGCAACGCAACAATTGGACATCAAAGAAATAGATGCGATTGCAGTGACTTTAGGCCCAGGAAGTTACACAGGTTTAAGAGTTGGATTAGCAAGCGCAAAAGGGATTGCCTATACCCTTCAAAAGCCGCTTATTGGATTGTCAACATTAAGCGCATTGGCATTTGCTGCTATTAAACTAGTGCCAAAAGAAATGGAGCAGCCCTTCCAAATTTTTTCAATGATAGACGCAAGAAGAATGGAGATTTTTGGTGCCATCTATGATGCAGCTTGTAACCCCATTTTACCAGAACAAGCAATTGTACTGGATGAATCAAAATGGAATAGTCTTATCCATCAGCCAACTATCTGTATTGGAAACGGAATCACAAAAACCAAGGAGATTAAAGTAGCGCAAAAAGTGATCTTTCTAGATGCAATGTACACTAGTCAAGAACTAGTTGAAATGGCCATGATCAAATGGAATGCAGGTCATTTTGAGGATTTGGCCTACGTAGGTCCAAATTATCTGAAAGAAGTTTACATCATACCAAGTAAATAATACATATTATAAAATATTATGTAATGATTTATTGTTAACTTTGTATTGAATAACAATTCATAACCCCCAATATGTAATTTGTCATGAATCAATCATTACCCTTGCTACAATTAGCCAATGGAGCCACACCATTAAAAGTGGATTTAATACATAGCAAAAAAGCTGCTATGATATTAAGAGCATTGAACCATAAACTACGTCAACAAATTTTAAAACTAATTGACGAGCATCAAAAAATGACTGTCACCGAGATCTATGTAAAACTTAGATTAGAACAATCGGTTGCTTCTCAGCATTTAGCCATTTTAAGAAGAGCTGGTATCGTTGTGACTGTTCGTGAAGGAAAATTCATCTTTTATATGGTGGACTACACTCGTCTTGAGCAAGTAAATCAATTTGTAGAACAATTAGTTGGATAGTATGGAGTTAAGCTTCGATCAATTTTTGGCATTGTCAAAAGACGATTCGGTACAGATCATTGATACCAGAATTGACTCAGAATTTTTACAAGGTTATATACCTGGCGCAATCCATGTAGCATTAGATGAAATAAAAACATTGAATGCACTCAAAATAATGGAGCAAGATTGCCCCATTATTTTGGTGTGTTCCGAAGGCACAGAAGAATTAATTATCAAGCGTTTTGAGCTTTTGGGATATACTCAAGTGAAGGGATATTTAAAAGGTGGTTTTACAACATGGGTTGAAGCAGACCAAAAAATAGATCTGATCATTGAAGTTGAAGTAGACGAGCTAGCAATGGATATTCCATTCGACGAATATTTGATGATCTTAGACATAAGAACCGAGGAGGTCTATGACAAAGCACATATCAAAGACTCTATCAATCTACCTATCATTGAATTTGGCGATCCTGGTGCCATGTCTGAATTAGACGAACACTTTAATATCTACCTTATCGACGATTTGGGCAAGCAATTGTTACTTGCAGCATCTGTATTAAAAAAGCAAGGCATTCATAATATCAGGATTGTTCAAGATGGATGGGATGCAGTTGAATTCTTAAAAAACAAATTCACCATTGTATCAAGTCCAAAGAAGACCGACAATCTAGAGACATCAATTCCAAGTTAATCTACCACTAAGTGTCCATAAGTCGCTGCATCATATGGATAACGCCATCTTCGGTGACTCCATAAATAATTAGCAGGGTGTTGCTTTATTTTATCTTCAAGTACTTTAACATAAAGCGCAGTCAACTGACCATCTTTAAAGTAATTAGGCACAGTGGTCATCACTTCATAGTGTGCATGATAATGTCCTCTTTTAGTACTATAGAAATGAATGAATACCTGAGCAGTATTATTCAACTTGGCGCCTTTTTCAGGCCCTTTCACAAAAGGTGTTAATTGTCCAAAAAAAGGAACCCAAAATGCAGACTTAGGATTACCCGGATTTTGGTCCGCTGCTAAAGCCATTGCATATGGACCACTCGTTGCATATTTATGAAACTGATTTTTAAAATTCGTCGCAGGAATCATGATACTGCCATATCTTTTACGCATATCCAATATCAATCTATCAAAAAAAGAATTGCTTAATGGCATGTACACGGCGATAAAAGGATATTTACCATATTTAGCCGCACCCCAATTGGCAAATTCCCAATTGAAAAAATGACCTGCCATCAATTGCACATTTTGACCAGATGCATATAGCTCATTCAACACTTCCACATTGGATGTAAATCGCTTAGTAAAGCTTTTATCAGACATGGAGATCAATTTAATGGTCTCAAAAAAGGAGTCTGTAAATTTTTGGTAAAATTCTTTTGCAATTTGATTACGCTCATGGATAGATTTATTGGGAAAAGCGATGGCTAAATTATGATGCACCACAGCCACTCTATATTTCAAAATCTTTCTCAATAAAAATGCTACCCCATCACTTAATACATAAACAATAGGCCATGGAATCAATGAAATTAAATAAAATAAAGCATAGAAAATTGAATACATAAAATGGTTATTTACCTGGTTCAACCCAAGCATTGTGTTCTTTAAGTAATAAAATTAATTCATCTACTGCTACATTGCTATCAATATTACGTTTCATCACTTCTTTACCTTTATACAAAGTAATCTTTCCTACCCCACTTCCAACATAACCAAAATCAGCATCTGCCATTTCCCCAGGACCATTTACAATACAACCCATGATGGCAATTTTTAACCCTTTTAAGTGATTGGTCACAGCTCTTATCTTTGCAGTAGTTTCTTGTAATTCAAATAATGTCCTTCCACAGCTTGGACAAGAGATATATTCTGTTTTTGAAATTCTGGTTCTAGTAGCTTGTAGTATGCCAAATGCAGTCGTATTCAACAATTGTTCTAAACTTGAATTGTTAAAATAATTACGGCCAGAAACATTCGACCCATTGACGCTTGCATCATAGGCAACTTTACTTAATCCTAAACAAATTCCATCGCCAATCCCTTCTAATAATAATGCGCCTGTTTCGATAGCGAAATGGATTAAATGCTCGTCTGTAGTTTGCCATTGGCTATCTGTCACTAAAATAATAGGTTGATGGATATCCAGATGCATGAGTTGAATGGCCATTCTTCTAACCGCTTGCATCGCATTTTTACATTGACTACTCAAGCAAAATACAACTGAAGGATCTTTTGCGATTTGCAATAATAGTTCATCCGCAATTGGCTGATGATCACTATAACAATCTATTTGTACAAAATTAAGTTTCGGATGTTTTGCATCAAAAGATAGATAGGCTGCAGCATCCATAATTGGATGGTACTTTTCTGTATTATTTGCTTGCAAACAAACAGCAGGGGATGCGATAATGCTAAGGGTTCCTGGCAGATTGAAATCTAATGGCGTAGTACCAATAAAAATATAATCAGCCGCAGCATCCGATATAGCCCACTTGTCAGTAGCCTCATCATAGTTATAACCAATCGCAACTAAATCAGCTGCTTTAATTGTAGCAAGATGACTTAAATCTGCAACAACCACAGGTACTTGTTTGCCGCCAATATTAAGTACAGGTGATGTTGAATTCCTCTTATATTCAAATGGGCTATAGGGCAATTGTGTAATCGCAGGAACAGTGTCATTGCCTTCAGATAGATGGTGGTATCTTTTTACCAAATCTTTACATACTGGGATTTCCAATTCAGGATCTTCTGTTAAACTCACTCTGATGGTATCTCCAATGCCATCTTCTAATAAAGTACCGATACCAATTGCGCTCTTGATTCTTCCATCTTCCCCATCACCCGCTTCTGTCACACCTAAATGCAATGGATATAATTCATTGAACTCTTGTTGCATCTGTTGAATCAATAATCTATAAGCCTGCACCATCACTTGTGGATTACTTGATTTCATACTCAAAATAATCTGGTGATAGTCTAAACTTCTTGCAATTCTTAAAAATTCCATGGCACTTTCTACCATACCAATTGCCGTATCGCCATATCGACTCATGATACGATCACTTAAAGATCCATGATTGGTGCCGATACGCATTGCAGTGCCATGCTCTTTACAAATAAGCACAAGTGGTGTAAATCTTTCTCTAATTCGTTCTATCTCCTCTACATACTCTGCATCTGTATAATCAATTTGTTCAAACTTCTTTTTATCAACATAATTGCCCGGATTCACTCTTACTTTTTCTACAATTTTTGCAGCAATTTCAGCTGCATTGGGTGTAAAATGGATATCCGCAACCAATGGCGTGGTGTATCCTTTTGAATGAAGTATCGCTTTAATATTAGCTAAATTCTCTGCTTCTTTTTTACTCGGGGCAGTCACACGAACCAATTCTGCACCTGCTTCT
The DNA here is from genome assembly GCA_030158665.1 of Sediminibacterium sp. GTDB lineage: Bacteria > Bacteroidota > Bacteroidia > Chitinophagales > Chitinophagaceae > Sediminibacterium. The sequence goes on along the minus strand of JAOASM010000034.1, from coordinate 30,897 downwards.
ATACAACGAATCACCTGGGCAACAGTAGCTTCGGTGTCCATCGTATCAGTAGTCGTCATAGTTTGAACACGGATAGGATGCCCACCCCCAATCACTAAGTTGCCTACTTTAACAGGTCTAGTTTGGATACGCTTATAAGATGTCAACGATTCAGAATAGTATTGCATAAAACTTGCTTATAAAAAATGAATTGTAATTCAATTTAACGAACTCCTTTGAAGAATCCTTCTTTAGCCAAGATAGATTTTAATAAATTAATATTTCTGTTCTTAAGATCTTTGCCATCTGTTGCACTGGTATGCAACACAAAGAAATAGGGATGTAAATTCTCTTCAACATACCCTATCACCCAAGCTTGATTACCTAAAGCTGTATCAGTTGCAACTAAATAACTTAATTGATAATTTGAATTTTGTTCTTTCAAAATCATTTTTCTAAAAAGTTCTTGACTACGTTTTTGAAATGGCAACGCATTAAAATACAATCGTTTTATAAAACCAAGTTGTTCATCTGCCGTGATCAACAAAGATTCATCTCTCCAAAAACTATCCATATTCGCACTCACTATCCCTTTTCCGTAATGAATAGAATCAATTTCTTGCAATAGGATTGTTCTGCCAATCTGCTTCACCAGCTGTTGGTAATAGGCGCTAGAGTCAAGAGATACCCATGTATTTGTATCCGCATTGAGTTGGCCTCTATCAAAACCAATTAAAACAGGTAACGCAAAAAAAGAATTCAATGGAGCATAACCGCTATCCTTATAAGCCGATAAATTGTATACGGTAAAAGCCTCAGTACTATTTTCCATCAAAGCAAAACTTCCTTGCATACCAGCGCTATCAATCTGTTTGCCAATTACAGTACTAATTTTTACATTGTTTGGTGTACAAGCAAATGCGCTAATACTTATAATGATGATTACGAAAATCTTTTGCATAAAAAAAATTGAAAGGCTATGAAACAAAATACACTCCACAAGAAGATGTGAAGTGTATTGTATTATAAATTATGTGTATCAAATACTATTGTACACCCAACAACTCCACTTCAAAAATCAAAGTAGAACCTGGTCCAATAACTGGTCCAGCAGAACGTTCGCCATAAGCCAATTCTGAAGGAATAAATAATTTCCATTTACTTCCTACGGTCATCAACTGTAAAGCTTCTTGCCATCCTTTGATCACACCATTCAATGGAAAACTGATTGGTTCACCTCTTTGCACTGAACTATCAAATACAGTACCATCAATTAAAGTGCCATGGTAATGACATCTTACTGTGTTTTTTAAAGTAGGTTTTGTGGTATCAGTACCAGCCACCATTACTTCATATTGTAAACCATTGGTTAAACGAACCACTCCTGGTCTTTTTGCATTTTCTGCTAAAAATGCCGCGCCTGCTGCTCTGTTTACAGCGATTTTTTCTGTACTCATTTTATCTTGGTAGTTTTTAATACATATATCTAATAAGCTATCTGGTATTTGTGACTTTGCTATCACACCAGCATCCATGCCTTTTTTGAATAATTCGAAATTAACATTTTGCAAGCCTTGTCCTTTTAAACTTTGTGCAATTCTGTATCCTAAAGCATAAGATGCACTATCCTTTGTTGTTTTAAGTGATTGAGCTGCAGTATAAGTCAAAGCTAGTTTTGCCTTAGTAACAGGAACAGCTTTTACAGGTGTAGATTTTTTCAAAGGGGCAACTTGCTTTGTTTGTGCCCAACCTGATACGCATCCCACTATAGCTAAAGCGACAATGATTGATTTTTTCATCTTAAAATATTGAAATTTAGACCCCAAAAGTACATCAGAATCAGGTTATAACGCCAATAATTGCTGAATTCTTTGTGCTACCTGATCTGTTCCAAAACCATTGATAACCAAGGCCATTTGGGCAGCAATTTGGGGATTGCATAAATTTCCGATGCTTCCTTCATGCAGATGGTTTAATTCGGTACTGTAAGTAAACTGTCCAGCCTCAATATCTAGGCCAATTTTTTTATACGCGTCCCTAAATGGCATACCATTGTTTACTAGTTTATTCACTTCTTCTACACTAAACAAGAACTGATATTTTGGGTCCTTGAGTAAGTCTTTTTTGACTTCCATATGTTCAATCATCAAAGATGCCATCTCTATACAATGGTTTAATTCTGCAAATGCAGGGAACAAATGTTCTTTTAATAATTGTAAATCTCTATGATAACCTGAAGGTAAATTGGTGGTCATCATCATGATCTCATTTGGCAATGCTTTAATTCGATTACAATAAGAACGGATGAGTTCAAAGACATCCGGATTTTTTTTATGTGGCATGATACTAGATCCAGTCGTTAATGCTTCTGGAAAATGTATAAAACTAAAATTCTGATTCAAAAATAAGCAGGCATCCATACTTAATCTTGCCAAAGTATCTGCAATATTGGCCATCGCCATTGCAGTCACACGCTCCGCCTTACCCCTGCCCATTTGCGCATACACGACATTGTAGTTTAACGTTTCAAATCCTAGTAATTCTGTTGTTCTAGTTCTATTGATTGGGAAAGATGAACCATAACCGGCTGCAGATCCCAAAGGATTTTTATTGACTATTTTATACGCAGCTTGTAGCATGGTCATATCATCCACTAAACTTTCCGCATAAGCACCAAACCATAATCCAAACGAGGAGGGCATCGCCAATTGAAGATGGGTGTAGCCAGGTAATAAGTCTGTCTTATGCATTTCACTCTTTGACTGAAGTAAAGTAAAGAATGCTTGAATAGACTCACTTAACTTAGTGATCTCAGCACGTAAGAATAACTTGATATCAACTAGCACTTGATCGTTCCTACTTCTTGCACTATGTATTTTTTTACCTATATCTCCCAGCTTTTTGGTCAAAAGTATTTCTACCTGTGAGTGAATGTCTTCTACCCCTTCTTCCAATTCAAAATCACCCGCTTGGATAGTAGCATAAATTTCGATCAATGCTTTTTTGAGTTGTACTTGCTCCTCTTTGGTCAATAAGCCTACTTCAGACAACATGGTTGTATGTGCAATGGAGCCCAATACGTCATAAGCAGCAAGGTATTGATCCATTTGCTGATCCTTACCAATAGTAAATTGTTCTACAGAAGCTGCAGTCTTATTGTTTTTTTGCCAAAGCTTACTCATAAGAAAAAATGTTTTCAAGTAATTGAATGTAGGTTTGGATTCCCGTTTCTATTTCTTGTGTAAATATAAATTCATCTGCAGTATGACTTCTTGCAGAATCTCCTGGACCCATTTTTAAAGTTGGAAAAGGCATTAATGCTTTATCCGAAGTGGTTGGTGAGCCATAATAACTTTTGCCCAAATCCAATCCAGCTTTAACTAAGACATGATCTAAGGCAATACCAGAGGAACGCATTCTTAGACTACGAGGCTTTACCCCTATAGTCACATGCGAAGCAATGATTTCTAAAATTTCTTCAAAACTATACAATTCATTCACACGCACATCTACGACCATCTTGCAAATTGATGGTACCACATTATGTTGCTTGTTTTCGGTCTCTATCACAGTTACAGTCATTTTAACTGGACCTAAAAGGTCGGACACTTTTTCAAATTGATAATTTTGGAACCATTCCAATGCAGGTAATAATGTATAGATCGCATTTTCACCTTCCCCTCTAGCTGCGTGTCCTGATGTTCCTGTTGCCACCACATCCAATACCAATAAGCCTCTTTCAGCAATCGCCATGTCCAATAAAGTTGGCTCACCAACGATGCCAAAATCTATTTTTGGAAGATGCTTTAATACCAATTCAATGCCATCTGTTCCAGAAATTTCTTCTTCTGCAGAAGCAACAAAAATGAGATTATAAGCAAGTCCTTTTTTATCATAAAAATATAAATAGGTTGCGATGAGACTGACTAAACAACCGCCAGCATCATTACTGCCTAAACCATACAGCTTGCCTTCTTTTTCTATAGATTCAAATGGATCTAATGTATACCCTTTGTTAGGCCTTACAGTATCATGATGAGAATTGAGTAAAATGGTTGGTTTTGCTGGATCAAAATGCACATTCTTAGACCAAATATTATTTTTCAGCCTATTGCATTCAACATGATGTTGATGAAAAAAATCTTGAATGCAATCGGCAGTGGCTGCTTCCTCTTTACTAAATGAAGGGATAGCAATCAAAGATTTGAGTAATTGTAATGCATCCTGAAAAAGGGATGGCAAGTCATGTATATTTTCTTGTATCGTATTTTTTTGTGACATTAGATTTTGATTGTCGTACCTGCGGTACCATTGATTAATTCATTCATTTTTTCTGCCCTACCAATGATGACGGATTGTACACCACCTACTAAGGCTAAATAAGCATTGTCGATTTTAGGTACCATTCCTTCGAAGATGATCTTATCTTCTTTCAGTTTGGCATAGCTGGGCTGATCGATTTTTGCGATGATTGAACTAGGATTGTTTACGTCTAATAAAACACCCTCTTTTTCAAAACCGTATATTAAATGCACCTGATATTGAGCAGCCATGGCAACCGCAATGGATTGGGCAATGGTATCTGCATTGGTATTCAATAATTGCCCATTTCCATCGTGTGTGATAGGGGCAATTACTAGTTTCATCCCATTTGAAAGTAATGATTGTATTAGCACCTCATTTACTTGATCTACATCTCCAACAAAACCATAGTCGATAGCATTGTTTACTCTTTTGTGTGCTTGAATTAAATTACCATCCGCACCCGTCAATCCAATTGCATTAACACCATTTGACTGTAGTTGAGCGACTATATTTTTATTGATATTCCCGGCGTACACCATGGTGACAATTTTAAGTGTCTCTATATCTGTCACCCTTCTTCCTTCAATCATAGTTTGTTCTATACCCATTTTTTGAGCCATACTAGTCGCTAACTTTCCACCACCGTGCACTAAAATAGCCTGACCCTGAATGGTCGCAAAAGCCTGTAAGCATTCGGTTAACAATACTGGATTGTCAACGATATTGCCTCCTATTTTAATGACGTATAATGGTTCCATGATTTTAATGTGTAGATTTTAAGATACTTGCTAGTACTGCCTGTGCAGCCCAAACCCTGTTGGATGCTTCTTTAGTCACTAAACTATTGGGTCCATCTAATATTTCATCACTTAATTCAACATTACGGCGAACAGGTAAACAATGCATCACTTTTGCCTGATTGGTCAATGCTAATTTTTGATTCGTCAACATCCAATTTTCATCCGTACATAAAACCTTGCCATACGCATTGAAAGCACTCCAGTTTTTCACATATACAAAATCCGCCTCTTTTAATGCAGCATCTTGATCATGCATGATCGTAGCCCCGTCTGTGAATTTTTGTGAGAGTTCATAACCCACTGGATGTGCAATGACAAAATCAGCTTCACCCCAAGCATTCATCCACTCACTAAAGCTATTGGATACACATTGAGGGATTGCTTTAATATGCGGTGCCCAAGTCAAAACAACTTTTGGCTTTTTATGCTTGAATGACCCAGTCAATTCCATAGATTCTTGAATGGTAATGATATCTGTCAAAGATTGCAAAGGATGCAATGTCGCAGACTCTAAACTTACTACAGGTATACCTGCATATTGAATAAATTGATTGATAATTTTTTCACTATAATCATCTGCTTGATCCAATAATCCTGGGAAAGTCCTGATACATAAAATGTCAAAATAATTTCCCAACACTGGAGCTGCGTCTTTAATGTGTTCTACTGTTGTACCATTCATGATTGCGCCTTCTGTAAACTCCAATGCCCATCCCTCCTTATCTACATTGAAAACAATGGCCTCCATTCCTAAATTTTGCGCAGCAACCTGTGTACTTAATCTTGTTCTTAAACTTGGATTTAAAAATAACAAACCAATTCTTTTTCCTACTCCTAAGTGTTTATCAAGTAATGGAGCTGCTTTATAGGCCAAAGCCTTTTGCACCAAAGCATTGATATCAACTACATCCTTAACGCTTATAAATTGTTTCATTTGTTGTAATTAAATCGTCTTTTGTTGCAATAATGCAATGGCATCCTGCAATCTTTTTAAAAATAGATCAATATCATTTTTCGTGATGGCCAAGGAAGGCAACAATCGAATGACATTCGGCTTAGCTTCCCCTGTAAACACCATAAAATCGTTTAATAAAGTTTTTCTAATGTCTTGCAAAGATGGATCCATTTCAAAACCAATCATCAGACCTCTTCCTCTTACTTCTTTAATGCCTTGAATTTGTTTAAGCGCCTGAATCAAGTAATCGCCATTCGTTTTAGCTGTTTGTATCAATTGTTCCTTTTGCATCACTTCTATCACTGCCAAAGCCGCAGCGCAAGCCAATGGATTACCGCCAAAAGTAGTACCAAGCATGCCAAACTTAGCTTGAATATGAGGCGCAATAAGTATTCCGCCAATAGGGAATCCATTGCCCATACCTTTTGCCATAGAATAAATATCTGCGTTTACACCAGCATGGTCGTGTGCAAAAAACTGACCCGTTCTTCCGTATCCACATTGCACACTATCCGCTATATACACTGCACCATAATCATCACATGCTTTTCTGATAGCTTGTAAAAATGCATCCGATGCTTCATAGATTCCAGCAACACCTTGTATCCCTTCAATTATAACTGCAGCAATTTGATCGCCTTGCTCAGCAAAACAGGTTTGTAAAGCAGCGATATCGTTCAAGGGAAGGAAGATGATATTATCTGTTTCGTTTACAGGCGCCACAATACTTGGATTGTCTGTAACAGCGACTGCTAATGAAGTTCTGCCATGAAACGCTTTTTTAAACGCAATAATTTTTTTTCTGCCTGTATGAAAGGAAGCCAACTTCAATGCATTCTCATTGGCTTCTGCCCCACTATTACATAAGAATAATTGGAAATCTTTTTTACCACTAATTGTATTTATGGCATCTGCCAATTGAGACTGAATCGGCATGATCACTGAATTAGAATAAAAAGCAATGGCATGCAATTGGTCTTCTATTCTTTTTACCCAATGTGGATGTGTATGACCAATACTGATCACAGCATGTCCGCCATACATATCTAAATATTCCTGTCCTTTATCATCCCATACACGGCTGCCTGCAGCTTTTGTGATGGCGATTGGATTTAAAGGGTATACATTGAATAAAGACATGAGGTTAAATTTTTTGTTGGATATTAAAAATAATTTGCTTTCAATTGCAAGCCAGTTGATTCTTCAAGATCAAACATCAAATTCATATTTTGAACCGCTTGACCCACTGCGCCTTTTAATAAATTATCAATCACAGAATGAATCGCAATTTTATTACCCTGCTTTTCAATATGGATCAAACATTTATTGGTGTTCACTACTTGTTTTAAATCGATATTATTTTTTGACACATGTGTAAATGCATGTCCTGCATAATACGTTTCATATAATGTATACAAATCATCAATTGTCAAATCAGATGCAATGACAGAAGTTACAAAAATACCTCTTGTAAAATCACCCCTCCATGGCACAAAGTGGACCGCTGCATGTTGATTCCCTTGCAATTGCGCCAGGCTTTGTCCTATCTCATGTAGGTGCTGGTGCTGCAATGTTTTGTATGCTTGAATATTATTTGCTCTCCAGCTAAAATGACTTGTTGCTGACAAACTTTGTCCAGCACCAGTCGAACCAGTAATACCAGTAGTATACACATCTGTCAATAGTCCTTTAGCAGCCAATGGCAATAGCCCTAGCTGAATCGCTGTAGCAAAACATCCAGGGTTAGCAATATGATTGGCTTTTTGAATGGCCCCTCTTTGTAGTTCTGGCAAACCATATACAAAGGTTCTATCACCCATTGTTGCATCATTGCTTAATCTAAAATCCTGGGATAGGTCAATTATTTTAATATTGGCTTCTATTGCATGTGCAGCTAAAAATTGCTTAGCATCCCCATGTCCAACACATAAAAAAAGGAGATCAATATTTTGATTTAATTCACTTGCAAATTTTAAATCAGTTTCTCCAATTAAATCTGTATGTACTTTGCTCACTAATTCGCCTGCATTGCTTGTACTATGCACAAAAGTAATCGCTGCATTGGGATGGCGCAATAACACACGTAGCAATTCACCACCCGTATAACCTGCTCCTCCTACAATTCCAATTTTTACTTTTTGCATCTTTATTTATTTAAACCATGAACAATCATCCAATCTGGACGATGCTTATTTATTACTTTCTTTCACATGATGATAAATACCCACTTGATTGCCGAATATCTTAGTGAAGCCTCTCACGTCAGCACCTGTCCAGCCTGTATTCATCTCGCCGTATTTACCAAACTTAGCGCTCATTAAATCGTTAGCCGAATCGATGCCAATGATTTGAAATCGATAAGGACTCAATTGAACAAACACTTCACCAGTCACTTGTTCTTGAGAGTTCGATAAATAGGCTTCTATATCACGCATCACTGGATCTAAAATTTGACCTTCATGTAACCAGTTGCCATAAAATTGTGCTAACTGATCTTTCCATGACAATTGCCACTTTGTCAAAACATGTTTTTCTAATGCATGATGGGCTTTTAAAATCACCATGGGTGCGGCAGCTTCAAAACCTACTCTGCCTTTAATACCAATAATCGTATCGCCCACATGGATATCTCTGCCAATCCCATATGCACCAGCAATGGTTTGAATATATTGTATTGCTGCTGTTGGATGTGCAAATGTTTGCCCATTCACTTTTACTAGTTCCCCTTTTTCAAAACCAATCACCATCTCTTCGGTTGCACCTTCTTTAGTCATAGGTGTAGGCCATGCAGATTCAGGTAAAATTCCTTTAGATTGCAATGTCTCCTTACCTCCTACGCTAGTACCCCATAATCCTTTATTGATTGAGTAAGCTGCTTTTTCAAAATTCATCTCCACCCCTTTTGACTTTAAATAGTCTATTTCAGCTTCTCTACTTAATTGTAAATCACGGATAGGTGTTAGAATTTCAACTCCAGGAATCATGATCTGAAAAATCATATCAAATCGAACTTGATCATTCCCTGCACCTGTACTGCCATGTGCCACCAATTTTGCATCTAATTTTTTGACATGAGCAGCAATATGTAAAGCCTGACTCAAACGTTCAGCACTTACACTCAATGGATAAGTATTGTTCTTTAGTACATTTCCATAAATCAAATACTTAATGATACTATCATAATACCCTTCTACAGCCTGAATGGTTGTGTGTGATTTTACACCCAAGGCATAGGCATGTGCTTCAATTTTTTTTAACTCAGCTTCATCAAATCCGCCCGTATTGACTACCACACTATGCACTTCTAAACCTTTATCTTCTGATAAATACTTTACACAAAATGTAGTATCCAAGCCAGCACTAAATCCTAAGACAACTTTTTCCATGCTTAATTATTTTTTTGGTTCATACAACATCGCAGTACACATACAGTTCTTGCGATCTTTACTCATTAGAATTTCATAATTCACACAGCTCTTGCAACCAGCCCAAAATTCTTCATCATCTGTTAATTCACTATAGGTGACTGGCTCGTAACCTAATTCACTATTGATTTTCATCACAGCTAGTCCTGTGGTTAAACCAAATATTTTTGCATTTGGATATTTATCTATTGACAATTGAAAAATAGCCTGCTTGATTTTTTTTGCGATACCTGTTTTTCTAAACGCAGGTGCTACAATCAATCCACTATTGGCTACAAACTGGCCATGTTGCCAAGCTTCAATATAGCAAAAGCCAACCCAAACACCTTCTTCGGTATGTGCAATCACAGATTTACCTTCTTCTATTTTTTGAGCCACATAAGCTGGACTTCTTTTTGCAATACCTGTTCCTCGAGCTTTAGCAGAAGCTTCCATCTCGTCTGTAATTGCATTTGCATATGATGTATCGCCAACATGGGCAACACGTACTATTATTTTCTGTTCCAATGATCAATAAAATTTAAAGGAATGACAGTTCTGGCGTTAAAATGCTTTCGGGGATTTTTCCACTGATAGGGGCAATTGCCAACTGCTCGTCCTATCAGAATCCGCGTCGCGGAGATTGCGGCAGCCTAATGGGACTGTGCAAAACAAGGGATGCTGCAAAATTTGCAGTCATGAAAGTTGTATGTGTATTTCCTTGTTTCATCTTGAAGACAAAATTATGCAATAAAATAGACAAAACAGGACTTCGAAAAAGCAAATTTGAATTTTATGCCTTTTGAAGTCAGATTTAAGCCCATATATGAATACTTGTTAGTTTTATTTCGTGATTTTATGGCCCATTTTCATTGAAATCCTAACTTTGTACAAATCATTCATTATGAAAAAGAACATCAATATGGGTTTGCGCATTAGCTTCATCGCTTTAAGTATCTTCTTAATGGCTTGTGGCAACAACACAGCGACCACTTCAGCCACAATGGATAGTACGGCAGCAACTACTGCAACTGAAGATTCAGTCACCAGCTATGACATTAGCTTAGTTGACAATAAAAAAGATCCTACTTGTGGTATGCCTGTCACTGCTGGTATCAGCGATACAGCGCATTATGACAATAAAGTATTGGGCTTTTGTTCTGCTGGATGTAAAGAAGAATTCTTAAAAAATCCAAAAGCAAGTATTGCCGCTGCAGAGATGAAATAACAGACTGCTTTGATCTTTTATAAAAATGCCCCAAATGAATCACTTGGGGCATTTTAGTTTTTGCAACTATGTATTAACTAAATAAATAATTGATATCATCTTTGGTCAAGGATTTCACAAATCCATCTTCATCAGAAATTAATTCTTTTGCTAGCGATCTTTTTCTGTCCTGTAGTTTCAGTATTTTATCTTCCACAGTATCATTACAGATCATACGATAAGCGAAGATGTTTTTAGTTTGTCCAATACGATGCGTTCTATCAATGGCTTGTTGCTCTACAGCCGGGTTCCACCAAGGATCTACAATATAAACATAATCAGCTGCGGTTAAGTTAAGACCCACACCACCGGCTTTTAATGAGATTAAGAAAACACGACAGTTTGGATCATTTTGGAAACGATCAATCGCTTTTTCTCTTTCTTGTATCGTACTACTTCCATCAAAATATTCGTGATCAATTCCAAGCTTAGTCAACGCTTCTCTAATTAATCCTAACATACCTAAGAACTGAGAGAAAACCAATGCTTTATGTTCGCCAATATTTTCTGCAATCTCACGCGTCAATTCATCTAGTTTAACCGATTCGTTAGGATAAGTTTCATCTTTAATGATGGCTGGACTATCACAAATTTGACGCAATTTCATCAAGCCTTGTAAAATGGACAATTGTGCTTTCTGCACACCCTTCTCTTCTACTAGTCCCATTAATTTATCACGGTAATCGTTTCTATAGGCCTCATAGATCTTACGTTGAGCAGCCCCCATTTCACAGTACAAAACCATTTCTTGCTTTTCTGGCAAATCCTTTGCCACTTGCTCTTTGGTCCTTCTTAAGATAAATGGAAAAACAAATTTACGCAAATGTTCTTTTTGCTCCTTCTCATCAAATTTGTCAATTGGCATCGAAAAATTATGCTTAAAATATTCCACCGAACCCAACATACCAGGATTCAAGAAATTCATTTGCGCATAAATATCAAAAGTATTATTCTGTAATGGCGTACCACTTAAACAAAGCTTATTCGCAGCATCTAATAAGCATGCTGCTTTAGTTACTTTACTAGTTGGATTTTTAATTGCCTGACTTTCATCCAGTATCACATAATCAAACTTCACTTCTACAAAATTCTTAATATCGCTTCTTAATGTACCATAGGTAGTGATAATTACTTCGATAGATCCATCTGTTAATTTTGCTTTATTCCTTGTGCCACCATGGTGAATCATAAAACTTAAACTTGGCGTAAATTTCTTCAATTCATTTTGCCAGTTAAATAATAAGGTAGTTGGACATACCACTAAAGCCAATAACTTTCCTTGCTTTTCTTTTAGATGCTGCAAAAAAGATAGGGTTTGAATGGTTTTACCCAATCCCATATCATCTGCCAAGATCCCACCCCAGCCTACATCGTGAAGGTAATTCAACCATTGGAATCCACTCGCTTGGTAAGGTCGTAAAATAGGATCTAAATGCGCAGGAGGCTTCACGTCTGCGATGGTGTAATGTTCTCTAATTTTTTCAAATTTACCCTCTAATTGGAAGATCAATTCTTCCTCGTCACGTTGTTGATACAATTCATCTAAAACAGAGAAATGGTATTTGCTCAATTTTAAATTGTCTGTCTTACCTTCTCCAACTTTAAACAACAAAGCATATTTGTTCAACCATTGTTCTGGCAATACACCCAAGCTGCCATCTTTTAATGGTACAAATTGCTGCTTATTCATCAACATCGTTTTGATGTCTTGAATACTCACTTTTTGTTCACCGAATGAAATCTCCACTTTTGCATCAAACCAATCGGTATTACTACTAATGTATAATCGAGTAGTTGGCTTAGCAGTATTGAATTTAAATTGCTTTAATTGTTCCGTTCCAAACAATGGGATTTGCTTTTCTTTTAAGGTATCGATGAATAAAAAGAACCAATTGTTTTTTAAGACTTCAGCTCCTTTTAACGCCAATACATTACCCTCATTGGGTCTGATAAATCCAGAGTGCAATTGCTCTATAATACCTACTAATTGTCGCTCTGCAGCTAAATCACGTTCTAAGATCATGAGCTTGTCACCCAACTGCTGAATCACAGACGGACCATCTTCTTTTTGTACAACAATATCTTGGTAAACAAATAAAGGCTCGAAAAATAAATAATCCCCGTTCTCTTTCAAAAGAATTTGCAATTGAGGCTTCACCCCTTTTACTTTTTCTTGAGACACATGATCCAATGCCACCACGTAATTTTTAGATAATGGCAATACCGTGGACTGTAAATAATTAGGCCATGCTTTTGCAGACACTTTTTGATGTCCTTTTGGTAAAAATTGTTCTACCCAACTTAAGTCAGTTCTATTTTTCCAATAGTAAAACTGTTGTGCTTGCTGGAATAAATAATAAGATTTGGCATGGTTGTCAACTAAGTCAACCGGTCCTGATGGCAATACAACTTGCGCGTGCACAATATAATCTTCGCCCTCTTTTTCCACTTTAAAACTTGGCTGCACAGGATGGAAAACCAACTCAGATTTCACCAAATTTGCGGTTGTAAATGTTTTATTATGTCCTACAAAGTAGGTAAATGGATGCTCTGATAAATCGCGCCAAACTTTTTCCATTTTCGGATGTAAGTACTCCTGCATCAATTCTTTAGTCTCGTCAGGTAAACTCGCCTCATCAGCATGAACAATGGTATCCCAGATACCTTGAAAAGGTGAATTCTTATTCAAGTACTTAGTCATCTCTACTGGCTGCAACTTCCTTACAGACTGCAATAAGGCTTTGTCATCCTCATGCATGTCATAGGGTGTGACAAATTTTAAGATATCTATTTTTTCTACCTTACCTACATAATCTGTTTCTTGTTCATTTGCCTCCCCTCTAACTACATGAAATGATAAGTAAGGATAGTTGTGTTCATCTTGTTGAATCACCAATCCATAACGCTGTATGGTTTTCTGCGCCCCTTTTACTGGCGTCTCGTCCATATCAGCACTGTCTACTTTTTTACTAGGCACCGTAAAACGAACCACTTCGATTGGTGGTGCTTTGGTAACAGTCTCTCCGCCATTCACTTTCTGGATACTTGGATCAAGTACTTTCAAGAAAGGCTTCCCATCATGGTAGGTAAATTCAAACTTGTCTTTGATATCATCGGTAAGACTATAACCATACAAAGCCAACAGTTTATTTTTTTCTCTATCCCAGTTTCTAATGGTCTCAAAATAATCTGCCCCTTTTAATTGAAACAATTGCAATAATAATATCGTCTTATGAATACATAAAGGATAAGCCGTCTCAGACAAACAATCACAAGAAGTATCAAAAAAACGTTCTTCATTTTTTTGTATGATCAAATGGTGCGTCTTGCCATCCATATCCAACTCCGCTACCACTTTTTCGTTTTCACTCGAAAGAACATGTGGACGAATTGTTTTCAATGTTTGCTCCGCCTTATCAAATGTATCAGCCGAACAAAGCATTTTAATCGATTTTAAATCGATTGCTTTTGTTCTAAGTAATGTATGGGTTGTTTTGTAAGAAGCAGCTTGGTATTCCAACTGATTCTTGTCCATTAAATCTTGGATGAAAAATAAAGCAGCTGCTTTATGTCTACAAACTTCAGACAAATTATATGGACAACCGCACCTTAAAGATAAGGTTGCAGCTGAAGTGAAATTTTCAATGGTTACTTTGTAATAAGTCGTATAGCCATCGTCTTTAACGCGACAATGAATGTTGCCAATCATTGGATCGAATTTGACCAATTCGATATTTTTTAATGCAAAAATGCGTTTACCACGACGGATCACTTCTTCAGTGCCGTAACTATAGATATGTTTAACAAGATAAGGTAGTGCCATAATTAAAAATGCAAATTACCCTCTCTAAAAAGGGCAATTTGCAAATGTACAACTTTATGGGCTATTTTAGGGAAAAACTACCCCTGATTCACCAAAGCGCCACTTTTAAAAATTGGTAGCGCAGGCGCAATGTCTTTGGTAATACAATACTGCATGTCATCCTCTAGTCCATAGGCCGCCAAACGATGCCAATGCGTTACAGTTTTAATATATTCGGATAAATTATCTTTGTGTTGGTTGTATAGCTGGTTAGCCATAAAACTACTGTCACAATGGATCGTAAATTGGTCCTTTATCTCTTCAATCACCGCTCCGGCAAATAGAGCATCTTCAATATTAAAACGATTCTTCCATCCTGAACAACCTAAAATGACCGGCGCATTTTGTGCTTTTAAAAATTCAACCACCTTTGTCAAATTTGGGAAAGATCCAGTGACGATTTCTTTTGCACCTTGATTCAAAGCCATGTGTAATAACTTGGTACCATTGGTCGTCGTAATCACTAAAGTTTTATTTTCAATAAATGACCTAGGATATTCCGATGGTGAATTACCGTAAGCTAAACCAGGAATAATTTTTCCATCACGCTCTCCTGCTGTGATGCCACCAGTCTGTTTACCCATCTCGATACAATGTTCTGCAGAATCAACAGGAATGATTTTAGTTGCCCCATTGTATAAAGCAGTAGCCATTGTAGAAGTGGCTCTAAAGACATCAATAATCACTACAACACTATCTTTTATTTCATACAATTCTAGTAAAGAAGGAGTAAGAATAGTATGTAAAGTTGGTTTTGATTTATCGTTTATTTGCATAGGCGGCAAAGATACAAATTGTATTCCTTTATTCTGTTTCTTTTGTGTTTTTTAACTTACTTAATAACAAAATTTCATTCAATACAATTTCTGTCACTGTTCTTTTTACATCTTGCTTATCAATATACGTATTATTCACCAAACGCCCTTCTATAGCGAGTTCCTGCCCTTTTAGTAAATTCTTTTCGGCATATTCTGCAAGCTTAGCCCATGCCACTAAATTAAACCATTGTGTATCTTCCTGCCATTCCCCTTGGGCATTTTTAAACCCATCATTGACGGCTAAACTTAGCTGTGCTAGTTTTTTATTTTCGTCAAATTCTTTGATTTCAGGATTGGCACCTAGGTGTCCAATTAACTGTACTTTGTTTTTCATTGCTTTCATAACGGTATATTTATTTGATCTCAAAAATGCAAATTAAATGCCCTTCTATTTCAAGTATTTACCGCATAAAAAAAGGGGACGATCGTCCCCTTTAAACTATTTGAGTGCCCTTTTATTTAAAAGGGAACTTAACCACTTGTGCTTTTACTAAAGTGTTTCTAATATCAATATAAATTTCAGATCCAACCGCTGCATGAGCTGTTGCCACATAACCTAAACCAATTGCTTTATTTAAACTTGGCGCTTGCGTTCCAGATGTAACTGTACCAATTGCATTACCAGCTGCATCTTTAATCACATAATGATGACGAGGAATGCCACGATCAATCATTTCAAATCCAACTAATTTCTTAGTAACGCCAGCTGCTTTTTGAGCGGCTAAATTTTCAGAGTTCGTAAATGTCTTACTGAATTTTGTAATCCAACCCAATCCAGCTTCTAAAGGACTTGTCGTATCATCAATATCATTGCCGTATAAACAGAATCCCATTTCTAGTCTTAATGTATCTCTAGCACCTAAGCCAATTGGTTTTAAACCATAGGCTGCACCCGCTTCAAATAAAGCATCCCATACTTTATTGGCGTTGTCATTCACATCTTCAAAATAAATTTCTACGCCACCAGCACCTGTGTACCCTGTTGCGCTGATTAATACATTGTCAATACCCAACATGTCTCCTTTTACAAAACTATAATAAGGTAAATTCAATACATCCATCTTCGTCATGCTTTGTACAATCTTTGTTGCATTTGGGCCCTGTACTGCCAATAGCGCTGTTTTAGCACTGATATTGTGCATTTCTACACCCTTAGTATTGTAGCTACTAATCCAATTCCAATCTTTTTCGATATTGGAAGCATTCACTACCAACATGTATACTTTGTTCTTCTCTACACAATACACCAATAAATCATCCACAATACCACCAGTCGTATTGGGCAAACAGCTATACTGTGCTTTACCATCTTCTAATACAGATGCATCATTACTTGTCACGCGTTGAATCAAATCCAAAGCATGTTCCCCTTTTAAAACAAACTCACCCATATGACTCACATCAAAAACTCCAGCACTGTTTCTTACTGCTGCATGTTCATCATTGATACCAGTATAACTAATTGGCATATTGTAGCCAGCAAACGGTGCCATTTTCGCGCCCAATGCGATATGCTTATGGGTAAATGGGGTGTTTAGTATTTCACTCATCTTATATTGAATTTGGGCAAAGTTAACTAATAAATGCAAATGCCCTTCTAGAAAGAAGGGCATTTTAGTATCACAAAATCACAACTGAATCCAATCTTAATAGGTAAAGCGTTGAACCAACAAATGAAGTTCCTCAGCTTTTTGGGCAACAGCAGCCACCTTACTCAAACCCGATGGAGTTTTTACAGCAATTTGCTGTGTTTTTTTAGTTTCTGTTTGCCCCTTTTTAGAACCATTTTTTTCTGCTTTTTTTTCTTCTAAAGCGCGGTCTATTTTTTCTAATTCTTGTAGTTTTTGTGCTCTAGTTTTTTCCAAGTCTTGTTCAAGATTTTCACGGTCTTGTTTCAATTTTTGTAATTGTTGTTCCATCTCATCTATGTTTCCGTTGTCATAATCATCATGATCATCTTCATCCATTTCAGACTTAATTTTTTCTAGACCTTCCGCTGTCATCTTATACTCAACTCCTCTATCATAAGAGAAAGATTCATTGTCCCAATTCTCATTCCACTCATCTACCCAAAGATCATCTCCACCAAAATGATTCATCGTTTCAGAGCGAACTCCTCTACTATTTACTCTGATATTGGTTTGTGACCAACCCTTGTTGGTGATTTTAAAACGTTTCCCAACTGGCACTGCAATGGTCATGATCACATGCTGGTTTCTAAATTTCTCTGTTTTCGTAATTGCTATACCTCTATCTAAAAACAAAGTGCTGTCTTGTTGAACCAATGAGAAATTGATTTTTCCTGCCAAACTATTTGCTTCTGCAATAGACTTACCATTACTCATCGTTACATACTTCACTTCAAAACTATCTGTCTTAGACTGTACAATTCTGATTTTCAAATTACGTACACGCACCGTATCATCATTGAACACTTGGAATGGCTCAATTTGAAACCATCTTTGCTCATAGTATTTCATTCTATTGTCTGCAGTCACTTCTAAATAGTCTATACCAGGATTCGATAATACAATACTTTGCTCATTCGGTTGATTGTGTTTAGAAAAACTATTGCCCAAACTACTCATAAAGTAAAATAAACAAACCCAACCTAAAATCCATAAAGCAATAAAGCTTGACCTTACCCATACATTGGCTTTTTTAAAGCCTGCAATCTTACGCACAATAGAAGTCACAATACCCACTACTGGAACCCAAATGAATAATAATATGGTACCTAAAAATGCCCAAGTTTGTGCACCCTCTTCTAAAATAAATTTCTTTAATGGTAACAATCCTGTTGTAGCAATACCCACCCCAAATAAAGCCCCCAATACAGAAATAATGATGATGCCTAAAATAAAATACACAAAGGCTTTCATCAAAATCGTGATGGTTCTACCAAAATAATACATACACCCTTTTCTTTGCTCCAAAGCAGCCGTATCATTATTCGTATTTCCTGCTGTTGTATTTGTTGTTGCATCTACAGTTGCTCCAGAAGGTTTTTTGTACTTATCAAAAGAACTGCTCCATGTTTGTGCTCTTTTACCAAAACCTTCCATATCAGTTTGAATGGTATTTTTGATACTATTGATATCCACTTTTTCCCCTACCATTTCTAACTTATCTGCACTGGTTCTCGCTTCAGGCAATACCAACCACAAAACAATATAGACAAAAACAGCACCAGGACTAAATGTGACTTCAATAAAATTTGAGAAATCATCAAATTCCCAGAATTGAAATAAATGAAAATGATTCCAATTAAATAGTAATAAGATAGTAGGCAATAAAAACAAGATTCGAATAATACTCACTTTTACGCCAAAATATTTAGACAACCCAGCACAAACACCACCTACTACTTTATGATCAATGTCTCTAAATAATCTTTTACGAACACCCCCAACTTCCTTTACAGAGGAACTTGGTACTGCAATCCATAATAACAAATAGGCAAAGAAAGAAATACCAAAAAGTAAGATCCACAACACTCGAACAAGGATTGGATCAAGGCTCAAATAATTTGCAATACCAGCACACACACCACCCAATACTTTATTATGCTCGTCACGATATAAACGTTTTTGATAACCAGTCGTACTTGGATTTGAAGTAGGCGTAAAGGTTTGATTTGCACTTGCTCCAGCACTTGCCTCAAATCCATCCTGGGCTTCAAAATCAGCTGGACGACCGATACTTGTAATGATTAAATCAATGTCTTCTGCTGTAATACAAACTGAACCCTTTTTAAGGCGATCATCACAAAGTTCTGCCACACGGCATTCAATGTCATTGATAATTTCGTCCTTGCCTTCCTCTAAATCAAAATAGGCTCTTAGACTTTCTATATATTGTTTCAAATTTTCATAAGCCATTTCTTCGATTGGAAGAATGCGGCCTTGGAAATTGATATTGATTACTTTTTTCATTGTGATAATATTTATTGAGCAGCGTCTGCTTCGTGAACAATTGGGTTGGCTTTTGGCGCAATAATGGTTTCAACAGATGTTGCCATTTCAGACCAAGTTTTATGTAATACATCATAAGCCTCTTGTCCAGCTTCTGTAATTACAAAATATTTTCTCGGCGGACCACTGATACTTTCCACCCAACGGTAATTGAGTAAGCCCGCATTTTTCAATCTTGTTAATAAGGGGTACAATGTACCTTCTAGAATATGCAGATTGGCCGCTTTCATTTGCTCAACAATATCACTTGGATATACTTCCCCTTGTTGAATGATGGACAATATGCAAAACTCCAAAACGCCCTTGCGCATCTGACTTTGTGTGTTTTGAATATCCATAACTTTAATTTATACCACAAAGCTAAGGGGATTTAAGGTACTATGCATCACATAGTACCAAGTTTTTTAAGGTAGTGTATAAAATATAATGCTAAGTATCTGATTATCAGTACTTAGCATTTTAAATAAATTTTTCAACCCCTATAAATAAATGATAACTGGCCCAAAAGAAGGATGAAATTCCCTAATTGGTCTTTGATTATTATCTTAATAAACGACTAATTCATAAAAATCATCTGGTTGAAGGTATTTATTGGCCAAAGCTTGTAAGTCTTTTGGCTGTATTGTGCGAACGGTTTCAATGGTTTTGTTAAAGTAGCTAATATCTAAGTCGTTCAATACATAGGTCTTCCAACGGTTCATGATTTGGAAAGGACCATCTAGATCACCCAATAAAGCCCCCAACATATAATTTTTTACCAATTTTAACTCCTCTTCATCAACCAAGTCATTTCTTAAAATAGCCATCTCTTTATACACTTCCTCAATGGTTGCTTTACATACATCTTTACCTGCGTCGGTACTAATCATCCAAGCACATTCTTGCACATGATTTTGTAAATAACTATGTATACCATAAGTATATCCTTTGTCTTCTCTGATATTGCGCATCAATCTTGATCCAAAAAATCCACCGAATAAATTATTCAACACTTGGGTTGCAGGAAAATCGGGATGATGTCTATTCGGAAATCTTCTTGCCATTCTGATTGATCCTTGCACCGAACTTTCGTCATTGACGATACTGTATTTTTTAGATGTGGCAGAATGGATGGGATGATCAAAATTGGGCAATGCTTGTTGGTTCAACGGCAAAGTTCCAATATACTGATTCATCAAGCTTTGCATATTTTTTGGAAACTTACCCGCCATAAATACCACCGCTTTACCATGCTTATAAAAACGATCATAGTAAGTAACTAGATCTTCACGCGTCAGATTTTTAAAAGAAGCTTCTGTAGAATAAGTACCGTAAGGATGATCAAAGCCAAACAAGTATTCATCTATCAATCTGTTCGCAATAAAATCACTCTTCTTTAAATTTAATGTCAGCCTTTGAAGTTGATTTTGTTGGTAGATTTTTAATTCTTCTTCTGGAAAATTGGCTTCTGTAACCAATTCACTCACCACAGGCAATAAAGCTTCAAAATGTTTTGAAAGCGTGTGCAAATTAATCGTAGCCGTTTCATTGTAACAAGTTCTATTCACATATGCTCCATAGAACTCAAAATGATCGTTCAGTTCAAATGCTGTTCTTTTATGCGTGCCATTTTTTAATAAAAAATTAGTTGCAGCAGCCACCCAATTTTTTTCTTCATAACAATTGCCTGCATAAAAAACCAAATCCATCATCATCACTTCTTCTGCACCACCTTCATAACTGTACACTTCAACCCCATTGTCTAAGGTGAAATGCTGGTAAGGTTTTAATTGAATATCGAAATCAACGGCATCCTTGATCAACGGCGCTTTAATTCTATCTAATGCCATGTTTTAATTTTTACTGTAATAATATAAAGTGTTTCGATTGCTATCTTGGAAGATAGCATTGGCTGTCGCCTGTATCTTCTCTGGTGTCACCGCTTGGTATTTCTCCAACTCTTTATTCATCATATCTGCATCGCCCAATAATTCATAAAAAGCCAAACTATGCGCGCGATTCATGATACTCATATCTTCGAAGCAAATGATACTTTCTGTTTTATTAATCACTTTCTGCACTTCCTTTTGAGGGAGCAGTTCTTGTTTAATCTTATTTACTTCATCTAATACGGCTTGCTCTGCCACGGCCATGCTTACTCCTTTTACCAATTTACCTTCAATGACCAAAAGTCCTGGATCCACTGTACCAAAATGATAACAATCAATAGAAGAAAACAATTGTTTTACTTTAATCAGCTGTTCATACAATCTTGCAGAAGCGCCTCCACCCAAAACTTCCGTAATTAAATCAGTCTCATGGTATCCCGCATCAAATCGGCCACCCATATGCCAAGTCATCATCAACATATCCATTGGCACATCTGCACGAACTTCTAAAGTCCTCATTTTTTCTTGCACTGGTTCCTGAGGTAAATTTCTGTGATACACTTCTCCTGCAGGGATAGGACCAAACCACTTTTCCGCCAATGCTTTAACTTGTTCAGTGGTGGTATTTCCCGTCACTACTAAGATGGCGTTATTGGGTCTATAAAATTTAAAGAAGAAATCTTTTACATCTTGCATCTTCGCATTTTCTACATGCGACAATTCTGCACCAATGGTCATCCATCTATAAGGGTGTTGCGTATATGCAAGTGTACGCATTTTATGCCAAGCATCCCCATAAGGTTTATTAATATAGTGTTCTTTAAATTCCTCACAAACTACTTTTCTTTGCACTTCTAAACTCTTCTCACTAAACGCCAATGACAACATTCTGTCACTCTCTAACCAAAAGGCAGTTTCTATATTTTCTGCTGGAATTTGGCAGTAATAATTAGTTAGATCATTGGTGGTGTAGGCATTGTTTTCACCCCCTGCTCTTTGTAAAGGTTCGTCATACACAGGAATGTTCACACTGCCACCAAACATGAGGTGTTCAAAAAGATGCGCAAACCCAGTTTGTGCCGGATTTTCATCCTTAGCGCCTACATTATATAGCACATTCACCACTGCCATTGGGGTACTTGTGTCTTGATGTACCAACACTTTCAAGCCATTCTCTAATTGGAATCTGTCAAATTGTATCATAAGGACCACAAAAATAAGCTTAAAACGCACAACCATTTGACGTTAAGGTTGTTTAATTAGTAACTTCGCACCATTAATTGAAAAATATGCAATTAGAACAACTTTACCAGAAAGCACTGAATTTTGACTACTTAACAAAAGAAGAGGGTATGTTCCTTTTCGAGCATGCCCCATTGGCTGAATTAAGCTATGTCGCAGATACTTTAAGAAAGAAACAAGTTCCGCATGGTAAAGTGACTTGGCAGATTGACCGTAATTTGAATACAACCAATGTATGTATCGCCAATTGCAAATTTTGTAATTTCTATCGTATTCCAGGTCATCCAGAATCCTATATCACCGATATGGATACTTATAGAGTCAAGATCAAGGAAACGATTGCTTGGGGTGGAGATCAATTGTTGTTACAAGGCGGACACCATCCAGAACTTGGCTTAGATTTTTATGCCAATTTATTTAGACAGATTAAATCTGAATTCCCAACCATTAAGTTGCACACACTAGGGCCCCCAGAGATTGCACATATTGCCAAGTTGGGTGGATTTACCCATACCCATGTGTTAAAAACATTACAAGAAGCCGGCATGGATTCTTTACCAGGTGCGGGTGCAGAGATATTGGTAGATAGAGTAAGAAGATTGGTATCCAATGGAAAATGTGGTGCCGATGAGTGGTTGGATGTCATGGCTGCAGCGCATCAATTGAATATTACTACTAGTGCCACCATGATGTTTGGACACGTTGAAACATTAGAAGAAAGATTCATTCACTTAATCAAGATCAGAGAAGTACAAGATAGAAAACCAGAAGGTGCTAAAGGATTCTTAGCTTTCATTCCTTGGACTTTCCAGGATGTAGATACTTTATTGACTAAGATAAGAGGGGTACATAATTTAACCACGACCGAAGAGTATATCCGCATGATTGCCATAAGCAGAATCATGTTGCCTAATATTAAAAATATCCAAGCAAGCTGGTTGACTGTAGGCAAAGCCACAGCACAGGTTTGTTTAGAAGCCGGTGCCAATGATTTTGGAAGCATCATGTTAGAAGAAAATGTGGTAAGTGCCGCAGGTGCTCCCCATAGATTCACCTATAAGAGTATCCAAGAAGCCATCAAAGAAGCTGGATTTGAGCCTCAATTAAGGAACCAACAATACGAATGGCGTGAATTGCCTCAGGATATTCAAGAGCAGACAATAAATTACTAGTAGCGCTGAAAATTTTAGTGCTATCTGTAACATTTTACATCAGCCCACGTTTAACCTATCAAACAAGGATTAAACCATAGAGATGACGGATAAAGCGTACAATGAATGTGTAGATAATTTTGCCGATGGGGTGTATCGATTTATTGTAAAAAATATTCGACATACAGAAGATGCACAGGATATTGTCCAATCCGCATTTGAAAAGTTATGGTTGAATCGGGAACAGGTGATTCCAGAAAAAGCAAAGTCCTATTTATTTACGGTGGCTTATCATCAGATGATTGACCATATCCGTAAAACCAATAAGATGCCTTTGGCAGATGAAACCGCCATCCCACATCAACAAATTGCTCAGCAGGACTCGGAACTCAAGCAAGTTTTGATGCGTGCAGTCAACGAGTTAAATCCTACACAAAAAAGCCTTGTTTTATTGAAAGACTATGAGGGCTATAGTTACCAAGAGATTGGCGAGATCATGAACCTGTCTGAAAGTCAAGTGAAAGTATATTTACACCGAGCTAGATTGATTTTAAAAAATAAATTATCCGCATACGCACCAACACCAATCCATGCAAATTAACGCATCTACATATGAAACTTTTTTCTTGTTGTACATCGACAATGAATTGAGCGCCAATGAAAGATTGGAGGTGGATGCATTCATTGCCGAAAATCCAAGCTATGCTTTGTTGATGGAGGAATTAAAAGCAACGGTAATAGCACAAGAAGCGATCCCGTATGCCTTTAAAGCACAACTCAAGCAACTTCCTGCCAATGAGCTAATGGAGATGGAAGAGCTAGAAGAAACATGGAATCAGTCCTTTAAAAATGATATAGCAGAAGACATGCAAGCAATTAAAGGATTATCCAATGATTTTAAAGAAAGCTTAAAGAAAAATAAGGCATCAAAAGGCGTTATAATCCGTCCGTTTGGATTCAACCAAAATAAATTCACTTATGCGGCGGTCGCAGCATTGATGATGGTGTTTTTTGGTTACCAACAATTGACAAAAAGTACAGAACTCAATACAACAATAGCAACTGTTGCAAATGCTACCAAACCAAAGGCATCCACCAACGATATTGAAATTACGGCTACAGCAAATCAGCCAGTACAATCAAAAACACAAGTAACCAAAACAAGTGAAGCACAAATAGCAATTGCGCCTCAAAAGGAAATGATTGTAAAAGAATCAATTGTATTGAATGAATCAACGAATGCGCAAATGCAATTAAACAGTACAAATATTGTTGCAGACATTCAGCTAAGTTCAGACCTTAATACAGCGGCCACCAATACATCTGCTTCAATCAATACGGACACCGAAATCACCACAGAAGAAAAAGCTGCTATCAGTTATGAAGTGATTGATACGGAAGATCCAAATAGAACCATTTATATTGCCAATTTTGAAATAGACGGTAATCGATTAAGGGGTTTAAAAAGAAAAGTGAATAGCTTATTTAAAAATAATAAATCAGACAGGAACAAATAGATTAATCAATAAAGTAATAAACAAACATAGATATGATACAAAAAACATTTTTTACCTTTTTATTGTTAGGTACAAGTTTCATAAGTCAAGCGCAAACGATTACCGCGTTAGTTAATACGACAAAAGACGCGATCAAAATAAGTATAGATAACATTAAGCTGGGAGCTGATACCATTAGAACTGGTAACGATACTGTTTTAATTGGCACAGACACATTAAAAATTGGTAGCATCCTCATAGTGAATAAAAAACATGCTGAAGATCGTAATTTCAAAACAGTCCTAAAAATAGGTGACGCAAGTTTTGGGAAACCAAATGACGGTGAACTAGGATGGGTAAAAGGAGATTTTAAAAAAACTAAAATTGAAATTGGAAAAGGCCCAAAGAAATTAAAAAATCTTGAATCAAATTGGTGGACACTGGATCTAGGCTTTGCTAATTATCACGACAAGAGTCCAATGATTTATTGGTTAGCAGCCAACCCCAACATCTTACCTTATTCACCAGGTCCACTAACTTCAAAAAGCTTTAGTTTAAACAATAAGAAGTCTTCTAATGTCAACATTTGGGTGGTACAGCAGAAATTGAATTTGTACCAACATAAAATTAATTTAAAATATGGCATCGGTGTAGAAATGTTCAATTTCAGATTTGAAAAACCGATCAGCTTTAGAGAAGATATTGGAGGCTTTGTGAAATACGACGATGTTGTCTTTTCAAAAAACAAATTACTTGTTAAATACTTAACCATTCCTGTGCAAATCAATTTCAAACCGAATCCATACTTAAGAAAAGGATTTTATGCAAGTGTGGGTATGAGTGCTGGTTATTTATTAAATGCCAAGAACAAACAAATTAGTGAAGAAAGAGGTAAGGAAAAATTTGAAGGCAATTTCAACTTGAACGACTGGCGTATTGCTACCATTGGTGAATTAGGAATTGGTTCAATTCGCTTATATGGTTCTTACGGCATGAATAATTTATTCAATAAGAATCAAGTGTTTTACGACATGCAGCCATTTGCACTTGGCTTGAGATTTAGTAAATTTTAAACGACTGTTTTTATAAGTTATAATTAAAAAAAATGCCCCAATTGATTGGGGCATTTTTAGTATCATAAAGTATTCCTTACACCAATTGCTTCGCGCCAAAATAAGGCACTAACACTTCTGGCAAATTGATCCCTGTTTCAGTTTGATAATTCTCCACAATCGCTGCGTAGATTCTAGGCAAAGCCAATGAGCTACCATTCAATGAGTGTGTGAACTGCGTTTTACCTTCCTGGTCTTTAAAGCGGCACTTCATTCTGTAGGTTTGGTAATTGTTGAAATTAGAAACACTACTTACTTCCAACCATTTTTCTTGCGCAGCACTATACACTTCAAAATCATAAGTGATGGCAGATGCAAAGCCCATATCACCACCACATAATCTAAGGATACGGTATTGTAAGCCTAAACTGATCAATAAATTTTCCACGTGTGCGACCATCTCATTTAAAGTGTCATCACTTTTATCTGGATGTACAATTTGAATGATCTCCACTTTTTCAAAT
The DNA here is from genome assembly GCA_030158665.1 of Sediminibacterium sp. Classification (GTDB taxonomy): domain Bacteria; phylum Bacteroidota; class Bacteroidia; order Chitinophagales; family Chitinophagaceae; genus Sediminibacterium. The sequence goes on along the minus strand of JAOASM010000034.1, from coordinate 4,200 downwards.
TGGTGTACTCTATTTAATCCTCTTACTTCTTTACCAAAACTTCCGGCTTCTCTTCTAAAACAAGGAGAATAAGCCGTCATCTTGATAGGTAAATCTGAATCTTTTAAAATGGTATCTCTAAATACATTCGTCACGGGCACTTCGGCTGTTGGAATTAAATAAAAATCATCTTCTGTTGCATGGTACATCTGCCCTTCTTTGTCTGGCAATTGCCCTGTCGCAAAAGCTGATGCTGCATTGACCATGTAGGGAGGGATGTATTCTGTATACCCTGCTGCCGTATTAAAATCTAAAAAGTACTGTGATAAAATTCTTTGAAATTTGGCACCCTTTCCAATATACAATGGAAAACCGCTTCCAGTAATTTTAGCCCCAGTTTCAAAATCTACTAAATTGTATTTTTTAATTAAGTCCCAGTGCGCTAAAGCGCCTGCTGGCAATACCGGTGTAGTACCAGCTTGTTTCACCACTTCGTTTTCTTCGGGCGTTTTTCCTTTAGGTACTAAATCATGCGGCAGGTTCGGTAATTGCACAATCAAATTTTGAAGTTGTTGTTCCACCTCAGCCATCTCTACTTTCAATGGCTCCAATGCTAATTTCCAAGCACCTACATTTTGCTTGATGGCTTCTGCCTGCTCCTTCTCTCCCTTAGCCATATGGTTACCAATTTCTTTCGAAGCGGCATTTACCTTAGACTGCAAATCATCAAAGTTGGCTTGTAAGCGCTTTCTTTGATCATCCATTGCAATCACCTGATCCACTAGATCTACATTCGAAAAATGCTTGATGGCTAGTTTATCTTTCGCTAATTGGGTATGTTGTCTTAAATAGTTTACCTGTAACATATCGAGAAAATTTGGGCAAAGATAATCAAACCATCCTACTACGCACAGATATCCCCTACCTTTGCAGCATAAATTGAACAATTCTATGGCAAGTATAGGTGACGATATCCAAACCAGATGGTGGGATTTAGAACGAAAATTAATGGACCGATTTGGCAAAAAGCCCGATCTAGAGTCGATATTGTTTTTAATAGGCTTACAGGAAACAGGTTTTATCCAAGAAAAAATTAGCAAGGAACAAAAGCAGGACCTAATGCATGTGGCCATTTGCAGCATATTGATGTCAAGTGGCTTTTACCAATTAGAGGGGAAGGATGGCGATGGATGGCCCCATTTTAAGCAATTGAAGAACCTACCAGTCATGGACTTGATGGAGCAAGAAGTTTTCCTAAAAGACCATGTTTTGCTTTATTTTGATAACAATCAGTTCTAGCCCATTGTTTTTTTACCGTTTTTTATGAATATTTGCACTAATTAAAAATTAACCTATGCAATTCCCAGCAGACTTACGTTACACAAAGGATCATGAGTGGATTAAATTAGAAGGCAATACTGCTACGATTGGTATCACAGACTTTGCACAAAGCGAGTTGGGAGATATTGTATACATAGACATCAATACTGTCGGAAGTACTTTAGCTGCGGAAGCGGTGTTTGGCACTGTAGAAGCGGTGAAGACAGTAAGTGATTTATTTTTACCTATCGCAGGTACTATCTTAGAAGTGAATCCAGCTTTATCAGCACAACCAGAATTGGTGAACACCGATGCTTATGGAGATGGTTGGATGATCAAGATGACTGTAAGCAATCCAGCAGATGTGGACGCATTGCTTACTAGCGAAGCGTATGCGAAGTTGGTGCACTAAACCAACCTTTATGAAATACCTTATTTGGGTGATTGCAGAAATTGCACTCGTATTTGTATTGCTAAGCCTTCCTGGCAGTAGTTTTACAAATCGAACTGGCTGGTTGCATCTATTACCTATTGATAAAATAGTGCATGTCATCCTTTTTGGTTCATTGGCCTGGTCCTTCTATTCTTTTTTTGACAAAGCAAGTATTCAAGCCCTAAAATCTGTCCGAGCGCAAGCATGGGCAATGATCTTCTGTATTGTGTATGGAATCGCGATGGAATATTACCAAAAATGGTATGTTCCAAGTAGGGGTTTTGAGGTCAAGGATATGATTGCGGATGCAGCTGGGGTATTATTGGCATTTCCTTTATATCAATTATGGAAAAAAAGACAATAATTTGTATTTTTAACGGAAACCTAATACCAAATCACCAATGGGGATAGAACAAGATATTCAACAGTCTAATTTCAGAAATGAATTTCAGAAAATGGGCATTAATCTCCTTTTTACCGCTAACTGGTTAAATGAACAGATTGGTAAAATGCTTTCCGAAGAAGGTGTTACACAACAACAATATAATATCTTACGCATTTTAAGAGGTAGCGCTACTCCATTGAGTACACTTAAAATAAGAGAGCGTATGTTGGATAAGATGAGTGATACAAGCAGGATTGTTGATAGATTGATTGCGAAAGAATTGGTGATAAAAAATACCTGCGAAAAAGATAAAAGACTAGTAGACATTACGCTTTCACCTAAAGGACTTAACCTAGTTGATCAATTAGATCAATACAATGATCGTATTGATGCTTTGTTAAAAGGTATCAATGAGTCAGAAGCACAAATGATGAATCAAATCCTTGATAAAATTAGGACCGTACAAACAAGATCTTAATCTAGCTTCAAAATTTTAACGCTATACCCTTTTCACTATCATTCCTATTATGAAGAAAATTTTATTTGCCCTATTACTAGTTATCCCATTTTCCCTAATTGCACAACCGAATTTATCGGATAAAAATGTATTTGAATTTCGTGCAGTATGGGTTGCAACAGTTGTGAATATTGATTGGCCAAGTAAATCAGGATTGAGTAATCAGGCACAAAAAGAGGAGTTTGAAGCCTTATTAGACATGCATCAGAAAAATGGCATGAACGCTATCATCATGCAAGTAAGACCTTCTGGCGATGCTTTATACCCTTCTGCACTTGAGCCATGGAGTGAATACTTGATGGGTAAACAAGGTCAAGCGCCTAGCCCTTTTTATGACCCTTTGACTTTTATGATTGACGCTACCCACCAACGCGGTATGGAATTTCATGCATGGATCAATCCCTATAGAGCCGTTTTTGATGTGAATAAATCAAGTATCGCGAATACGCATTTATCTAAAGTCCATCCTGAATGGTTTTTAACCTATGGTGATAAGAAATATTTTAATCCAGGTCTACCAGAAGTTTGGGAGCATACCAACAAAGTTGTTCGAGATTTAGTGACACGTTATGATATTGACGCGGTGCATATGGATGATTATTTTTATCCTTATAAGATTCCAGGAAAAGAATTCCCAGACGAAACTACTTTCAAAAAAAATGCAAGAGGACTAAGCAAGGATGATTGGAGAAGAAGCAACTGCGATACCATTGTGAAACAACTATCTACAACCATCCACCAAGTGAAGCCAGGAGTGCAATTTGGCATTAGTCCTTTTGGAGTATGGAGAAATCAATCCACTGATCCTAGAGGAAGTAAAACAAAGGCAACTAGCAATTATGACGATCTGTATGCTGATATTTTATTGTGGTTAGAAAAAGATTGGATTGATTATGTCGCACCTCAATTGTATTGGGAACAAGGTCACGCATTAGCAGACTACAATGAATTAATTGAGTGGTGGAATCGCAATAGCTATGGCAAAAACTTATATATTGGACATGGAATTTACCGTGCAGGAAGCAATACAGCATGGAAGTCTCCCAATGAGATCCCTAACCAAATTAAAAAGATGAGGTCCTTGAAAAATACCCATGGTAGTGCTTATTTCAGCAGTGCAAGCTTTAAAACCAATGCCAATGGATGGAATGATAGTTTACAAAATAATTATTACCATCAACCAGCTTTAATTGCGCCTATCGAATGGCTGGTTCAATATAAAATGACCACCCCTAAATTGGTAAAGCAATCAGATAATAGTTATACAATGATCGACAGTAATCCATTGTCTTCATTAAAATACTTTGCACTCATTCAAAAAGAAAAAACTGGTTATCGAGTAGCTGCAATATTACCCAAGGAAACTAAAACCATACAGTTAAACAAACTAGGCATCAAAGTTTCCACCGCTGATCCGTTATGGATCGTAGCAGTAGGTAAACAAAATCAATTAAGTAAATACCAAGTCTTTGATTAACACTGCACCACTCTTAATAAAAAAGCCATCTGATTAGACTGCCCCCAAAAAGTTAGACACTTAATGGGGGCATTTTTATGTTAAAACGA
>JAOASM010000033.1 GCA_030158665.1 Sediminibacterium sp. | reverse complement strand
TTGGCAACTTTAATTTTCTGTCCCATATGTTTTAAAATTTTGTCTGCAAATGTACTAAATGTAACTAAAAAGAGCCTAGATAATTAAGAAGAATGGTTTACGATTAACACAGGAATCTTTACTTTATGCCTAACAGATTCAATGGTTTCCCCAAAGAAATAATCCTTCCAGCCATAATGATGGTGTGCTCCCATGACTAACAATTGTGCGTCTACCATCTGGACGATTCGAACAATCTCCTTTACCCTATTTTTATAGCCTAAAATGAAATTTACCTTGTAGCCTTTTTCACTTAAAGAAGCTGCATAAAGGGCTAATCTTTCTTTATCCTTTCTAGATTCTTCGTCATCACTTGTTTCTTGGAAATAACTAGCTGTGACACTTTCTACAACGTGAATCAATATGAGTTCTGATCCTGGATGGGCTTGTGAAATGGCAGATTTGATTAAATTGGCATCTCCAGATGTAAAGTCAACCGCAATCGCTATTCGGTCGATTGGTGCTACTTTTGTCCAATCCAATTCAACAGCAGCACCATGTAAAGCAGTCCGCTTATTATTTTGTTTTGATTGCATCATTGGGAAAATGATGATATACAATAACAAGGCAAAAAAGAATAAGATCAACAACACAACAAAGATCTTTATCAACAAAGCTGTAGAGCCCATTAAAAATGCTTTAGCAAAATCAACTACTAGATTGGTGTTCAAATACACCAAAATACTAGCCACCAACCAAGACATTATCTTCATCCACTTTGGTATTGCAAATTCGCCCATTGTCTTTTTATCACTCACAAAATGGATCAATGGTATGACTGCAAAACCTAATTGTAAACTCAAGATAACTTGACTAAAAACAAGTAATTCGTCCACCCTGCCTTCACCCATCAGTCCAATCACCAATACAGCAGGCACGATCGCTACAAGTCGAGTTAACAATCTTCTGATCCAAGGGTTTAATCTTAGATTTAAATACCCCTCCATCACTATTTGTCCAGATAATGTTCCAGTGACTGTTGAACTCTGACCAGCTGCAATTAAGGCAACTGCAAATAAGATGGGTGCCAATTTTGACCCCAACAAGGGCGCCAACAAAGCATGTGCTTCTTCAATTTTGGCGATAGATTGATTGCCGGTTTTATAAAATGCAGTAGCTGCTAAAATCAAAATAGCTGAGTTGACAAAAAAAGCAGCATTTAAAGCAACTGCACTGTCAATGAAATTATACCATAAAGATTTCTTGATACCAGCACTCGACCGTTCGATTTTTCTAGTTTGTACCAATGCAGAGTGTAAATATAAATTATGTGGCATCACTGTAGCACCAATCATTCCCACTGCAATATATAAAGCACCAGGCGATAAGGCAGAAGGGACTAAACCCTTTGCCGCACCAATTAAATCGGGCTTGGCAATAATCATTTCTGCAAGAAAACTACCTCCGATGGTGACCACTAAAACAAAAATAAATGCCTCCATTTTACGCATACCATATCGTTGTAATAGCATGAATAAAAAGGTATCCGTTACAGTAATGATGGTGCCATACATCAATGGTAGGCCTGTTAATAATTTAATACCAATAGCCATGCCCAATACTTCGGCTAAATCGGTAGCAGCAATGGCTAACTCAGCTAAAATATATAAACAGAAATTGACAAATTGGGGATAGGTTTCTCTATTCACCTGTGCTAAATCCAGACGTCTTACAATACCCAATCTTGCACTCAAACTTTGAAGCAGGATCGCCATGATATTGCTCAGAAGCAAGATCCAAATGAGTTGAAATCCAAAAGCAGCTCCCCCTTGTAAATCGGTCGCCCAATTTCCTGGATCCATGTACCCCACACTCACTAAGTAAGCAGGTCCAATAAAGGCAAAAAGTCGCCTCCAGCCAGTTTTATTTTGCACTGGAACCGATTCATGAAGTTGATCTAAGGATTTATGGAACATAATTGATATGTAAATTTAACTATAAACCCTTTGTGAAACTCATATTGTTGCCTATTTTAGCAAAAAATAGAGTGCCATGCGCTATCTGAGTTATCTTTTGATCCTATTGGCATTGATTGGATGTGCTGAAACCAAGACCGATCTTTCAGGGAATACCCCACTAAAAATCAACGATTTTAATAAAGCATTTAAAAATATTGAATTACCACTTCGTGTCAATGATACCAATTTGGCTTCTTTGACAGATACCTTAGAGATTGGCAGAAAAGCATTAGGTCAATTTATACCTGATTCTGTGGTAGAAGCAATTGTTCCTGCAGATGTGAAAAATGCAAAACTATACCCCGTTGGGAAAATTGAAAAAGAAACGGAATACTATTTATTATTAAATAATAAAGACGTAAATAAACAAGCTGTTTCAGTTATTACTTTTAGTAAGAAAAATGTTTTCTTAGGATTTAAAGTTTTAACTCAATTTGATATCACACATAAGGGCTCTCAATTTTACGGAAAAACTTTATTGATTAATAAAGAGCCTACATTTTTAGTAGAGGAAAATAAATTAGATCCTGAACAAGGATTAACCAATGAGAAAAAAGGATGGGCTTATACAGAACAAGGATTTAGATTAATCTATTTTGATTCCAATGTTAAACCTGAACAAAAAGCCATTCTAAATCCAATTGACACTTTGCCAACACTGAATACATTTAGCGGTGACTATGCAAGAGATAAAAAGAATTTTATTGCCTTAAGAGACTTTGGCAATCCCAATAAATACCAATTTTTCTTGCACTTTGAAAAGAAAGCTGGCACTTGTATTGGAGAACTTAAAGGGTTGTTGAATTTCAATAAAAATCAAGCGACTTATTCTGAGAAAGGAGATCCATGCACGATTCAATTCACCATCACAGGAAATGTCATCAAGATTAAAGAAGATGGAAATTGTGGTAACCATAGAAATATGACTTGCTATTTTAACGATAGCTACGACAAGAAAAGAAAGCCAAAGGCTAAGAAATAATCCACATTCTGCCATTGCAAACGATTGTTATCCACACTAGGCTTGACTTTGGCCAAAATTTAAGGCAAATAGGATTATATTGCGGGTCAAAATAACCAAAGACCAAAAACATGAGTTTTAGAAACTACCAAGTTCCTTACCCTATTAATGAAAAGTATTCCAAGAAAGCGGCTTATTTCTCTATGGAGTTTGCTATCCACCAACCATTGAAAATTTATAGTGGTGGATTGGGTTTTTTAGCTGGTTCACATTTAAGAAGTGCATTTGAGTTAAATCAAAATATGATTGGTATCGGTATGTTGTGGAAATATGGATACTATGATCAGGCAAGAAATCAAGATCAAACTTTGCAAGTGACTTTTATGGAGAAGATGTATAGCTTCTTAGAAGATACAGGCATCAAATACCAAATTTTAATTCATGACCATCCAGTATGGGTAAAAGCATATTACTTAGCGCCTAATGTATTTTGTAGCGCGCCTTTGTTTTTATTAAGCACAGATTTACCAGAGAACGATTATGTTTCACAAACAATCACCCATCGTTTGTATGACGCGAACGTGGCAACAAAAGTTGCTCAGTTTATTTTATTAGGTGTAGGTGGTGCAAAATTGATTGACGAATTAAACTTTAATCCAGAAGTCTACCACTTAAATGAAGCACATGGCTTCTCTGCTGCGTTCTATTTATTGAACAAGTATAAATCTTTGGACGAAGTTAAAAAGCGTTTAGTCTTTACAACACATACACCGGAAGAAGCAGGTAACGAGAAGCACGATATTTACTTATGTCATAAAATGGGCTATTTCTGTGGCTTAGGTATTGACGAAGTAAGAAGATTAACAGGCATCCATGACGATCAATTCAATCACTCATTAGCAGCATTGCGTTTTGCAAGAAAAGCAAATGGTGTATCTGAATTACATGGACATGTAAGCCGTGAAATGTGGGGAAAATATGAAGGCATTTGTCCTATCGACCATATCACCAATGCACAAAACTGGCGTTATTGGGCAGACAAGCAGTTGTACAAATTTGCTGAAGCTGGAGACGATGCTGGTTTTGACGATAGAAAATGGTATTTAAAAAAGCGTGCTTTTGAAATCGTAGCTGACCAAACAGGTAAAATATTTGATCCGAAAGTATTGACTATTGTTTGGGCTAGAAGATTTGCAGGCTATAAGCGTGCCGATTTCTTGTCTTGGGATTTAGAAAGATTCGAGCAATTATTATCGAACTTAAAATATCCTGTTCAAATCATATTTGCAGGAAAACCATATCCAGTTGATCATCCAGCTATTTCTCAATTCAATCATTTAGTGAACCTTAGCAAGAACTATAAGAATGTTGCTGTTCTAGTTGGTTATGAATTGGCTTTGAGTAAGCGCATGAAACAAGCTTCTGATATTTGGTTGAATAATCCAAGAGTTCCAAGAGAAGCTTCTGGAACAAGTGGTATGACTGCAGCAATGAACGGATCTGTTAACTTCTCTACTGACGACGGATGGATACCAGAATTTGTAAACCATGGAAATAACGGTTTTGTGGTGCCAAAGGCAGATTATGCGAATATGAGCACAGAAGCTCAAGATGAATATGATTTAAATGAATTATACAAGATTTTAGAGCAACAAATTGTGCCAATGTATTACGAACAAAAAGATACTTGGAGACAGATTACTCAAAATGGTATGAAAGATGTTCGTTTCCAATTTGATAGCAATCGAATGGCAGACGAATATTATGAGAAAATGTATAAAATCTAATTGACCCTTACCCCCATAAGGATCTCCCCTCCAATTACTAATGAGTATGGAGGGGATTTTTTTTATCTAGACTAGCTGGTCAACTTTTAATACCTATTTTTGTTATACCTATATGCCAAACAAAATCGTCATAGCCATTACTGGCGCAAGTGGTGCACTCTATGCAAAAGCATTACTAGACAGCTTAAAGCAAATTCCTGCTCAATATGAGGCTGTTGGGGTCATCATGAGCGACAATGCGAAGACAGTTTGGGAAACTGAATTAGGCAATCAAGATTACCTGAATTATCCTTTCGACTTTTACCATAAAATGGACTTCAATGCTCCATTTGCCTCCGGGTCTGCACAATACAATATCATGTTTGTTGTGCCATGTAGTATGGGGACATTGGGAAGGATTGCGGCTGGGGTAAGTGATGACTTAACCACCCGTGCTGCAGATGTGATATTAAAAGAGCGTAGGAAATTGATCCTAGTGGCCAGAGAAACGCCTTATAACTTGATTCATATTCGCAATATGGAAACAGTCACACTTGCTGGTGGCATTATATGTCCAGCTACACCAAGCTTTTATAGCTTACCAACAACTTTGGAAGAAGTGGCCATGACTGTGGTTGCAAGAATGATGGACCTAGCAGGATTAGATATTAAAACTTATCGTTGGAGTACGAATCAATAATCGAGTATTAAATGATTGAATAAAGATTTCAATGAAAAATAAAAAAGGCCCCGAACTTAAAAAATTCGGGGCCTTACTATTTCATGCTCGGATTGCTTAATCTTGCTTTGGTTCTTTAGGTGCTTTTGGTGTTTTTTCTTTTTCCTTTTTTTGCAAAGTGAAAGTCAAACCTGTTTTATCTTTATCTAAATCGCCTACTAAAGTATCTCCTTGTTTCACAGAGTGATTTAAAATCTCCTCTGCCAATGGATCTTCAATGTACTTTTGAATAGCTCTATGTAAAGGTCTTGCACCAAATTGAATGTCGTAACCCTTGTCTGCAATGAATTCTTTAGCAGCGTCTGTTAACACAAGGTTTAACCCTAGATTTACTAAACGAGCTAATACGTTTTTCATGATGATGTCAATGATCAAATAAATATTTTCTTTGGTCAATGAATTGAAAACAACCACATCATCTATTCTGTTTAAAAACTCTGGAGAGAAGGTTCGCTTCAATGCCTTCTCAATGACAGATCGATTGTTCTCGTCTGTTTGTTGCATTCTTGTAGCTGTTGCAAAACCAACTCCATCTCCAAATTCTTTTAGTTGACGTGCACCAATATTAGAAGTCATGATGATTAGCGTGTTCTTAAAATCAACTTTACGACCCAATCCATCTGTTAATATACCATCATCTAATACTTGTAGTAAAATATTGTAGATATCTGGATGCGCTTTTTCTATTTCATCTAATAAGATCACACAGTAAGGCTTACGACGTACTTTCTCTGTCAATTGTCCACCCTCTTCATACCCTACATATCCTGGAGGCGCTCCAATTAAACGAGAGACTGCAAATTTTTCCATGTATTCACTCATGTCAATTCGAATCAAAGATTCTTCTGAGTCAAACATGTTTCTTGCTAAAGCTCGTGCTAATTCAGTTTTACCCACTCCTGTAGGACCAAGGAAAATAAAAGTTCCAATTGGCTTCTTTGGATCTTTTAATCCTACTCTATTTCTCTGAATTGCCTTGACTACTTTACTGATTGCATCATCCTGTCCAATGACCATACCTTTCATGTCATCAGCCATCTTACGCAATTTAGTTGTCTCAGCCTCCACCATACGCTTAACAGGTATGCCAGTCATCATACTAATTACTTCTGCAATATGCTCTTCATTGATTGGGAATCTTTTATTCTTACTATCTTCCTCCCAATTTAATTTTGCTTTTTCTAATGCTTCGCCTAGTTTTTTCTCGGTATCTCTCAAGCTTGCAGCTTCCTCAAAACGTTGACTTTTTACGACTCTATTTTTTTCGTTCTTTACTTCCTCAATTTGTTTTTCTAATTCCACAATATCTTCTGGAACAGAAATATTTTTCAAGTGCACCCTTGCGCCCACTTCATCCAAAACGTCAATGGCTTTATCTGGTAGCAAACGATCCGTCATATAACGGTCACTTAATTTCACACAAGCTTCTATCGCTTCTTGATCATAAATAACACTATGGTAATCCTCGTACTTAGATTTGATATTGTTTAAAATAGTAATGGTATCCGCTACACTAGGTGGCTCAATGATTACTTTTTGGAAACGACGATCCAATGCACCATCTTTTTCGATATGCATTCTATACTCATCCAAAGTAGAAGCACCAATACATTGCAATTCTCCTCTAGCCAAAGCAGGCTTAAAGATATTGGAAGCATCTAAAGATCCGCTTGCTCCACCGGCACCCACAATGGTATGAATCTCATCTATAAATAAAATGACATCTCTGTTTTTCTCTAACTCATTCATGATCGCTTTCATACGCTCTTCGAATTGACCACGGTACTTTGTACCCGCCACTAAAGCAGCTAAATCTAATGAGATAACCCTTTTATCAAATAAAACGCGACTTACTTTTCTTTGAACAATTCTTAATGCAAGCCCTTCTACAATTGCCGTCTTACCCACACCTGGCTCACCTATCAAAATTGGGTTGTTCTTTTTACGACGGCTAAGAATTTGACTCACTCTTTCAATCTCTGCCTCTCTTCCCACAATTGGATCCAATGCATCTTGCTCCGCCAACTTAGTGATATCTCTACCGAAATTATCTAATACAGGCGTTTTAGATTTACTTGGTGCAGTTGGTTTTGATTTCGAACCTGCGCCAAAACCACCCCTACTTTTTTCATCATCAAAATCATCTTCACCTTCTTCTTGGTATTCTGAACTGGGACTAGATGGTGCAGAAGGCGCAGAACCTACCATACCTAACTCATTGCGAAACAAATCATAATCAACATCGAATTGATTTAAAATTTGAGTCGCTATATTTTCTTTATTCTTTAAAATACTCAATAATAAGTGCTCCGTTTCTACCATGGGGCTTTTCAATGCCTTCGCTTCCAATACGGTCACACGAATGACTTTCTCCGCTTGTTTAGTAAGGGGCAGACTATTGATATTGGCAATATTTTTACCAGACTTATCTTTTACGGCTAGTTCAATCTCTTTTCTTAATTCACCTAGGTTGACATTTAACTGTCTTAAAACTTTAATGGCCGTATTTTCTTGATCACGGATCAAACCTAACATTAGGTGCTCCGCTCCAATAAAATCATTGCCTAATCTTAAAGCCTCCTCTCTGCTATAAGAGATGATTTCCTTAACTTGTGTTGAAAAATTGTTATCCATATAATTAATTCGAGCTGTTATTAGATAAACGAATAATTTTACCCTAAAGTATGTCACTATGAACTATAAAATAGATACCAAAGAGAAATTCACCGTTTTAAGCTTACTCGACCCTAGTCTTAGTTCAAATCTCGTGCCAGAATTGAATGATTTGATCAAAAAATTAGGCATGACTAGTCCTAAAAACCTAGTAGTGAACCTATCCGCTGTAAAACACTGGGAATTAGCCATTATGGAGCTATTTGCGCAGCTTCAAGAGGCTTTTTATGACAATAATACCAGTTTTGTACTTTGTTGCTTGTCAGAGGACCTTCAAAACGCCCTTGATTTGACTGAATTTGGCGAAGTGATGAACTTAACTCCAACCGAATCCGAGGCTTGGGATATTGTTCAAATGGAAGAAATTGAGCGAGAACTGCTTGATAGTGACGATATGGAGTTTTCTACCCAAGAATAGTATAAGATTTGTTAAATTCGCGCTCCTATGATTACGCCTCAAACCATTCAACAAATTACCAGCCGAATTGACATCATTGATGTGGTGGGTGAATTTGTGAAATTAAAAAAAAGAGGCACCAATTATTTAGGCAATTGCCCTTTTCACAACGAAAAATCTCCCTCTTTCACCGTTTCTCCTGCCAAGGAAATCTATAAATGTTTTGGATGTGGCAAGAGCGGTAATACCATCACTTTTTTGATGGAACATGAAAAGTATAGTTATGTAGAAGCATTAAGATGGTTGGCAGCAAGATACAATATTGAAATTGAAGAAACAGAGACGAGTCCTGCACAAAAGATAGCGCAACAAACTGCTGACAGTTTATATGCGATCAATCACTTTGCTATGGACTTTTTCACCAAGCAATATTGGGATACGGAAGCAGGCGCTACGATTGCTCAAAGCTACATGCAGCATCGAGGATTTTTAAGGCCTATCGTAGAGAAATTTAAAATAGGCTACAACCCCTCTGATAGAGATAGTTTAGCAAAAGCATTGATTCAAAATCAGTTCAATCCAGAACTTTTTGCAAGAACTGGTTTAGTCGTAGAACGTAATGGAGAATGGCAGGACAATTATAGAGACCGTATCATCTTCCCCATCCATAACACCACTGGTAAGATCATTGGATTTGGTGCAAGACAAATTGCAAAGAACGATCGCTCTCCCAAATACATCAATACCCCAGAGAACGAAATTTATGTAAAGAGTAGGATTTTATATGGGTCTTATTTTGCAAGAACAGCTATCGATAAAGCCAATGAATGTTTATTGGTAGAAGGCTATACCGATGTAGTGAGTTTACACCAAGCAGGCATTGAAAACGTAGTAGCAAGTGGTGGTACTTCTTTGACGATAGATCAATTAAGGTTGGTCAAGAAATATACGCAGAACCTGACCATTATTTATGATGGAGATGCTGCAGGTGTAAAGGCCGCATTAAGGGGATTGGATATGGCTCTTGAGGAAGGCCTTAACGTGCAATTGGTTTTGATTCCTGATAATGAAGATCCAGATAGTTATGTCAATAAGGTAGGACCAGATGCATTTAGGGATTTTGTGCAATCCGCAAAGAAGGATTTTATCTTATTCCAATTAGAAGTTCAATTAAAAGAAGTCGGCAACGATCTGAATAAAAAAAATAGTCTAGTCAATCAAATGGCTGAGACATTAAGTAAAATCAATAAAGCAGAAGATTTTACAAAATTGCAAGAATACGTTAGAAAGTGTGCCGACATTTTGCGTATCGACGAAACTGGGTTAACCCAGCTGGTGAATAAGTTCAAGCGTGATAAGATTGTCAAAGAAGAAAAGAAAATGGCCTATGACGAAGCAGCCATTTTGATGCCTAGTTTCCAAAATGAAACACAGGAGCTTGACAATATTGATATCGTACTTGACAAGGACCTTTTACATGAAAAGAACTTAGTAAGATTATTAATCGAATATGGGAACGAAGTATTGGCGGATGGAAGACTAGCCGCTACTTGGATTGCAGAAGAATTGGAACCTTTCCCTTTAGACAACCAGGAGATGATTCAATTGGTTAAGGTTTATTTTGATTGGCAGGCCGCTGGTAAAATGCCCAATAATAAAACTTTGCAATACCATGAGGATCCTCAGATTCAACAATTGGTGATGGGACTTTTTGAGCCAGAACACGAATTAAGCCATAGATGGAATGAAAAGCTAGGCATCAAAAAGATAGTTGCAGATGTGCCATTTCAACATGACATTGAAGTGAGTCTCTTGTACTATAAACTGAGAAAGATTAAGAAAATGATTCGTCAGAACCAGGAAGATATGGAGAAAATAAGCGGTGATGAGCAGATACAATTACTGCATATACACAAGCATCTAAAAGATGCAGAACGTGAATTAACCCAAATTATTGGGACCGTGATATTCAAGTAAGACTTATTTTTCAGACGGATTCTGCTTGCCTGCAATCAATTTTTCCAAAGTGGCCTCTAAACGCTTTTGCTTGGTTTCTTCTTTTTTTGCACCATTGATCCAACTTAAATATTCCTTTTGATTGATGATTGAAAGAGACGTAAAGAACTCTCTTGCTTCTTCATGTGATTGGAATAATTTCTCTACTTCAATTGGCAATGCAATCAGTCTTTTCTCAAAATCATCGATTTCGATATTAGGTGATTTAAAGTCAGCGAAGGATCTATTTCTATTCGGGATTTGATCGTATTTAGTAAAACGTAGCGCTGTCCAAACATGATCCAAAGTCACTTGACGAATGGCTTCATATTCGTTATTGGCTAAAATCTCCCAACTTGCGTCTCTATTTAAGTCAGAAACGATCTTAGAACTTGTTTTAGGATAGGCAATCCATAATTTACTCTCGTTAGTCAATGCAGAGAAAACTTCTTTTAGGATATTGTTTAATTGCAATTGGTTAATTGCGAAAATAAGCGCGAAATCAATTTTCCTCGTTTTTAATAAAGGCGTCAGATTCTTACAGTAATTCAACTTTGCAAATTGCTTCTCAACGCTTGAAGGTAAACCTTGAATCAGTAAGTTTTTCTCATCCTTTAACTGTAATTTCTCCAAAATATTCTGACTGATCGACATAAATGTTAGGATTTATAAGGATTGCAAAGTTAAGCAATTCCAGTTAGTTGCAAGTAGTTAATTGAATAAATCTTTCTAATGAGTTGATAATCAAGCAAAAATAAAACAATTCGATAAATTTAGTCCTGCTGTTTTCTGTTTTTCTTGAACAGAGGGGCTTTATGTTCTTCCCCTTTTAGCAATCTTCCTATATTTTTCTGGTGTGTTACCACTACCATTAATGCCACAACAATGGCAAAAATCCTATAGGATGTTTCCTTTTCTTTGAAAATAAATAGAATCAATACCATAAATGCCACACCCGCCAACATGGAGCTTAAGGAAACAAATCTTGTTGTAAACAAGGTGATTAAGAAGACTATGATACAAATTAGTGCCACAATGGGTTGAATTGCTAAAGCCATGCCTAGTATTGTTGCTACACCTTTCCCCCCTTTAAAATCAGCCCAGATGGGGAAAACATGTCCAACTACAGCAGCCATCCCTAATGCAATCATAAAATTGGTTCGAGCCAATTCATTATGTAAATAATAAGGAATGAGAATGTATAAAGAAGTCGCAATCACGCCCTTTGTAATATCTGCTGTCATCACAAAAGCGCCCCATTTAGAACCTAAAACCCTAAAAGTATTGGTCGCACCAGGATTGCCACTACCATAATGGCGTATATCAATTCCAAAAACAGCCTTGCTTACCCAGACCGAAGTAGGTATAGAACCTAAAAGGTAAGCGACTATAACAAGCATTATTTCGTTCATTGAATCGTGTTTGGGGTAGGCAAATATACAACCAAAAAATTGAATGCCATTTTAGACCTAATTTCTTCGAAACAATTCTACCTGTTAAATAGTATACTAACCCACCCATTCAATGGTTGTATTTGCTGTAATTTCCAACCTTTAGAACTGGCTAATTTAACGATATCTGATTGATCCTCAATTAGTAAGCCACTTAATACTAAAATTCCGTCTGGTTTCCCAATTAAAGTCAATTCGTCCATATTGGCTTCTATGATATGTCTATTCACATTGGCTAATACGATATCATATTGTTGCTTTTGTAAGGCTGATTCCACTTTTTCAATGGTAATCACTTTAGATTCATTATTGCTAATGTTCTCTTCTGCGTTTTCAATACACCAATCATCATTATCTACCGCATGCACTTTTTTTGCTCCTAATTTTTCGGCAAGTATTGCAAGAATTCCCGTACCAGTTCCAAAATCATACACTGTTTTTGCATCGAAATCAATCTTTTGCATCAATTGTATCATCGTAAACGTGGTGGGATGATGCCCGGTACCAAAACTCATTTTAGGCGTGATCTTAATATCAAACTCCACAGCTGGCTCAAACGTTGGATGGAAATGCGCCCTGATACCAACAAAGTCTCCCACCCTAACTGGATCGAAATTTGACTCCCAAACAGCATTCCAATTTTGCTCTTTAATAATTGATTTAGAATAAGTTAAACCATATTTATTGAATATAATATCTAATTCATTTTGCACTTGATCCTCCTCAAATTGGTCTGCCAACATGAAAGTCTTACAGTGTCCAGCACCAATACCAAGCCCGTTTGACAATGCCACTCCATCATTCTGTCCAGGTCTCAGTTCCTCTTCATTGAACCCATCAAAACCCAAATCTGCTAGCTCCGCCACTAGCATGTCAAACTGCTCTTGATTATTAAAGTCGAATTCTATTTGGATATATTCTTTGGACATTTTGTTCAATTTAATTGTATTTAAAATTGGAATAAATACCTATTCCAATATGATTCAGGCTAACAATCTACTGTAAAGTTAGTTCCAAAAAAAATGCCCCGCGGTATTAGCAGGGCATTTTATATTTAAGACATGTAAATGCTATTGTTGTGGTCCACGATCTTCGCGAGGCGCTTGCTCTGGACGTGGTAATAAAGCTTTGTGACTTAATTTGAATTTACCTGTTTTAGGATCTAATCCAATTAATTTCACTTTCACTGTATCACCTTCATTAAAGATACCTTCCATTGTCTCCAAACGCTTCCAGCTTATTTCACTAATGTGCAATAAACCTTGTTTGCCTGGCATAAACTCAACGAAAGCACCGAATTCTTTAATACCCTTTACTACACCTTCATATTCGTCTCCAATTTCTGGAACAGCTACAATACCGTTGATCCATCTTACTGCAGCGTCAAGGCTTTCCTTATTAGCAGAGAAGATACTTACTTCGCCATGGTTGCCCACTTCTTCAATATTGATAGTAGCACCAGTGGTTCTTTGCATTTCTTGGATAATCTTTCCACCTGGCCCGATAACAGCACCAATGAATTCCTTATCAATGATTATCTTAACCATTCTTGGCGCATGTGGCTTCACATCTGCACGAGCAGCTGGTGTACACTCATACATGGCATCCAAAATGTGTAAACGTCCTTTTCTTGCTTGAGACAATGCTTCTCTCATAATGTCCATGCTTAAGCCATCTACTTTAATGTCCATTTGAACACCGCAGATACCATCACGTGTACCAGTTACTTTGAAATCCATATCTCCTAAATGATCTTCATCTCCTAAGATATCTGTTAAAATAGCATACTTACCATCTTCTCTAGAAATCAATCCCATCGCCACACCACTTACGTGTTTTGGAATAGGCACACCTGCATCCATTAAGGCTAATGAACCGGCACAAACAGTCGCCATTGAAGATGACCCGTTTGATTCTAAGATATCAGATACAACACGCAATGTGTAAGGGAATACAGTACTATCTGGTAACATTTGCTTCAATGAACGCATTGCCAAGTTACCATGACCCACTTCACGACGACCTACACCACGCATCATTTTCACTTCACCTGTAGAGAATGGAGGGAAATTATAGTGTAAGAAGAATTTTGCATATTCTGCACTTGCTGCAGTTTCTTGCATCAACTCATCCAACTTTGTACCTAATGTTACCGTTGTTAAAGATTGGGTTTCTCCTCTTGTAAATAAAGAAGAACCGTGTGGTGTTGGTAATGGACCAATCTCCATTGCTAGAGGACGTACTTCATCTAATTTACGGCCATCTAAACGGATACGGCTATCTACCATCATATCTCTAACCACTTCCCATTTAAGGTCTTCGTAATACTTACCTGCTAATTTCTTTTGCAAGTCTGTAATCTCTGTGCCTAAATGTTCTATAATTTCTTTTTTCAATGCTGAAAACGCATCGCTTCTTTCGTGTTTTGCAGAACCCAATCTAGCGATAGCATCTACTTTTGCTTTTGCAAAAGCGTATACTTTTTCGCGGATCATTTCATCTTGCTCTGGCTTCTTGTAATCGCGCACTTCTGTTATACCAACGATTTTTCTTAATTCAGCTTGTGCCTTGATTTGCTTACGGATTGCTTCGTGTGCAATTTCTAAACACTGAACTAATTCTTCTTCAGAACATTCTTTCGCTTCACCTTCCACCATCATCAAGTTCTTTTCTGTTGCTGCAATGATGAATTCTAATTCACATTTAGCCAATTCAGATTTAGAAGGATTGATCACAAATTTGCCGTCAATCTTTGCTATTCTTACTTCAGAAATAATTTCTTTAATAGGGATATTCGATACAGCCAATGCTGCTGATGCCGCTAAACATGCTAATGAATCAGGCATCACGTTCTCATCGCTAGAAACCAATGAGATCAATACTTGTACATCGCATAAATAATCTTCTGGGAACAATGGTCTTAACGCACGGTCAATTAAACGGCTAGTTAAGATCTCATAATCATTTAATCTTGCTTCTCTTTTAAAGAAAGATCCTGGGATACGGCCTGCAGATGCAAACTTCTCTTGATAATCTACACTCAAAGGGAAGAAGTCTTGTCCTTCTTTAGGATCTTTATTGGCTACAACTGTAGCTAATAAAATACAATTTCCTTGTCTGATGGTAACTGCTCCGTCTGCTTGACGTGCCAATTTACCTGTCTCTATAAAAATTTCTTGACCTGGATTGATCTCGAATTTTACTGATTTTGGTTGTGATAACATTTTTAAAAATTTTGGTGTGTTAGAATGGACTCTATTGAATCTATTACAAAAACGAGCAGAAAAAAAACAGACGCATATAAACAACTAATCCCAACCGTAGTAGTACAGTTGGGACAGCTATTATAAGTAGTTCTTGATTATTTTCTTAAGCCTAATTTCTCAATTAGTGCGCGGTAACCAGTAAGGTTATGTTTTTGTAAATAAACCAATAAACGCTTACGCTGACCCACTAATTGCATCAAACCTCTTTGAGTTGAATGGTCTTTGTGGTTGGCCTTTAAATGACCAGAGATGTGCGCGATACGTTGTGTTAATAAAGCAATTTGACCTTCAATTGAACCAGTGTTTGTTGCTTTACCACCAAATTCAGCAAAAATGCTTGCTTTTTTCTCTTTTGTTAAGTTAGACATTGTAGAACTTCTTTTATTGTAGTTAACAATTAACTACGGTTTTGTTTTGTTTATTTCGGCTGCAAAGATAGGGATAAAAGCGTAACTAAATCAATAGTTTAGTCAAATATTTCTACGTTTTTAGGGTATTTTGCCCTATTGAAAACGAATAACTTGTCTTCTAAACTTGCCGTATAGTTGATAGAAACCACTTTTACGTCAGTAATATTGTTGCTTTTATCTAAAATGATTGCATTTGCGAGGGCGGATTTTACCTTATCAATCACTAAAGTAACTTTTTGAAAGCCCTTTTTTCGATCAATTGGGAATAGTTCGATGGTTGCTGTATTGGCATTTTGAGCTAATAACTTGAAATTGAAGTCTTTATCGTAGTTGCCAGAAAGTAGCTTCTGTGGGCTCAAGGTTTGCTCCGTTTCAGCTAAACTAGACTTAGATATGGTATTTACGCCGTCAAAATTATAGATTGAAATGCCGTCGCAAAGGATTTCTAATTTACCCTCATTCAAAAGGTATTTCTCCCCTTTCATCTTCAACTGGATCAATTTAGTACCTAAAGCCTTTCCTTTATTGTTCTTTGAGACCAGTTGAATCTTTACCAATATTCCTTTAGATAACTTCACTTTGACCCCTACTTTGTCCAAAATAGCCTTGGCAACAGGGTCTTTTTGAGCATGAATTTGTAAAGTTAAAATACTCAATAAACAGATGATAGCTATTCTCATAATGGTTATATAAAGGGCTAAGGAAAATCTTGTGTTTAAACTTTTGCAAAAATAGTCAATCCTTATGGATTATTATAAGTTTTGCAAGAAATCATAGAGCTCTGCATCAGATTTGTATAGGACTTCCCTTGGCTTACTACCCTGGCTTGGTCCAACGATACCTGCTGCTTCTAATTGATCCATCAATCTGCCAGCTCTATTATAACCCAACTTCATCCTTCTTTGTATAAAGGAAGTTGAACCTACTTGAGCACTCACAATCAACTTAGCTGCATCTTCAAACAAACTATCTCTATCTCCTGCATCAAAACCTGAGGCTTCTAAATCTTTCTCATCAATATATTCAGGTAATAAGAAAGCATCTGGATATCCTTTTTGTTCCGCAATGAAATTACATACACGATCTACCTCTGGTGTGTCCACAAAAGCACATTGCAAACGCGTAATCTCTCCATTGTAACTCACCAACATATCTCCTTTACCTATTAACTGCTCAGCACCACCTGCATCTAAAATCGTACGGCTATCTATCTTACTAGATACTTTAAAGGCAATACGAGCAGGGAAATTCGCTTTGATAGTTCCTGTAATAATATTGACAGAAGGTCTTTGCGTAGCAATAATTAAGTGGATTCCCACCGCTCTCGCTAACTGTGCTAGACGCGCAATTGGCATTTCTACTTCTTTGCCAGCAGTCATAATTAAATCTGCAAACTCATCCACAACCAACACAATGAATGGCAAGTATTGATGTCCTTTTTCTGGATTTAATTTTCTTGAAGTAAACTTCTCGTTGTATTCTTTAATATTTCTACAACCTGCTTCTTTTAATAAGTCGTAACGGTTGTCCATTTCAATACATAATGCATTCAATGTATTGATTACTTTTTTCGTATCAGTAATAATCGCGTCTTCCTCTCCAGGCAATTTTGCCAAGAAATGTTTTTCAATGACACGGTACAAACTCAACTCTACTTTCTTTGGATCTACTAAAACAAATTTTAGTTGAGAAGGATGTTTCTTATATAATAATGAAACCAATATGGCATTCAATCCAACTGATTTACCTTGACCTGTTGCACCTGCCATCAATAAGTGTGGCATACTTGCTAAGTCAACAATGAAATTTTCATTGTCAATTTTTTTACCAATTGCAATAGGCAATGAATGCTGACTAGTTTGGAATTTCTCACTAGCCAATAAAGTTTTCATGCTTACAATGGACTTACGAATATTGGGTACTTCTATACCAATTGTCCCTTTACCAGGAATAGGCGCAATGATACGAATACCCAATGCAGCTAAACTTAAGGCAATATCATCTTCCAAATTTTTGATTCTGCTAATACGCACACCTGGCGCAGGTACAATCTCATATAATGTGACTGTTGGACCTACTGTTGCTGAGATACGTTGAATCGCAATATCATAGTTTTTTAAAGTCGCAATAATTTGATTTTTGTAGGTCTCTAATTCTTCTGGATCTTGTACAATTTTTTCAGAACCATGCGTCTCCAATAAATTGATATGCGGATACTTATAATTTTTTAAATCGAGCGTTGCGTCATATTTAGTGGCAAGGCTACCTACTGCTGCAGTAACTGCTTCCTTGGGCACTTCATTGATTTCTAAATCAAGGTCTTCTAAGAGTTCATCGTCAATATCTAAATCTTCGTCGTCCTCAAGCTCAGCTTCACCATCAGACGCTTCCTCTCCATCGGATGCTTCCGCATCCTCTTCTTCTTCGGCATCATCAACATCATCATCATTATCAAGCTCATTCACTATTGGAGTTTTTTTTTCTTCTGGCGCAGCTTCTTCTAAAGTCAATTCATCAATGAATAATTTAGGACCAAGCTCTCCAAGCTCATCAGACGCTGTCGCGTCTTCATCTGCCTCTGGCATGATCACAGAAATTCCAGAAGCATTCTCTTTTAAAGTATTACCAGTTGCAACTGGAGTCACCGCTACAGGAGGATTGTTTAAATCCCATTCTTGCTTCACTGCTTCCTCTGTGTCTTCACTAATGAATGTAGATTCTTCGACTTTTTTTGCAGGAATTAAAAAATCAAAACTAGGCACATTGAATTTTGGATTAAATCTCCATATGAAATAACTAAATCCTGCGATGAATAAAATAGCACCCGTACCAAAACGGCCTACCCATTTGATTAACCAGCTACTGCTGTACTCACCTAAAGCGCCTCCCCAAGAGAAAGCAGCGTTTGGCGTAAAATAGGCAAAGCAAGTACTTAGTACCAACAATCCAACTAATACATATCTAAGGTTACGCCATAAACTAAAAATAGGTTTTGTGAAAAATAAATTCACCCCCAATACAAAAAAGAAAGTGCAAAACAAATAAGCTGCCAAGCCAAATCCATTGAACATAATTTGATATGCAAAGAATGCCCCAATATATCCCAGTAAATTATTGGCTTTCACATCTTGTGTAGAAAACAATTGTGTTCTCCATAATTGAACCATGTCTTGGTCTTCTTGCCAAGTAAATAAATAAGAGGTAAATGCAACAAAAAGAAATAAGCTTACCAATAATGAGACGGCGCCCAATATCTTCATTGTTCGTTCGTCTTTCACTACTTCAGATACGACTACATCTGCTTCTTTATCCGGATTTAAAATCGGGGAATTTACCTTTGGTGTTGATTTGCTTTTAAGCGTATTTGCCATGGGGACAAATATAAAAAGAAATTGGCTACATATCCACTTTATTCAACCAAACAACCCTAGCCCAACTTGCCCAGCCCAGCATGAAGCAAAGACCTCCAATTGGCGTAATAGGCCCAAGTAGCACTGCCCAGCTTGACTGTGTGATAGATAGTAAGGAAAGCCCATAAATAGACCCGCTAAATAAGCAACAACCCACAATAAAAAAATTAGCCGCCCATCTGATACCCTTAATTGTTCCATGGGCTGCCTCGTTTAGTTGGCAATAAATAGATAAGGCAATCAATGCCAATGCATGGATCAATTGATAGCGCACACCTGTCTCGTAACTTTGTAATTTCTCAGGGCTCAAAATCGATTTCAACGCATGCGCCCCAAATGCACCAAGCAAAACTGCGACCAATGCGAAGCAAATTCCCCAAAGTAAAATTTTACGATGCATGTTTTTGAATTAACTTTTTGAGACCTGCTTCATTGATCTGTTCAGATGTCAATCGATAATGTGCTTGTTTGTAAAAAGGATGTCTTTCTACTAATTTTTGTTCCAAAAAGGCTGTGAGTTCTTGATCTGAAAGAGCTGCTATCAATGGGCGATGTGCTTTATCGATTGATAACCTTTTCACCAACACTTCTATCGATTCATCTAACCAAATGACCACACCTTCTTTTTTCATGAAATCTATATTTTCCTGAAAACAAGCTGTTCCTCCTCCTGTAGCAACGACATATTTTTTCTTTTCCTTAAACCATTTCAAAATCTTTGACTCTGCTTTTCTAAAATAAGCTTCGCCATCTTCGTTAAAAATTTCAGAGATGGTTTTCTCTTCGTTCATTTCAATCAAAGCATCCAAATCGTAACCAACAGATTTATTCCATTTTGCCAATTGCTTTAACCAATGAGACTTCCCTGAACCCATCATCCCTATTAAAAAAATACGCTCCGCTGCCATAATTTATTTAAATGCGTTGAAACCTGTCACATCCATTCCAGTAATCAACAAATGAATATCATGTGTTCCCTCATAAGTGATCACACTTTCTAAGTTCATCATATGACGCATTACAGAGTACTCTCCAGTAATACCCATTCCACCTAACATCTGTCTAGCATCTCTAGCGATATTAGTAGCGATTTCACAACTATTTCTTTTAGCCATACTAATTTGAGCAGCAGTAGCTCGACCTTCATTCATCAAGACACCTAAACGCCATACCAACAATTGCGCTTTAGTAATTTCAGTCACCATTTCCGCCAATTTCTTTTGTTGCAATTGGAATCCACCAATTGGCTTACCAAATTGAACTCTCTCTTTACTATATCTTAATGCTGTATCATAACAATCCATTGCTGCACCAATTGCACCCCACGCTATACCAAATCTAGCTTTACTTAAACAACCCAAAGGACCTTTCAATCCTTTGATGTTCGGTAAAATATTTTCTTTAGGCACTTTAACATTGTCAAAAACCAATTCACCAGTTGCACTTGCACGTAAACTCCACTTACCATGTGTTGTTGGTGTTGTAAAGCCTTCCATTCCTCGCTCTACAATTAAGCCAATAATTTCTCCCGCTTCATTCTTTGCCCAAACAACAGCCACTTGTGCAAATGGGGCATTGCTGATCCACATCTTTGCACCGTTTAATATAACATGATCTCCAGCATCTTTAATATTCGTTAGCATACCAGATGGATTAGATCCATGATCTGGTTCTGTCAAACCAAAACAACCCAACCATTCACCTGAAGCTAATTTTGGTAAATACTTTTGCTTTTGCGCTTCGCTTCCGTAAGCATAAATTGGAAACATCACCAACGATCCTTGAACACTCGCTGTACTTCTTACTCCACTATCTCCTCTTTCCAATTCTTGCATCATTAAACCGTAACTAATATAATCCAAACCGCCACCTCCATATTCTGTTGGAACTGTCGGGCCAAAACATCCAAGATCACCTAGTTGTTTTACAATTTGTTTTGGGAACTCTGCTTTCTGCGCATACTCCTCTATGATGGGTGATATTTCTGATTTTACATAGGTTCTAACTGCATCTCTAACCATTAAATTTTCTTCAGACATTAATTCATCTAACTGGTAATAATCTGGTGATTCAAACAAATCTGCTCTTACTGCCATAGTTTGTAATTTTTAATAATAATGATTGGAGCATAAAGGTAGTAGAAAGGACTTAAAAAACTATATTTACAAGGCATTAATTAGCCCAAATTGCATATGAGAAAAATCATAACCCATCTTAGTTTCTATGTACTGCTTGCCATTATTTTGGGCATATTTTTAGGAGTCTATTTCCCAAGTACTGCCATCCAATTAGAACCACTTGCAAAAGGGTTCATACAAGTGATTAAAATTTTCACCTATCCAATCATATTTTTAACTGTAACCCTTGGTATTGCAAGCATGGGGGATTTAAAAAAAGTAGGCCGAATTGGATTAGTCTCTCTCGTCTACTTTGAAATTGTAAGTACACTTTCTTTAGCCATTGGTGTCGTAGTAGCTTTGTGGATACAACCGGGAAATATTGATAAGTCAGGATTACAAATGCAGGATCCAGCAAAATACACAAGCAAAACCAATTTTGATCTTTGGGGCATTGTGGCAAGCAATACCAATTTGCAAGTTTTAATACTTGCCATTTTTGTTGGCTTTTTGTTAAATTATTTACCAAAAAGAGCGCAATATCTTCATCAAATTGGAAGACTCACCCACTATGTTTTTTTAGGGCTTAAATGGGTCATGTATTTTGCACCCCTTGGCGCTTTAGGAGGCATGTCTTATGCCATTGGTAAATATGGACTAGCTACTTTATTGCCTTTAGGGAAATTGATGATTACGATGTACTTAACAATGGCCTTATTTGTATTTGTTATTCTTGGGCTTATTTTACGTTATTTCAAACTGTCCATTTTCAAACTTCTTAAAAATATCAAGGAGGAATTATTGATTGTCTTTGCCACATCCTCTTCAGAGCCAGCGATGCCATCGCTGATGAATAAATTAGAAAAGATGGGTTGTTCAAAATCAGTAGTGGGCTTAGTGGTACCCACTGGTTATTCCTTTAATCTAGATGGAACATCTATTTATTTATCAATGGCAGTGATCTTTATTGCTCAATTGTACAATGTTCATTTGAGTACTGCAGAAATTGTAACCATGTTATTCATTTTGATGCTCACTTCAAAAGGTGCTGCGGGCGTTACAGGAAGTGGATTCATTGTACTTGCTTCTACCTTAGCTACTATGCAAAAGATCCCTATTGAAGGACTTGCATTTTTATTAGGTGTAGATAAATTCATGAGTGAAGCAAGGGCCATTACCAATATTATTGGAAATAGTGCTGCAACGATTGTGATTGCTAAAACTGAAGGAGAAACAATTCATTTGTGATAGCTTCCAACTGTCTTTAGTTGTTGATTACAAATGTTTAATTAGCATAAACCTATTTTCTTAGGATAACAATGCTTTCATTTCATCAGCATATCCTTTAGCAGCGATGGCGGCATCTTCAGCAAAGTCCTTTCCACTGCTTGCAAAGATGACTGCTCTACTTGCATTAATGAGCAACCCAACTGCATCGTTCTTGCCATATTTAGTCACTTCCGACAAGCTTCCACCCTGCGCACCAACTCCTGGTACCAATAAGAAATGGGCAGGTATGATTTTTCTGATAGATTCAAAATCATTTGCTTTAGTGGCACCAATGACAAACATCAATTGTTCAGGTGTACCCCAACTTGCCACTTGTTCTAAAACAGATTCATATAAAAATTGACCGTTGGCTAATTTTTGTTGTTCAAAATTTTGACTACCCGGATTAGAAGTTAAACCTAATACAATGGTCCATTTATTACTGTATGCTAAAAATGGATCAATGCTATCTTTTCCCATATAAGGTGCTACTGTAATGGCATCAAAAGGCAAAGTTTCAAAAAATGTTTTTGCATACTGAGCAGATGTGTTTCCGATATCGCCTCTTTTAGCATCGGCAATAGTGAAATGTGTTTTTGGAATATGCGCCAATGTGGCTTCCATCGCTTCCCATCCTGCAATACCTTGAGACTCATAAAAAGCAGTATTGATTTTATAACTCACACAGTAATCTGCTGTCGCATCAATGATGGCTTTATTAAAAGCAATTACGCCTGCTTTATTCTTAGGTAAACCAGCGGGTAATTTTTCAATATCTGTATCCAATCCAACACATAAGTAAGATTGCTTTGCTTTGATTTGGTCTACTAGAAATTGTTTTGTCATAGCGTATGATTTTTCGAAAACAGGATATTGAATAATTGTCTTACGATTGTTAATCTAAATATTGCTTCACAAAAACCTGGTATCCCCAAGCTTTCATTTGTACATATCGAATGTCTTTTGGATTTTGTCCAGTGAACCCATCTACATAAAATCCAGGTTCAATATCCTCAACGATTGCTTGTTGAGGTTGATTGGACAAGTTCAACACAACCACAACCTTATCTCTGCCATTGCTTCTTTCATATGCCATGATCTGCCCAGGAAGATTCACTTTCAATCTTTTAAAATTAGCATTATCTGCAAAAGCAGGATTAGATTTTCTCAATTTTAAAAGTGTTGTGTAAAAATTAGCACGCTCATATTTATTGAACTCAATACTGTCTTTTTCAAAAAACGCCAATGGTCTTAATACAGGCTCTTCTTGACCGCTATAAATCAAAGGCATTGTTCTATTATAAGTTTGTGTGAATACAGCAAATGGCGCATGACTTGCACCTGGCATCGTTGCATAATCTGCTTTGTTCCAAGAGTTTTCATCATGGTTGCTAGTGAAATACAATCTATGAGCCCCTTTCATAAAATCTGTTTCAATTTTATTCAACACTGTATCTAACGCCAATACATTCTTCTTGCCCGCTGCGATATCATTCAAAACATGAAACTCTGTCCATGTATAAGTGGCATCAAATCCACTCTCATGTAATTTGGCATCATCCGCTTCTGCTAACAAATAAATATCTCTTATTGATTTTAATGCTGGGATACACTTATTCCAAAAACTATAAGGTACACCCCAAGCAACATCCACTCTGAAACCATCAATTTTTGTCGCATGTAACCAATACTTCATCGTATTAATCATGCTATCTTGCATCACTAAATTATTAAAATTCAATTCCCTGGTATCAGACCAATCAGCAGTATAAGTTGGTTTGCCTGTTGAATCAGTTTCATAAAAGTCAGGATGGGTCTTTAACCAAGGATGGTCTGCGCCAGAATGATTGGGCACATAATCAATCAAAACTTTCATACCCAACGCATGCGCTTGATCCACCACTTTATTAAAATCGGAAAGCGTGCCAAATTCAGGATTGACATCTGTATAGCTTGCCACCGCATAATAAGATCCAAGACTTCCTTTTCTTCCCTCTTTTGAAATTGGCTGAATGGGCATAAACCACAATGTTTGTACACCCATTTTTTGTAATCTAGGCAGATGTTTGGCAAATGCTTTAAAAGTGCCCTCTTTGGTATACTGACGAATATTGACTTCATAGATATTCCCTTGTTGCATAAAATCGGGATGCTTTTGTTGTCCAATACAGCTTCCCCCAATCAATAAACCAATAGCTAACAGTATATTTTTCATGTATTCACTTTATGCTTCAAAAATACTACCTAAAGGTGTAACTTTGGCTATGCATCTACAAAAATTAAAATACCTGTTTTTGGCCCTATTTTTATGGCAATGTAGCCCTTCGGACCAATATGAAGTGGCAGACAATCCTTTAGATGGTGGTCGCTATTTTATTGAGAACTGCATGCAGGGCAATTTTAAAAAAGCCAAATTCTATATCATTGAAGATGCCGAAAACCTTGCTTTATTTGAAAAAATGGCTAGTAATTACTTTGGACTAGATAAAGAAGGACGTCAACAAATAAGACTCGCGTCTATCCAAATCAATGAAATCAGTGCGGTGGATAGTACCATCACCATCATGAATTACCAGAATTCTTTTGACAATAAAGTCCATAAACTTAAAATTGTTTCCACGCCAAAAGGCTGGAAAGTGGATTTAAAATATACCTATGGACCAAATTTATAGGTCCAAATAAGAATTATTGTATATTTGCAACAGCATTCAAAAATTTAAAACAAAGTATCAAATGGAAGCACAAACTAACACGAAAAAATATTGGGCATTATTCTTTTTATGGTTCGCTATTTTAGTGGTTTTATTATTCGTTTACAGAGAATTTTTCTGGTTAGCGCTTCCTGGCACTATTACCTATTTTGCAAAAGCAATGAGATTGTTTTAATCGCAATTAAACTTATTTTTAAAGCCTTCAATTATTTGGAGGCTTTTTTATTCAACAATAACCTATGTCATTATCTAATTCATTTGATGAGATTATCCACAAAAGAAGATCTAATAGAAAATTTGATCCAGCTGTGGAAGTACCCAACGAAGTCATTCAAAGAAGTCTTGAAAGAGCCATTCTATCCCCTAATAGTAGTAATATGCAATTATGGGAATTTTATTGGATTCAAGATCCTGCTTTGCAATCTCAATTCCATGAATTTTGTTTAAATCAAAATGCCGCAAAAACAGCCAAGCAATTGGTTGTATTTGTTACTCGTCAAGACCATTGGAAAAAAAGAGTGCAATGGCATTTAGACATTATCAATCAAGACATACAAGGAGAACCTACTCCTGCTCAACAAAGATTGCTGAATTATTACGGGAAATTAATGCCTATGGCATATGGATCTGATCCACTAGGATTCCTTACATTTTTTAGAACGGCATTGAGCTCTATCATTGGAGCTGCAAGACCTATGATGCGTTTTAGAGGAAAGGCGGATCAACGCGTGACTGTTCATAAATCATGTGCTTTAGCTGCTCAAACTTTTATGTTATCCATCGCGGCAGAAGGATTCGACAGTTGTCCAATGGAAGGATTTGATGCAAAACGCGTAAAAGCTGCATTGAACTTGCCAAAAGAAGCCGAAGTGAATATGATCATTAGTGTAGGTAAAGGAACAGATGCAGGCATCTGGGGAAAAAGACACCGTGTTCCTTTTGAAGAAGTAGTGATCATTAAGTAATTAACTATTTTAAATTAGCTATTAAAAAAAATGCACTCAATATGAGTGCATTTTTTTGTATTACTGAAAAGTCTTTTAATTTTTTGCAGGAGTGATCATGATATTTCTAAATTCAATCGGACCATGATCACCTTGTAACATGATTGGACCAGGAGTGCCTTCATTACTATTGATGGCGCCACCTGTAATACCTGGGATTTCTTGTTTAAAAATAATCGTCTTGCCATTGGCTACCACTGTAACCATTCTACCTACTAATGTGATATCATAGGTCTGCCACTCTCCTGCTGCTTTTGCGGCATTTTCCCATGGATCAATGAACCCATATACACCACCTAGATATACATTCTGTGGTTCTTTACCTTGATTGTCTTCTATCTGAACTTCATAGCGACCTCTCAAGTATACACCGCTATTGCTTCCTTTAGGATATTTAAATTCAATATGCAATTTAAAATCTTCGAATTCTGCAGTTGTTCTAATGTTGCTACCAGATTTTGGACTAGTCAACACCCCATTGATATTTTGCCATTGGTTGTTTTTACCCATTGCTTCCCAACCTGATAAATCTGTTGTATTCAATAATTTTATCGGTGTTCCCCATTTCACTTCTTTCAAACTATTCAATCTTGGTGCGCGAACACCAGTCCAAGTATATTTTTGACCATATGGTGCTACCATCGTGCCTTTTAATTGATCTCCTTCAAGTACACCTTCAACCACTAAATTATTTTCGGTTCTATCCCACTGTGGCGGAATGGTAAAACTTAATTTGCCTTCTTTGAAAAACACTTGTGCAATTGGTCTTGCACTACCTCCATCTGCCACAAATCTTCCGAATAAGTTTTTAACTCCAGAATGACGTACTTCTAACCATGAAGGTGCCAGTCTGCCACCACCCATATCCACTGTTAGATCCCAACGGCCTTCTAATGGACTTTCTTGTGCATGAATGTTTAAAGAAACAAAGCAAGCAGCGAATAATAAAACAATGAAATTGAACTGTTTTTTCATGGTGTATTGTTTAAATGTTATTCCAAAATACAGATTTTTTCAACACAAAAAGAGGAAATTATTTAAATCACAGCAACGATATTAAATAGGTGACATAAAAAAAGATGGCCCTTTTGAGGCCATCTTGCATATCATTTGTGTTAACTGAAATGATTAAGCTAAATCAAAACGATCTAATTGCATTACTTTATTCCAAGCTGCAACAAAATCGTGTACAAATTTTTCTTTAGCATCATCACAAGCATATACTTCTGCCAATGCACGTAATTCTGAATTAGAACCAAAGATAAGATCCACTCTTGTTCCTGTCCATTTAACCGCGCCTGTTTTTCTATCTACTCCTTCAAATGCATTTTGACTGTGATCGCTCGCTTTCCATGTGGTAGTAAAGTCAATTAAGTTTACAAAGTAATCGTTGGTTAATACACCAGGATTTTTTGTAAATACACCATGATGTGATTGATCAAAGTTGGTATTCAATACACGCATACCACCAACTAACACCGTCATTTCTGGAGCTGTCAAGGTTAATAATTGAGCTTTGTCTATCAACATTTCTTCTGCCGATACCAAAGTGCGTGGTTTGATATAATTTCTAAATCCATCAGCAATTGGTTCTAATACTGCAAAAGAAGCTACATCCGTTTCTTCTTGAGAAGCGTCTGCACGACCCGGCGTGAAAGGTACTTTGATAGTAACTCCACCATCCTTCGCTGCTTTTTCAATTGCTGCGGCACCAGCTAATACAATTAAGTCAGCTAATGAAACTTGTTTTCCTCCAGTTGCATTGGCATTAAAATCTTTTTGGATTGCTTCTAAAGTATCTATTACTTTAGATAATTGTGCTGGATTGTTTACAGCCCAATATTTCTGAGGTGCTAAACGAATTCTTGCACCATTGGCACCACCTCTTTTATCTGATCCACGGAAAGTAGATGCAGATGCCCATGCAGCAGATACCAATTCTGAAACAGTTAATCCAGAAGCCAACACTTTCGCTTTTAATTGCTCAATTTCGGCTGCTTCAATTAATGTATAATTCACCGCAGGAATTGGATCTTGCCAGATCAACACTTCAGCAGGCACTTCTGGTCCTACGTAACGAGCACGTGGTCCCATATCGCGATGTGTCAATTTAAACCATGCTCTTGCAAATGCATCCGCAAACTGATCTGGATTTTCGTAAAATCTTTTTGAAATGGGTGCATATGCAGGATCCAATATCAAAGCCAAATCTGTTGTTAACATGGTAGGTGCATGTGTGATTGATGGATCATGTGCATCAGGCACAGTTCCAGCACCTGCTCCTGCTTTAGGTTTCCATTGATGTGCTCCTGCAGGACTCTTTACCAATTCCCAATCATATTTGAATAAGTTCTCAAAATAGTTATTGCTCCATTGAGTTGGTGTTGTCGTCCATGCACCTTCTAAACCAGAAGTGATTGTGTAGACACCATTCCCTGTTCCAAAAGTATTTTTCCAACCTGTTCCTTGCTCTTCGATACTTGCGCCAGCAGGTTCTTTACCAACATATTTACTTGGATCTGCCGCACCATGTGTTTTTCCAAATGTGTGACCACCTGCAATCAATGCAACTGTTTCTTCGTCATTCATTGCCATACGCGCAAAAGTTTCACGAATATCTTTTGCAGATGCAATTGGATCAGGATTCCCGTTAGGTCCTTCTGGGTTCACATAGATTAACCCCATTTGAACAGCCGCTAATGGATTTTCTAATTCACGATCTCCAGAATATCTTTTATCGCCTAACCATTCTCTTTCATTACCCCAGTATACATCTTCTTGTGGTTCCCAAACATCTTCTCTTCCTCCTGCAAAACCAAAAGTTTTGAAGCCCATTGATTCCAAAGCGCAGTTACCTGCAAGAATCATCAAATCTGCCCAAGACAATTTTTTACCATACTTCTTTTTGATAGGCCATAATAATAATCTTGCCTTGTCTAAATTCGTGTTATCAGGCCAGCTGTTCAATGGAGCAAAACGTTGCATTCCTGCACCACCACCACCACGACCATCTGTTGTACGATAAGTACCTGCACTATGCCATGCCATACGAATAAAGAAAGGACCGTAATGTCCATAATCTGCAGGCCACCATTCTTGAGAATTGGTCATTAAGTCGTAAATGTCTTGCTTAACTGCTTTAAAATCTAAAGTCTTAAACTCAGACACATAATTGAAAGTCTCCTCCATTGGATTAGACTTTGT
This sequence comes from Sediminibacterium sp., assembly GCA_030158665.1. GTDB lineage: Bacteria > Bacteroidota > Bacteroidia > Chitinophagales > Chitinophagaceae > Sediminibacterium. The sequence continues at coordinate 4,975 of JAOASM010000033.1, read as the reverse complement.
AGAATGCTGGCGTAAGATATTTAACTTTAATTGGTTCGGCCACCAATCTCTATTCACTGGGCCAGTACCTGCACTTCCTTGCTTTGATGAAAGCGTTGTCGCACCTGTAAAAGGACATTTAGCTGCTCCTTCTGTAGTATGATTATCCATAACTTATTTATTTTTTTTATTGAATGTAAAATTACGCTAAAGGCTCAAAAACCAATAACTTACAAGATTAATTATTTATACACTTACAAACATTTTTTGTGCTATTTTGTTCGATGGATGCACAAAAAAAATCCCACAAAAAAGTGGGATTTAAATGTTAAGTGGAGTCGAGGGGAGTCGAACCCCTGTCCAAACAAAGTTACCATTGGTCTTCTACATGTTTATTGTTTTATTATTTGTCGGCAATCAGCAGGAAAAACACAAACCAATTGATTACTTAGCTGTATAGTACTTAAATAAGCGGCACAGCCTATGCTTATCGCATCCCTTTTTGTTTTGATTAAGCTAAGGAGCGGGTAAAGGGCCTACCTGCTCGCTCGGCCATAATGGAAGTTAATTCACTGAATTAAGCAGCCATGGCGTAGTTTGTTTCGCCTTTTGATTGTTTGGTATTCAGATTAAAGTGCTAATTACCCAACGCACTACATGCTTACCCCAACCGCTACGCTTGCTGTCAAAACCATACGACCCCAATTACTGCGATTAAAGCAACTACAAAATTACAACTAATAAATGGATTAAATGTGGCGGTTTACTTAAATAATCGCCAAAAGTCCAATCCCAATGCATATAACATTAGACCAAACATCAAGACCATGCCCACAATCTGAGCATATTCCATGAATTTATCACTTGGTTTACGTCCTGTAATCATTTCTATAATAATGAATAGTGAATGTCCCCCATCCAAAGCTGGAATAGGTAACACATTCATAAAACCTAATACAATTGAAAATACAGCCGTTAAAGTCCAGAATCGCTCCCAATCCCATTGAGATGGGAATGTATTACCAATACTGATTAAACTTCCAAGAGAATCACTTGGATTCACTTTGCCCGTAAATATCTGCTTAATCCCTGTTACGTAATTATCAAGTGTGGTAAAAGATCTTTGTGTTCCTTTAGGAATGGCTTCTAAAAAACTATATTCTTGATGGACAGTTTTGAAAAGTTGCAAAGGTAATTTTACAAATAAGCCTAATTGTGCTTTGTTGTTGATCAAGGTTCTAATCTTCACTGTATCTGATCCTCTTTTTGCAAGCACAGTCACCAATGAATCACTAAATTTTTTCTTGACTTCAATGAACTCATGTTGGTATTGAATAGATTGCCCATTCATACTGATTAATGTGTCATTTTTTTGAAAATTCCCTTCAACCAATACAACTGATTTTCCAACTGAATCAACAATCACTGGAAATAAAGGCAACACAAATGCAGTCTCATTTTCAGCACTAGACAAAGCAGCTGACAAGGATGTTGGAATGGATAAACTCAATAAGCTATCTCCTCTTTTTACTTGAATTGTTTTAGGATCTTCTAAAACTAATTTTGATTCTATTGCAAAAAAATCAGTCAATTCTTTGTTGTCCAATGATACAATGATGTCACCATCTTGAATGCCCATATTTTTTGACAATTCAGTGGCGTGTACACCATAGGTCAAATTTTTTGCTGGTAAAAAATCATCTCCCCAATACCAAGCAATACCAATAAAAATAACAATGGCTAAAATCATATTCACAATCACTCCACCCAACATCACTATCAATCTTTGATAGGCTGGCTTTGATCTTAATTCATAGGACTCTGGTGCTTTATTTAATTGCTCCTTATCCATGCTCTCGTCAATCATTCCCGAGATCTTTACATAGCCGCCAAACGGAATCCATCCTAAACCATATTCTGTCTCTCCTATTTTCTTTTTCCACAAACTAAATCCTGGATTAAAGAATAAGTAAAATTTCTCCACTCTTGCACCAAACAATCTTGCAGGAATGAAATGTCCTAATTCATGTAAGATTACAATGATTGAAAAGGATAAAATAAATTGTGCAGTTTTAGTTGCAAATACAGTTAAATCAATAGCAGCTAGATACATGTTTTATAGTTGTATTAAAGAAGCAGCAAAATCTCTTGCCGCTCCATCGGTTTCGTAATAATCATCCAAACTTGGATGTGCAATAAATTCAATCTTTTCTAATGTTCTTTCAATTAGATCGGTCATATCTAAAAAACTAATTCTATTTTTCAGAAAAGCATACACCGCAATTTCATTGGCAGCATTCAATACACAAGGTGCATTCCCACCACGATGCATGGCTTCTGTTGCCAATAATAAATTTCTAAAGGTTTTCACATCCGGTTCGTCAAATGTCAATGTATTGGGCTTATCAAAATGGTATCTAGGGAAATCATTTTTCAATCTTTTTGGAAAGGCCATTGCATATTGAATGGGCAATTTCATATCAGGCAATCCCATCTGAGCTTTTATACTTCCATCTTGAAACTGTACCATACTGTGTATGATGCTCTGAGGATGTACTACCACTTTAATTTGATCTGGCGTCAAGTCAAACAACCACTTCGCTTCAATCATTTCTAAGCCCTTATTCATTAAAGTTGCTGAGTCGATAGAAATTTTTGCACCCATACTCCAATTAGGATGTTGTAATGCATGATCTCTTTTTACATTCACTAAAAAATTGGGCTTCTTACCTAAAAAAGGACCGCCACTGGCTGTCAATATAATTTTTTCAATTGGATTATTCCCTTCTCCTACAAGACATTGAAAAATCGCAGAGTGCTCACTATCTACTGGAATGATTGCAGCCCCTTTTTCTCTGGCAGTGCGCATCACAATATCACCAGCAACCACCAATGTTTCTTTATTGGCCAAGCCAACTGCTTTACCATTTTCTACAGCAGTGATTGTTGGCTTTAATCCAGCGAATCCTACAATACCTGCCATCATAAAATCATAGCAATCCATGGCAGCAACTTGTTCTAAAGCTTCTTCCCCAGCAAATACTTTGATGGGCTTTCCTTCTAATGCTTTTTTGACAATAGCATATTTGCCAATTTCACCAATCACCACAATATTGGGTTCAAATTGTAATGCTTGCTCTATTAATAAAGATTCGTTCGCATGTGCCGTTAAAATTTCAGCGACAAATAAGTCCGGGTTCGCTGCAATGACCTCTAAGGTTTGTTTCCCTATGGAACCTGTGGATCCGAAAATGGCAATTCTTTTTTGATTCATCCAGTTGTTTACTTGTGGTTAAAAATACGCTTTTTATTTTATTCACACTATTTGCCTAATTGTGCATGCATGGCATCCGCAATTTTTCGGTCATTACTTAATCTTGGTACTTTATTCTGACCGCCTAACTTCCCTTCTGATTTCATGTATTGTATGAAAGCGTTTTTTGGCAGAACAGTAAGTACTAGAGGTGACAATATATTACCGGTGATCAAATCTTGATAGTACACATTTTTGGCACACATCGCCTGATCTAATTTCAACTTAAATAATTCCATATCCAACGGTGGTCGTTCAAATTCCACCAGCCATTCATGGTAACTTTTTCCTTCACCTTGTGCGATATACGGTGCAACAGTAAACTCTACTATTGATGCGTTCATTTCATTGGCCACTTGTAACATTGCAGCTTCCACTTCCTCTCCAATTACGTGTTCACCAAATGCGGATATAAAATGTTTCACTCTTCCTGTCACAATGATTCTATAAGGATCAATACTTACAAACTTTACCGTATCGCCAATATTATAACCCCATAAACCTGCGTTGCTATTGATGATCAGCGCATACTGCGCCCCCAATTCAACTTGTGCTAAATTCAATCTAACTGGATTTGATTCATGAATATGGGCTAAAGGAATAAATTCAAAATAGATACCACTATTGGTATTTAACAACAAACCTTGCTGGTCTCTTGTATCTTGGAAGGCAAAAAATCCTTCACTTGCTGGGAACAATTCTATGGTATCGATTGACTTCCCGATGGTATCAAAAAGTTTAGATTTATAAGGTTCAAAATTTACCCCACCCTGAACCAATACTTGCAAATTTGGAAATACTTCTTTCACAGATTTTCCAGATTTTTCAACGATGCGATCAAAATACATTTGCATCCATGGAGGGATCCCCCCCACTAAAGTCATATCTTTTAATAATGTCTCTGCTACAATTTTATCTAATTTTTCCTCCCATTCCTCGATACAATTGGTTTCATAACTAGGTAATTGATTGCTTCTTAAATAAGCCGGAATGTGGTGATTGACAATTCCACTCAATCTTCCGGTAGGAATACCGGCAACCCTTTCTAATACCGGGGATCCACTTAAAAAGATCATCCTTCCGTTGACAAACTGTGTTTGACCAGTTGTTGCCATATAAGTTAACAAAGCATTTCTTGCCCCATTAATATGATTACTGATAGAATCTTTAGTGATAGGGATATATTTAACCCCGCTCGTAGTGCCGCTAGTTTTGGCAAAATAGATTGGTTTCCCCTTCCAAAGTACATTTTGGGTACCCTTTTTAATCTGTTCTATATAAGTCTTAAAAGATTCATAGTCCCTTAAAGGCACTGCCTCTTGAAATTCCTGGGCAGTTTTAATTTGGTCAAATTTGTGCTCTTTACCGAATATAGTGGACTTGCCTGTCTTAACTAATTGATTTAGAATACTTTGCTGATCTTCTAAAGCGGTATGACGCTCTTTTTGGATTTGACGATAGATGACATTGGCAAAGGGTTTTGCCAATAAAGACTTAATATTCATAGGGTTCAGTTAAGGACTTTGCAGTCAGGAACAAATTTAGGGGGTATTTTACGGAACATCAAACCTCAAGGATGATTCTAGGCCTAAAAAATACCTAAATTATATTTTTCAAGAATTACTTGAATATTGAGATAATTATAATTACCTTTGCCCTCCTAATTTTGGACAATTATGTTAG
>JAOASM010000032.1 GCA_030158665.1 Sediminibacterium sp. | reverse complement strand
GTTTAACACAGTATGTTACACCAACACAATTGAATGCTAAAACTTTTGATAGTACAGCTATTTACAATCAATTGGCATTAAAGGAAGCATTTGCCAATAAATCTACCAATGTAGTTACAGATGCTGCATCTGATATAAAATATCCAAGTGTAAAAGCAATCAAGGCCTACGTAGATACAGAAATTGCAGGCGCGACGATTCCAGATGCCAATACAACTGCTAAAGGTAAGATACAATTAGCAGGTGATTTAGCTGGTACTGCTGCTTTACCGGTGATAGCAACCAACGCAGTTACAACAACTAAAATTAAAGATGCGAATGTAACAACAGCAAAGATCAATGATGCAGCAATCACTACAGCAAAAATTGCTGATGCAAATGTGACGGATGCTAAAATCGCAACTGTAAGTGGATCAAAAGTGACAGGTGATATAGCTGGAAATGCTGCAACTGCTACTAAAATAGCAACGCCTGTAACCATCAATGGTGTGTCTTTTGATGGTTCTGCAAATATTACCATTGCTTCTGCGGCAGCCAATGTATTGACAATGGATGCGAGTGGAACTGGATCAACAGCAGGTGCAACGTTTGATGGATCTGTTGCAAAAACAATTTCTTACAATACTATTGGAGCATCTCCATTAGCGGGATCTAGTTCATTAACGACTGTTGGGACCATTACAACTGGTGTATGGAGTGGAACAACTATTGATGTGTCAAAAGGTGGAACTGGATTGACTAGTTTGAGTTCGGGTCAAATACCATTTGGTAATGGAACAAATGCTTTTGGTTCTAGTAGTAATTTAGTTTGGAATGCAAGTAATAATGCCTTGGGTATTGGTGTGAGTAATCCTGGAGATGATTTTGGTTCAAAATTAGATGTACTTGGTTTTGCTTCATTTAGAACTAATGGTGCTAGTAGTGCATTGAAAATTGATGGGTATTCACCATATGGTTCTTTAAATGTGGCGCGTATTTATACAGACGCAATGAGTGGAACACCTAGTGATTTGATTTTAGGAACTTATCCGAATGGGACGACTAATCAATTATATTTAAAACAAACTAATGGTTTTGTTGGAATTAGAAATTCAAATCCAACTACTGCATTAGATGTTACTGGAACAGTTACGGCTTCTGCTTTTACAGGTCCTTTAACGGGTAATGTAACTGGTGATATTACAGGGAATGCTGGAACTGCTTCAAAATTTGCGGCAACTAAAAATATCAATGGTGTTGCATTTGATGGTAGTGCAGATATTACAATCGCTGCAGATGCAAATACCTTAACGGGCACAACGCTAGCAAGTAATGTGTTGAATTCTAGCTTGACAAGTGTAGGTACCATTACAAGTGGTGTTTGGAGTGGAACAGCAATTGCTGATACAAAGTTGGCAACTATCACAACTTCAGGTAAAGTAAGTAATAGTGCAACAACTGCAACAGATGCAAATACCGCAAGTGCGATTGTGGCAAGAGATGCAAATGGCAACTTTACAGCAGGAACAATTACTGGAACATTAAGTGGTACAGCAAGCACA
>JAOASM010000031.1 GCA_030158665.1 Sediminibacterium sp. | reverse complement strand
ATTTTAAATAATAGCCAATATCAATAGGTTACTTTCCTCCCCCTACAGCAACTAAAAAGCCGCTCCATTTTGGAAGCGGCTTTTTTATGAGATTCTTTTGAATGTTATCATTGTCTTATTGTTCTGCAAGCAATTCGTCAACTAGTTTATTAAATGACTTAATATAAGCTTGATAGAAATCACCTGTTCCTGGTCCAGAAAATCCTGTATGAATCTTTCTAACCTCCCCCTTCTTGTCAATAAAGATAGTGGAGGGATAGCCTGCGATTTTATCAATTTGAGGGAGTGATTTTTCTGCCTTCAAAGGGTCACTTGGCCCAACACCAGTATGTAAAATTGGATAAGTAATCCCAAATTGTTTTTTATACTTTTTTAAAGCTGCATTCGCCTCCATTGGGTCTTCATAATTTTCATAAGCCAATGCAATTATTTCCACTCCGCGTGCTTTGTTATTTTTATAAAATTGTGTCATAAATTTAGTTTCATCCATGCAATTAGGACACCATGATCCAAACAACTGAATGATGACTACTTTATTTTTATACTTATCATCATTGATAGATACCATTTTACCATCAGTATCCCTATAACTAAAATCGAGTTTAGTATTCCCTGGTTTCATTTTTGAATATGCATATTCATCTGGTAGGATTGCATTAGGATTTGCCTTTCCATGCCATGTATAACTACCTGCAAATCCAGCTGTTAAGCTTCCAAGTGAAATGGTGCTATCGCTAGAAAAAATACCCTGAAAATAAACGGCTCTTTCACCATCAAAAGCAGAAAGTTGCAAAGTGTCGCCAGAAACCATGCCTTCTAAAAAACGATAATCGCCTGTGGGCGTTAAAAATGAACCCGTCACCTTTCCATCTGGCAATTGTTTAAAATTACCCACTGAAATGGTTTGCTTTTTGGTTAAATTATTGGTTAATACAACATCCCAAGTACCTGTTGGATTATATTTTGATTGTTGATAGCTCGTAAATCTTGGCTGGTTCCAATAAGCCTTAAAAATAGCTTTGGTCTTTATAGCATTCGATGTTTTTACATAAAAACCATTTAATTGATCTGGCGTAGTAGTTGCTAATTCAAAACTTGCATTAAAAAAAGGCAAAGTAATGAGCATAGAATCTTTTTGAATCATTTGCAAATCCTCTACTTCAATCATTTCATCAGCATTGACGATCGTAATTACAGACTTCCCATTATTCGTTGCTGATTTGAAACTAAAGGGCACTGTTTTGCCATCTGTACGATAAATTACACCTAACCAATTACCTTCTTTTATGGCCGCTTTGTTTTGCGTCATCCCCAAAGTAGGAGCAATACAGAATAGTAAAAGATGTACCCGCATTTTAAATATAGATAGCATTGTTTAGATTTATATAAAATTAAGCAGTTCAACTAGTATTTGACAAAAAATCATTTAAAGATGGATAAAAAAAAGAAACAAACTATGGGTGTTATACCATAGTTGTTTCTTAATGCTTAAAAACCGCTTTCAAAGAATTATTTTGATTTGATAGTCAAATTTGATTTATCCATTTTACTTTGTAAATAAGGAATACCAAACATATGTGTCCATCCGAATATACGCAATCCATTAGTGATCTTCCAGATAGCTTCTCTTCTGAAACTTTCTTTGTCATCTGGCAAGTGACTCACTTTTTCTAGCGCATCAGATAAATCTTTTTGATTTTTATATTGACTAATATTCATTGGCAATTTATCTGTTACTAAATTTTGAGCTCGCTGAATAGCTTCTTTGATAAATGATGGATCTTTAGTAAACTCATAGCCAATTGATAAACCATGCAATGTAGCCAATAAGGATTCCATTTGGTGATTAATAGAAGGGTTATCTCTCTGCCATTTCGCATGCGTGATCAATGCCTTTTTAACTGCATCATCACCTGTCATTTGGTAATATTTATATAAACCATGAGAAACATATATTTGCGAATATCCATATCTATCCAATACCAAACTTCCTCCTTGATCTGTTGACTTCTGCAAGTCTAACATAATCTTTACACGATCTTTTAATTCAGTAAAGTATTTGTCCTTTTTGTTTACATCATAAATCTCAGATAAATTCCAAACAGATAAATATAATCTTCTACCACGTAAATCGTGATCACCCCAAATTCTTCTTAAATATAAATCGCCAGTTTGTTCGGCTACGTCAAGTGCTCTATGATTTCCAGTTAATAAATAAGAAGCAATCCAACCCTGAACCCAAACGTGCGCTGATAATAATGAAGTGAAGTGCTGATTTGCATGTCTTCTTCCCATTCCAACATAAGGACTTGCACCCACACTACCGTATTCTTTATTATCAAAAAAATCAACAGAATTATTGGTATCTCCAAGGTATCTTTTAGGTGTAGGCCAATGGATATTGTCGACGTCCATTGCATGTGCAGAATTTGATTGAGCTGTGATATAATAGTCTCTATTACCTGTTCTCATGAATTCCATCCACCACATAAAATCATTCGCCGGTTCGTTATTGGTCCAAGTGTTCCACTTGTTCTTAATATAATAAGTTTGAAAATCTCCATAATCTAACATGCCGTACCAAGGCTCCCACTTTTGATTAAATTTCATCCACTCGAATTTATAATCAAGACTTCTTTCTAACTCAGGATTTCTTTCAGAGCGAACAGAGAAATCACCATACACATTACTCTTTGCATACCATTCAGGATTAGCGTGTGCGACAGGAGGATCTAAGAAATAATTCATTTGATTAAGGATCTGCTTATGTGGCGTTTTGGCATCAAAAAAATCATACACAAATTCAGTAGTCTTAGCCAAACCTTGTGCAAAATTGCCAAGCATCTCACTATCAGGCATGCCAGTAGCTCTTGCAAAAGCCATTGGTGTTACGCTTGGTGACCATATATAAGAATATAAAAAATTGCTATCTCCTTGAATCGCAATTTCTTTAGGATATTCTTCAAAAAAGTTACGGATGCCTACACCAATACCCCATTTGCTATTAGAAATAGTGATCCAGCCAGAAGCTTTATCTTTTTTAAATACTTCTTTTTGATTCATTTTTAAACTACCCTCAAAACCTGTAGTTTGAACTGTAGGTGTAGTTGTATTCAAAGCCGGAAGTCGATTTACATTTGGACCAGTTTGTACAAGTGAAATAGATTCATTTTTTAAATTGTTTAATTCAATTATTTTTTCAATACTAGGCGATGACCAAGTGCCATCAAAATGTCCCGTTTTAAATTCTTTTTCTCCGTCTAAAAAATATTTTAATTGAAAACCAGCTGAACTTATTTGATCATTTGGTATCATCCATCCTGGATCATTTTTAAGTGCATTTTCGTCAACAATACTTTTATTTTGAGTAGCGATTGACGCATACTCACCTGGCATTTTTTTATGCATATCAGGTTCCCCAGTATAGATAATTGTGTGCAATACTTTAACATAGGACTTGCCTGCGTATGCATGAATTCTCATAACAAATGGAGCAGTATTATTATCCTTTTTATTATACAAGTAGTCTCCTTCAATTCTTAAAATAGCATGCAAAGGACCAGAACCTTTTTCTTGCACAGTGTGAGTTATTTTAACCCTAGATGTATCTATTCCTGATTGGTCTAATATATTTAAAAATGTCCCACTAGTTTTGCTTGATTCAGCAATTAAGTCATTCTCGTCAAAACCATTACGATCTAAGTCTAGTTCAACTTTATCTAAAAATCCGCCGCCCAATCTGTTGATTGTAAATTGCAATGGACCAGTATTTACACGAACTCTCCCGTAGGGTCTTTGATTATTTTCAACAATAAGCCTGTCACCAGCAAATTCTTTACGAACTACATCAGCACCAAATTCTACACTATACTTATTCTGATTATCTGAGAAAAAGAATACCCATATCCATTTAACACTAGCAGAAACTGGCTCCCAAGTATTTACAATAGTAATTTGTGAGGGGATCTCTTCTCCTAATGAGTTCAATACCCTTACCTGATCACTAGATTGTAATTTGTCTTTAGGGAATGGAATCCCAAGTAATTGAGGGGCACCAGGAATATTCTTTTCAATAACTAAAGGAATTTTCTCTGAAGCAACTAAACTATTTATCAATATAAATTGAAAGATTAAGAGTAGTAGTAAGTTGATTTTTTTCATGATGGAATTTTAAAATGAAACTAATTTGGAGAAACGTATTATTTAATTTGACTGTTGTTTATTAATGGCTTGGCCCAAATGCCAATTGAAAGTATAAATCCAAAAGTGGCATACAAAAAAAGCATACCATATTTAAGTGTGAAATAATCACCCAACACACCAACTATTAATGGAATGATTGCACCCCCACAGATGCCTGTCATCAGGATCCCCGCAAAAGAACCATGGTGCGTAGGAATAGAATTTAGCCCAAGTGAAATAATAATTGGGTACATAACTGCAATGAAAAATCCCACAGCAGGGAATGCAAAAAGAGTAATTCCTGCACCTCCAAATAAAGCAATAGATAAAGCAAAAATTGCTAATACAGTAAAAAGAATCAGAATATTTCTAGTGTCAAATAATTTAACTAGAATTAAGCCAACAAAAGTGCCAGCAGTCATCATACCCCAAAACCAAGAAACTACCTGAGCACCTACAGTTTGTGGATCATAAGCATGGTAGGTAAATAAGAATTGGGAGATCCAATTAGCGACACCTTGTTCAGAGCCAACATAACAAAATATGCCTATAAAATAAAGTAAGACTGTTTTATTTTTTAGTAATTCAATGTGCACTTTAAATGCCCCAGCTTTTTCATCTTCCTTTAATTCTATTTTTGGAAAACTAAAGATAGGTATCACCAAGATCATAATTAATGAAATAAATGCAAAAACCCAGTAAAAAGAAACCCATGTTAAATTTGAAGGCACAACTTTATTCAATAAATAGAATAATGTATTTTTATTTGAATTCATATTTTGAGACAAATAGGTATAGACTAGAGGACTAAGAAAAGATGCTAGCCCAAAAAATAATTGCCCCATTAAAGAATAAAAAGAAAATTCAGCTTCGCCACCCGCCGTTCTCAGTAATGGATTAATAACCACTTGAAGCATCGCCATTCCAGATCCAATTAAAAACAAAGAAATGATGGCCATATTATATTGAGGATACAAGCCAAAAAGTAAAGCGCCTAAAAATGCAATTCCAAATGCAAAAAGCATAACAAATTTTCCCCCAAATTTCTCTGTCAATACACCAGCAGGAATAGACATAATACCGTAAGCAATGAAAAAAGCAAAAGGCAAGAATGAAACTAAGGTTAAACTTAAACTGAATGAATTGATTATTTCTGGAATCAGTGGACCAATTATATTAGTCAAAAAAGAGATGACAAAAAATGTCAACAATACCAAACCAACTATTAGGTAATTCTTTTTCACTCTTAGAATTTAAATTCCTAGTCTTAGTAAAACTAAAACTAGGAATTGAATGATGATAAACTTATTTGTTTGATAACATTGGGAACAATCTTCTAATATCAGCATCGGTTGGCTGTGCTCCATATTCCGTGATTTCAAATGACTCGGCATATTTAAAGCTTGCCGCTTTCTCAGGAGAATACCATTTAGCTAAACCAGCTTTTTGAGCAGGAGACATATTTCTACTCATCCAACGACTTTTTAACCATGCTTTTCTTTCTTGAGGATCTGAAGGTACTTTAGGGTCAATTTCACCACCATTACCAATCCATGGCAACCACTCATACATTTGAGAAGTATGTTCATTTAATCCATCTACTTTTTTATCTAACACTTCATCTATCCCAATTACAATGTCATGGCTAAATGGATTCGGCTTTTTAAAATTATCTTGCATGTATAAAAACACAGGATTCTTTTTTAAAGCTGGGACATCAGCAGCTACGTTTGGCACAGCCACCATATAAGAGGCATCTTCCACCAACTTGCCCGCATTTCGGTGGTCAGGATGGTAATCATTGGGACGTAAACCTAATACTACATCTGCATTCCATTTTCTAATTTCACGAATAACCTGCATTCTAACATTCAAATCAGGTAATAATTCTCCATCATGATTGTTTAAAACAACATATTCATCAATACCATATTTTTTGGCTGCACGTTGCGCCTCTTCTCTTCTTCTTTGACCTAATACGCCACCGCCCTCTGCATAATGACCAGCGTCTCCATTAGTTAATGCCACAAATTTAACGGCAACACCCATTTTAGCTAATAATGCAGCCGTTCCTCCCATTTTAGAATCTGCATCATCAGGGTGTGCAAAGATAGCAACAACTCTAATCCTTTTATCTTGTGTCTCTTGTGCATTAGTTTTCGAGTTGAAAACAAAAACAAATAATGCTGTAGCTAAAAAAATCTTTTTCATATTTACTATTTTATTTTGTTAATTAAAATCCTGGGTTTTGAATTAGTTTACCATTTGAAACATCTATTTCTTTTTGCGGAATAGGAAATAACAATCTTACTTCAGACTCTGGAATACTTAAATGTTTAGCAATAGTTGCTTTTGCAGCTCCAAGTCTTAATAAGTCTTGCCAACGGTGATTTTCCAAAGCAAATTCAGCTCTTCGTTCTGCTAATATTTTTTGAACAAATGTTCCTGGTGAACTGGCATTGATTGAAGCTAAACCTGCTCTTGTTCTAACTTGATTGATATAAGCATAAGCTTCTGTAGATTCACCCAAAGCTTCAGCCAACATTAACAATACATCGGCATATCTGGCAACATACCAATTGTTGTCTCCGTCAAAAGTGGTAGTTTGAGTTGTGATATATTTTAAAGAATAAGTGGTATCTGGTAATCTATTATTTCTGTAAATAGATTTTGCATAACGTAAATCTCCTGTTTGATATGACCCTAACAAATCAGTTGTCATATTCATTGGCGTATTACCTCCTCCTACACCTCCTGCTCTGCCAATAATAGAAGCAAAATATTCAAAATAACCACTTCCTTCACCTTGACCTCCAGTTTTATATTGAATTTCAAAAATAGACTCTGGACCGTTTTCATTCGCAGCACCCCAAAGTTTAGCATAATCTGGAACTAAACTATAATTTTTTGAATTTACTACTTTGTTTAATGCAATTATAGCAGAAGCCTTATCCCCTTTTGTTAAATAAACTTTCCCTAAAAGTGTATTTACAGCACCGCTAGTTACACGACCAATGTCTGCACCAGTATATTTAGCAGGCAACAATGGCTCTGCTGCAATTAAGTCATTAATAATTTGATTGTAAACTTCGGTTGCAGTGAATTGTTTTAAATTAACTTCCGAAGGAGATGCCACATCAGTCAGTTGCAATGGAATATTGCCAAAAATTGTAGCTAAATTAAAATATAATAAGGAACGAATATATAATGCTTCTCCTTTATACCTTTTTTTAAATGCATCCGGCACAGTTGATGCGTCAATTTTATCAAGTAAGATATTACAACGAGCAATACCTTTATAAGAATCTGCCCAACTAGTTGATAATTCAGTGGCAGTTGAGATTTCTTTAAATAAATCAATCTCATTTAGTGTAGCAGCAATTCCATTTGCACCACCACCGTTTAGTGTATTATCAGATCTCATTTCATTTAGTAATAAATAGACTTTACCATACGTACCCTGTAATTGAAGAGCATCGTAAATCCCGTTTATTGCTACTGCAAAATCCGCTTCTGTTTTATATGCAGACTGTATATTTCTCTCTGAAATAGGAGACAATTCTGTAAATTCTTTGCTACATGATGAATGTACAAGAATTAATAAGGCGTATATAATATATTTTTTCATATTAGTTTATTTATTCTTTTAATTAAAATGTAAGGTTAAATCCTACCAAGAATGATCTAGAGATTGGATATGCTCCATAATCTTCTCCTGGAACAAGATTGTTTGTCGCTTGTTGTTGAACTTCAGGATTAAAACCTAAATATTTAGACCATATGAATAAATTTGTACCAGTAACATAAATTCTCGCTTTTTTTGATAACCCTTTTATAGGAAACTCATATCCTAAAGTGACATTTCTCAATCTTACATATGATCCGTCTTCTACTTGGAATGAAGAAGGTCTCATATTAAAACCATGTAATCCTGAGTTACTATCTCCTCTTGGGATTTTACCATTACCTGGTTGCTCTGGAGATATCCATCTATTTTTATATTCAGCATAAGAATTGAAATTCGCCTCACCATTTAATAAATGACGTTGAGTTAGGTTAAGAATTTCTCTACCTTCTACACCCTGAACAAAAATGCTTAAATCAAAATTTGCATATCTAAACTTATTTGTAATTCCATATGTAAAATCTGGCATATAGTTTCCAAGAGTGGTTCTATCTAAAGGAGTTATTTGTCCATCACCATTTACATCTTTAAATTGTAAATCACCTGGTCTTGCTCCACCAGCACCAACCAATAAGTCTTTTGGTGCAGCTTTAATCTGATCCATAGTTTGATAAACACCTACAACCTGGTAACCATAATAACTTCCAACAGGATCCCCAATTCGAGTTATATGTCTAATATCTCCGGCACTTCCTACACTTAGAATTGGGTCACCGGTAGGGCCTAGTTTTAATACTTTGTTTCTGTTGGCACTAATATTAAAATCTGTTGACCACTGAAATTTACCAATTGTATTTCTTGTATTTAATGTAAATTCAACACCTTTATTTTCTACTTCACCCACATTTGTAAGCGCTGTTGTAAATCCAGCAGAAGAAGCAATATTTACATTTAATAATAAATCAGATGTTATACTGTGATAATAATCAAATCCACCATAAATACGATCATTAAATAGACCAAAATCTAAACCGATATCTAATTGTTTTTTTGATTCCCAACTCAACTTATCATTATTTAAAGTTGATCTACCAATACCATTTACCAATGTATTACCAAGTACATAATTCGCATTGTTTAATAAGCCAATTGAGCCATAGTTAGGAATTTGGAAGTTTCCAGTGAAGCCATAACTAGTTCTCAATTTTAATTCATTTACAAAATCGACATTTGTCATAAATGATTCTTGGTCAATTCTCCAACCTGCAGAAATTGATGGGAATACACCAGTTTGATTGCCAGTACCGAATCTAGAAGATCTATCCGATCTAATTAATGCAGATAATAAATACTTGTCTTTAAAGGAGTAATTAGCTCTTGCTAAAGCTGAAACTAAAGTCCATTGTTCTTTTACTGCAGAACCTCCAGTAACGATACCACCACTTATTGTTGTTACTTGGTCATCTGGGAAGCTATTAGCTTGAATAAATTGCAAATCATTATTTTGTTTTTGTGCAGTATATCCACCTAGTAACGTTATAGTATGGTCGTTGAATGATTTAGAATAATCTAATGTGTTTTCCCATATCCAATTTACCCCTTGAGAAGTACTAGACTTGGCAAATGGATCAGGCTTTGTCGCACCTCTATATAATAACGTAACACCTTTATAATAAGATTGTTGGTAATTATCTAAGTCAATCCCTATATATGATTTGAATGACAAATCAGGAAGGATGTTATATTTAAGATATGCACTACCAAATATTCGAAGGTTTCTAATATTCTCTTTAATCGCCTGCATAGTAGCAAGTGGATTATTAGCTGTAGTCATATAAGCACCAAGTTGATTTTGGTTATCAGACTGATTAATACTTCCATCAGGTAAATAAGGCTTAACCACTGGAGAGTGTACCATGGCATCATAAATGATCCCAGGAGGTAAAGCAAAATAAGGACCATTTGCTGGTAATCGATTGTTATCAGTAAAAGCAATATTTACACTAGAGCCAATTTGTAATTTAGACGAAATATCATCAACTACATTAGCTCTAAAAGTATATCGATCAAATTTTGATCCTTTAATAGTTCCTTCTTCAGTATAATATCCTGCAGAAGTATAGTATGTCATATTATCTTTTCCACCACTTACTGAAAGGTTATAATTTGAAACCATTCCTCTAGAAAGTACTAAGCTTAACCAATCTGTATTTGTTCCATCCCAATTAATATACTTTTCTGGAATTAAAAAATTAGCTTGTGTACCCCTACCTGCATTGGTGTTTGGATCATATAAAGGATTGTATGTTTTACTTGCAGGATTTGTAGGATCATTTGTTTGTAAGTAATTATTATTTCTTGCATCTTTCGTATACTTTATCAATTCCTCAGAATTCATCAATTTTGGCAAATTCATTGCTTCATTAAAACCAGTATAGGCATTGAAGGAAACTTGTTTACGATTTTTTAATCCCTTTTTAGTGGTTACCATGATTACACCATTAGAACCCCTAGAACCATAAATACCAGCAGCTGATGCATCTTTTAAAACTTCAATAGATTGTATATCATTAGGATTAATCGTAGTGAAAGGATTGATTTTCGGAACTGTATAAGCCTCGGTTCTTTGTCCAATATTTTGCTGCAAGCTTGTATTACTCGAAATTGGTAAGCCATCAATAACATACAAAGGATCATTACCTGCAGAAATTGAAGCAGAACCTCTAATTCTAATAACTGGCGCAGATCCTGGTTCACCTGAAGGAACTGAAACTTCTAAACCAGCTACTCTTCCTTGAATAGCATTTTCAAAACTACTTACTGCAATTTCTTTTAGCTGAGACTCATTAATACTTGCAATTGCACCAGTAACTTCTTTTCTCTTCTGCTTACCATAACCTACCACCACTACTTCATCTAAGGCCTTCGTATTTGCTTTTAAAGACACATTTAAATCACTAGATTTACTTGCAAGTACTTCCTTATTTAAATAACCAACATAGCTAAAAACTAGATTACTGTTTGTCGAACCCAGCTTTAATTGATATATACCTTCGTCGTTTGTAGTAGTTTTAATTGATGTTCCTTTAACTGCCACAATCACACCTTTTAGCGGTTGCCCATCTTCTGCTGCTATTACTTTTCCAGATATAACTGTATCTGCAAGGGCATTCGAATTATTATTATTGTATTTTAGTTTGTTTGAAATAACAATATTTTTCTCATCCATGAATTTCCAAGTCACCGGAAGCCCATCTAAAATTTTATTTAAAATTACTTCCACATATGCATCTTTAAACTGAGCTGAGACTTCCTTATTTGCAGGAAGCACATCATTACTATAAAAAAAACGATAGTTTGACTGCTTTTCTATCAATTTAAAAACAGTGTGAATATCAGTCCTTTCTGAATTCAAAGAAATTTTTTGCTGAGCAAAGTTTTTAGCTGAAAGCTGAATTGAAATAATAATTAATAAAAACGATATTTTCATTGCCCTTCCAGTATGGATAAGAAAATTCGAGATTGGAAAAGATTCATTTTTTTCCATAGGTTTACTTTTATTGGTTATTGATAAGCTATAATACATAGTTGTAAGTAGATTCATTATTATACCTTGTAATCAAAACAGTAAGTCCTAGGGGGTGGGCAAAACTCTATTCAATTACAATATTCTTGTCATCTATTTTATAGTTGAAATTTTTAGAAGACTTAATTAATTCAAATACTTTCTCAAGGCTAACATTTTCAAAAACTCCAGTGTATCTGTATTTCTTGACCTTCTCATCTTTAAAACTAATATTGATGGCATATTTTCTTTCTAACTCAATGGCAATTTTTTCAAGTGGCTGATTCACAAAAACCAACTTATCATTAAGCCATGAAGTTTCTGCCACTAAACTGTCATGCCTTAAATAGGTAATAGAAGTCAGTACCACCTTATTATCAATTGTGTTTGAAATTTTTGCTGCAGTATTAAGCTCATTTTCCTCCTTAGCAATGATTAATTTTTCTGTAGGCTTCAAAATTATAATATCTTCTGGCCTAGATTCCAATGAAACTTCTATTTTACCTTTAATAAGAGAAGTCTCTAACTCTTTATCTTGAGGATAATTTCTAACATTAAAAGAAGTACCCAGTACTTTGATATTGACTTTGCCTGAATGTATGATGAAAGGCCTTGAACTATCGTGGGCTACATCAAAATAAGCTTCCCCAATTAAAGTGACTTCTCTTGTCTTCCCAGCTGTAAAACTCATATAAGATAGTCTACTATCGGTATTCAGTCTAACCGTAGTGCCGTCTGGTAATTTAATAGATGATTTTGAGCCTCTCTTTGTCACAATTTCATTTACAAATGAATTTGGGCTTTGCTTAGCAACACTTTTATCTAATCTTAAAGAATAGTTTATAAAGAAGACAGTGAAAATCCCTGCAGCAATACCAAGAAAAGCAAGTTTTCTTTTGGTAAAAGTTGGAGATTTAGTTACAAGATTATTTTTAGATACTTCATCCTCCTTATCGAACAAGCCCGCTAATTGCATTTTGACAAAATGAGAAGCATATGCTTGTTCAGCCTTAATTGAAGCATCTTGTTCACAATATACAGGCTCAATTATCTGATCATATAAAAACTGCAATGATGGATTTGCTTGTAAAATAGAAGTGATTTCTGCCAATTGAGATTCAGAGGCATCACCAGAAAGCTTTAAGCTTAAAAGGTCAAAAAAATGTTGTTCGGTTACTTTATTCATCATTATACTATACAAAGACTAAAATTTGGAATAATGCCGTGAAGGCTTGGGGGTTAATTTATAAATTAAATTGGAAACTACTTGTGAAGAAAATGCTTTAGGTCTAATCTAATCTTTCTTAATGCAATCCTCATGTGGGTCTCTATGGTGTTTTGTGAAATTTCAAGGACTTTAGATACTTCTTTATAACTCAAACCTTCTTCTTTTATCAACCTGAATACTAATTGACATTTCAATGGCAAGCTAGCAATAACCTTATTGACTCTTTGGGTAACTTCAGAATAAATATAAAGTTGTTCAGGATTTTCCCCATTACACATCTGAACATCATCATTATCAATAGATTCACTTAAAGATTGCTTGTGTTTTTTTGATGCTAAGTAAGTAAAACATGCATTTTTTACAGAAGTAATTAAGTAGATTTTTAAAAATTGAATCTGAGAAAGTTTGCTACCCATTTCCCAAATCTTTAACATCGTATCTGATACAATTTCTTCGCTTATAGACTTATCTTGAAGAATATTGTAAGAAAACCTGTACAATATTGGATGAAAGTAGAGAAATAACCTCTTATATGACTGCTCATCTCTATAATATGCAACCTTACTTTGATAGTATAGTAATTCTTGTGAGGATAGTTTCAAAATGTTAATTTTATTTAAGTGTATATTAAATTCCAACAACTTTTTTAAATGTTTCCATATTAATTGATTTCTCATGCTTAGAAAGCACTACAGTGGCCACAGCATTCCCAATAAAATTAGTGACTGATCTTGCTTCACTCATGAAACGGTCTACACCAATCAATAAAGCTAACCCTTCAATTGGTATCACTTTGATTGCACTTAATGTTGATGCTAATACAATAAATCCACTACCTGTAACACCTGCTGCACCTTTACTAGTAATAAGCAAAATACCAAAAATGGTTAGTTGTTGAGAAATAGAAAATTGAACATTATAAACTTGTGCTAGAAATATAATAGCCATACTTAAATAGATAGATGTTCCATCTAAATTGAAACTATACCCTGTTGGAATAATTAAGCCCACAACAGATTTTTCACAACCGGCTTGTTCTAATTTTTCCATAACAGAAGGCAAGACAGCTTCACTACTACTTGCTCCAATAACAATAAAAATTTCCTCTTTTAGATACTTTAGTAGTTTGATCAAGCTGAACCCGTAATAACGCATAATCCCATTAAGTATTAAGAAAATAAAAATAATTACGGTTATATAAAAGGTTAGCATAAACTTTCCTAAAATCAATAAACTTCCAATGCCAAATTTACCCATTGTATAAGCCATGCCTCCAAATGCCCCAATTGGACTTAATTTCATTACAATATGTAAAATATTAAATAATGCTTTATTAATGATACCAAAAGTATTGATAATACCTTCATTACCTTTCTTTATCATCATTAACCCTATTGCAAAAAAGATACTGAAAAATAAAATTTGAATTATATCACCTTTAGCAAAAGCTGATATAATATTATCAGGAACTATATGTGTGAAGAAATCTACCCATTTCATCTCTTTACCTTGATCTACGAATGTGGCAACTTTGTCATTGTTTATGTTTGCCAAAACTACACCCTTCCCAGGTTGAACGAATGTGCCAACTACTAATCCAATAAATAACGCAATGGTGGAAACTATTTCAAAATATATAATTCCTTTCCCTCCAACTCTTCCAACTTTTTTCATATTACCAGCTCCTGTTATACCTAATACAACAGTAAAAAAAATAATTGGAGCTATGACCATTTTAATTAAACTTATAAAAAGGTCACTAATTATTTTTCCTGTTTGAAAAAAACCTGGAAATAATAAGCCTACAATAATGCCTAAAATAATCCCAATTAAAACTTGTACATATAATATTTTGAAATACTTCATTTACTAAACTTACATTTATTTATTTTAAATAAATAAAAATGTAAGGCAGAAGATTTATTATTCATTTTTATCCTTAAAAGAAAGTGTATAAAAACTTATAATTTTATTCACGGCAAAAAAAATACTGAAATTCGAGTCTACACCTTTGCTTTAAATCCAAGTTTTGCAGGTGTAATTGGTAAATCTCTGACTCTTTTTCCAGTCGCATTATACACTGCGTTGGTTACTGCAGCAGCAAATCCAATCAATGCAATTTCACCAATCCCTTTCGCACCAATAGAATTCATATTCACATCTGGCTTATCAACAAACCAAACATCTGTTGGAGGGATTTGAGAATGCAATGGCACTTTATACGCACCAAAACTCGCGTTGATAATTTGGCCAGACTGATGATCCATTTCTAATTGCTCTGTTAACGCCATCCCGATACCTCCCACAACGCCACCAATCATTTGACTTCTGGCGGTCTTAGGACTGATAATTTTTCCTGCATCCCCTGTGGTGACAACTTGTAAAATTTTGATGGTGCCATCTTTAGGATGCACAGCTACTTTTACATAATGAGAAGAGAAGGAATTACTTGTAAACTTTAATTGCTCTGCAGTTTTCCCTGAAGAGGCAATAGTCATATCAATTTTTTTATCAGGACTCAATTGCAATAAATCAACAATGGCAATTTTAATCGTTGGATCAGCAACTGCCAATACCATTTCATTCTTCACTTCTAGTGCATCTGATTTTAAACTAGCAAAAGCTGGCGCATATTTTATAGCTAAGTCTTTTAAATTTTGTTTTAATGTGCTACAAGCCAAATCCACAGCAGATCCTACGGTAGAAGTGGTACCTGATCCACCCTGAGAAGGACCTGGAGGTAAATCAGAGTCACCTAATTTAAACTTCACTTTTTCAATTGGCATCTGCATGGCTGTTGCAGCAATTTTAGTCATAGACGTTGTCGTTCCTGGCCCCATATCACTTACTGCACATTCTAAAGTTAATTTCCCATCCTGATTCAATAAGGCACGAACAGTTGCAGCACCTTTACCTGCACCAAAAACGCCATTCGCCATACCATAACCAATCAGCCATCCGTTTTCTTTCAAACTTCCTGGTACAGTCGGGCGATTTTTCCAACCAATTTTATCCTTCCCATAGGCATAACAATCTTTTAAATTGATATCCGAGAAAGGCAATTTATTTTCAGGATTCACTGTAGTAAAGTTTTTCAATCTTAACGCAATAGGATCCATTTTTAATTTATAAGACAGTTCATCAATAGCCGACTCTAAACCATATGAACCAGTGGCTTCCCCTGGACCTCGCATCCAAACAGGTGTGCTCATATCAAGCGGCAGCATACTATATTTTGTATCCACGTTGTCGCTAGCATATAAAAACTTAGAAACGTTCACAATGCCTTCTCTAAAATCTTCGTAGCGAGAAGTGCCACTAATTGCTTCGTGTGTAATACCAACAAAACGACCAGAAGCGTCTGCACCAATACCTATTTTCTGCCAAGACTGAGGACGATAACCCACCAGTGTAAACATTTGAGGACGCGTTAAAACCAATTTAACAGGACGATTTAATTTTTTTGATGCCATCACAGCTGCAGGTACATTGGCCCAACTTCTTAAACCACTACCAAATCCACCACCTACATTTTCTGCAATCACCCTTACATTTTTATCTGATAACCCAAATGTACGAGCCACTGTAGACTGTGTACTTTTTGGCCCTTGTGTCTTATCATATAAAGTCACTTTATCCTCGCCTTCCCAGAAAGCAATGGTAGCATGCATTTCCATAGGAAGATGTACTTCTGCCGGAATGGTATATTCTGCTTCAATAAAAACAGGTGCTTCTTTAAACTTATTTTCAGTGCCTCTTTTATACACCACTGTTCCCTTTAATTTTGAAGCATCTTTTCTTGCAAGATCAAAATTTGTTTCAAAAGCTTGTGATTCATATTCTGCGCGCACCAAACGAATGGCAGCATTTGCATTCTCTAAACTATCTGCTACAATCAAGGCGATAGGTTGACCAAAAAATTTAACCTGGTTATCGTATAAGACTTTGTGACCGCGCCATTCATTCTTTATATAACCAGGAACAGATGGACAGTTGGCATAGTAAATCACATCCAGTACGCCAGGGGATGCCATCGCTTTTGCAGTGTCAATATTTTTGATGGTACCTTTTGCAATGGTACTCGTTACAAAAACGGCATAAGCCATATTCGGCAAATTGTACTCTGCAGTATATTTTGCTTTACCTGTTACTTTATCTGCTCCGTCTACACGCTCATCGGCAAAGTCAAGTTTGAAATAATTGGTATTGTTCTCGTCGAAATGAATATTGTTCATAAAAGAAAATTAAATGGATTAAATTTTAGCACCAGATTTTGCAACTTCATCAATCGCGTCTACGATGTTTTGATACGCACCGCATCTGCAAATATTGGTATCCATATACGCTTGAATACTAGCTCTACTACTAGCCTTGCCTTCTCTTACGCAAGCCACAGCAGACATGATTTGACCAGAAGTACAGTAGCCACATTGAAAAGCATCATGCTTTAAGAATGCAGCCTGCATTGGATGCAATTGATCTCCATTCGCTAGTCCTTCGATGGTTGTGATTTGATTGTTCTGATGATTTAAAGCCAGTTGAGTACAAGATTTTAGACGCTTCCCATTCACATGAATGGTGCATGCACCACATTGACCCATCTCACAACCTTTCTTGGTGCCAGTATATCCAATATGTTCTCTTAATAAATTTAGCATGGTTGTTCTTGCATCAATTTCGAGTGATACAGATTTACCATTCAGTATAAACTGTAATTTTTCTTTCGCGATAGGCATTGGAACGATTGCATCAGCAGCAAAAGTTTTCACTAAAACAGAGGGCGTAAAATAAAGTGCCGCAACGGAGGCAGATTTTTTTAGAAAGCCCCTTCTTGCATCGTCAAATTGACAAGGATTCATATACATCGATTTGATGTAATTTACCTAAAAAGAAAGCGCCCTCAAAAAAAAGTTGGATGACAGGCTACAACTTCTCCGCAGATTTACCTGGTTTTGCATAAGCAAAACGATCAATCAGTGTGGTGTTGTAATAAGCGTCTAATCCATTGCTACAAATGGTCCCAGCTTGGTCCAAATGTAAGAATCCGTCCGTCGTAGGTCTAAGTGAAGGATCAATGAATACTTGTTCTAACTGGCCAATCACTAAAAAGGTATCATTCAATTGAATAGGTACAATTTCTTTTAAAGAAAGTAGATATTTGATATGGCTTTCTTTTACAAAAGGCACTTGCACACCATCCATATATTCTTCGGTCAATCCCACTTCTGTAAATTCATTCACTTCGTCGGGATATTTAGCACTAGTTTGATGTGCTTTATCTAAAAAGTTGGCATGGATATGATTGATCGTATAAAAACCATTTGCTTTAATGTTAGCAAGCGTATGTGGTGCAGCAGCAATAGGTCGATTGATATAGCCAATCAATGCAGGATCAGATCCAATATGCACCATGCTACTAAACATACCCAAGTTAGGCACACCTTCTGCATTGATGGTGCCAATCAAACTAGCCGATTTAAAACCCGTTAAGCTATTGATAAAATTAGCTCTATAAAATCTTTCCCAAGACTGCCATACGGCTGGAGTAAATTGTTGCATACAAGGTTAACAAGTGAAGGATTAAAAAGTTGAGTGTGTTTTTTTATTTCTATTTGAATGAAAATAAGTTCATTGTTTTTACACTAATGCCCTCTTTTGATTGCAAACTACAATTGGTAAAAGGATGCGTTGGGAAAAACAAAGCCGTCATCACTGTGCGACCTCCATCTGCAAATAATTCAACAGATGTTTTATCTATTAACACTGATAAGTCCATTTCCGCATCGGCTACAAACCTTGGTGCCGTTGCCATTGCAGCAAAGCCTTGATGAAAATTAGACACACCTGCATTTCGGCGATCAATGAAGTATTGTTTTTTAGCAGCATCATATCCTACAATCAATTTTTCATTATACGCATTTGAAAAAATAATGTCAAAATCAGTTGCTTTTACAATGTCAAGATCAATACGATTAGGCAATATTTTACCGGCACCCATCAACGGAAATTCTTTTTCAGCAACCGTCTTTTCTTTAGAAATAATTTTTGTGAAGCGCGCTTCTAATTCTTTCACAGGACGAGACACTAAAAGAAAATCGTTTTGATTTTGACTCGAATTTATATTTGCGTTGGCATGTGTCTCTTGTTTTACCAAACTCAATTCCCTAGGCACTGTCATCGCACTTCTCCATTTTTCAGTTGGCACCAAGTTGGCATAGTTCCAATTGCTCATCCATCCGATTAAAACTTTTCTGTCACCCAGATTTGAAAAACTTACACCCGCATAATTATCAGGACCATAATCCATCCATTTAATATCCGTAGTGAAAGGCTTAAATACATGACCATCAAAATCACCTAACATATATTGCGTAGCAGATCCACTATTGGGTCCACCTGGATTCATACTTACTAATAACACCCAAATAGTTTTTCCATTGACATCGAAAGACAAAAGATCGGGACATTCCCAAACACCACCATGCGCAAAAAGGTCTTTACCCATTTCCGACTCTTTGGTCCAGTTAATTAAATTAGGACTACTGTAAAATTCAATATGGTTCGCTACCGCCAAACTCATGATCCATTTTTGGGTTGGACCATGCCAGATCACTTTTGGATCTCTAAAATCCTTCAAATTGGGCGTTTTAAGCACGGGATTCCCTGCATATTTGGTCCAGGTTTTGCCCTGATCCAAGCTATATGCGATGGATTGGTTCTGAAAATCAGTTCTGCCCGCTTTTTCACCAGGCATAAAATGTTGCGTAAAAATGGCCACCAATGGAGCGACTCCATTGCGTCCTAAACCACTTGTATTGTTTTTATCCAACACAGCAGAACCAGAAAAAATCATGCCAATAGAATCAGGGTATAAAGCAATAGGCTGATGATCCCATTGCACCAAATCCTTACTAGTGGCATGTCCCCAGTGCATTGGACCCCATACCGTAGCATCAGGATAGTGCTGGTAAAACAAATGGTATTGGCCATTTAAAAAAATCATACCATTGGGGTCATTCATCCAACCCTTCTTTGGTGTGAAGTGAAAATTAGGTCGATACAATGATTCGTTTGTAGCATTTGCATCAAGTTGCACTTGACTTTGTAAATTAGATTGTGCCATAAAAAAAGCAGTCAACAAAAAAATGCGATAAAAATACATACAGAAATTTTTAATTAGATAAGGACTTTAATTGTTGAAGTAGTTGAATCACATCCTCTTCTTTCTTAAGATTCAATTTATTCGCATTCACAACTGCATCTATTTGAGCAGCGTAATTAGGCAAGGCTTTTTTTAATGCCTTTAAAGAATGATTACTACCTAAAGGGAGCATTTTTTTATCTGCTGTTTGATAGATATAAAATAAATCGTCAGCAACATATTCTTTAGTGGGGGCCCCACCATACACCACTGTTTCCTTAATGCGTTTATGTGTATACTTTAACAATTGAAATACATCACCCTTACCTAATACTTCATAGAATGTAGCAGGGGTATTGTCTTCCACGGTTGGAAACAAGCACTTAAATTGCTTAGTCACTTTATTGTTGTCTTTATCTACACTATTTAAAACAAATTCTTTTACTTGTTGATTCACTAAATACAAACCATTGCTTTTAGAAAAGTATAACTTATGGTCAAAGAAGGAATAATTTAAGCTTGAATCAACCGACTCCATACCATTAACAAAAATAACCTTGCCTGGTACAAATTTTTCAAATACATAAGGAGTGCCTTGAATACCAGCTCCACTAGCAGGCAAGAGTCTGCCATTGGCATCCGCAAATTGAACACTAGGAATAGCATTGCCCGTGATTGCTTGAGCAAATGAATAATGGATTGTGCTAGAGCAAAACAGAAATAAGATAAACTTGTACATAAGATGAATGAATGGTGATATAAGCAAGATAAAAAAAAGGGCGCACTCAATGTAATTGAGGCGCCCTTTTTAACTAAAATATAAAAATTAGTTTGTGTAACCTGGGTTTTGTTGCATCAAAGGATTCGCTTGGATCTCTGTGTTAGGGATTGGCAAGATGAATCTGAAGTTACCAGCTGGTAATGTCAAGGCTGTACCTTGTGCATCTACAGCTAAACGACTGATAGGCAAGTTTCTTCTCTTTGCATCAAAGAAACGGTGTCCTTCGTATGGTAATTCTTTGAAACGCTCAGTCATAATTGCATCAATCAAATCTGACTTGGTAGCAAAGGTTGCATTGGTGTAGTTATTGATTCTAGCAGCTCTTAAAGCATTCAAATCTGCTGCAGCACCAGTCAAGTCAGCAGTTTCTGCTCTTGCCTCTGCACGGATCAAATACATTTCACCAGTTCTGAATACTTTAGCATCTGCCAATAATTCACCTGGTGTACCGTAAGCTGTACCAGCATATTTGTTGATTAAGATAGCGCTTCCATTTCTAGAAGAACTAGCTTTTAAGATAGGCTCTTCAAAGAAATAAGCAGCATAACGAATATCATTTACTTGATCATACGCATTCAATAAAGCTTGTGTAGGTTTCCAAGTGATTGTACCGATATTAGCTGCACTTGCAGATGTTCCTCTGTACAAAGAACCAATTCTACCACCAGCAGTGGTTGTTCTACTTAATTTGAATGCCAATTCGCTATTGTTACCATCTTTCCAAATCAATGGGAAGTTAGTTTTAGAAGCTAATGGGAAAGCAGCGATATACTCTGTTGCAAAAGTTGCAGCGTTCGCATAATCTTTAGTATACAAAGCAGCTCTAGCTTGTAATGCAGTTACTGCATGTCTAGACGCTCTATAAATATCAGTGTTTGTTGCAGGCACTAAAGACTTAGCAGCAGCTAAATCCGCGTTCAACTTTACAAAATAAGGCGCTACTGTCATTCTAGCTACAGGAGATAAAGAAGGTGTCTCCATGTAAGCTAATGCTAAAGCAGATCCGTCAGCAGTATTGCTGTAAAAACGATACAATTCAAAGTGCGCGAATGCTCTTAAGAATAAGGCTTCACCTTTCACTCTATTTTTTGTTGCTTCTTGAGCAGCTGTAGTCGCTTTTACATTTGGTAAAGCTTCTAAAACTCTGTTCACTCTGTCTATAATTCTGTAGTACAAAGGGAATGCAGTATAGCTATCTCTTAAAGAGATATCTGTAGATGCATATTGCCACTCATGTACTGTTGCAGCATTGTAGAATTCAGCAACTCTTACCTCGTCGGCAAAAACACTGTTCAACAAAATGCCCATCTCTACGTTCATTGCTGAGTAAGCACCAATGATACCAGACTCAACGTTGTCAACGGTCTTCAAAGCGACGTCTCCGCCGATGAAGTCGGTCTCTTTAACATCAATCACCTTCGAACAAGAAGCAAAAAGGGATAACATTAAGAAAGAACCTATAACCAATTTATTTTTTCTCATTTTATTCATTTTTTAGTTAATTAGAAATTAATATCTAAACCTAATGTGAACATGCTAGGGTTAGGATATTCATTCAAACTAATGTTATTGTTATCTTCTGGATCTAAACCTCTCCATGGACTCCAAATTGCTAAGTTTTGACCTTGAGCATATAATCTACCGCCAGTAAACATTGGCTTACCGTTTGGACCCTTGATTGCTGGTAATTGATACGCAACAACTAAGTTTCTGAAACGTAAGAATTTAGCATCTTCTAAGTCAGAAGAAGTAAATCCTCTATCAAATGTAGATTTTTGGAAGAAGGCGTTGTCACCAGGAGCTTGCCATTGGTTGTCAATTAATTCTCTAGAAGCTCTTACGATACCATGGTATCCAGGAGTACCTCTTGTGATCCAGTTTCTTGTGTTGTTACTTCTAACTACATCAAATTGATAAGAGAACAAACCAGAAACAGAGAACGCTTTGTAACGGAATTCAAAATCAAATCCACCTTGGTGTTTTGGTAAGTAGTTACCAAATTTAGCGAATTGACCAGCTTTCGCGATATCAGTTGTTACAGAACCATCTGGTGCTTCATATCTTGGAGCTCCAGTTGCAGGATCTGCGCCTAAATAATTGTAAGTGTAGTGAGAACCATAAGGTAAACCTTCTCTGATCACGAATGTACCAGCAAAGAATTCATTTACAGAACCTAAGTCAACAATTTTGTTCACGTTATAAGAGTGGTTCATACCAAGGGTAACACCAAAGTCACGTCCTTTAATCACATCCACTTTAGCAATGAATTCCAAACCTCTGTTTGACATTTTACCAGCATTGATGTACAAGCTAGAGAAACCAGTTGTACCAGATAATGGTTGGTTAACGAATAAATCTAAAGTTTGCTCATCATATGCATCTAAGTTGAAACGAGCACGGCCATTCCAAACACTAAAGTCGATACCGATATTTGATTTTTGAATTCTTTCAATTTTCAAATTAGGGTTACCTGGGCTATTAGGTACTAAACCGTTGATTGTTGAACCAGCATAAGCTGCTGCTCCAAAAGTAGGCACCTGAGGACCTTGGTAGTTAGTGATAGATTGTAATCCAGCACCATAAGATGAAGTAGAAATAGATCCAATATTTGGAATGATACCAAATGACAATCTTAATTTCAAGTCAGAGAAAATATTTTGCTTGCTCATGAAACGCTCGTTCATTGTATTCCAAGTGAAACCAGCAGACCAAGAAGTTACTTCTCTGTTCTCTTCGTTTACGATTCTTGAAGTACCATCACGACGGATATTGGCATTCAAAGAATACTTATTATCATAAGTATATTTTGCAGTAGCAAAATAAGAACGGATACCAAATCCAGATTTTGCACTAGATGCATTCTGAGGATAAGTTGTTGCACCGTTTGTAGGTAATGCACCAGCACCTTGACCAGTTTGAGTTAAACGCTTATCTAAGTTAAATAATGTAAAACCTAAACCTCTTTGGTAACCTCTAACAATTTCAAAGTTAGCAGATGCTTCTACTTCAGATTTACCAAACTTCTCGTTATAAATAGCAGAAGAAGTGTTGATGAATTCAGAAACAACTGTATTAGATTCTTGAGCCGATCCAGCTTGGAATGACTGTAAAGAACCAACATAAGAATCTGCGTTGATATAACGGTTTACATAGTTGCTAGAAGCAGTCACACCCAAGTTATTTCTAACTGTCAAGGTTGGGAAAACTTTATAAGCTAATAAACCATTTCCTACCATTTTAATTTGATCAAAACCTCTTGTTGTATTTTGTAAACCTTCTAATAAGTTAGCCACTTGTCTGTAAGCCATAGAAGTACTTGCACCCCAGTTCAAAGAACCGTCTGGCTTGTAAGGATTTTCATAAGTTTTAGCTCTATAAGTCATTTGGAATGGACTTCTTGCGCTATTACCTAAATAATCACCTTCAGATAATTGAGATTTTGAATAACCAATGCTAGAGTTAAACTGAGCAGTGAATTTATCAGTAGAATGATCTAAGTTAAAACGAATTGTGTAACGCTTTAAAGAAGACCCTAAGTCAATACCTTGCTGGTCAAAATAAGCACCAGATAAGAAGAACTTAGTTCTATCAGAACCACCGCTTAAAGTTAATTCATGAGATTTTGAAATACCTTCTCTATAGAAGATGTTTGCATAATCAATATCGATATTGCTTAAGCTATCTAGAGAAAATTGCTTAGACGCAGCAGTCATACCTGCAGGAATAGCTGGGTTGTTTTTAGACCATACCCATCCTGGCGTGTTAGCAATTTTTTCTCTTTCCTCGTAAGCTAACATTTCACGCGTACTCATCAAGTTCATTCTAGCGAAACTTGGACGCTTAGTGATACCATATTGCGTTTTATAAGTCACTACATTTTTACCTGCTTTACCTCTTTTAGAAGTAATTACAATTACACCCGTACCACCTCTAGCACCGTAAATCGCAGCTGCAGTCGCATCTTTCAATACAGTAATAGATTCAAAATCGTCAGGGTTAATTGTTTGCATGTCAAATGCAGGAATTGGCACACCATCTAAAACATACAAAGGCTGAGCACCAGCACCTTGGATAGATTTGATACCACGAATGGTTACCTGTGCACTAGAACCTGGTTGACCAGATCCAGAGTTAACTAACATACCTGGAACACGACCTTGGAAAGCTTGGTCGAATGAACCTACTGGTACATCGTTTACAGTTTTACCACTGATTGTAGTTACCGCACCCGCGAATTTTGATTTACTCTCACGCGCATAACCAGTAATAACTACTTCTTCTAAAACATTTTCTACAGATGCTAATTCAACATTAATTGTTGTAGCAGTTCCGATTGCTTTAGATAATTTCTCATAACCAACTATACTATAGTTGATAGATTTTTGATCAGTAACATTAATTTGATAATTACCATTTGCATCAGATAAAGCATTCACTTTACCAGCATTCACTGTTACGCCTCCTAATCCTTGCTTAGTTTTTTGATCAACTATCTTACCAGAGATCTTCTTAGATCCCTGAGCCAATACTTGAAGTGCAAAACAAAAAACAAGAGAAGACAATAAAACAACTTTTCTCATGTGATTGATTTTAATTTTGGTTACGAATATAAGCCAAATATTAACAAAATGTTATCTTATAGCCCTGGTGTTTGGCCTATTTTTTACATATATAATATTAATTAATATATGTACAATTCAATCGTTTAAATTATTATGATATCTTCAACATAATCGCAAAAAAAATAGTTTTCCATGTTAAATTAGTATTAAGTCTATTAAATTTTAACATTTAGCGGTCTATAAACCACCTATTCAGCCTACCTTTGCGGCAGCATTTTAACAAGTTTTTGGCAAATTCAAGATTCAGCCACTTTCTTGTTGATTTTAAGCAAGTATTTTGAAATCAAATCCAAACAAATGAAAAAAACAATCTTGTTTTTGGCAAGCTGCATGATGACTATCATCAGTTTCGCTCAAATTACAACTTCAACCATTTCTGGTGTTGTTGTGAATGAAAAGAAAGAAGTATTGGTTGGTGCATCAGTCATTGCGACGCACGTTCCAACTGGTACAACGTACAAAACAGTAACAAACAAAACAGGTGCATTCGTGTTCCCAGCTGTAAGAGTTGGTGGACCGTTTACAGTAGCAGCTAGCTTTGTTGGTTACAAAAATGATCAAGTAACTGAAATAGCTACCAACTTAGGTGTGGCTACAAACGTTGACTTCGTTTTGTATGCAACTGGTTCAAACTTAAAGGATGTAGTTGTTGCTAGCAATAGAAGCGGCTTATTCTCTAAAGAAAGAACTGGAACTGCACAACAATTTGGAAGAAGAGAATTACAAAATATTCCAGTAACTGGACCAAGAACAATTGATGGTATTACAAAGTACAATTCAAATGGTAATGGTGCTAGTTTCGGTGGACAAGATTCTCGTTTGAACAACTTTACAATTGATGGTTCTCAATTTAACAATGGTTTCGGTTTAGGTTCTTCTGCACAAGCAGGAGGTAGAACTGGTGCTTCTGCTATCTCTTTAGATGCGATTGAGCAATTACAATTGAACATCGCTCCATTTGATATTCGTCAATCAGGATTTACTGGTGCTGGTATCAACGCGGTAACAAGATCAGGTACAAACGAAATTGAAGGTTCTTACTATCAAACAGAAAGAGATAACTCTTCTACTTACAATGGTAACAAAGCAAATGGTGTAACTGTTACTCCTTCTAAGTTCAGCGAAAAAGTAAAAGGTTTCAGAATTGGTGCGCCAATTATCAAGAACAAATTATTCATTTTTGCAAACTACGAGAAGTTAGAGAAAACAGAGCCAGGAACTAACTGGATCTCTACAGGTTCTCCATTAACAGGTTCTCAAATCTCAAGACCAACTTACACTGAATTAGAAACATTATCTAAGTTCATGCAAGATAAGTTTAACTACACAACAGGTCCTTGGGAAGGATACAATAATGCAACTGTTTCTGAGAAGTTCTTAATTAGAACAGATTGGAACATCAACGACATGCATAAATTGACTGCACGTTATGTACACCATAACTCAAACGCAGATATCAATATCTCTAACTCAGCATCTGCAGGTTTTGGTAACAGAACTGGTTCTGCATTGGCTATGTCTTTCCAAAATAGCGGTTACGGTATTATGGACAACACACGTTCAATTGTAGTTGAATTAAACAGTAAGTTATCAAACACTTTACACAACAATTTGATTATCGGTTATGATAAGCAAATTGAAAATAGAGCATACAGAAGTCAAATGTTCCCAACCATTGATATTAAGTCTGGTTCTACTACATTAACTTCTGTAGGTTTTGATCCATTCACTCCAGGAAACAAATTAGACTACAATACATTCCACATCACAGATAACTTGACAAAATATTTAGACAAGCATACAATTGTTGCTGGTGTAAACTTTGAAAAGTATCAGTCTAACAACTTGTTCTTCCCTGCATCTAACGGTGTATATGTATTCAATAGCTTAGCAGATTTCTATACTGCAGCAAACCAATCTATTGCAGCAGGTGGTGCGCCATCTACTTTTATACCTGCACGAACTCAATTCCGTTATTCTGCATTGCCAGGAGCGGTTGATCCAATGCAAGTATTAAAAACATCTCGTTTAGATATTTATGGTCAAGACGAATACCAATACAACAAAAACTTAAAATTAACAGCAGGTTTAAGAATGGCTGTAATTGGATTTGAAAATACAAGTCTTGAGAATCCAGCAATCACTGCAATGACATTTGCAAATGGTGCTAAATTCAATACAGCTGTAATGCCTAAAACACAAATCTTATTTGAACCAAGATTAGGTTTCAACTGGGATGTGAATGGTATGAAGAAAACACAAGTACGTGGTGGAACAGGTGTATTCACTGGTCGTCCTCCATATGTGTTTATCTCAAACCAAGTGGGTAACAATGGTGTGTTAACAGGATTTATTGATGTAAGTGGTGCAGCAGCAACGAACTATGGTTTTACTGCAAACCCTAACAAATATTTCATCCCTGCTACACCAACATTACCTTCTACATTTGATATCGCATTAACTGAAGAAGATTATAAATTCCCTCAAGTTTGGAAATCAAACTTAGCGGTAGATCAAAAATTACCATTTGGTTTAGTTGGAACAGTTGAGTTCTTATTCAACAAAAACTTTAATGCTGTACATTACTACAATGCAAACTTAGACAACCCTACAGGTAAATTTACTGGTGTAGATACAAGATCAAGATTTGCAGGTAATGACAATGGCGTAAGAATTAATGATAATGTTTCTAATGCAATTGTTTTAACAAATAAGAGCCAAGGAGATTACAGATCAATGACACTTAAATTAGAAATGCCATACAGAAAAGGCGTTTGGGGATCATTAGCTTGGACAACATCTAATGCAACTGATTTCATGAGTGGTGGTTCAATCGCTTCTGGAAGCTGGACTGGTGCAAGATCTGTATATGGTAACAACAATTTACCATTGTCTAATTCTGATTTCAACATTCCTAACAGAATCGTAGGTTTATTTGGATATAAATTAGAGTACGGTGGTGAATACGGTGGATCAACAAGTTTCTCTGTTGGTTATATCGGTTCTCAAGCTGGTGCATACTCTTACACTATCTCTGGTGATATGAACGGAGATCGCGTTAATAACAACGAGTTGATCTTTATTCCAAAAGCAGGAACAGATATCAAATTTGCTCCATTGGTAGTTGGAACAACAACTTACACAGAAGCACAACAACAAGCTGCTTTCGATGCTTATATTAAGCAAGACAAGTACTTAAGTGCAAACAGAGGTCAATATGCTGCACGTAACGCATCAGTATTGCCAATGTTACACCGCTTTGATGTGTCAATTGTACAAGAATTCTTTGTGAAAGTAAAAGGTAAGCGCAATACATTACAGTTTAGAGCGGATATCTTGAACTTTGCAAATATGTTGAATGACAGCTGGGGTGTATCTCAAAGAGTTACCAACCCACAAGTTTTGGCATATAGCTCTGTGAACACAGCAGGTGAGCCAGTATACAAATTGGCTACACAAAAGAATTTAGATGGTACTACCACTTTAATCAAAGATACTTATCAAAAGAACTCTTCTGTA
This sequence comes from Sediminibacterium sp., assembly GCA_030158665.1. Classification (GTDB taxonomy): domain Bacteria; phylum Bacteroidota; class Bacteroidia; order Chitinophagales; family Chitinophagaceae; genus Sediminibacterium. Next base: position 8,208 of record JAOASM010000031.1, on the reverse strand, counting down.
TTTGACGTTTGGCAAGCACAGATTGGTTTAAGATATATCTTCGGAAGATAATTTTAGTTGGCTACACTGAGTTCACTTATTGAGTCACTCAAATAGCTGCTTTAATTAACATTTATAAAAGTTAGACAACTAGCTACTTTAAACCGCTCCCAAATGGGGGCGGTTTTTTTATGTACAATTGATAAAAAAGTAGGACCTTAGAAATCTAAAATCATCAGCATGGCAATATCAGTATGGGAGCAGTCAACCTATTTTGCAAAAAAGGATTTAGTGATTGTAGGTTGTGGGTTTGTTGGATTATGGACCGCTTACGAAGCCATTCAAAAAAATCCAAAACTCAATATCACCATATTGGAACGTGGGGTGATACCGTCAGGGGCAAGTACACGCAATGCCGGATTCTCCTGCTTTGGAAGCGTATCTGAATTAATGTATGATGTAGCGTTGATGGGCGAAGAAGCCATGCTTGAAACCGTAAAGATGCGATATGATGGTTTGCAAAGAATTCAGAAAGTCTTTAAAGATAAAGACATTGACTACAATCAATGGGGAGGATATGAATTATTTGAAGGACAGGAAAAAATTGCAAAAAATAAAAAAGAATCTAAGGGTAAAAAAGAAAGAGATGATAAGGGATCAAAAAAAGAAGGGTATGATATCTCAAAGCTAGATGATGATATTGCTTACTTAAATAAAATACTTGCACCCGTTTTAAAGACGCCTAAAAAAAATGGCAAGTACCTTCCAATTTATACCAATGCTAGCAAAGAGATCAACAAATTAGGTTTTCAGGGAATCGAAGCGCTTGCTTATAACAAACTAGAGGGGCAATTGAATTCAGCAAAGCTCGTATTGGCCCTACAAAAAGCAGTTCAAGCAAAAGGGGTGCAAATTCTATTTAGTACAGAAGTGAAAAAGTTTAAAAATCACGCCAAGGGTGTCACCATAGAGACTAATTTAGAAGCACCAATAGAAGCTAAACAGATGTTGGTATGCACTAACGGATTTGCTAAATTACTTATCCCCTCATTAGATGTTGTTCCAGCGAGAGGGCAAGTTTTTGTAACTGAGCCTATTCCAAATTTAAAGTTCAAGGGATGTTTCCATTATGACGAAGGATATTATTATTTCCGTAATCTAGGAAATCGATTGTTATTAGGGGGCGCAAGAAATGCGGATTTTAAAAATGAAAAAACCTATTCATTAGATACTTCTGCAACCATCCAAAAAGTACTAGAGCAGTTTATGATGCAACGAATATTACCAAAGGGATCTAAGAAGCCAAAAATAGAACTCAGATGGAGTGGAACAATGGGAATGGGTAAAATCAAAAAACCGATCATACAGGAGGTGCAACCCAATGTATATTGTGCCGTAAGGATGAGCGGAATGGGCGTGGCTATTGCGCCTATTGTAGCCCAAAAAGCGACTCAGTTAATGAAATTATAGTTTATAATTTTTAGTATTTTCTTTAATCATCATTTTTCTTTTGAAAATGATATTACCCTGAACGTCATTGTCAATAAAGCGCATCACATCTTCATATAAATCGAGGGCTTTTAAAACGTTCAAAAACGAAAATAATGAAATTGTAGGTTTGCCTTTTTCTATATGATAGATAGTAGACCGATCCACTTTTGCTCGTGAAGCTAATTCTTTTATTGAAAAAAGTCTTTTAAGCCTAGCAGCTTTCATGCTCTCTCCAATATGTCTGTACTGTTGGGCTTGACTTTCTTGATCATTTTTTCTCAGTTTTCTATTATAGCAAGTACCATCGTTATAATCTATGTTATCACTGAAGTCTATGTTATCACTGAAGTCTATGTTAATGCTGTATTTATTATTATCGTTGGCATTTGTTTTATTTGATTTCATACTATTCATTTTCTGATGAATTAAAATTGTGACTAGTTAAAAGCCATTTGTGTTTTTCATTGATTTTAAAACTGTGGACTATAACACACACCTCCAGCCTACTCTATTCATGTATTCCACACTTTATTTTAATGTGGTTTATGACACACATCTTAAGACTAACCTGTCTCATATATACCACACTTTTAAAAAGGTCGTAAAACACTATTGACATATGTTGATAGGTTTGGAGATGTATTTGATAGACTCATTAGGGACTTTGAATTGGTTTCTTTGTTTGGTAGTCTCATTTGGAGTATGGTTTGGGTTGATTTGGTTTGTTTAGTTTGTTGGGTTTAGTTTATTGGGTTTAGTTGGGGGTTGGGGATTTGGTTTAGTTGGTTGGTTGGTTTGATTGGGTTGTTTGGTTTGGGTTGTTTGGGTTGGGTTGTTTGGGTTGGGTTGTTTGATCTGAAATGCTTAACTCTAATGATGAACTTAATAGTATAAATATATATTTTACAAAAACTGGAATACAACGTATAAATTCCAAAAAATCAACCCTAAGAAGTATCTTTGTAAGGTATGGGGCAGAAAAAATTAATCAAGTTTGCGGCGATCAAGGCATATGAAAATGTGTTAGAGTACCCGCAGGATATACAAGGTAAATGGAATTCGTTTTTTAATGCATTAGGTAAGGATACTAGTCCTATAGATATCGCAAAATTGACTTTGTCAAAATTGACAATATCAGATGAGCCAGCACTCGCTAAGCCACTCACTTTGGAACTCGCTTGTGGAAGAGGTGAATATGCAGTGGGTTTAGGGAGAATGTTTCCTGAGCAAAATTTCATTGGCGTAGACTTAAAAGGCAATCGTATTTGGAAAGGGGCAAGTATTGCGAACAAAGAAGGATTAAAAAATATTGCATTTGTTCGTTCTCAAATTGAACTAACACCAAATTACTTTGCAAAAGACGAAGTGGATGAAATATGGATCACTTTCCCCGATCCTCAATTAAGATGGTCTAAAGCAAAGAAACGCTTAACCCATCCCAAATTTTTAAGACTATACCAACAGTTTTTAAAAAATGGTAGCGGAAACAATAGCGATTTGAATGCTGGTATTGTGCATTTAAAAACAGATAGTCCCCTACTCTATAACTTCACATTGAAAGTAATTGAAATGTATGGCCTGACCCTAATCTATAAAACCGACAATTTATACGCCGAGCCTACTATTGATCCTCGTTGTTTAATCAAAACTTACTACGAAGGATTGGATATCGCACAGAGTAACAAGATTCACTATATTCAGTTTAATATTGATAAGGAATTACCAATAGCACTTGATGAAGTGCTGAAAGAAGCCATCAAGGATATCCCAATGGATGCAGGTGAATTAATTAGAATGGAAGCAGAAGCGGCAAGAGCAAAAAAAGAAGATTAAAAAGAAGGACTTTAAAAAATGATTGAAGGCGTACATTATTATATAGACCCAAAAGGTAAATGGGTATTTACTGCAGCATACCATGAAGTAAGAGGATACTGTTGTGGCGAAGCTTGTAAGCATTGTCCATTTGACTATGACGCTGTGCCGGAACCAATCAAAACTAGAGCCCAATTAATTAGAACCGCTGCTAGCAAGACTGCACCAGAAGCTTATCCAGAAAAACAAGTTGACATAGAGGAGATTAAAAAGCATTTATAGCGATGCAATACACGCCCAAGACACAAGATTTTTTTCAAAACGTTTTTGATGTGGTCCGTTTAATCCCCAAGGGACGAGTTACAAGCTATGGTGCCATTGCAAAATACTTAGGTACCGGAGGAAGTTCAAGAATGGTTGGTTGGGCCATGAATGCATCACATGGCGTAAAGCCAAAAGTTCCAGCGCATAGAGTCGTTAATCGAAATGGCATGTTAAGCGGAAAAGCGCATTTTGAAACGCCCACTACAATGCAAGAATTATTAGAGAAGGAAAAAATCAAAGTCCAAAACGAAACCGTCTTGGACTTTGACAAATTATTTTGGGACCCTACTGTGGAATTACAATTCTAAATAAACTAATTATAAGTTTAATTTAGTCATTTCAATATCAGTTTAATTATAATACTGCTTAATCATTAAGTATACAATTGGTCCTGTCGCTGCCACATAAAACCAAATAGGCCATACTTTTTTTGCTAAGTTTTTATGTGCTACAAAGTCACTCGTTAAAGCTCTATAGGCAGTAAATAGAATAAATGGCAAGCTAGTTGCAGCCAATACGATATGCGTTCCTAATAACACCAAATATAAAGGGCGTGTATTACCAAGAACTGCTTTTTCTGCATCATCCACTACGCCATCAAAGTTGGCATCACCAAACTTTGCTTCACCCGCTAACAAATGGTGTGCGATATAGGTTACTAAGAATAAAAGGGACAAAATCATTGCAGTCATCATAATCGATTTGTGCAGGTTGTAATTTTTTTGCTTAACAGCAACCAATCCAGCGATTAACAAAACAGCAACTGCAGTATTGATCATCGCATTGATCAATGCAAAAATGTGCTTATCAAATGGTAATTCAACATTCAAACTGAATTTGCTTAAAAAAGTCACCACCACAAAAACCACTACAGAGAAAACGCCAATTAAAATATAGGCAAGCTTGTCATTCTTTTTTAATACTGGATTCAACATAGTTTTTTATTTAATTTTTTAAACGTGTTTTTGTAAAATAGTATACAAAACTAGAAACCAAAAGTGCAATCACCAACCACAACCAACTCAAGTCAACAATATCTTGGAATACTTTGCTCTTTTTTGTTTTGTCTTTCTCTAACATCAAGTAGCCTACATCTTTAGCTAGCTTCAACATAGAAGCCGAGTCTAGTCCATTGTAATATCCACGTACTTGCATTCTTTTGTCAATTAATACAAACCTACTTGTGTGTACAAAGTCAGGAGATACAGGCTCAGTACTAAACTGATCTACCTTCATTTCCTCAAAAGCAAATTGATAAATAGAATCTCTATTACCAGTAAGCAACCACCAGTTGTCAGAAGCAACGCCCATTTTGTTGGCGTATTCTCTTAAGACTGGAACAGAGTCACGATCTGGATCAACAGAAAAAGAAATGAATTGAATAAAATTAGTATCTAAAACCTTCTTACGGCTATTGCCCCCCTTTGTAAAAGATTGTTGCAATTTAGCCATGTTGCGTGTCAACTTAGGACAGATACTTCCACAGCTTGTAAAAAAGAAATCTGCAATGATAATTTTACCAGACTGCTGATAAAGATTCACTGAATCACCTAATTGATTCACTAAGCGGATATCTTTAGTGGTATGCCAAATACTATCATCAATTGTTTTGCCTTTTTCAACATGACTCACTACTGTATCCAATAAATAATGGCGTGGCATGCTTACCGCAGTATCACTTGCCGATTTAAGCCATAAATAACAACCAATCGGAATGACTAAGGCGATAAATAAACCGTATAAACTCTTTTTTGACATAGGGCAAAGTTACAAAAAAAACCACCCCAAATGATTGGAGTGGTTTCGAATATCGTAAAGAATAAAACTAGTGTTTTGCCTCTTCGTGCTTTGAAGTAGAATCAGTATGCTGTTCAGTGCTGTCAGCATGCGCTGCCGCAGCACCATGCTCAGCTGCAGCTTCGTGTCCACCGCCATGCGCCGCTCCATGAGCTGGCTGCTCAACCTTGATAGTTGATTGCTCCTTAAAATGAGCATCATAGGTGTTACGTAAATTTCTGAAAGAGTTACCATCCGCTAAAAATGCGATGATAAACCAAACAAATAAAGAAAGTGGTACCACAATGGTCATGATCAAGTTCTTCACTTCATGCTTTAAGTGCATAAAATAAGCAACAATGTAAAATGCTTTCGCCATCATCAAGATCACGATTGCACCTTTAATACCAAGAACCAAGGCCTTGTTTTCCATTCCAATCATCCAGAAACCTAAGATCAATTCAACAATGGTTAAAACTGAAAGGATAATGGTAACTTTTTTAATTTCTGCAATCGCACCACCACCGTGCTCTGCGTGTGTATCGTTTGTATGTGACATAGTTAGTTCGTTAATTCGTTCGAAGGATTACAATAATATTTTAGCTTATAATAAGTAGAAACAAGTGAATACAAATACCCATACTAGATCTACAAAGTGCCAGTAAAGACCAGCTTTTTCAATCATATTGTAATGTCCTCTTTTTTCAAATTGGTTTGTCAATGTCATGATCAACATGATAATATTAATCACCACACCACTAAATACGTGGAATCCGTGGAATCCAGTAATGGTAAAGAAGAAGTTGGTAAAGTTGGTAGAAGAAGCAGTTCCATCAGCATTGATGAAAGGGTTTTGACCCCACCATGCACCTTCATGGAATAAGTGATTCCACTCCCAAGCTTGACAGCTCAAGAAAGCGATACCACCAATAATTGTCCAGATCATGTTTCTAACAACCCCTTTCTTATCCATATTGTGTCCAGCATGCACTGCCAACACCATGGTTACCGAACTCACGATCAAAATAAAAGTCATCACCGATACAAACACCAAAGGCGCATTAATACCTTCTGGAGCAAATGGGAAACTTTTAAATACAAGGTTAGGGTCAGGCCATCCGTTTGTTGAAAAACGAACAGTTCCATAAGAAATTAAGAAAGCACCAAAGGTGAATGCGTCACTCATTAAAAAGTACCACATCATCACTTTTCCGTACTCTACGCTAAAAGGGCTTTTTCCACCACCCCATAATTTTGCTTCAGTTGTTGAAGCGGTTGTTGTTGTTGACATGTTCAGTTACAATTTCGATGCAAAAATATTGGTTTTTAGTCTATCCTACAAATTGTAGGAACACAAAAAGGTAAATCCATAGTATATCTACAAAATGCCAATAAATGGATGCCAATTCCACTGGCAGGGCATTATAGAACTTTGTTTTCACAGAATACGCTCTTAAAAAGATGATTGCAAGGGCAATTACACCACCCACCACGTGGAGGATGTGTAAACCAGCAATGACCAATAAAAACGAACTAGCTGAATTACTTCTAGGGCCAGTTAGGGCGATGCTATTTGCCTCTAAAGCGCTAAAGCCCATCAATTGTGTGACCACAAATACCAGTCCTAAGATCACTGTTAAAGTAATGAAGCCACGATACTGACCCATCTCACGCTCTTTGAATTTCTTCAAAGCCATCTGCATGGTCACACTACTTAATAGAATGACTAATGTAGAATACCAGAACACCACAGGCAATTCAAAGTCCAACCAATTGGCTTGACCTTTTTTCACAATATAAGCGCTGGTTAACCCTGCAAAAAGCATGATGATACTTCCTAAACCTACCCAAAGGATAAATTTATAAGGATGGGCTTTCTTTTTTTCTGTACTCATATTATATATCTTGTTCTAAGAGGATGATCCTCTATATTTTAAATTTTATCCGCCATTAAAGCCAAATACACAATCGGTAAATAAATGTAGCTGCTAAACATCACACGACGTGCCGCAGGCAAACCCATGTTTTGGTAAAGACGCACACATTGAACGACCATAAAAATATTCGCAACCAACACTACCCACATACTCCACTCACCCGTGATGTGAAAGTAGTTAGGTAAAAAACCAATCGGTACCATGAGCACTGCATACATTACGGCTTGTAAAGCGGTAAACTTAGTCGGCCCTTTGTCTGCAGGTAATAATTTAAATCCCACTTTAGAATAGTCTGTGTGAGACACCCAAGCAATCGCCCAAAAGTGAGGGAACTGCCAAAGAAATTGAATTAGGAATAAAGCGTACCCACCCGCATTAGAATAAGTTTTTCCATCCACAATAAATTGAGCAAGCGGACTTATTTCATTCGTTGCAGCAACCCATCCAATTAAGCAAGGGATGGCACCAGGAAAAGCACCCACCAATACTGCGATAGAATTTATTTTTTTAAGGGGTGTGTAGATGAACGCGTATAAGAATAAACTAAACGCACTCAACACAGCCGACAACACATTAAATTGATAAGCCATCAAACCCACACCAATGATACCCGCAACAATCGCAAAAGTATACGCTGTTTGCTGAGACATTCTACCAGCTGCTACAGGACGATTCGCGGTACGCTTCATCTGCGCGTCGGTATCTTTCTCTACTGCTTGGTTGATCGCATTCGCACTTCCAGTAATACAAAGACCTGCAAAAGTTAAGATCAAAATATTCAACCAATCAAATTCTTTAATGTTAGGTGCAATCTGATAACAAATTACACAAGTGAAGACCACCGTAAAACTTAGGGTGAACTTCATCAACTGCGCGTAATTTTTAAAAG
>JAOASM010000030.1 GCA_030158665.1 Sediminibacterium sp. | reverse complement strand
TAGCCACTTGGTCTACACCAGCACGCTTCAAAAACAAACGGTCTTTTTGTCTTTGGGACAAGACCGTGTCTTTAACCACTGGAAGGGTCTGGGCTTGCGTTGGATTTGAAAGAAAACAGGTGATGACGAGGTAAGTGAAAACAACTATTTTTTTTAGATAATGATAAGGCATCAGAAATGTGTTAAATGTAGATTTGTAAAGGATTTGAAGCCTTTTTAGTAGGCTACAAATTAACATCATTTTAAACCCTAATCTATAAGGCTTATGCCTCAATATATGCTGGCATATACATGGTGAATTATCTATATATTAGGTCAATTATAATTATTTGTTCAAATGCGTAATAGCCCATTTTAAGAGGCTGTTATTATCATTAGGCAGATTTAACTTTTTGATGATATTGTATCTATGGTTGCGAACAGTCTTTTCTGAAATGAAGAGCATTTCTGCGATTTCTTTACTCTTTTTTTGTTTTGCAATTAAGTCTAATATTTTATACTCGGATAAACTTAATTCCTTCAAAATGGAATGCTGTATATTTTTTTCTTCAATGTATTTGAAAGCTATATTGATGGACACTTTAATTTGTTCATCGTTCCAAGGTTTGACTATGAAATTAAATGGATCCGTTTCTTGCGCCTCTTCTATAAAATGATGATTTGTAAATGCAGTTACATATATAATTTCTAATTGAGGATATTCTAATTTAGCTGCTTTGGCAAATTCAATTCCGTTTTTATCTGATCCTAGATTGATGTCACAAATCAGTAGATGAGGCTTGAATGTTTTTAATTGCTTATTTCCTTCTAAAAAATTATGAGCTACAACAGTATTGTATTTTTCGGTCTCAAGTAGCTCTTGTAGGTCAAGTGCAACGATAATTTCGTCTTCAAGTATTAATATTTTCTTTTCTCTCATATTTATATTTTAAAATCAATTTTATGAAGTATCCCGTGGTCTTTTATCATAGCATAATTGGCATTTAATTGAGCTGACATGATATGAATTAACTTGATGCCTAAGCTTGATTCTTTCACATCAACGTCGTTAAAGCCTGGACCGTCATCTTGTATTTCAATATGTATGTGTTCATTACGTTCTTCAATGTGTAAGTCTATTTTACCAGAGGATCTTCCCTTGAAGGCATATTTGTAAGCATTAGAAATAGCCTCATTTACTATCAATCCTATGGATATTACTTGTTCAATAGGAAGTTCTAATCTGGCTTGTATATCAAAATGAACTTCGATATTTTTGTCTTCTGCTTTATTGATAGACTGCAAATGATTGACTAGTGTTTTGATATAACTACTTAATTCAATATAGTCAAATGAGGATGATTTGTATAAGTTTTCGTGCACTAAGGCCATCGTCTGAATCCTGTTTTGAACTGAGGATAATAAATCCTTTGTTTCTATTGCTTTATTTCTTCTTTTTTGAAGATTTAGTAAGCTGTACATTACCTGTAAGTTATTTTTAACGCGATGGTGTAATTCCTTTAATAACATTTCATTTTTTTCATTCTGAAGGGTTATTTTCTTGCTATTTTCTAATAAGGAGACATTTTGCGCTTCGATTTGCTTTTTATTTTTTAATTTCTGTTTATTATTCAAATACAGCCCTAACATGAAGGCTAGAATAATACAAATTGAAAAAAGGGATATTAATAGTTGTTGTTTCTGTGTTTTAGACTCAACTATATATTTTAGATTACTTTCTTGACTCTCGATGAGCTCTGATCGTCTATTTGAAATTTCTAATTCAGCCAATAGTAATACAGACTGATTTTTTTGCAAATTTGCATACAGTGTCCTATTATATTCATTGTATAACTCAACATAATATAATGCGGAGTCTATTTGCCCAATCGCTTTAAAGTATTTTGATTTTGTATTGTATAAGTTGAGTCGTATTTGTTTAATTGTCCTGCCAACCATATAATTTGAAGCACTATCTATATATTTCTTAGCTGATTTATATTGTTTATTATGAATTAAGTAATCAGATAATAAAATCATTTTATCCATTTTATTATCAATATCATTTTTGCTCATTTTAATATCAAAATAGAGATCAGGCAACACATTTATGTAAATCCCTCTAGCAATATCGCATTTAGCTGCATTGCCAGTTAAGCAGCCAAGCCAAAAATTCAAATTTTGCAATCTAATTTTTTGTCCAATGTTTTTGTTTTTTAATAAATCTTTTGCTTCGTTTATTCCTTTTGTAAATGCAATTTTTGCACTATCATATTGATTTAATGTAAAGTATAACTCTCCAAGATTTGTATAATAATGAAGCCTATTTTCGGTTTCTTTCGGTGGGATAGGTTCAAATTGAATGAAGTCTTTTTTAGCAGCTTCAATTAAACCACAGTCTCTATAGATTTCCCAATAAGTATTGATGAATTTATTTTTAATTCTCTCTCTTCTTATGTCAATCGCTTTTTCAATGTAATTGAATGCTCGATATTCTTCTTCTAATTTAATTAAAATTTGCTCATATCGGTATTTGCTTAATTTACTTTTAAGCTCATAGACTTCTTCTAATAATGGAAGTGCTTTTTCGAATTTAGTTTGATCGTGGTATACAGCACCTAATATCATTTTTAGTTCAAAAATGATATTTTTTGAATTATTTGAAATGGCTACTTCATATGCATTTTCTAATAAATTTGTCCATATTGCAGCAGGATATATATCATATCTATTTACTTTTAATTTAGTATTGCCATTGCCATTATACCATAGTTCAATTAGTCTATTTGCTACTTTATTTGCAGAATCAATTTCGTAAACAATTGAGGCATCGTTTACATCTTCAAAATCATGATGAGATGCTTGAGCAAAAAAGCTTAATTGTAAGAAGAAAAATAGGAGGAGTTTTGTTTTCATATTTTTAACAAGCGTAAATGTATTCTTTTCAATTCGAATAAATTCGTTACTTGATATAATGCCTTTTTTTTGATTCACATCTAAATTCAATAGAACCCTTTGTCCTATTGAATAATATTTTAATATTCAGTATTTATACCTAATAAAAATTGAGGCATATGACTCATGTCTACAATGCGGCTTTTGTAGTTTATTTGCTCCTTTGGTATACAATACCTCACAATCCTCCCTATGCATACAAAAATTATCATTCTACTGGTTTTTTTATTTTCCTTATACGCATCAAACAGCCTTAAAGCACAACAGTCCAATGCTGGAATATTTTTTCAAGCTATTGCGAGAGACCATGCGAATAATCCATTAAATAATAGAAACATATATGTAAAAGCAACTATATTAAATAATTCAACTGATGGTTTAGTTTTACACGCTGAATCACACCAAGTTCAAACGGATCCAACGGGTGTTTTTAATATTGCTATCGGTAAAGGCATTTTTTTAGATGGATTGAACAAGAATATTAAAGATATTGATTGGGCTTCTGGAATACATTATTTAAATCTTAAAATATCCATTACGCCCATTTCGCCTTCATTGCAATGGGATTATAACAAAGAATGGATTGATTTAGGCACCACTATTTTTGGCGTTGTGCCTTATGCTTTTAATTTAATTGGGGAACAAAAGTCGTCATTTGATACCACTTTCATAAGTAACCAAGTTAAAGCTAAATTGAACCTGTCTGATACAGCCTCTATGTTATTAAGTTATGCTAAAAAAGGAAATTATGCAGATGCCAACTTAATTAATTTTGCGATAGACAAAAAGCTGGATAAAGCTGATAGCACGAAGTCTTATGTAACGCCTAGTCAACTTCAATCCATTTCATTTGACACAGTTTCACTTTCTGAAAGAATTGAAAAAAGCTTAAAACTGGCGGATACTATTTATTTATCTGAACGCATCAATGATCGATTAAAGTTAAAAGACACGGTTTATTTATCCCAGCGTATTAATGAAAGATTAAAAATTACTGATACCGTTTCGATATCAAATAGAATTAATAATAATTTATTAAGTAGGGATACCATTTTTCTTTCTGATAGAATTGATCTAAAAGAAAGTTTATCTAATAAATCAGTTAATTTAAATTTATTACAGGATTATAACAATCAAAAATATCCATCGGTAAAAGCAACTAAAGACTACATTGATGGTGCTTTAATAGCTGGTGCGCCTGATGCCAATATCAATACAAAAGGGATCCTTAAATTAGATGGTGATTTAACTGGGACTGCCTTATTGCCCACAATTGCAAACAATGCAATTACTACATCAAAAATATTGGACGGTGCCATTACGGATGCAAAAATTGCAACAGGTATTCATCCTGCAAAAGTAGGGCTGGAAAATGTGACCAATCATGCTCAATTATATAGTTTCAATGGTCTAACTGGACAGGTTCAAACTTTGGCCACTCCTGGCAATACAGGTTTACTTCCCAATTGGAGTAGTGTGGGAACAACGCATACGCTGAATATTCCTTTAGCCAGTGCGGGATCTGTCACCGCAGGTTTAATTAGCAAATCGGATTATGATCATTTTCAATCGGCTTACACCAATAATTTGAATGCAATTACAACAACTGGTAATTCTGGTGTAGCTTCCGTAAGTGCTCAAACGATTAATATTCCTAATTACACCATCGCAGGATTGGCTGGTAATACCAATGCCAATGCCGTTTTTGCTGGCCCAAGTAGTGGAGGGGTAGGTGCTGCCAGTTTTAGAAATTTAGTTTCCGCCGATATACCCAATCACGCTTCAAATACTTCTGGTAATGCTGCAACTGCCACAAAATTCGCCTCCAGTATAAATATTAATGGCATCCCTTTTGATGGCGCTACAGATATAGTTATTCAGGCAAATACAAACAATCAAATTGGTTTTAGTGATGACGGATTGGGTATGAGTCCAGGCGGCAGTTTCAATGGAGCTTTAGCAAAACAAGTGTCTTATAATACGATTGGTGCAGCGCCTGCAAATGGATCTTCTTCCATAACAACTGTGGGTAGTATCAATACGGGTACTTGGGCCGCAAATATTATTGGCGCCAATTATGGAGGTGCTGGTAGTAATCTCGGTTTATTGAAGGCAAATGGTTCGGGTATTGTTTCTGCAGCAGTCAGTGGCACAGATTATCTGCCTCCTTTTGGGTCGCAAACTGCGAAACAGTTTTATGCGGCACCCAACCTCGCCAATGGCAATCCAATATTTAGATCCATTGTAGCATCTGATCTACCCATACTAAACCAAAATACATCAGGTAATGCAGCCACTGCTACTGCATTTGAAACAGCTCGAAATATTAATGGCATTAGTTTTGCTGGCACTTCAGATATCACTATCAGTGCCAATACAACCAATGCGATAACCTTTAATAATAATGGGTCAGGATCAACTTCTGGTACTAGCTTTAATGGGGCATCTGCAAGTACCATCTCTTACAATACGATTGGCGCAGCGCCAGCAAATGGATCTTCTAATTTGACTACATTAGGAACAATTGTAACTGGAACTTGGTCTGCAACAGTAATTGGTCAAGACCATGGAGGCGCAGGAAACATCAATGGCATTTTAAAAGCGGATGGTACTGGTAAAGTTGATCAAGCAATTGCAGGAACAGATTATCAATTGCCCTTGACTTTTTCAAGTCCACTTTCAATCAATTCAACAACGGTGTCAATACCACAAGCAAATAATATCAATAGTGGCTATTTAAGTACAAGTGATTGGTCTAATTTTAATAATAAAATTAATAGCAATTTATTAGGGGTACAAAATGGAGTTGCTACTTTGGATGGCTTAGGTAAAATTCCTACTTCACAAATTCCTGCTATTTCTTTTGCAAGTGGTTATGTTGTCAATAATCAATCCCAAATGCTTGCGCTTTCAACTGCGGTGGTTGGAAGTATTGCTATACGAACTGATAACAGTAAAAATTATGTCTTGAGTGCGAATGATCCATCAGTTTTAGCCAATTGGCTTGAATTACTAATGCCTGCTGCAATTAGTTCTGTGAATGGATTGACAACTGGAAGTATCACGCTCTCTACATTTAATATTGGAGAGAATACGAATTTATATTTTACGGAAGCTAGGGCAAGATCTGCTATTTCAGCTGCTAGTCCTTTATCTTATTCAAGTGTGAATGGCGTCATGTCTTTGCCAGCCGCAACTATCAGTAATGGCGGCTATTTAACTGCTACCGATTGGAATACATTTAATAGTAAACTTGGTGCATTTGCTAGTCAAACTGCGAATAGTTTTTTTGCAGGGCCGAGTTCAGGTGTGAATGCAAGTCCAACTTTTAGAACAATTGTTGCAAATGATATCCCAACACTTAATCAAAGTACTACAGGTAATGCAGCAACTGCAACAAAACTTGCTGCAACAAAAAATATCAATGGTGTGGCATTTGATGGATCTGCTGATATTACTATCGCATCTGCCATTGCCAATGCAATTAGTTTTAATGCGAGTGGGTCTGGGCAAGCTAGTCCGGTAAGCTTTGATGGTACTGCTGCTAAAACAATCTCCTATAATTCAATTGGAGCAGCCCCAGCAGCTGGTTCTAGTAATATCACTAACCTAGGTACAATTAGTACTGGAGTTTGGGAGGGATCTATCATTGATGCCAATCATGGTGGAGCTGGTATGGTTAACGGTATGATGAAAGCAAATGGATCCGGTGTGGTTGCAGCAGCAATAGCGGGAGTTGATTATGTAACACCTTTTACCAGTCAAACAAGCAAATATTTTTATGCAGCTCCATCTGCATCCAATGGGGTGCCTGTTTTTAGAACTATAATGGCGGCTGATATTCCTTTGCTAAATCAAAATACAACAGGTAATGCAGCCACTTCGACTTCGTTACTCAATGCAAGGTCAATTAACGGTGTGAGTTTTAATGGCACGGCTGATATCACCATTCCGGCATCAACTACAAATACAATTACATTTAATTCAAGTGGAACAGGTGCTGCATCTTCAGCGAATTTTAATGGATCAAGTGCATTGGTTATTTCATACAATAGCATAGGGGCTTTACCAACTATTGGAGCCACATCAATCACTACGTTGGGTACCATCGGATCAGGAACTTGGAATGCCAATGTGATTGGTTCTAGCTACGGAGGTGCTGGCGCAGTGAATGGTATTTTAAAAGCCAATGGATCAGGACTAGTTGCTGCTGCCATTGCTGGAACGGATTATGAATCCCCCTTAACTTTCAGTTCACCTATTGCAAGATCAACTAACACCATTTCTATACCAGTTGCCACAACCAATGCAAATGGTTATTTGTCAAGTACAGATTGGAATATTTTTAATAGCAAACAAGCAACCATCATTGCAGGTACTGGGGTAACGATTCAAACAGGCAATACCATTCAAATTGGACAAGAAGTGTCCACAACTAGTTCGCCAATTTTTGCAGCTGTTACTTCTAATAGCGATGTCACTGCCAAAAGATATAAGCTGACCATGCCTACTGCGACGGATGCATCCACTACAAGCACCAGTGTAGATTTAAGTACTGGCAATGTCTTTACGATTAATTTAAAAACGGCAACCACTTCTGTTGTATTCACCAATGCTGCTGTAGGAACTTATTTAATCAAATTGCTTCAAGATGCAACTGGAGGAAGAGAAGCCACATTTACTTCAAATACCAATTTAAAATGGGCGGGTGGCATTGCCCCAACTATGACGGATGCAGGGGGTAAATTAGATATTGTGACATTGATTTATGACGGAACAAATTATTATGCAACCATTGTCAAAAATTTCTAATCCATTAGCAATGAAAAATAGCGCTCTTGTTTTACTACTTTATATTTTTTCTCCAGTGCATGGAATAGGACAAGTTATGCCACAAGGGTTCCTTGTTAATCCAAACACTGAAACCGTTACAATTGGCACACAAGTATGGATGAAATACAATTTGGATACAGATGTCTACCAGGATGGCACACCCATTGAAAGGGCTAATTTGGCATTTACAAGATCTGTTGTTTTGCCCTCATGGTGTTATTACAATTACGATGTAACGTACAATCCAATCTATGGTAAATTATACAATGGCTATGCGGTAAATGACAGTAGAGGTATTTGTCCTATTGGATTTAGGGTGCCAACCAGGGCAGATTTTACTACTTTGAATACCTTCTTGGGTGCTACAACTGCTGGAGGAAAATTGAAAGAGGCAGGTACAGTGCATTGGATTACTCCCAATACGGGTGCTACCAATAGTTCCGGTTTCACAGGTCTACCGGGTGGTTATATGGGAGACGCAGGCTCCTCTTCCTATATTGAAAATTGGGGATATTTTTGGTCTTCCACTAGTAATGGCACAACTAATTATGTCAGGTATTTAAAATACAATGACGATAATTTTACTGAAACAACAGAATTTGGATTAAAAGGAGGTGCTTCAGTGAGATGTATCAAGCAATAGTTTTATTTTTTTAAAGTGGCACTCAATACTTCAAATTTTCCATCTATTTTTTGTTC
The DNA here is from genome assembly GCA_030158665.1 of Sediminibacterium sp. Taxonomy (GTDB): domain Bacteria; phylum Bacteroidota; class Bacteroidia; order Chitinophagales; family Chitinophagaceae; genus Sediminibacterium. The sequence continues at coordinate 30,014 of JAOASM010000030.1, read as the reverse complement.
ATCCACTTTTAAGCCAAGAATATTTGCTACAAGAGGATAGACATGCACATTCTCAAAACCTTCAATCAACAATCCTTTTTTAAAGGCAGGTCCCCAGGCCATAAAACTCGCTCTCATTTCTACTTCCTTGTTGTCAAATCCGTGTTTGCCAGGTGTAGGTTTGCGCGTACCAAGATTAAAAACTTGATGAATTGATTTGGGTACTAAAATTAAATCGCCCAGTCGGTTATGCCAATCATCTGATTTTTTATAATGCCAGTAGTCGGGAGTTTCATCTAATTTGTAAGTTGTGAAACGATTGTCTTGTTTTAAAGCTTGATAGGTAGATTCTATTTTACTAGTATCTTTTGCATATAAGTGTAATAGGGCATCTCCCCAAGGCACATTGAAATCGTTCTTATCTACTGAAGAGGGCAAGCCAATGGTATTGTCTACATCCACCGTGGTCATACCATGATCCGAAACAAAAACATAATTGATGGGTAAATTCAATGGAGCCAATGCTTTTTGTAGGGCATTGATACTACTATCAACAAACTGAACTGATTTTTTTACTCTAGGATCTTCTGGTCCATAGGTATGTGCATCATGGTCTACATCTGGAAAATATAAGGTGATTAAATGTGGCCTTCTTTCCTCTGGTAAGCTCAACCAATCTTTTACTGTTTGAATTCTTTTACCTATTGTTGTTTGTTCGTTATAAATGTAATGATAGGTAGGTTTGATGCCTTGAATATCAGCTTCTGATGCGACCCAGAAAAAGCTTGCAGAAATCATTTTTTGTTGCTCCGCTAAAACCCATAAGGGAGTTCCGCCGTACCACTTTCCTTCTGATACCATTTTTTTATTTCCCATACTATATTGTTTGCCAGTAGCAACATCTATATAAGTATTGTCCACCAATCCATGATGTGAAGGATACAATCCTGTCACGATGGTATAGTGATTTGGGAAAGTCACAGAAGGATAAGATGGTTGCATGAATTTTGCACGAACCCCTTTTTTGCTAATCGTTTGTAAAAAACTAGCTTCATATTTTTCTGTAAAATCAGCTCTAAATCCGTCCGCAGAAATCAATATCACATAGGGCTTCTTGTATTGACTTGGGTCATTCTTAGTTAACAAGTTGATTTGTTGTGCGGTATCTTGGGCAGATATGGTTGCAATTCCAAGAACCGAAAATAGGATTACACTAAAACTCTTTTTGAGTAGATTTTTCATCTGATTTTTTATTTGAAATTTTTTGACAAATGAAGTTGCTCAATTGTAGGCTAATCACAGCCACAATCATGCCACCTCCTAAATCCATAGGAAAATGTTGACCAAGATAAACTCTTGAATAGGCACAAATGATCGCATAGATTGCGCCAATCGTGATGGTCCATTTTGTTGGAAATAAATAAGTTGTTAATAAGAATAAGGTGAAAGCTGTTGCAGTATGCCCCGAAGGAAAACTATTCCATGAATGCATTACAACACCTGGCACGGTATGTATTTCATTTACAGGTATACCACTTGCAATGGGTCTGCTTACTGCTGCCCAAATAAAATTCTTTGGTATTTGTGTTATGACAGTTGATAATAAAAAATTCAGTAAAATAAATTTGGCATCTTTTTTAAACCAGCCAAAAACAACTATAAAATAAGGAATCCATACCCATCCTTCTGCTCCCCAGGTAGTCCATTTAAAGATGTGGTCAAATATAGGTCCGCCATCTGTATTGAATAAAAGAAACAGGGTGTTTCTGGTAAAATAAGCACTTGCTGCAATCAGCAAAATCCCACCCAATAGGGTCAGGTTTCTTGCTTTAAGGAATAAACTAGGTGCTTTTTCAAACATAGCTTGGGTTTCTTTTGGAGATACAAATTTACAAAATGTTTCAGCGTCAAGTCAACTAAATATAGGAATGGTTGTTATAACTTTACGCCACCCATGAGTAAAATCAACGATAACATAGAAGTAATAGGTGCTAGAGAGCATAATTTGAAGAATTTTGATCTATCCATTCCCAAAAATCAATTGGTGGTTTTTACGGGAGTGAGTGGTAGTGGTAAATCTTCACTTGCATTTGATACTATTTATAATGAGGGACAACGTCGTTACATGGAGAGTTTTAGTGCTTATGCTAGACAATTTATGGGCGATATGGAGCGACCAGATGTGGATCAGATTACAGGGTTATCTCCTGTTATTGCCATTGAGCAAAAAACAACCAATAAAAATCCAAGGTCAACTGTAGGAACGGTGACCGAATTATATGATTTTCTGCGTTTATTGTATGCGCGTGCTGGTAAAGCATATAGTTATGAAACTGGTAAGCCAATGGTTCAGTTTTCCGAAGTTGAAATCATTCAGGATATCCAAAAGAAGTTCAAGGATAAAAAAATTAATTTATTAGCACCAGTTGTTAGAGGAAGGAAAGGGCATTATAGAGAACTGTTTGAAGAAATTAGAAAGAAAGGATTTGTGAAGGCGAGGGTTGACGGAGAAATCATTGAATTAAGACCTAAATTCCAGGTGGATCGATACAAGATTCACGACATCGAAATTGTTATAGACAGAATACCGGTAACAGATGCCATGAAAACAAGGTTGGCAGATAGTGTGCAGCAGAGTTTAAAGATGGGTAAGGATTTATTATTTGTTTTAGAAGAGGGGAAGGAGAAAATTGTGCAGTATTCAAAACAGTTGATGTGTATTGATACTGGTTTAAGTTACGAGACCCCTTCACCCAATAGTTTTTCATTCAACTCGCCCTATGGTGCTTGTCCTACCTGTAAAGGATTAGGTAATGTCTATGCCATAGATATGGATTTATTAATTCCAGATGCTAGTATCAGTGTGAATGCTGGAGGAATAGCGCCATTAGGAGAAGCTAGAGAAGCAAGTGTGTTTATACAAGCAAAACAATTTGCAAGAAAGTATAAGATCAATTTAGACAAGCCAATTGAAAGTTTAACTAAGGAGCAATTAGATTTACTTTTGTTTGGCGATAAAAATATCAGTTCTACTTTAGGCTTGGATTTAAATGACGAAAATATACCAGACACCTATACAGGCAGTTATGAAGGGATTGTTCCGATGTTAAAAAGATGGTTCACCTCTTCGCTAAGTACAGACGTGTTAAAAGGATGGGTAGAACAATACATGCAACTGAATACTTGTTCTGATTGTAAAGGGGCAAGGCTAAAGAAAGAGAGCTTGTGGTTTAAGGTAAACGAATTAAATATCGCTGCCTTAAATGAAATGCATTTGAATGACTTGCAAAAATGGTTTTTAGAATTACCTAAGAAATTAGATAAAAAAGACACTCAAATCGCGACAGGCATTTTAAAAGAAATCAATGACCGTATTGAATTTTTGATGAATGTTGGTTTATCTTATTTGTCTTTAAGTAGACCTTCAAAATCACTGAGTGGTGGAGAATCGCAGCGTATTCGATTGGCGACACAAATTGGTTCACAACTTCAAGGGATTACCTATATTTTAGATGAGCCGTCTATTGGATTGCATCAGCGTGACAATCAACGTTTGATTGTGGCTTTAAAACAATTAAGAGATATTGGCAACACCGTATTGGTGGTAGAACATGATAAGGACATCATGATGGCATCAGACTATTTAGTAGATATTGGTCCAAGGGCAGGTATTCATGGGGGGCATGTTGTTGCGGCAGGCACGCCAAAATCGTTTTTGAAATTAAAATCTGATACCGCTTTGTATTTAGCGGGTAAGAAATCAATTGCCGTTCCAACAGAACGCAGAAAAGGGAATGGCCATGCCATTGAAATTAAAGGAGCTACCGGTAACACTTTAAAGAAAGTGAATGCGAGTTTTCCTCTGGGTACTTTAACATTGGTGACGGGCGTAAGTGGATCAGGAAAGTCTACTTTAATTAATGAAACTTTATATCCTATTTTATCACAACATTGTTATAACAGCAAAACAAAGCCAATGCCTTTTGCATCGGTTACTGGATTAGAGCATATTGATAAAGTCATCGAAATAGATCAATCCCCCATTGGTCGAACACCAAGAAGCAATCCTGCCACTTATTGCGGATTCTTTACGGATATCAGAACCTTATTTGCTGCGGTTCCGGAAGCAAAAATTAGAGGCTATCAAGCAGGACGTTTCTCTTTCAATGTGAAGGGAGGAAGATGTGAAGTGTGTGAAGGAGGGGGCATGCGTGTGATTGAAATGAATTTCTTACCAGATGTCTATGTGCATTGTGAAAAATGTGCAGGTAAAAGATACAATAGAGAAACTTTAGAAATCAGGTACAAAGGGAAATCTATCAGCGATGTCTTAAATATGACTGTTGAAGAAGCTTGTGAATTTTTTCAAGCAGTTCCATTCATTTATAGAAAAGTAAAAGTGTTACAAGAAGTTGGATTAGGCTATATCACCTTAGGACAATCTGCTGTGACATTAAGTGGAGGAGAAGCACAAAGAATTAAATTGGCTACTGAGTTAGGTAAAAAAGATACAGGTAAGACTTTTTATATTTTAGATGAGCCAACAACTGGATTGCATTTTCAGGATATTCAATTATTGATTGGCGTGTTGAATCGATTGGTGGACAGAGGGAACACTGTATTGGTGATTGAACACAATATGGATGTCATTAAAATGGCTGACCATATTATTGACATGGGTCCAGAGGGTGGAGCAGCAGGTGGAACAGTTCAATTCACAGGAACCCCAGAGCAGATGATTAAAAAATCAAAAACACATACTGCGCAGTATTTAGAAATAGAAATGAAATAGTACTGACTAGTTAAATAGTTGATTTTTATTTTCTAATCATTGGAATATGCTCAATCGCATCTTCATAATATAGGTCTCCTGCTTTTTCAAAACCTTGTTCTTCATAGAATTTCTTAAGGTACAATTGTGCACCAATTTTGATAGGGCCTTTTCCAAAGAGTCGTTCACATTCAGCAATGGAATACTGCATCAACGCTTTTCCGATGCCTAGGCCCCTGTATTTTGGTGAACCTACCACACGCCCGATACTTTGGTAGCCTTTATAGGATTGGTCTTTGTCAAATAAACGGGTACTTGCTACTAAATCTTCGCCCACCCAACCCATGGTATGGTAAGCAATTTGATCATTGTTATCCATGTCTAAAAACACACAATTTTGCTCTACTACAAAGACCTCAGACCTAAGCCTTAAAATAGCGTATAGTTCGTTTACAGTAAGGGCTGAAAAGGGTTTGGTTACCCATTTGGTGTTGGTATCGTTTGACATGTCAACAAAAATAGGGTAATCCCAATTTTATTTTGCAATTTTGCCCAAATTAACTACCTCCATGCGTAAAAAAGTAGCCATTATAGGTGCCGGTCCAGCAGGTTTAACTGCTGCTTATTTATTAGGCAAAGCCGCACAAGATGTAACTGTATTTGAGAAAGATCCACAATATGTGGGTGGTATTTCTCGAACTGAATCTTATAAAGGCTATCATTTTGATATTGGTGGTCACCGATTTTTTTCAAAATCTAAAGAAGTAGAAGACTTCTGGACCGAGATTTTATCTGATGAATTATTGGAGCGTCCAAGAAGCTCAAGAATTTTTTATAATAAAAAGTTTTTCTCTTATCCATTAGCTGCTTTTGAAGCCTTGTTGAAATTAGGCATCTTTGAAAGTTTCTTATGTGTGATGAGCTATTTAAAAGCAAAAGTATTTCCTATCAAAGACCCGCAAAACTTTGAAGACTGGGTAACCAATCAATTTGGGAAACGCTTGTTTAATATTTTCTTTAAAACTTATACCGAAAAAGTATGGGGTATTCCATGTAAAGAAATTTCTGCAGACTGGGCAGCACAACGTATCAAAGGATTGTCTTTGAGTAGTGCGGTTTGGAATGCATTGTTTAAACCTTCTGGTAAAAAGAGTAAAGGAGAGGTGATTAAAACATTAATTGATTCTTTCCGTTATCCAAAGCGTGGCCCAGGAATGATGTGGGAGGAATGTGTGGTTAAGAGCAAGGCATTGGGTGTAAAGATTGAAATGAATACAGGGGTGAATAAGATTGAGAAAGTTGGAGATAGCTGGAATGTATACACTTCTAATGGAGCAGTATTAGAAGGCTTTGATTATGTATTGTCTTCTGCGCCAATGCGTGAACTGATTCCTGCCGTAGCACCTGCATTTAGTGCACCAGTATTACATGCAGCAAGCCAATTAAAATATAGAGATTTCTTAACGGTGGTATTGATTTGTAAAGATCAAGACGCCTTTAGCGATAACTGGATTTATATTCATGAGCCAAATGTAAAAGTGGGTCGTATTCAAAACTTTAAATCTTGGAGTCCATTTATGGTGCCAGATCCAGAAATGGCATGTTATGGCTTAGAGTATTTCTGTTTTGAAGGAGATGGCTTATGGACCAGTAGCAATGAGGAATTAATTGCATTGGGTACAAAAGAAATCGATCAAATTGGATTAACAAAGCCTTCTGCCGTAGTGGATGGTTATGTGGTGAGACAACCAAAAGCATATCCAGTATATGATCATGAATATAAGGATCATTTAAATCTAATTCGTGAAGCATTGAAGGAATACAAGGGATTGTATTTAGTAGGCCGAAATGGTATGCATAAATACAATAACCAAGACCATAGTATGATGACTGCTATGTTAGCTGCAAAAAATATCATTGCAGGCAAGGAATTATTTGACCTATGGGATGTGAACGAAGACGCAGAATACCACGAAGGTGGGGACAGAGGTGCAGCTTCAGGTATCATTGGACGTGCGGTTCCAGAAAAGTTGACCTAATAACCATACTTGCCACGCCAACGTTCATGCAAGAATTTTTTAAGTTCTTCTTCTCTTGCATTTTTCTGAGGCTGGAATAGGGTAGTGCCTTTTATTTCGTCAGGTAGGTATTCTTGTTCAAGAAAATTATTTTCTCCTAAGTGTGAGTACTGGTATGCTTTGCCATAATTTAAATCCTTCATCAATTTAGTAGGGGCATTGCGTAAATGCAAAGGGACAGGAAGATTACCTGTTTTATTGACCAATGCCAATCCACTGTTAATTGCTTCGTATGCAGCATTACTTTTAGCAGAACTTGCTAAATAAATGGCGCATTGTGATAGGATGATTCGACTTTCAGGGTAGCCGATTTTATTAACTGCATCAAAACAGTTATTGGCCAATAATAATGCATTTGGATTTGCATTACCAATGTCTTCGCTCGCAAAAATCAACATGCGTCTTGCAATGAACTTTACGTCTTCGCCACCAGCAATCATTCTGGACAACCAATAAATAGCGCCATTAGGATCAGATCCTCGCATGCTTTTAATGAAGGCCGAAATAATGTCATAGTGTTGCTCTCCATTTTTATCGTAGAGTGCAATATTCGTCTGTGCTACTTGCATCACCCAATCATTGGTGAGTACTAATTGAGACTGATTGTTATTTGTCCCAATCAATGCTTCAACTGATAGCTCTAATAAATTAAGTAGTTTTCTGCCATCACCACCAGACAATTGAAACAAGGCTTCTGTTTCTTTAATCTCGATGGTATGTTCTTTGAAGAGTGGGTCTCTTTCGACTGCTTGTGCAACAAGTTGAGTCAAGGCATCTTTGTCTAATGCTTTTAAAATAAATACCTGACATCTGCTTAGTAAGGCACTATTGACTTCGAAACTTGGATTTTCGGTGGTAGCGCCAATCAATGTAATGATTCCCTTTTCTACTGCGCCCAATAAGGCATCTTGTTGTCCTTTATTGAATCGGTGGATCTCGTCAATAAATAAGATGGCTCCATTTTTTGATTTTGCTTCTTCAATTACTTCTCTTAACTCCTTAACACCGCTACTAATAGCACTCAATTGAAAGTAGGCGCTATTGAAAGTGGTAGCGATAATATTGGCTAGCGTAGTTTTGCCAACCCCTGGAGGGCCCCATAAGATCATGGAAGGTACTTTTCCTTTTTGTATCGCTTTCTGCAAGACACTATTTTCCCCCGACAAGTGTTCTTGTCCAATTAAGTCTGCCAATGTATGCGGACGCAATCTTTCAGCTAAAGGGATGTTCTGATTCATTGGTATAAAGTTACACCATTTGCTATTCGAAAAGGTAGTCGTATTCTTTAACTAATTTCAAAGTCATGCGGATGTGTAAGATGCCAACTGCGCCAATGACAAATAAGAAGTAAGAGGCAGTACGCATCATCTTTAAAACAAATTGACTATTGAATTCTGGTGGTAAGCCAGATTGCTGTTGTAAAAATTCATCTACAAAACCAATTAAAGTAGCATCATTTGAAACCAAAATACTTACAGCATTCAAAAAGATCAAACTAAACATCAATAAGCTCACATAGGCATTGACCTTAATCCAATCTTTTAATTTATTAGTTTGAGGTTGTTCTCTTTCTATCCCTAGTTTAAGAAATTTAAAACTAGCAAAGCTATAGATCACAATACAAGCCATTGCAAACACCAGAATCAAAGCACTTGGGTTAGCTAAAGCAGATAAAATTAAAATACTATCTAGGAAACCAAACAATAAGGCGATTGGAATTAGGATATAAGACAGTACAATATAAAATTTCGAAGGTTGTTGCATAGGGCTACTTTAAATTTAGTTTGATATGCAATTCGTCAAATTGTTTATCATCAATACTGCTTGGGGCATCCAACATCACATCACGGCCACTATTGTTCTTAGGGAAGGCGATAAAGTCTCTAATGCTCTCGCTACCACCTAATAAAGCACATAAGCGATCAAAACCAAATGCGATACCACCATGTGGAGGTGCACCATATTCAAAAGCACCTAATAAGAACCCAAATTTATGTTGTGCTTCTTCTGGAGACATACCTAATGCAGCAAACATTTTTTCTTGAAGGTTTCTTTGGAAGATACGAATGGAACCACCACCTATTTCATTTCCATTTAATACCATATCATAAGCATTGGCTTTGATATTGGCATAAGGATGTTCTAAATATTTTGCCGCGTCTTTAATTTCTGGTTCATTGTTGATCATGATATCAATATGATCAGGTTTTGGAGAAGTAAATGGATGGTGTCTTGCTACCCAACGATTACCTTCTTCATCATATTCAAATAATGGGAAGTCCATTACCCATAATAATTTAAATTCATCTTCTTTTCTAAAGCCTAATTGCTTTCCTAATTCTAATCTTAATTCACTAATGGCTTTACGTGTTCTTTCTTCAGCTCCAGCAAGGATCAATATCAAATCACCTGCTTTTGCATTGGTTGCAGCAGCAATGGCTTTTAACTTATCTTCAGAGTAGAATTTATCTACACTACTTTTGAAACTACCATCTGCGTTACACTTGATGAATACCATGCCTTTCATGCCAATCTGAGGACGCTTTACCCACTCTGTTAATTCATCTGTTTGTTTACGAGTGAATTCGCTACATCCTGGTGCAGCAATTGCGATGACTGTTTCTGCTTCGTCAAATACTTTGAAATCAACGCCGTTGATCAAAGCAGCTTGATCCGCTTTATCAGAGAATACATGTGCTGGTTTTTTCAAGTTGCACAATTCCATGCCAAATCGAATATCTGGTTTGTCATTACCATAATGCCACATGGCATCTTCCCAAGTCATTCTTTGAACAGTTTCTGTATAATCGATGTTTTTTACATCTTTAAAAATACTCTTAATCAATCCTTCGAACATGTTTAAAATATCTTCTTGCTCTACAAAGCTCATCTCACAGTCAATCTGTGTAAACTCTGGTTGACGATCTGCTCTTAAATCCTCGTCTCTAAAACATTTTACAATTTGATAGTAACGATCGTATCCACTCACCATCAACAATTGCTTGAAAGTTTGAGGGGACTGGGGTAGGGCATAAAATTCTCCTGGATTCATCCTGCTAGGCACCACAAAATCACGCGCACCCTCTGGAGTGGACTTAATTAAAAACGGGGTTTCAATATCCATGAATCCTTTTTCATGTAAGTAGTTGCGGGTAGCACGATTTACACTATATCTTAATTCAATATTCTTTTTAACAGCGTTTCTTCTCAAATCCAAGAAACGGTATTTCATTCTAATATCATCTCCACCATCTGTGTCATCCTGAATGGTGAATGGAGGTACAATTGACGCATTGAGTATTTTAAACTCAGTCACATTGATTTCAATTTCACCAGTTGGGATGTTGGCATTTTTGCTTGAACGTTCAATTACGATTCCTTTTGCTTGAATGACAAACTCACGACCCAAAGGTTGAGCATCTAGTTGCGCCTGTAATCCTTCGCCCATTAATAACTGCGTGATCCCATAACGATCTCTAAGATCTACAAATGTGATGGCGCCGAATTTACGAATGGTTTGTACCCAGCCAGCAAGGGTAACTTCTTGATTGACAAATTGGATATTTAATTGACCACAATGGTGTGTACGATACATAGATTGCTATTAAAATGAATGGTCTGCAAATATAGCCCAAATCCTATAAAATACCGATCTTTGGGCCATGAGCGAAACAAGTATATCCAAACAGTCTAGACGCGTAATTTTATCGGGTTATTTTTTCTTTACAGGTATCTGTTTCGCTAGTTGGGCCAGTAGAATCCCCGACATTAAATTGGCGCTAGGATTAACCGATGCGCAGTTTGGGGGTATGTTGTTATTTCTGCCATTAGGTTCATTTTTAGGCATCCCAATTTCAGGAAGTCTAACAGCGAGACATGGAAGTAACAAAATGCTTAAAATTGCTTCTATTTTATATCCTCTAGCCTTGGTTAATATAGGGTGGGCTGCCAATACGACCATCTTACATTTAGGAATAGCACTTTTCATTTTTGGAATGATTGGTAATTTATTCAATGTGTCTGTAAATACGCAAGCGGTTGAGTTGGCTAAATTATTTGAGAAAAGTATTATTTCAAGTTTTCATGGATTCTGGAGTTTAGCAGGATTTGTAGGCGGATTGGTAGGGAGTTATTTTATTGCTCAATCCTTAACGCCACTCATGCAATTTTTTGTGATCCTTTCATTAGGGTATCTTTTTTTAATCACAACACATCAACATTTATTACATAGTGAATCGAATAAACAGTCGCTAAAAAAAATGTGGACCAAACCAACACCATTGATGTTTCAATTTGGATTGATTGCATTAAGTAACATGATTTGCGAAGGGATGATGTTTGATTGGAGCGGGGTGTTTTATCAGACAGTTGTCAAAGTGCCTGAAACTCAGAGAACCATTGGGTATATCAGTTTTATGGCCTGTATGACTACAGGTAGAATGTTTGCAGATGCACTCATTAATTATTGGGGGCCAAGAAAACAATTGATGTTAAGTGGCTTATTGGTTACACTAGGTTTAATTATTGCCATCCTATATCCGTCTATCTACACCAGTACAATTGGATTTATGTTGGTTGGATTTGGGGTCTCTTCTGTGATACCAACTATTTATGGTAGTGTAGGAAAATCAGCAGAGCCAGGTCAAGCGAGTATTGCATTGGCTTCTGTTTCCTCAATTGGCTTCTTTGGATTTTTAATTGGCCCACCGATTGTTGGATTTTTATCTGGGGCACTTGGTTTAAGATGGGCATTTTTAACCATCTCTATACTAGGTTTGGTAACATTTATCCAATCTTATCGATTAAAGAAATACTTATAAAGTCTGAGGGTCCTCTTGGTGTTTTGGTTTGTACCAGATATAATAATAAGCTAGGATGATCACCCCAATTACAAAGGGGATCATTGCTAAATGTTTTACATTAAAGCCAAATCCAATTGCTACATGGTCGATGCCAAAAAACTCGGTGCACATCCAAAATGAGTTGGCAGAAATCCAAACGGTTATGGCAAGATTATGACAAAGTTCCGAAACAATTTTTCTAGTTCTCCAAGCAATGACAATGGATATAATCATGGTAGGGATGATCATCAAAATACCTAGCCATTTAAAGTTCATGCACCATCCGATGTCTTTAAAAATCCAAAAAACAATATGCAGGTTTTCCATTTTGCGATAGGCGACAGGAATATTATAATAACTATTGGTTGAAGATGACATGTTGATGAATTTATAATAAAGATAATTTAAATCTTTCCAAACTTGCTTCAGGATGAATCGGCGTTCCATTTTCACAATGGGCTATCAATGCATTGGCAAAATAGGGTGCAAGTGAGCAACCCTTTGTACCCATTCCATTGCAAATGCCAATTGCGCTATACACAGGATGCATACCTACAAAGGGTCTTCGCTCTTGATTGGCAGGTCTAATTCCGACTAGATGCTCTATAACAGTAAATGGAATTTTTAATAATTGTGCAAGTGCGGTTTCTATTTTGGTTCTAAAAGCACTACTTGGTTTTGCATCTTCATACTGCCATTCATAATTAGAGCCAACCCAAAAAAGTTGATCTTTCCAAGGCACAATAGATAAATTATGTTTGTAGATCGCTTGATTGGGCAGGTCTTTGATCTCCACAATCAAAGCTTCACCTTTATTGGGTGCGAAAGAAAGTCCTTTAAAGTATTTGTTTTGCATACTGCCAATACCATCACTAAACAAAATACGTTTGGCATGTATCCCTTTCCATTCTACACCATCGTTATTGATTTTTAAATCATCTGCATCCAATCGTTCATCTAGATATTGTTGATGGTCGATTAATTTTTGACGCCAACCAGTTAACATTGAATTTAAATCAATCCAAATACTATGATTGATTTGGCCTGTGCCAAGAGGGGTGTGCATGAAAGCTTCAAAATCTGCAGCATTGTTTTTTTGTAAGTATACATTGTCGTGATGATAACGATATTCAAAACTTTCTTGCATTTGTGCAGAGGGATGTATTAATACGACAGGCGCCTCTTTAACGATTGTTTTATTTAATTGTTGACCTATGTCCGAATACGCTTTAAGTGCATAAGGCAGAAAGGTGTCAATCATCCAGGTTTGTACGATGCGTCTTCCGGTAACTGGATTGATCACGCCACTAGCAACACTTGACGCTGCTGGCGTATGACTATCATTTACAACAACAAAGGTTTTACCCGCTTGCAGCGCATAGTAACTCAACCAGGTGCCTACAAGACCTTGGCCGACAATGATATAGTCTAGTTGCTTATGAAAATGATGTTGGTCCAATGTTAATGCTTAATCAAAGTGGGAATAGTAACTCGAATGCTATCCTGAACACTATCCACTTTTGCTACTAATTCAATGATAAATTTACCTTTAAAATCGTTGGGTACAGTGAATGGAAATTCAGTCTCAAAATTTTCATTCGCAATGGTTGTGAAATATTGAAAGGGGAAAAAATTCAAGAACCATCCATCTACTGATTGTTTTGTCTCAGCATTGAATAAGGCAAGTTGAATATGTCCAGTTTGTTCTTTTTTGATCAGATGCTTCACCTGCACTTTTAACTTTAAAGATTCCCCTTGATACATTTGTGTTGGTGTAGTAAAATGAATACTTAATGGTTTTTGTTGTGCCGATAAAACGCTAGTCATTAAGATACAACACAGCAGGGTGGATAAGAAAGTGAAGCAGTTTAATTTCATCTATCAAAAATACAATAAAAAATCCCTTAGCATGGGTATACTAAGGGATTCCTTTATTCGAATGAAATGGTTTATTTCTTTAAGGCCGCTGCCATTGTTTTACCAATGTCTGCAGGGCTAGCACACACGTGAATACCACATGCAGCCATGATTTTCATTTTTGCTTCAGCCGTATCATCTGCACCACCAATGATCGCACCAGCGTGACCCATACGACGTCCTGGAGGCGCTGTTTGACCAGCGATAAATCCTACAACAGGCTTTCTCATATTGTCTTTAATCCAATTAGCTGCATCTGCTTCCATGCTACCACCAATCTCACCAATCATGATGATACCTTCTGTTGCTGGATCGTTCATTAATAATTCAACGGCTTCTTTTGTAGTGGTACCGATGATTGGATCACCACCAATACCTATGGCAGTTGTGATACCTAATCCAGCTTTCACTACTTGATCTGCTGCTTCATAAGTTAAAGTACCGCTCTTTGATACGATACCAATGGTTCCTTTCTTGAAAATAAAGCCAGGCATAATACCTACTTTAGCTTCTTCAGCAGTGATTACACCAGGACAGTTTGGTCCGATTAATCTAGTGCTTTTTCCTGCTAAGAAATTCTTTGCTTTTACCATATCTTGAACTGGGATACCTTCTGTAATACAAACTACTAAAGCAATACCAGCGTCTGCAGCTTCCATGATTGCATCTGCAGCAAATGCTGGAGGTACAAAAATGATACTTACATCTGCACCAGTTGCTTTAACAGCATCAGCCACTGTATTAAAAACTGGGCGGTCTAAATGGGTTGTACCACCTTTACCTGGGGTTACACCACCAACAACTTGTGTTCCATATTCCATCATTTGAGTGGCATGGAAACTACCTTCTGTACCTGTGAAACCCTGTACAATGATCTTCGATTGCTTATTTACTAGTACTGACATAGTCTACTATTTATTAATTATGGCGCAAAAATAGGCTAAACGAGCTTTTTTTACCTTTATTTTTCAACAAAAATTTGATGTTTTTTTCTAAATGGCTTTCAAGTACTACTTTTGCGCTTCACATAGTTATTTTAATAAAACATACTTATGGCAACAACATCAGACATCACACGTGGAATGATCCTAAAATTGGACAATAGTTTATATACTGTAGTTGAGTTTGGAGAGAATAAAACAGCTCGTGCCGCAGCTAAAATCTGGGCTAAATTAAAAGGCGTAGACAATAAGCGCTCTATTGAAAAGACATGGAATAGCGGTGAAACCGTTTATCCAGTGCGTGTTGAGAAAAAAACCTTCCAATTCTTATATAAGGATGATAGCGGATATAACTTAATGAACAATGAAACTTTTGAGCAAATTGTGATGGCAGAAGAGATGATCGATGCCCCTCAATACCTAATAGAAGGTGCTGAAGTTTTTGTATTCATGAATACCGAGACTGAATTGCCAATTGGTGCTGAATTACCAGAAAAATTAGATGTCTTGATCACTTATTGTGAGAATGGCGTTAAAGGAGATACAGCAACCCGTGCTTTAAAAGCAGCAACCATTGAGTCAGGTGCGACAGTAATGGTGCCTTTGTTTGTAAACGAAGGGGAGAAAATTAAGATTAACACTAAGAACGGAGAGTACGTAGAACGCGTTAAGTAGTTTTTTCGAGCCATTTTTTTAAACATGGCTACATATAAATTCCTCAAAAAAGGGTCATTTTTAATAAAAAATGACCCTTTTTTTGTGCTTTTTGGCAAAAAAGACCCATTTTTGTCCAAATTAACCAAACATGGACTTAAAACAAATTCACGATTTAATTAAGGTAGTAAACAAAAGCAATATTGGAGAAATTAGCATCGAAGATAAAGATGGTAAAGTAACCATTAAGCAAAAGGAAGAAAAAATCACTGTAACCTCTGCGCCTGCGCAAACAGTGTATACATCTGCCCCAGCAGCGCCATCTGCTGCAGCGCCAGTTGCTTCAGCTCCAGCTGCTCCAGTAGCCGATAATTTAATCACTATCAAGAGCCCAATGATCGGTACTTTTTATAGAAGAGCAGCTCCTGATAAGCCATTATTGGCAGAAGAAGGAACTGAGGTAAGCCCAGGTAAAGTAGTGTGCATTATTGAGGCAATGAAATTGTTCAATGAAATCGAATCTGAAGTAAAAGGTACGATTGTAAAAATATTGGTAGAAGATGCAAGCCCTGTAGAGTTTGATCAACCATTGTTTTTAGTGCAACCTGCATAAGGTCTCCCCAACCAGTTTAACTTAAATTTAAAAGATGTTTAAAAAAATATTGATTGCCAACCGTGGCGAGATCGCTTTACGTATCATAAGAACATGTAGAGAGATGGGTATTAAGACGGTAGCTGTTTATTCTACTGCTGACAAGGATAGCTTACATGTAAAATTTGCAGACGAAGCTGTATGTATCGGTGGACCTAAAAGTGCAGAATCTTATTTGAATATCCCACATATCATGGCAGCTTGTGAAATCACCAATGCGGATGCAGTGCATCCAGGTTATGGTTTCTTAGCAGAGAACGCAAAATTTGCACAAATCTGTGCGGATCATGGTATTAAGTTTATAGGTCCTACTCCAGAGATGATCAATAAAATGGGGGACAAAATCACTGCTAAAGAAACAATGATTAAAGCAGGTGTTCCTGTTGTCCCAGGTGGCGAAGGTTTATTAGAAAGTGTAGAAGAAGCTAAGAAATTAGCAAAAGAGATTGTATATCCTGTCATCATTAAAGCGACTGCAGGTGGTGGTGGTAAAGGAATGCGTGTAGTATGGAGTGAGGCTGAAATTGAAAAAGCATTCAATGATGCAAAGATGGAAGCTGCAGCAAGTTTCAAAAATGATGGTTTGTACATGGAGAAATTCGTGGAAGAGCCAAGACATATTGAGATTCAAGTGGCTGGTGACCAATTCGGTAATGTGTGTCATTTGAGTGAGCGTGATTGTTCGATTCAAAGAAGACACCAAAAATTAGTAGAAGAATCTCCTTCACCATTTATGACGCCGGATTTACGTCAAAGAATGGGTGAGGCAGCAATTAAAGCAGCATCTGCAATTAATTATGAAAGTGTAGGTACGATTGAGTTCCTTGTGGACAAGCATCGTAACTTTTACTTTATGGAGATGAATACTAGAATCCAAGTGGAGCATTGCGTAACAGAGGAAGTGGTAAGCTATGATTTAATCAAAGAGCAAATTAAAATTGCTGCTGGTGAGAAAATTTCTGGTAAAAACTATGAACCTCAATTGCATGCGATTGAATGTCGTATCAATGCAGAAGATCCTTATAATGATTTCAGACCATCACCAGGTAAGATCACCGTATTGCATACACCAGGTGGACATGGCGTTCGTGTAGATAGTCATGTGTACGCGGGTTATGTGATTCCTCCTTACTATGATTCAATGATTGGTAAATTAATCACTGTAGCACAAACACGTGAGGAAGCAATTAATACCATGTATCGTGCTTTGAGTGAATACGTCATTGAAGGTGTTAAAACAACCATTCCATTCCACTTGCAATTGATGCAGAACGAAGATTTTAGAAAAGGAAACTTCACCACTAAGTTTTTGGAATCATTTAAGATGAAGTAATTTTTAATTCTAATTTTTCGACTCGCTCTGCGCATGCTCGAACGCTCGCAAAAAAATTGAATTAAAAATGAGCGGTTAGAATTAGAAAAACGATAATGAAATAAAAAAAAGGCTCCGATTTATCGGAGCCTTTTAGGTTTTTTGGGGGTATTACCTCTGGGGAATATCCTTGATATTTACTATCTCAAGAATAACAATTCTCTGTACTTAGGTAAGGTCCATAATTCGTCGTCAACCAATTGCTCTAATTTGTCAACATGGTAACGGATTTTATCGAAATATTGAGCCTTTACTTTTGCTTCATAAGCAATCGCCTTTTCTCTAGTATCAACGATATTGTTGGCTACTTTTCTTGCTTCTACCATTTCGTATACGTTGTCATAGACTTGTTGAATATGTGTACTCACATCTTTCAATAAAGTCAATTGACCTTTGTATAATTTTTCTGGTAATGCAGCTTCGCGAAGCAAGCTTACATTTTTCAATAATTCATTTTGGTATTTAATAGAAGCAGGAATGATATGATTGGTTGCTAAATCGCCCATCACACGCGCTTCGATCTGTACTTTCTTGATGTATTTTTCCAATTCAATTTCATGACGCGCTTCTAATTCACCATGTGTATAGATGCCATTGTCTTTGAAAAGTTTCTTAGATTTTTCAGTTACCATTGCATCTAAAGCAACAGGTGTAGTCTTTAAGTTTGGTAAGCCTCTTTTCTCCGCTTCTTTATGCCAAGCTTCGCTGTAACCATCACCTTCAAATAAGATCTTCTTACTTGATACAATGTATTTTTGAATCACTTGCATGATAGCGATTTCTTTCTTGTCGCCTTTTTCAATTAACGCATCTACTTCTGCAGCAAACTTAGTTAAGGTATCTGCAATGATGGTATTCAAAACTGTCATCGGATGTCCGCAGTTAGCAGTAGAACCTACCGCACGGAATTCAAACTTATTACCAGTGAAGGCAAAAGGAGAAGTTCTATTACGATCAGTGTTATCAATCATCAACTCAGGAATGCTTCTGTGTAAATCTAATTTCAAGATGGCTTCATCTTGCTCGTCAAACTTGTTGCCTACGCGAGTTTCAACATCATTCAGAACCTTTGTTAAATAATCACCAATGAATACAGAGATGATTGCAGGAGGCGCTTCGTTTGCACCTAAACGGAAATCATTTGATGCAGATGCAATGGATGCTCTTAAAATATCTGCATAATCATGAACCGCTTTGATGGTATTTACAAAGAACGTCAAGAACATTAAGTTGGTCTTAGGCGTTTTACCTGGTGCCAATAAGTTGATGCCAGTATCAGTCGCTAAACTCCAGTTATTGTGTTTACCACTACCATTGATGCCAGCAAATGGCTTCTCATGTAATAACACAACTAAACGATGTCTTTTAGCAACACGTGTCATCACATCCATTAAAAGAATGTTGTGATCAACCGCAATATTCACTTCTTCAAAAATAGGAGCACACTCAAACTGAGCAGGTGCAACTTCATTATGTCTTGTTCTTAAAGGAATACCTAATTTATAAGATTCATTTTCAAAGTCACGCATGAACGCGTATACTCTTTCTGGAATAGATCCAAAATAATGGTCTTCTAATTGTTGTCCTTTTGCAGGTGTAAAACCAAATACAGTTCTACCACATTGAACTAAGTCTGGTCTAGCATTCACCAAGGCCTCATCAATCACAAAATATTCTTGCTCCCAACCTAATGTAGGGATGACTTTATTGACATTCTTATCAAAATAGTTACAAACAGTCACAGCTGCTTTATTCACTGCATCCACTGCTTTCATCAAAGGCGCTTTATAATCTAATGACTCGCCAGTGTAAGCAATGAAGATGGTCGGGATACATAAAGTTTTTCCGTTACCAATTTCAATGATGAATGGGGGAGATGAAGGGTCCCATGCAGTATATCCTCTTGCTTCAAATGTAGCTCTCAATCCACCATTTGGGAAGGAAGATGCATCTGGTTCTTGCTGTATTAATGTAGCGCCGTCAAATTCCTCAATGGCTGTACCATCTCCTTTTAAAGTAAAAAATGAATCATGTTTTTCAGCCGTTGCGCCAGTCAATGGTTGGAACCAGTGCGTAAAATGCGTTACACCTTTGCTCTCTGCCCAAGCACGCATACCAGATGCGATTTGACCAGCCACTGTGCGATCGATTTTTTTACCACCTTTGATACTTGTAACTAAGCTTTTGTAAGCTTCATCACTTAGATATTCTCTTGCTGTTTTAATGGTGAAAACACTTTCTCCAAAAACGCCTGTAATTTTTGCGCTTTTGATATCTGGTGAATCAGGTTTAAAATGGCTTACATGGTTGACTGCGTCGGTTCTTAAAGACATATATTATTTATTTAAAATATAAATGATTAGAACAAAGATATCGTCTTTTGTTAATTTTTATTCTTAGGTTTTTGAAAAAAAATATAAAATGTGCATAAAATACAAATATAGTAAAATATTATAATACATATTTAGACTACAATCTATTGATAATCATAAATATCCTTTACTAAACTACTAACAAGCCAACTTTTTTATGTTGGTAAATCTCTAATGACTTAACTCTGTCGTTTTGTAACTTCGCGTCATCTATTCAAGTATAAGCCCAAAACATGGAAATAACTGTAAAAACAGCCCAACAATTAAGACTAACCGAAGCAGAATTTGAAAGTATCAAGCAGAAGCTAGGTCGTACCCCTAATTTTACCGAGCTATGTGCTTTTAGTGGTATGTGGAGTGAGCATTGTAGTTATAAGAATTCCATTAAATGGTTGAAAACATTGCCTCGTGATGGTGGAAGAATGTTGGTGGCTGCAGGTGAAGAGAATGCAGGCTTGATGGATATTGGTAATGACTATGGCGTCGTATTTAAAATAGAATCACATAATCACCCAAGTGCATTGGAACCTTTTCAAGGTGCTGCAACTGGAGTAGGTGGTATTCAAAGAGATATTTTCACCATGGGCGCTCGTCCAATTGCATCTTTAAATAGTTTACGTTTTGGAAATTTAGAAGATGCTAAAACAAAAAGATTATTGGCAGGAGTGGTGCATGGAATTGGACATTATGGCAACTGTTTTGGTGTACCAACAGTTGGCGGAGAATTGTATTTTGAAGATTGTTATCATACCAACCCATTGGTGAATGCGATGAGTGTGGGTATTGTAAAAGCTGGAAAAACAGTTAGTGCAATTGCATTGGGTAAAGGCAATCCTGTATTTTTTGTGGGTAGTGCAACTGGTAAAGACGGAATTGGTGGTGCAAGTTTTGCCTCTGCAGAAATTACTGCTGATAGTGTGGAAGAATTACCAGCAGTTCAAGTAGGTGATCCTTTTCAAGAAAAGAAATTATTAGAAGCATGCTTAGAAGTCATTGAAACAGGTGGTGTAGTGGGTATGCAGGATATGGGTGCTGCAGGAATCATTTGTTCTACAGCAGAGATGAGTGCAAAAGGTGGCGTAGGAATGCGTATTGATTTAGATAAAGTACCTACACGTCAACAAAATATGAAGGCATGGGAATTGTTGTTAAGTGAGAGCCAAGAGCGTATGTTGATGGTAGTGGAAAAAGGGAAAGAAAAAGACGTATTAGCTGTTTTTGAAAAATGGGATTTGTCTTGTAGCAATATTGGAGAAGTGACAGATGATGGCTTGCTAAATTTTTATATGCATGGTGTATTAGAAGCGTCATTACCAGCATATGAATTGGTATTAGGTGGCGGTGCGCCTGTGTATGAAAGAGCGTATCAAGCGCCAGCTTTTCTTGCTAAAGTGAATGCATTTGACATGAATACGATTGCAGATACAAGTAATTTGCAAGAGACTGTAAAAGCAATGGTGCAGCTTCCAAACATCGCATCGAAACGTTGGGTGTACACACAATATGATAGTATGGTGGGTGCTGCAAATACATCTACCAATGCACCAAGTGATGCAGCAATTGTATTAGCAAAGGGCACTGGCAAAGCTTTAGCAATGACAGTGGATTGTAATAGTAAATATGTTTTTGCAGATCCTGAAAAAGGAGCCATGATTGCAGTAGCAGAAGCAGCAAGAAATATTGTTTGTTCTGGTGGAGAGCCAATTGGTGTGACCAACTGTTTGAATTTTGGTAATCCATATGATCCAGAAGTATACTATCAGTTTGTGAAATCAGTTGAAGGCATGGGCGCAGCTTGTAGAAAATTCAATACCCCAGTAACTGGTGGTAACGTGAGTTTCTATAACCAAAATCCGGATGGTCCAGTTTTCCCAACACCAACTATTGGTATGGTAGGCATTGTGGAGGACATGAACAACAGAATGACTTTAGATTTTAAAAATGAAGGAGATACCATTGTTTTATTAGGTCAACAGAGAAATGATATCGGATCTTCTGAATATGTAAATAAATTAAAAGGTGTTGCATTTTCTTCGGCGCCATATTTTGATTTGGACGAAGAGTTTCAATTACAACAATTGGTGGCAAGCTTAATCAAATCAAAAAAAATCAAATCAGCACATGATATCAGTGAAGGCGGATTGATTGTCACTTTATTAGAATCTGCTTTCTTCAACAACAAAGGATTCAATGTAAGTTCAACCAATAGTGATTTAAGAAAAGATGCTTATTGGTTGGGTGAAGCACAAAGCAGGGTAGTCGTTTCTTGTTCTGCAGATCAAATTGCGGACATTGAACAATTGGCTAAAACATTTGGTATCATCACTACAACTATTGGGAAAGTCACCAATGGAGAAGTAGTGGTAGATAATGAAAATTGGGGATCCATCGCCAATTGGAAAAACGAATATGATACAGCAATAGAAAAAAAATTATAAGTCTCTTTTAAAAATAGTCCATGTCAAAACAACCAACCATTGTTGTTACTGGTGCCGCAGGTTTTATCGGTTCAGTTTTTGTTCAATATTTAAATGAACAAGGATTAGATCATTTATTGCTTGTGGATGACTTTGGCGTTGAATCAAAAAGGAAAAATTGGGAAAATAAAAAGTTTATTAAGGCGATAGAACGTCAAGCTTTTTTAACACAATTAGAGGAGCAAGAATATGAGATTGATTTGATGGTACATTTAGGCGCAAGAACAGACACCACTGAATTCAATTATGCCATTCATGAGGCTTTGAATATAGAATATTCAAAAGCCCTTTGGAATTATGCCACTGCAAAAAAGATCCCATTGATCTATGCGTCTTCGGCCGCTACTTATGGTGCGGGAGAACATGGTTATGAAGATAGTCATGCTATTTTAGATCAACTCGAACCACTCAATCCATACGGAGTGAGTAAAAACGAATTTGACAAATGGGCCATTGCGCAACCAAGCTGTCCTCCTAGTTGGACTGGTTTGAAATTCTTTAATGTCTATGGTCCTAATGAGTCACACAAAGGGCGTATGGCTAGTGTGATATTTCATTCCTTTAATCAAATCAAATCAACTGGTCTGGTTAAGTTGTTCAAAAGTCATCGACCTGATTACAAAGACGGTCAACAATTACGTGATTTCATTTATGTAAAGGATCTAGTGGCTGTTATTGATTGGATGATGCATGAAATGTTGGCCAATGTTTGGGAGTCAACTAAAAATGGATTGTATAATTTAGGTACAGGTAAAGCAAGATCTTTCTATGATCTAGCGGCCAATACATTTATCGCTCAAGGTCTAGAGCCAAAGATTGAATTTGTGGATATGCCTGAGGATATTAGGGACAAGTATCAATATTTTACAGAAGCCAATATGGCTAAATTACGTGCAGCGGGGTACACTAAGCCATTCACAACTTTAGAAGAAGGAGTACATGATTACGTTGCAAATTACTTAGTACCTAATAAAGAATACTAGCTTCTCATTTTAAAAGGGAAAGTCAAAATATACTATCTCCTAGTGAACATTCGAGCGAAGAAAGCTGAGAGAATAGTCGACGCGTTTTTTCTTAAAAAGATTAAGAGAAAATATACTATCCCGTAGCGAACATTCGAGCGAAGCGAGCTGAGAGCCAAGGGATAGTATATTTTCTCTTTTAGTTAGTTTAAGAAATTTAATGTGCCTTCAAGAAAGCAATTGCTTTTGCATAGGAGTCTGCTTTAGCGGCAGCGTTATAGCTAGGATTGCTAGGATTGGCAAATCCATGACCCGCATCGTATTTGTAAGCAGTTAAGTTTTTGCCAGCTAATTTCATATTGGCTTCAAAATCGTTCACCATCGCTGGAGAAGGAGATTGATCTAAGTTGCCAAAGAATCCAATGATGTCACATTGAATAGATTTCAATTTATCCATATTGGATTCAGGACGACCATAATACATCACAGATCCCTTTGCTTGAGGTCCAGCTAAAATAGCGGTTTGTAAACTCCACATACCACCAAAGCACCAACCCACACTATAAATTGAAGCTTTAGATCCTGCATGCTTGATGGCACCTTGAATCAATGCCACCATTCTGTTCATATCAGCACCGCGCATTAATTTCATAGCACTATCTGGGGTAGCTGCAACTTTACCATCATACATATCAACTGCCATTACGTTTACATCCCCTAAGTCTTTGAAATATTGATCCGCTTCCATTTTGATATTGTCATTTAGTCCCCACCATTCTTGAATCACTATCAGCCATTTGTCTGATTTCTTTTTAGCTGGGATAAAATAAGCCTGTCCTGGCTTTCCATCAGCAGCATTGAATGGAACAATTTTACCCAATAAATTAGCTGGATTGACTTGAACTGGAGCAAGGTGCATTTGAGCAAATTTTGGTTGGCTCGCTTCCAACTGATAAGCTTGTTGGGTTTCCATGTTTAGACATTCAATCACTTCGCCTTTGTCTAGGGCAGGATGCTGTGTTTTTTCCCATTGCCAGCTTAATAATCCTGCCGTCAAAAGCAGTGCAAATAAGGTATAAAGGGTCTTTTTCATTGTGTAGGTTTTAATTTGGTTTAAGATGTTCACTTTTATATAACAGTTATAAACATTTATTGTTTAGGCGGTTTTATACATTTTGTAGGAGCTGTTTTTTAGCTTATTTTTGTATGACCTCTAAGAAATTTTCCAAAAAAAAGGCGGTCACATTAAAAACCAATTGATTGGGTAGTCCTCAATAGGCAACTATTGCTGGAATTCCTTTTTCAATATTATATGAATTTAAAGTTATGGCAAAGTATATTTTTGTTACGGGTGGAGTTACAAGTAGTTTAGGAAAAGGTATTATTGCTGCTTCCCTAGCTAAGTTATTACAGGCTCGTGGCATTACTGCTACGATTCAGAAGTTTGACCCGTACATCAATGTGGATCCAGGAACTTTAAACCCTTATGAGCATGGAGAATGTTATGTCACTGAAGATGGTGCTGAGACTGACCTAGATTTAGGACACTATGAGCGTTTTTTAAATATACCCACTTCACAAGCAAATAATGTAACTACTGGACGCATTTATCAGACTGTGATCAACAAAGAAAGAGCGGGTGAATTTCTTGGAAAGACGGTACAAGTTGTACCGCATATTACAGATGAAATCAAGCATCGCATGTTGTTATTGGGTAAAGAAGGTAAATTTGATGTGGTGATTACTGAAATTGGAGGTACTGTAGGTGACATTGAAAGTTTACCATTTGTAGAAACCGTTAGACAGATTCAATGGGAACTTCCAGAGGAAGATGTGATGGTAGTCCATTTAACTTTAGTACCTTATTTAAAAGCGGCTAAAGAATTAAAAACAAAACCTACACAACACAGTGTACGTATGTTGAGTGAGGCGGGTGTTCATCCAGATGTAATTGTGTGTAGAGCAGAAGAACCATTGAATGACGATATTAAAAGAAAAATTGCATTGTTCTGTAATGTAAGAGCTGGTAGAGTGATTGAAGCAGCGGATGCCTCTACGATTTATGAAGTGCCATTGAAAATGTTTGAAGAGAAATTGGATTTAATTGTGCTAGAAAAATTAAAAATCACCAATTTTAAAGAACCAGATTTATCTAAGTGGAGTTTGTTCTTAGACAAATTAAAAAATCCTAAATCAACTGTAAATATTGGATTAATTGGAAAGTACATTGAGCTGCAAGATGCCTATAAATCTATTTTAGAGAGCTTCATACATGCTGGTGCAATGAACGAAGTAAAAGTAAACGTGGTGAATGTGCATAGTGAAGATATTACCCAAGACAATGTGAAGGAATTGGTTGGTAATTTAGATGGATTGTTAGTTGCGCCGGGCTTTGGTAACAGAGGTATAGAAGGAAAAATTGTAGCAGTTCAATATGCTAGAGAAAACAATCTACCGTTCTTTGGAATTTGTTTAGGTATGCAGATGGCTGTGATTGAATTCGCACGCAATGTTATTGGATTAGCAGGAGCACATTCTGTAGAGATGGATCCTAATGCAGCTCATCCTGTGATCAATATGATGGAAGAACAAAAAAGAATTACAATGAAAGGAGGCACAATGCGATTAGGTGCTTATCCTTGTGCGATTCAAAAAGATACTTTAGCATACGAAATATACGGCAGCGAATTAATTAGTGAGCGTCATCGCCATCGTTACGAATTCAATAATGAATATCTAAAAGCATTTCAAGATAAAGGTATGGTGCCAAGTGGAACGAATCCAACAACTGGCTTAGTTGAGATTGTTGAACTACCTAATCATCCATTTTTTATTGGCGTACAATACCATCCTGAATTAAAGAGTACCGTAGAAGCGCCAGCGCCATTGTTTGTTCATTTTATTGCCGCTGCTAAAAAACATGCAAAGAGATAGTTTTTTTGATTTAACTTGTTAGTTCACTATAGCTAACAATTATGTATCAAAGAATGCTGGTTTTTTTATTTGTTTTAATTAGCGCTCACGCGTTCAGTCAGTCTCAAGAAAATTTGATTTGGTCCAATGATGGGCAGTCCTTTTATATGCTACAAGATGGAGATATTGTCATGCAAACTCCAGGTAATGGCAATGCGATTCAATGGGTAAAAGGGAAATCATTGATTCCTGAAGGCGCAAATCAACCAATCAAAATTCAAAAATTTACACTCTCTTCTAATCAAGAATTTGTATTGATTCAAACCAATTCAAAAAGAGTTTGGCGATACGAAACAATGGGTGATTTCTATTTGCTCAATACTAAAACACTTCAATTAAAACAGCTAGGAAAAGGACTTCCTGCTGCTTCACTGCAATTTGCTAAACTGTCCCCCAATAATCAATGGATAGCTTATGTAAGTGGACATAATCTATATGCAGAAGAAAGATTGACAGGGAAAAGAGTGCAATTAACAAAGGATGGTTCTAAAAATCTCATCAATGGTACATTTGATTGGGCTTATGAAGAAGAATTTTTCTGTAGAGATGGATTTAGATGGAGTCCTGATAGCAAAAACATTGCCTATTGGCAAGTGAATGCCAATGGTGTAAAAAATTATTTGATGATCAATAATACGGACGCTACCTATCCTTTTGCAGTGCCAGTTGAATATCCCATTGCTGGTGAAAAACCATCTATCGTTAAAATTGGTGTCGTAAACTTGATGTCTTCTACAACAAAATGGATGGAGACGCCTGACGATGCTGTTTTAGGTTCTTATATGCCGAGAATGGAGTGGGTGCCTAATGGTCAACAATTGATCATACAACATTTAAATAGAAAACAAAATACAAGCCAGTTATTATTAGCAGATATTACAACTACAAAATCAAAAACAATTTATATAGAGCAGGAAAAAACTTGGATTGATATTATGCCATCATGGGACCCAAGTTATGCCAATGGAGGATGGGATTGGTTAGAAGATGGGAAACATTTTTTATGGGCAAATGAATCGGATGGATGGAGGCATTTTTACATTCAGTCCATTGATGGATCCGCGCCAGTTTGTATTACACCTGGTAATTATGATGTCATTAAAACAGCAAGAATTGATTTCAAAAATCATCAATTATTTTTCTATGCATCTCCATTCAATGCTACGCAACAATATTTATATGTCAAACAATGGGATACCAATAAAGAAGCACAATTACTGAGTCCTAAAGAACAAGTTGGTTCGCATGAGTATACCATTAGTCCCAATGGTACAGTGGCCAAACATGCTTTTTCAAACATCAATATACAACCAGTGCAAGAGTGGGTGAGTTTACCTACACATGCATCAATTGGAGCGTCTAATGTAAATAATGCATTGGTAACATATCAAAAAAATGGAAATGCGCCAGAGTTTTTCAAAGTGACAACTGTCGATGGAGTGGTGATGGATGCTTGGATGATTAAACCACAAAATTTCGATGCTACAAAAAAGTACCCAATTGTTTTTTATGTCTATACAGAACCTTGGGGACAAACTGCAAAAGATGAATATGGTACAGGCTTTAATCAGCTGTACAATGGTTCTATGGCAGCAGATGGATATATTTATGTAAGTATGGATAATAGAGGAACACCGGTGCCTAAAGGGAAAGCTTGGCGCAAATCGGTGTATCAAAAAATAGGAGAAGTCAATATTAGAGATCAAGCCATGGGGGCAAAGGAATTATTAAAACTTCCATTTGTTGACACAAGCAGGGTGGCTGTTTGGGGATGGAGTGGAGGTGGGTCTGCGACACTTAATTTAATGTTTCAATATCCTGAAATTTATAAAACAGGCATTTCAATTGCTGCTGTTGGAAGTCAATTGACTTATGATAACATTTATCAAGAAAGATATATGGGATTACCACAGGAGGATAAAGCAGTATTTATTAAGGGTTCGCCCATTACTTATGCTAAAAATTTAAAAGGGAATCTTTTATATATCCATGGAACTGGAGATGATAATGTGCACTATCAAAATGCAGAATTACTCATTAATGAATTGATTAAACAAGGAAAACAATTTTCACTAATGAGTTATCCTAACAGATCCCATTCCATCTCAGAAGGAGAGGGTACTACTGAACATTTAATGGGATTGTACACCCGTTATTTGCGCCAGTATTGTCCGCCAGGAGCAAAGTAATTCAATTGAGCTTTTCGGAATAAAAAGTAGGAGTTACACTTTGCTATACCGCTAACATATGTTAGTTTTGTGGTATGCAAAAAATAAGAATTCTTACTTCTACTAGTTTATTCGATGGACATGATGCGTCTATTAATATCATGCGCCGAGTCTTGCAAGAGCAGGGTGCAGAAGTCATCCATATGGGGCACAATAGATCTGCACAAGAAATTGTTGAAGCAGCAATTGAAGAGGACGTGCAATTGATTGCGATCACCTCTTATCAAGGAGGGCATATTGAATTCTTCACTTACCTCAGAAAATTATTGGATGATGCAGGGTACAAACATATTAAAATAGTTGGTGGAGGTGGTGGTACGATTTTGCCTTCAGAAGCAGCAATCATTCATGCCAAAGGAATCTCAAAAATATATCTACCTAAGGATGGACTTGCGATGGGTATCGAAGGCATGATTCGCGAAGTGATTTCATTTGCCAACTTTCCATTAAAATCAAATCAAACTACTAAATATTCAAAATTACCTTTTGATAAAAAAGTAGACCCAAGAAAATTAGCAAGGGACATTACACTTTTACAAAACGGAAATTTAAAGATCAAGAAGGATAAAATAGTCGTTGATAAAAATATTCCTGTCATTGGATTAACGGGAACAGGAGGTGCGGGAAAGTCAACCGTTTGTGATCGTTTAGTGCACTATTTTATTCAAACCAATCCTGAATTAAGTATTGCTGTAGTGTCTGTAGATCCTACCAAGAAAAAGACGGGTGGCGCATTACTAGGGGACAGAATTAGGATGAATGCAATTCATCATCCCAATGTATTCATGCGATCATTAGCAACAAGATCGGATCATCAATCAATATCGGGTTCCTTAGATCAAGTCATCTATTTATGTAAGGCAGCGGGATATGATGCCATTATCATTGAAACGGCAGGTGTTGGCCAAAATGATGCCTCCATTGTAGATTATGTAACACTCCCTATGTATATCATGACACCTGAGTTTGGTGCAGCTAGTCAATTGGAAAAAATCAATATGATTGACTTTGCTCAAATTATAGGGATTAATAAATTCGATAGATCGGGTGGATTAGATGCAATAAGAGATGTAAAGAAGCAATACGCTAGATCTCGTCATTTATTTGATAGTGATCATTCTAGCTTGCCAGTTTACGGAACCATTGCGTCAAAATTCAATGACCCTGGCATGCAGCATATGTTTAATCATATGATTCAGCTTGTCAATCAACAACATCAATTAAAATGGAAGACGATTGCAAAGCCATTGGCATACAATACCAGTCAAGTTGCAACACCAACAATCCCTCTGAATCGATTTAATTATTTAAATGAAATTGTAGAAACGATCCAAAAAAATAAGGCTTGGATTGCAGAACAAAAAAAGTTGGCTTCGCAATGGTATAGTTACGATCAAGTGATGCAGAATCCGAAACTTAAGAAATTACCCCTATTAAAAGAGGAAGCAGAAAAAGTGGCAGGAGCAATTGATCCAGAAGTAAAGCAATCCATTCAAAAATGGGAATCCTTAAAAAATACCTATCAACAAGAATCATTGGTTTATGAGATAAGGGGTAAGAAAATACATCAGCCATTACGTTTTAAAACAGAATCAGGACTGTCTTTGCAGAAAGTATATTTACCTAATTTCAATGATTGGGGTGACATTGCAGAGTGGCAATTGAAAGAAAATGTTCCAGGTCACTATCCTTACACTGCAGGCGTATTTGATTTGAAGCGAACGGGTGAAGATCCAACAAGGATGTTTGCTGGAGAAGGTGGTCCTGAGAAAACCAATCAACGTTTTCATTTTTTAG
>JAOASM010000029.1 GCA_030158665.1 Sediminibacterium sp. | reverse complement strand
TTCAAACATAGCATGGAAGAAGGTGGATGGGATTTAAGTAAAGTAGATTTGAATGAATTAAAAGAATCAAAAGCTACATTCGTATTTGGTCAAATGAACGAACCTCCAGGTGCACGTGCTCGTGTGGCTTTGAGTGGATTGACCATTGCAGAATATTTCCGTGATGGAGATGGTACAGGAAAAGGAAAGGATATCTTATTTTTCGTAGACAATATCTTCCGTTTCACACAAGCAGGTTCTGAGGTGTCGGCTTTATTGGGTCGTATGCCATCAGCGGTAGGTTACCAACCAACATTGGCAACAGAGATGGGATTGATGCAAGAGCGTATTACTTCAACTAAGAATGGTTCTATTACTTCTGTTCAAGCGGTTTACGTACCAGCGGATGACTTAACGGATCCAGCTCCTGCAACTACTTTTGCGCACTTAGATGCAACAACCGTATTGTCACGTAAGATTGCCGATTTAGGTATTTATCCTGCGGTGGATCCATTGGATTCAACTTCAAGAATCTTAACTCCAGCAATTGTTGGTGATGCGCATTATGATACAGCACAGAAAGTAAAAATGATTTTACAACGTTATAAGGAATTACAAGATATCATTGCCATCTTAGGTATGGATGAATTAAGTGATGAAGATAAATTAGTGGTATCACGCGCTCGTCGTGTACAACGTTTCTTATCTCAACCTTTCCACGTTGCTGAGCAATTTACAGGTTTGAAAGGGGTATTCGTTTCTATCGACGATACGATCAGAGGTTTCAATGCCATTATGGATGGTCAAGTAGACGAATATCCAGAAGCTGCATTTAACTTAGTAGGTACATTAGAAGATGCGATTGAGAAAGGAAAGAAAATGATGGCTCAAGCTTAATAATTTAAAATTCCATTCATGTTATTAGAAATATTGACACCAGAGAAGAAGTTATTTAGTGGAAATGTACAAGGAGTACAATTACCTGGTGTAGATGGTTTATTCGAGATCTTAGACAAGCACGCCCCATTGGTAAGTGCATTAGGAATCGGTAATGTAAAAGTGCTTCAAAAAGGAGCTGCATCCGAAACCTATGCAATACAAGGCGGTTTTGTAGAAGTGATGGATAACAAAGCCACCGTTTTGGTAGAAGGCGTGTTATAGCCAACTTATAATAACAAAAAATTATCAACTATAGGAATCCCTCTCGACTTAACGAGAGGGATTTTTTTATATATTCACGTAAGCAAATGTTGCCAGATTGTATTGATTAGATTATGAAGAAAACATTCCCTTTTTTATTTACATTAATTGGATTATCTATCCTTGGGATCTTGTTTATCCAAGTAACATGGCTGCAGGGTTTATTTTTATTGCAAAAAAATCAATTGATTGAGAAAATCAATCAAGCGGGAGTAGTTGTTTCTGCTGATTTAGGAAAAAAATTGAATGGTGGGTTGGCGTTTCATTTCCCTAAAAAGTCTTTGAGTTTATCAGGAGGGGGACATTCGCATAGTTTTGAAGAAGCTACTTTATCTGATTTATATAGCTTCCAAGATTTGGATAAAAGATTGAAAGCTGCCATGGTAAAATATGGCCTCCAAGATTTGTCTTATGAATTTGCTTTGCAGGATAAGAAAGGATATGTTGAAATTAAAAGTAAAAAATTTGAGGATGTCTTTGTGGACGAAGTGAATACTGTTCAAACAAGGGTATCTATTATTCCCCAAGAGATTTTAGAAACAACTGGTCCTTTTGAAACGCTAATCATCATTGTACCCAATGTAAACACCTATTTATTCAAAACATTACAGTGGGTTGTTTTTGGAGCCGTATTGTTCATTATCATCGTACTTGCTGCATTTTTAATCACCATTAGATCCTTGATCAAGCAAAAAAAATTGAGTGAAATCAAGAGCGATTTTATCAACAATATGACGCATGAGCTAAAGACGCCATTGGCCACTATTTCGCTTGCAGTAGACGCTTTGAAATCAAGTAAAGTACAATCTGATGCAAAGTCAGTTGATTATTTTAGCTCTATCATCAAAGAGGAAAATGTACGCATGAACAAACATGTAGAAACCATTTTACAAGCGGCACAGTTAGAGAAAAAAGAATACGAAATCAATAGACAGTTGGTAGACATTCATGATCTCATTCAAGGTGTGATTGATAGCTTTAAATTACAATTAGAGGGGAAGCCATCTTCAGTGCATACACAGCTTGATGCTGTACCTTCTGAAATTTGGATTGACGAAGAACATTTTTTACATGTCTTATCTAATTTAATCGATAATGCAATAAAGTACGCCAAGTCTGAAATTGATATAACGATAAAAACTAAAACCGTTTCCAATAAGATGATCATTACGATCGAAGATAAAGGCATTGGGATGACCAATGATACGGTAAAGCATATTTTCGAAAAGTTCTATCGTGCGCATGCAGGCAATATCCATAACGTAAAAGGTTTTGGATTGGGCATGAGTTATGTGCGTTGGGTGATTGATATGCATAAAGGCGCTATCCATGTCTCAAGTGAATTAGAAAAAGGAACTAAGGTGGAAATTAGCCTACCGATGGTTTATCCAAAATAAACATCCATCCCCATAACTCAGGAATCTGTATTCATTAGCAAGTGCATGTTGATAGACTGTTTTCCAATTGTCTCCAGCAATCGCAGCAATGATTAATAAAAGTGTAGACTTAGGTTGATGAAAATTCGTAATGAGTCCCTTGCATACTTTAAATTGATACCCTGGCTTCACCATCAATTGGGTAGTTGCGATGATTGCACTTAAATTTTTATGAATCATCCAGTCCTTTAGAAATTGCATGGCCTCATGAAGGCTAGTATTCGCGGCATCTAATGTATAGGCATCCCATTGAAGTAAGTTCAATTCGTTTGCATCTATTTCGGGATGCTGTTTTATTTTTATAGCCAACCAATACAATGATTCTAAAGTTCTTAGTGAAGTGGTGCCTACTGCAATAATCTGATTTGCACTATGTGCTAAGTAATCTATTGTTTCGATAGCTACATCAATGAATTCTGCATGCATTAAATGATCGTGGTAGTCTTCTACTTTAACTGGCATGAATGTTCCAGCACCAACATGCAGGGTAATGAATTTTTTATCAATTCCTTTAGCTGCAAGTTTATTAAAAACAATTTCATCAAAGTGCAATCCTGCTGTAGGTGCGGCTACCGATCCTTCTGCGATTGCATAAGTGGTTTGGTAACGATCCTTATCTGTTTCATTGGCAGTCCTTTGTATATAAGGAGGTAAAGGAATCTGACCCACCAATGAAATAATTTCAGAAAATACAATACTAGGATGATCCCAGGAAAATTCTATAATAAAATGGCCCTCTTCTTGTGCTATTTTTTTTGCCAATAAATGGATGACCTTATTGTCATACAATAATTCTTTTTCTAAAAATGGCGCCTTCCATTTTTTTGCACCGCCAACCAAACATTTCCATTGTACTTTATTGGTGGCTTGCATCGCCAGCTGAACAGGGGTAAATGCAGCAGTGGGTTCTAAGCAAAAAATCTCTATTTTATTTTGTCTACTATTTACAGTGGTATCAGTTTGCGATATTGTTTCAGTATCGATTTTAGTATTTGTTTTATCAAATAAAATCCTTGCTGCAATGACCTTGCTATTGTTAAAGAACAAGCTATGCTCGCTTGGGATGTAGTTGGCTATATCCTTGTATTGAGCTTCGGCTATAATTGTTTGATCCCATACCAATAGTTTGCTATCTGATCTTTTACCCGCTGGAGTGTAGGCAATACGTTCGTCGGGTAATTCATAGTCAAATGCATCCATTTTCATGCCGCAAAAATAGCAAAACCCATTGACTTGCCATTAATTCCCATTGATTCACAGCTTATAAACCTTCAAAAATGGGTTATCCACAGGTCTTAACATCCTTAAATTCTAAAATCACCCCAAAATGGCCTGAAATCTAATGCTAGTAGGCGTATTGGCTTGGTTCATTTCTTGTGGAAAACTAGAAGGGCCTATTTGGCCTATAAAAGTGGTAAAAAGTGTTATTTTGTGTGAACAAGTGGTAAAATAAAGACCAAATTATTAACAAATGCAAGGTTTTCACGGAGAATATCAATCAACTATAGACGCGAAAGGGCGTTTCCTGGTTCCAGGTAGCTTGAAAAAGCAACTGGCAGAAGGGGAGACGCGCTTTATCGTTAGTAGAGGGT
The DNA here is from genome assembly GCA_030158665.1 of Sediminibacterium sp. Taxonomy (GTDB): domain Bacteria; phylum Bacteroidota; class Bacteroidia; order Chitinophagales; family Chitinophagaceae; genus Sediminibacterium. The sequence continues at coordinate 35,257 of JAOASM010000029.1, read as the reverse complement.
TTGAGAAGTGCTTGACACTTTATCCGTTAAAAAGCTGGCAAGCGATTTTGGACAGAATTAGCCAATTGAATGACTTTGATCCCAAAGTGAGACAATTCCGTCGTCAGTTTTTGGGTGGTGCAACCGAAGTAGAGTTGGATGGTGCAGGACGTTTGTTATTGCCACCAACTTTAAGAGAGTTTGCATTGCCTGGTAAAGAAATTGTGTTAGCGGCAGCATTGGATCGTTTTGAAATTTGGGATGCAAGTACTTATAAACAGCTCTTTGAGGATTTCTCTGCAGATGCATTTAGCAATCTAGCGCAGGAAGTAATGGCAGGTATTAAAAATCAAGATTAAGGAAGATGAGTTACCCTACATCCAACTTAAACACAGATTATCATATACCTGTTTTATTTCAAGAAACCATTGAGCATCTAAATATCATACCAGACGGTATTTATGTAGATGCCACATTTGGAGGAGGAGGACATAGTAGAGGCATTTTATCAAAGTTGGGTCCGAAAGGAAAACTCATCGCTTTTGATCAAGATGCAGATGCTAAAAAGAATCTGCCAAATGATGATCGAATTGTTTTTATACCTGAAAATTTCAGGTATATACAACGATTCCTTCGCTTGAATAAAATTGATAAGGTGGACGGTGTCTTAGCCGATTTAGGTGTAAGTAGCCACCAATTCGATGAAGGTTCAAGAGGTTTCTCTATTCGTTTTGATGGTCCCTTTGATATGAGAATGGATCAACGTCAAACAAGAACAGCAGCGCAAATAATAGAAAGCTATTCAGAAGCAGCACTACATAAAATGTTTGAGCAATATGGTGAAGTCACCAACGCTAAAACCCTAGCGAAACATATTGTCACACAGAGGCGCTTATTAAAGTTATCTACCGTACAAGATTTTAAAACTTTAATTGCACCTGTAGTAAAAGGGAATCCAAATAAATATTGGGCACAGGTTTTCCAGGCTATCCGAATGGAAGTGAATGAAGAGATGGTAGTGTTGAATGAGTTTTTAGCGCAATTGCCAGATGTGATTAAAGCAGGTGGCAGAGCAGTGATCATCACATTCCACTCTATCGAAGATCGAATGGTGAAAAATGCATTCAAAGTAGGACCTGATGAAGACGATGTGACCAACCCATTTCTTTCCATAAAGAAAGAAGTCCTTTGGAAGATCATAACAAAAAAACCTGTTGTGGCTTCTGAAAAAGAGATGAAAGAAAACAATCGAAGCAGAAGCGCAAAATTGCGCGCTGCCGAAAGAGTATAAACCGTATGTCCGTACCTGTAAAAAACAACCCTAAGTCTGCTATCAAAAGCATACTTAACTACGAATGGATTGTCCTGAACATTAGTTTCTTTTTGTTCTTGGCAGTACTAGCGATACTTTATATCGCTAATGGACACTTGACAGATAAGACGATCCGTAAAATCAATACAACAAAGAAGGAGATTAAGCAATTGCAGTTTGAGTACAAGACACTTAAGGCAGATTTAATGCTAAAAAGTGAATCTATCAATATTGAAAAAGCAATGGCGCCCTATGGACTACAAGTGTCAAAGGAGATGTCTATGCGCATACCATTGGAAAAACGTTTTGATCAAAACAACGAAAAAAATAAAGCCAAATAATGGATGTAAAACGCGACATACTTTGGAGAGTTTACTTAAGCTATATTTTAGTGGTAGTGGTTTGTCTTTTTATTTTAGGTAAGGCATTTTACATACAACAAGTTCAAGGTGCCTATTGGAGAGGTTTAAGTGATAGCTTGCACCAACGCATTGTTGAGATTCCTGCAGATAGAGGTACTATATACAGTGAAGATGGGCAGATGTTGAGTACCAATGTTCCACAATTTGATATTTATATTGATTTTAGAGTTGAGCCTTTGCATGAGAAAGGAGGTAAATCATTTAGAGAAAATATAGATTCTTTAACTATTGCTTTAGCTGATTTATTTAAGGATCAATCTGCAAGTGCTTATAAAGAGCAGCTTACTAAAGCATATGAGGCTAAAGAGCCCAACTTTGAGTTAAGAAAAAAAGTGGGGTATAAGCAGTATTTGCAAATGGCTAAATTTCCATTATTCCGATTGGGAAGATATAAGAGTGGATTTATTGCACAAGAAAAAAATATTCGTTTGAATCCTTATCAAAACATGGCATATAGAACCATTGGATTGGCAAGAGATCAAAATAAGGTAGGTTTAGAATTGTCTTATGATACTGTTTTAAACGGTCGTAATGGAAAGCAGTTGGTTCGTGCTATCGCAGGTGGCGTAACTGTTCCAGTGCAAGAGGGTGAATTTGAAATTGAGCCAGAAACAGGAAAAGATATTGTAAGTACATTGGATGTCTACATTCAAGAAGTAACGACCAACGCATTGATGAAAATGATGATTGGGAATGAAGCGCAGCATGGAGTAGCGATGGTGATGGAGGTAAAAACCGGAAAGATTAAAGCGATTGCCAACTTAGGAAAGATAAGAGATGGATTGTATGCAGAGGATTTGAATTATGCCATCACACCATCTGAGCCAGGATCTACTTTCAAATTGGTGACATTGATGCAGGCCTTAGAAGATGGAAAAGTAACTTTGAATTCATCTATCAATTTAGAAGGTGGAGTTTGGCAGGTAGCTGGTCGAACAGTATATGATTCAGAAAAGCACGGAAAGCATCAAGCAACAGTGTTAGAAGCATTTGAAGAAAGTTCAAATGTAGGCATGGCTAAAATTGCGGTAAATAATTATACCAATAATCCAACTGCTTATTTCAAACACCTTACAAGATTAAGATTGGATTCTTTATCTGGCATTGATTTAGTGGGAGAACGTCGTCCTCAAATCACTAAACCTGGAGATAAATTATGGGGCCCTACAACATTACCTTGGATGGCATTTGGATATAATATTGCTATTGCACCTATTCAGACTTTGACAGTGTACAATATGGTAGCGAACAATGGGGTCATGATGCGACCATATTTAGTGAATAGTATCCAAGAAGAAGGCAGAGTGATAAAAACGATTACACCAAAAGTATACAATCCACAAGTATATAGTCCTGCAACAATCAAAGCAGCTCAACAAGCATTAGAAGGTGTTTGTATCAATGGAACGGCAAAGACTTTATTTAAAAATAGTCCGTATAAAGTGGCGGGAAAGACAGGCACTGCATTGGTTGCAAATGGCAATAAGGGTTATTCAGATAAAATTTATCAATCTTCATTTGCCGGCTATTTTCCTGCAGAGAACCCTCAATATACGATCGTAGTAATTATTAAGAATAAGCCACATGCATATCCATTTTATGGTGCATCTGTGGCAGGGCCTGTATTTAAAGAAATTGCAGATAGATTGTATGTGACCTATATCCAAAATAAAATGGATAAAGCACCCAATTTCAATTTGAAAGATTCTCAGTTTTTTAATTATACGATCGCAAAAACATCATTAAAAGCCATTGCAAAACAATTGTCTTTGCCTTATCAGGATTCAACTCCTAACAATGCGCAATGGACAAAAGTCCAAGGTAATGGAAGAGTCGTAAAAGCTGGACAGTCTTTACAAATGGCTTCTGATAGCACGATGCCGGATATTAGTGGAATGAAGTTAAAAGATGCATTGTGGTTATGTGAGAAAAAAGGATTGATTGTTAAATGCAATGGAAAAGGAAAAGTAGTTCGTCAAAGTATTTTACAAGGACAATATATTCAAAGAGGCCAGCAAATTTTCATTGAATTGAATTAATAATATGAGAACATCATTACAACATATCTTATTTGGAGTTGCTTTGAGAGAAGTGGTTGGATCAACTGATCAAGAGATTGTTGATTTGCAAATTGATTCAAGGTTGGTTCAACAAGGAACTGTTTTTGTTGCAATTAAAGGAGCTCAAGTTGACGGGCATAATTTTATTGATACGGCTATTGAGAAAGGTGCAACAGTGATTGTATGCGAGCAATTGCCAACTCAAATTAAGTCAGGAATCACTTATATCGTTGTAGCAAATTCTCAGGAAGCTGTTGCATTGATGGCGCATCAGTATTATGGATTGCCTTCAACAAAAATCAAATTAGTAGGTGTAACTGGTACAAACGGAAAAACAACAGTGGCTACATTGCTATTTAAGTTATATACCGCGATGGGTTATACTTGCGGCTTGGTGAGTACAGTGCAAAATCAAATAGGAGATACGATTATCCCAGCTACACATACAACTCCTGATGCTATTCGTTTAAATGCTTTATTGGCACAAATGGTAGAAGCTGGATGTTCACATGTGTTTATGGAATGTAGTAGTCATGCAGTACACCAGCATCGTATAACTGGTTTACAATTTACCGGTGCTGCATTTACAAATATTACACATGATCATTTAGATTATCACGAAACATTCGAAGAGTATGTACGTGTTAAAAAAGCGTTTTTTGATCACTTGCCTTCAACTGCATTCGCTATTACCAATTTAGACGATCCAAATGGAGCAGTGATGTTAGCCAATACAAAAGCGCAACAGTTTAGTTATGCTTTACATGCACCGGCTACGTATAAAGGGAAAATTTTAGAAAATCAATTGACAGGATTGGTATTGAATGTCAATGAAGTGGAAGTGCATTGTAGATTGATTGGCACCTTCAATGCGTATAATTTTTTAGCAGTTTATGGTGTCGCAGTGCAATTGGGTGATGATGCAGAAAAAGTATTAACTGTATTGAGCGCGTTGACAGGTGCAGAGGGAAGATTTGATTATATCGTAAGTGATGAAAATACCATTGGCATTGTGGATTATGCGCATACACCTGATGCTTTACAAAATGTTTTAGAAACCATTGCGAAATTAAAAAAAGGTGGAGAAACAGTGATTACTGTAGTGGGTTGTGGCGGCGATAGAGATAAGACAAAAAGACCTATAATGGGTCAAGTAGCTTGTGACTTAAGTGATAAAGTAATTTTTACAAGTGACAATCCTCGTTCAGAAGATCCAAATCAAATCATCAAGGATATGGAGATGGGATTGAGTAGCGCTGCAAAAAGGAAATATGTCAATATTGTTGATCGATATGAAGCCATCAAAGCAGCTGTTAATTTTTCAAAACCTGGTGATATTATTTTGATTGCTGGAAAGGGCCATGAAAAATACCAAGATATCAAAGGTGTTAAACATGATTTTGATGACAAACAAATTTTACAAAACATTTTCAACTCATTCGTTAAATAATTCGCAATGCTATATCAATTATTTTCATGGTTAGATAAGTCATTCAATATTCCAGGAACTGGTATGTTCCAGTTTTTGACTTTCAGAATTGCAATGGCTATTTTATTGTCTTTGTTTATAGCGACAGTGTATGGAAAAAAAATGATCTTGTTTTTGCAGAAAAAGCAAATTGGTGAAAGTGTAAGAGAGCTTGGATTAGCGGGTGAACAACAAAAGAAGGGAACGCCAACAATGGGAGGAATCATTATTTTAATGAGTGTATTGATTCCAACTTTATTGTTTGCGAATTTAGATAAAGTATATATCCGATTGATGGTACTTTGTACTGTGTGGTTGGGTATCATTGGTTTTTTAGATGATTATTTTAAAATCCGCGCAAGAAAAGAAGCCCAAGAAAAAGGGGAGTCTTATAAAAAGAAAAACAGTGATGGCTTGGCTGGTATTTCTAAAGTGATTGGTCAAGTTGGATTGGGAATCATCATTGGTGTTACATTGTATTTTAGTAATGCGGTTACTGTTGAGCGTGAAATAGTTTCTACCAATGTGGCAGCTAGTTTAGCAAAGGGTGAAAAAATTGCTAAAGGTGCAGATGTGGTTGTTAGAACTATCAATGGAGAAGAGCGACGTTTTGTAAAAGTAAAAACGCCCATTACAACGATTCCTTTTGTTAAAAATCATGAATTCAATTATAGTAAACTAATTAGTTGGATGGGTCCAGGTGCAGAAAAATATACTTGGATCGTTTATATTCTTGTTGTCACATTCATTATTACTGCAGTATCAAATGGTGCAAATATTACAGATGGCTTAGATGGCTTGGCTGCTGGAGTGAGCGCCATTATAGGAGCGGCACTGGGTGTTTTTGTTTATGTAAGTGGAAACTATGTTTTTGCAGATTATCTAAACGTGATGTACATCCCTAATTTAGGTGAGTTATCCATTTTTGTAGGTGCTTTTGTGGGAGCTTGTATTGGATTTTTATGGTACAATGCTTATCCAGCGCAGGTGTTTATGGGTGATACAGGAAGTTTAGCTTTGGGCGGTATCATTGCTTCACTAGCGATTATAGTTCGTAAAGAATTATTGATTCCTATTTTCTGTGGTGTGTTTTTAATTGAAAATCTAAGTGTCATCATTCAAGTGGGTTATTTTAAATACACAAAGAAAAAGTACGGTGAAGGACGTCGTGTCTTTTTGATGAGTCCTTTGCACCATCATTATCAAAAGAAAGGTTTCCACGAAAGTAAGATTGCTGTACGCTTCTGGATCATTACTATATTATTAGTCATTACTTCTATCCTAACCTTAAAAACAAGATAAATTGGCTACAAAAATTGTCATATTAGGTGCAGGTGAAAGTGGTGTTGGTACAGCCTTGCTAGCAAAGCAAAAAGGATACGATGTATTTGTATCTGACGCAAGTGCTATCAAACCAATTTTTCAAGCAGAGTTAGAGGCGAATGCAATTCCATTTGAATCAGGCACGCATAATGTTGAAAGAATTTTAGCAGCAGATGAAGTCATGAAGAGTCCAGGTATTCCAGAGAAAAGTGAATTGGTAAAGCAAATACGTGCAAAGGGGATACCTGTTATTAGTGAAATTGAATTTGGCTACAGATATAAAGGGGATAGCAAAATTGTTGCGATTACAGGAAGTAACGGTAAAACAACAACGACTTCTTTGTTGTACCATATCTGCAAGGTGGCTGAGAAAGACGTTGCTATTGTGGGCAATATTGGATTCTCTTTTGCTAGACAAGTTGCGGTAGATCCAAAAGCATTGTATGTGATTGAAGTGAGTTCTTTTCAATTAGATGACATTCAAAGTTTTAGACCAGATATCGCTATACTATTAAATATTACTGAAGATCATTTAGACAGATATAATTATCAATTTGAAAATTATATAAAGAGCAAGTTTAGGATTATTGAGAACCAAACAGAAAAAGACTGCTTTATTTATTGCATAGATGACGAAGTCATCGTTAAACAACTAGAACTACTAACTACACATACTAACCTACTACCATTTTCTATGAAACAAGAATTAAAAAAAGGCGGCTACATCAAGAATGAACAAATGATGTTAAAAATCCAAGAAGAAAGAGTGACTATGAGTATTTATGATTTTGCTTTAAAAGGCAAACATAATGCTTATAATACTATGGCTGCTAGTATCGCTGCAACCACTTTAGGCATTAGAAAAGAAAAAATTCGTGAGGCCGTAAGCAATTTCCATAGCTTGGAACATAGAATGGAATTTGTTGCTACAGTTAAAGGTGTGGATTTTATCAATGACAGCAAAGCTACGAATGTGAATAGCACTTGGTATGCTTTAGAAAGCATGCAAAAGCCTACGGTTTTAATTTTAGGAGGTGTAGATAAAGGGAATGATTACGAATTAGTAGCTGATCTAGTGAAGGAAAAAGTGAAAGCGATTATTTGCATGGGAACAGATAATTCTAAATTAATGGAGTTCTTTAAAGGCAAAGTAGATCAAATTATTGAAGTTGATTCTGCAAAGAAAGCAGTTAATGCTTCATTTAAATTAGCTGAAAAAGGTGATGTGGTTTTATTAAGTCCTGCATGTGCAAGTTTTGATTTATTCAAAAACTATGAAGATAGAGGACATCAATTCAAAGAAAGCGTTAAAGAATTATAATCATGCTTAAAGAAACAACAGATAAATTATTTTCTCAAATGCCATCTATTGGAGGCATGAGAGAACATTTAGACCAGCGAACTAGAGGGGATAAATATATCTGGGGTTTGGTATTGTTGTTATCACTGATCTCTATATTGGTAGTATATAGTGCAACAGGTTCATTGGCGTATAAAATGTATCGTGGTAACACAAGTTTCTATTTGTTTAAGCAAATCGTGTTTACATTAATTGGATTGTTAGTGGTTTTTGGATTGCATAGAGTCAATTACACGGTTTTTTCACGCGTGGCAACTATTTTATTTTTATTTTCTGTACCCTTGTTAATCTATACTTTATTTTTTGGTGCAAAAATTAACGAAGGAAGTAGGTGGATCAAATTGCCAATTATCAACTTGACCATACAGAGTAGTGATGTGGCGAAACTAGCGTTATTCATGTATTTATCTAGGGTACTCAGTAAAAAGCAAGAAGTGATTAAGGATTTCAAGAAAGGGTTTTTGCCAGTGATCATTCCAGTTTTCATTATTTGTGGATTAATCATGCCTGCAAATTTGTCAAATGCTTTATTAACAGGTGCGACATCTTTATTATTATTGTTCATTGGAAGAGTCAGTTTTAAACATATTTTATTGACTATTGGAGTGGCGATGATTCCAATTGTGATTATTATTAGTGTAGCTATCGCTACGCATAAATCGAATGACGGAACAATTGATTCCGGTAAGCCAGTTGTAGCTGAGTCATTAAAGAGTTGGGGTCGATTTGGAACTTGGGTGAATCGTGTTCAGGATTTTATGTATGCAAAAGATAGTGAAGAACCCTATCAAGTGCAACAAGCAAAAATTGCCATTGCAAATGGTGGAGTATTTGTAGGTTTAGGACCTGGGAATAGTCAGCAAAGAAACTTTTTACCACAGGCGTATAACGATTTTATTTATGCGGTCATTATCGAGGAGTATGGATTACTTGGAGGTGCATTTATTATATTTATATATTTAGTTTTTTTATTTAGATGTATCCGAATTTTTAGAAAGTGTCCTTATGCATTTGGTGCATTCTTAGCACTTGGGTTGAGCTTTACATTAATCATACAAGCTGTTGCAAATATGGCAGTGAATGTGGCGATTGTTCCAGTGACCGGTGTGACATTGCCCTTATTAAGTATGGGAGGAAGCTCTTTTATTTTTACCTGTTGCTCGATAGGTTTGATATTGAGTGTAGCAAGAAATGTGGAACAAATGGAGGGGAATGCACCAGTTGAAACCGAAATTGAAATTCCTAACGAAAATATTGAACCAGTAAATGCCTAACCAAGTACCTACTCAATTGCGTATTATCATTGCTGGCGGTGGGACAGGAGGTCATATATTTCCTGCTATCGCTGTAGCACAAGCAATTCAAGTACTCCAGCCTAATGCTGCAATCTTGTTTGTTGGTGCGCAGGGTAAAATGGAAATGGAGAAAGTGCCGCAAGCTGGTTACGAAATCGTTGGGTTAACTATTGCGGGTTTCAATCGACAAAATCTATGGAAGAATTTAACCTTGCCATTTAAGTTGATAAAAAGTTTTATTCAAGTTAAAACTATCTTCAATCAATTTAGACCTAATGCTGTTTTTGGTGTTGGGGGTTATTCTAGTTTTCCGGTTCTAAAATATGCACAAACTAAAGGCATACCTACTTTCATTCATGAGTCCAATGCCTTTGCAGGAAAAGCGAATCAGTGGTTGGGGAAGCGTGCCACAAAAATATTTACTGGAACAAAAGGGATGGAACAGTTTTTTCCAGCCGAAAAAATTCAGATCACAGGTAATCCAGTGAGACAAAATATTGCGATGGGTGCAATCGAAAAAGAAGCTGCCTTATTACAATTTGGTTTACTACCGAATCATCTTACTATATTAATTATAGGAGGAAGTTTGGGTGCGGCATCCATTAATAAAGCGATACAACAAAACTTGTCTGCTTTTGAAGCAATGGGTGTTCAATTGATTTGGCAGACTGGTAAGCCTAATGCAGAAAATTATAAAGCTGCTGCTATTCAATATGGCAATGTCTATGTAGATAGTTTTATCAATGATATGAGTGCTGCTTATGCTGCAGCCGATATGGTGGTGAGCAGATCAGGCGCAATGGCTGTAGCTGAAATTGCGATGACTGGTAAGCCATGCATTTTTGTTCCATATCCACATGCTGCAGAAGATCATCAAACATACAATGCTCAAGTTTTAGTAAAAGAACAAGCAGCTCAAATGATTGCAGATAAGGATGTAATCAATGAATTATTACCAATGATCAAAAAAATGATTTCAAATAAAACGGATCTTATTGACATGGAGAAAAAAATTAAATCATTTGCTTGGATGCATGCAGATCAGGTGATTGCGACTGAAATATTAAATGAAATTGACCCTAAATAGCGAATAAGATATGAATCCTCTAACTAATTTGAAACGTATTTATTTTATAGGCATTGGTGGCATAGGCATGAGCGCATTGGCAAGGTATTTTAATACACAAGGTGTAAAAGTGTCCGGTTATGATAAAACGCCAACTGCATTAACACAGAGTTTGGAGGAAGAGGGTATTGCAATTCATTTTGAAGATGATTTAAATCAAATGGATAAAGAGGCAACGGTGATTGTCTATACACCTGCAATACCAGCTGAACATAAAGAGTTAAATTATTATAGAGATAATGGTTATTTGGTGGTAAAGCGAAGTGATGTATTGCAATGGGTGACTGAAAATGCATTTACGATTGGTATTGCTGGCACACATGGTAAAACAACCACGACTTCTATGACTGCACATATATTAAGACATACAGGATATGGTTGTAATGCATTTTTAGGGGGTATCGCATCCAATTATGACACGAATTTCTGGAGCCATGAAAAAAATGTAGTGGTCGTTGAGGCAGATGAATATGATAGAAGCTTTTTGAAATTATCTCCAAATATTGCAGTCATCACGGCCGTTGATCCAGATCATTTGGATATCTATGGCACTGCGGAAGAAGTGCTAAAAGCTTTTGGGCAATATGCAGATAAGATAAAGCCTGGCGGTGTTTTGATTCAGAAACTAGGGACAACTGTAGTGACTAGTGCAACTGATAAAACGATTTCGACTTATGGGTACAATCAAAATCAAGCAGCCTATCACACAAGTGATTTGAAAGTGGTGGATGGGTCTTATATTTTTGATGTAGTTCATCCAGGAGGCGTCCTAAAAAATGTCGTATTGAATATGGGTGGACTCCACAATGTAGAAAATGCAACAGCAGCAATAGCTATTGCATTGTGTCTTGGCATTGAGGATGAAAAAATAATTGCTGCAGTGGCAGACTTTAAAGGCGTAAAGCGTCGCTTTGAATATAAAGTAAAAACACCCAATAAGGTATTGATAGATGACTATGCACATCATCCTGAAGAATTAAGTGCGTTGATTAGTGGTGTAAGAAGTATTTATCCAAAGGAAAAAATGGTTTTAGTATTTCAGCCACATTTATACAGCAGGACGCAAGACCAAGCTGCAGGTTTTTCTGCTACACTTGATCAGGCAGATGAAGTGATTTTACTGCCTATCTATCCTGCTAGAGAATTGCCCATTCCTGGCGTGACAAGTGATATGTTATTGTCAGAAATGAAATTGGAGAAGAAGCAGGTAATGTCAAAAGAACAACTGATGGCATGGGCGGCATCTACAGAAGATAAGTTGATCGTGATGGCTGGAGCGGGCGATATCGATGTGTGTATCAATCAAATTAAAGACATCCTTACAAAGTAGTACATGAAGCAATGGCAAAAAATAGTAATTAGAATATTGTGGAGCATTGGTGCTGCTGCATTGATTGTGCTTTTTGTGGTAGCATGGAAGGCAAAGAATGAAAAACAATTAACTGATATACAAGTTGAATTAGTAGGAGAGAGTGCGCAGGCTTTGTTCATGGATGAAATTGCGATTCGTGCGATATTGAATGAACAAGGAGTGCATGTGGGTGTACCTGTTGATAAAGTGAATTTAACTCAGTTAGAGCAATTTATAGAGAAAACAGAATGGGTAAAAAATGCAGAATTTTTTATCAATAATAAGTTGGTTCTGGAAGCCAAAATAGAACAAAGAATACCAATCGCAAGAGTCTTTACTGCGAGTGGTAGCTCATTTTATATCGACAATGAGGGTTGGAGATTGCCATTAAAACAATTAACAGTATTGAATCTGCCTGTTTTTACTGGATTTCCAACAGATCAGCCTAAGTTGTCAAAACCGGATAGTGTATTGTTAAAAGAGGTGTTATTTTTTGCAAAGACCATTAAAAAAGATAGTTTCTTCATGGCCCAAGTGGCCCAAGTGAATATTGAACCCAATGGTAATTTCCAAATGGTACCAACACTTGGGGATCATCTAGTGTTATTGGGAACTGTGGATCAGCTTGAAGATAAGTTGAATCGCTTATTTACATTTTATAAAAATGTTTGGGTAGGTGCTGGAATCAATGCATATCAAGTCATTGATTGTAGGTTCAATCATCAGGTTGTAGCATTGAAAAAAGGATTGGAGCCGATACAATTTAATGGCAATTTCATTTGGCCAACAGGTGATTCTACCTTGGCTATACCACCTGCTGTTGAAAAACTAGATAGTACCGTGAAAGCTATGCCTATCGTACTTGCTCAACCAGCTGCTCCTGCAAAAATAGCCTCTAAGCCAGTGCCAAATGAATTAGCTAAGTCCAAAATTCAACCTGTTCCGGCTAAGACAAAACTACTTTCAAAGACAAAAGTTCAAACAAAGACAAATGTTTCAACCAAGACAAAAGTTCAAGCAAAGACAGTAAAATCAAAGCCGAAATTGAACAATAAACCTAAAAATAATTCGTTAAATAAAAAGAATAAGACTGCGAAGGCTTTAATGCCTAAGAAGTCGAAGTCTCCAACTACGAACAACTAACAACTAAAACCTATAAAAATGAGTCAGAACGATTCTCCCATCATTGTGGGTCTTGACATTGGTACAACAAAAATTGCAGCGATTGCCGGAAGAAAGAATGAATTTGGGAAATTAGAAATCCTGGGATTTGGACGTGCGAATAGCAATGGGGTACAACATGGTCAAGTATTAAATATTGATCAAACCATTAAAGCCATTCAACAAGCTTTACAAAATTGTCATTTGAGTAATCCAGATTTAGAGATCCATGAAGTGTATGTGGGTATCGCTGGTCACCATATTAAGAGTTTACAAACAAGAGGAGATCAAGTAAGACAGGATGCTGAAAATGAAATTCAAGCTTGGGAGATTGAGCAATTGATCAACAACCAAAGAAAAACATTCATTCCAGCAGGCGATCAGATCATTGATGTGATCCCTCAAGAGTTTCATGTTGATAATAACCAAAATATTAAAGATCCAGTTGGGGTAAATGGTGTTAAAGTTGGCGCCAATTTCCACATCATTACTGGTGACAGAAACGCCATCCGCAACATCAATCGTTCGGTAGAGAGAAGTGGATTGATCACAAAAGATTTAGTGCTTCAGCCTTTAGCATCTGCTAGTGCTGTTATGAGCGATATTGATATGGAAGCGGGTGTGGCGATTTTAGATATCGGTGGAGGTACAAGTGACCTTGCTGTTTTCTACGATGGTATTTTAAAACATACTGCTGTGATTCCTTTTGGAGGCGAGAACATTACCAACGATATTAGAATGGGATTGGGTGTGTTGAAAAGTCAGGCAGAGGCAATGAAAGTTCAGTTTGGAAGCGCCTTATCTGATGAGGCAAAAGCAAATGCTTACGTTACTATCCCTGGTTTAAAAGGAATGCCTGCTAAAGAAATTAGTGTAAAGAATTTAGCTGCTATTATTCAAGCTAGAATGAGTGAAATTCTTGATTTTGTAACCTATCATTTGAAACAAGTAGGATTGGATAGCCGTATGTTGAATGGCGGTGTGATCTTAACTGGTGGTGGTTCTCAATTAAAGCATTTGATTCAATTGACTGAATATATTACTGGTTTAAATGCAAGAATTGGATTGCCAAATGAGCATTTAGCACCCAATCATATCGATGAATTAAAGAAGCCAATGTATTCAACTTGTATTGGTTTGATCTTGAAGGGCTATAATGATTATGAGCAAAATTACAAAGTATTTACAGAGACTTATAAGAAGGTAGAAGTGCCTAAGGCATTGACTGTAAATGCTCCAGTTTCAAATTATGCACAGACAGCTCAAAGAAGCAATCCGCAACCAGTTGCAACCACTGTTTCAGAAGAGCAAATTGAAAAAAGAAAGAGTAAGTTCTGGGATCGTTTCAAGAACAACTTAATCGAGATTTTCAATGAAGAAGAAGACAAACCATTGGCTTAAAAATTACCCACATATCGTTTATAACTTGTAGAATATAATCGATTGAAATCAAGTAATTTAGACCCAATTACGACTAACTAACCTAACTATAAAAACAATTTCGAATGATTCAATTTGACTTACCCAAGCAAAAATCATCCATCATCAAAGTTCTTGGTGTTGGCGGCGGAGGAAGCAATGCCGTTAACTTCATGTTCCAACAAGATATTGAAGGGGTAGATTTTATCATATGCAACACTGATTCTAAGGCGATCGAACAAAGCCTTGTTCCCAATAAAATCCAATTAGGACCACATTTGACCCAAGGTTTGGGCGCAGGTGCTGATCCTTCTGTTGGAAAAATGGCAACCGAAGAATCTTTAGAAGAGATTAAAAGAATTTTAGAAGTGAATACCAAAATGGCATTCATTACTGTGGGTATGGGTGGCGGAACTGGAACAGGTGGTGCCCCAATTATTGCAAAAATCTGTAAAGATTTAGGCATATTGACTGTAGGTATTGTGACCACACCTTTTGGTTTTGAAGGACCACGTCGTCAAAAACAAGCCGAAGAGGGGATCAATGAATTGAAGCCCTATGTTGATACATTATTGGTGATTTCAAATGACAAATTGCGTATGCAATATGGTAATTTGAAAATGAAGGAAGCATTTACAAAGGCGGATAATGTATTGGCGACTGCAGCAAAATGTATTACAGATGTAATCAATAGCCGCGGTCATATCATCGTTGACTTTGCTGATGTTTGTACTGTTATGAAGAATGGCGGAGTTGCCATTTTAGGGAAGGCAGAAGTTGCCGGAGAAAATAGAGCAGAAAGAGCGATTGAAGAAGCATTGAATTCACCATTATTGAATGACAATGATATCAAAGGTGCAAAATGGATTTTATTAAATATCAATAGTGCTGAGGGAGATTACGAATGTAGTATGGATGAATTAGAAACCATTAATACTATTTTACGAGCTCGTACAGGTGAGCACAGTGATGTGATCATGGGTATGGGATATGACGAAACCCTTGGTGATAAATTAGGCATTACTTTAATTGCGACTGGATTTGAACATAAAGATCCATTTAAAAAAGAAGCGGTTAAGGAAGTAGAAGCACCAGTTGAAGAAAAGATTGTGATGACTTTACAATCAGAACAAGCTGCTCCTATTGAGCCAATTGCTCCAGCTCCAGAAGCATCTGCTCCAGAAGCATCTGCACAAACATTCATTTCTCAGGAATTAATTGAGTCTACTCCAGACACAACAGAAATGACTTTTGAAAATGAAATGGAAGTAGATGAATTAGCTCCTACTATGCAAGAATTTGTCATGCCAGAAATGAGCAATGTATATGTTTCAGCACCAGATTATGATGACGAGATTGAAGCTGAGATAGAAACAGAAATCACCATGGAAGCGACTCCTGTATTTGAAGAAGTAGAAGCGGAAGAAGAAATCGCAGAAGTATTTGAATTGAATATGGAAGTGGCTGAAGAGCCAACTTTTACCACTGAATTTGTGTTGAGTAAGCCAGTGAATATTTATGCAGAATCAGAAACTGAAACAACACCTGAAGCAACACATTTTAATGATGCAATTGAAGCTGCAACTCAAGAAGATAGCGCTGTAGAAGCTGAAGAATTTGTGATGGAAGCGCCAGTGACAGAAACAGTGGAGACTTCATTTAGACATGTGGAAATGGCCATTGAAGAAGAGCCAACGATGCAATTGGTGATGCGTGAAGAAAATTTAGCTGAGCAACAAAACAGACCACAACATTCAAGTTTTGATATCTCAATGGACAATTCCGAAGAGCAAAGACGTAAAGTGGCTGAGCGTATCCAAAAATTAAGAAATTTATCTTTCAATATTAACAATGGCGCAGATCCTGGTACTGAGTTTGATGCAGTTCCTGCCTATGTTAGAAGAAACCTGGATTTGTTTGGTAACACCATGGCTTCAGTAGAAAACTATTACAGTAAGTATACGGTTGACCAAGATGAAAACAACCAAACACAGATTTCTACCATCAATTCATTTTTAGATGGTAAGAAACCAGATTAAAATCGTTTTTATAGAACAGTTGATTTAGTTGGAACCCTGCCTGAAAAGGCGGGGTTTTTTTATTTACCTTTGACTATGCAAACAGTACTAATTACCGGTGGAACAGGAATGGTTGGACAATCTCTAACCAACTTACTTTTGGCGAAGGGCTATGAAGTCATTGTGTTAACTAGACAAAAAAAGCAATCAAGTCGCACGCATTTTTCTTATGCTCAATGGGATGTCAAAAAAGGTTGGATAGATCCGTCTGCAATTGCTGCTGCAGATTATATTATTCATTTAGCAGGAGAGGGTGTCGCTGATAAAAGATGGACAACTGCAAGAAAGAAAGCGATCTTGGATAGCCGTGTGGATTCAAGCGCATTAATAGTAAAATCATTAAAAGACAATCCAAATAAAGTAAAAGCAATTGTTGCTGCGTCTGCTATTGGATGGTATGGTCCAGATAATGAAAAAAGTATACAAACAGGTTTTGTTGAAACAGATCCTGTGGATTCAAGTTTCTTAGGAGACACCTGCAAACTATGGGAGGAAAGCATGCACCCAGTCAAAGAAATGGGCATTCGACTAGTAACTATCCGAATAGGCATTGTGTTCAATAACAAAGGCGGTGCATTGGCTGAATTCATTAAGCCAGCTAGGTTTGGTGCTGCGGCCATATTAGGAGATGGTAAGCAGATAGTAAGTTGGATTCATCAGCAAGATTTAAATCGACTGATGCTGTTTGCATTGGAGCAGGAGCAAGTTATTGGTGTATACAATGCAGTAGCACCAGATACTGTTAACAATGCTACATTAACAAAGGCGATTGCACAGCGTTTCCATAAATGGTCTATCCCATTCAATGTGCCTAGTTTTATCTTGAAAATAATGCTAGGTGAAATGAGTGTAGAAGTCCTAAAGAGTGCCAAAGTTAGTGCAGCAAAAATCATTGCCGCAGGATTTAGCTTTGACTATGCAAGTATGGATGAAGCACTAGACGACTTATTAATTTCTAATTGGTCTTCCAGAAGTGATCACTGATTGGATGCGTTCTAAAGTTTTCTTTTCACCACATAGACTTAGGAAAGCTTCACGTTCTAAATTCAGTAAATATTGTTCGTTCACAACGGTTGCTTCACTTAAATCACCACCACACATTACATAAGCCAATTTGCGTGCTACTAGTGCATCATGGTCTGTTGCATAACCTCCACGCCACATGCCATTGATGCCTGCATACAATGCACCAAGTCCAGCTTTTCCCATCACCTTAATGTCATTGCGTTGAATTGGTTGTGTGTAGCCTGCATGGAAAAGTTCAAGTACTTGCTCCTTCGCTTTTGCAATGCGTCTAGATTGATTGAGTACAATATGATCTTGTCCTTTTCTGAAGATACCCATCTCCATTGCTTCATGTGCAGAAGTGGCCACTTTAGCAGTTGCTATTTGTAAGAATCTATTTTTTAGTGTAATAGTTTCTGGTTCTTCTGCATGCATTTCGTCAGAAGCACGTAATACCAATTCTTTGGTACCACCTCCGCCAGGAATGACACCAATACCTAATTCTACCAATCCTATATAAGTTTCTGCAGCAGCACAAATTGCATCTGCATGTAAATTCATTTCACATCCACCACCCAAGCATAAACCATGAGGGGCAATCACCACTGGGATAGAAGAATAACGAACACGCATCATGCTATTTTGAAATGCACGAATGGCCATATCCAATTCTTCATAATCTTGTTCAATCGCTAACATAAAGATCATGCCCACATTGGCACCGGCACTAAATAAGTTGCCTTCATTAGCAATGACTAAACCCTTGCTTTTTTCTTCTGATAATTGAATGGCTTTGTTCAATCCTTCTAATACTTCTCCACCAATACTATTCATCTTGGTGTTCCAATTAAATCCAAATACATCATCGCCTATATCAACTAAGTTGCAAGCACTATTTTTCCAAATGGTTTTTTCTTTAAAATCTGAAAGGATAATAAAGGAATCTGCACCTGGAATTAATTTATAGTCTCCGCTAGGAATATCATAATAATAACGTTTACCATTCTTAGTGGTATAGAAAGACAATCCTTTTGCCACCATCGTTTCAACCCATGGTGCCACAGCAATTCCAGCCGTTTTCATATCATTTATTACCGCTTCGATACCCAATTCATTCCAAGATTCAAAGGCGCCAATTTCCCAGCCAAATCCAGCTTTTAAAGCATCGTCTACACGATACAATTCATCACTGATTTCAGGAATACGATGACTGATATAGGAGAATAAAGCGTGGTGGAAAGCTTGAATGAATTGGCCCGCTTTATCTTTGGAGTTGTACAATACTTTTAATCTTGCAGGTAAATGGTCTACTGCTTTGGCTGCATCAATAGAAGCCATTTTTGTTTTCTTACGTGGCTCGTATTCAAGAGTAGATAAATTTAAAGTCAATATCTCTTTACTCGTTGCAGTTTTTACTTTTTTGAAAAAACCTTGGCCCGTTTTATCTCCTAACCAATTTTGTTCCACCATTTTCTCCAACCAACTTGGTAGTTTGAAAGTGGCTTTTGCTTCATCATTCGGACAGTTTTCTGCCACGCCATTTGCTACTTTTACCAATGTGTCAATGCCTACCACATCTGCCGTTCTGAATGTAGCAGATTTTGGACGACCTAATATTGGACCCGTTAAAGATTCAACTTCGTCAATCGTTAATCCCATTTTTTCCATGATATGTAGCACACTCATCATGCTAAAAACTCCGACTCTATTGGCGATAAAGGCAGGGGTGTCTTTACACAACACAGTGGTCTTGCCTAAGAATACATCTCCGTAATGCATATGAAAATCAATCACTGATTGATCTGTCTTTGGAGTAGGGATAATTTCTAGTAATCTTAAATATCTAGGTGGATTAAAAAAGTGTGTACCGCAGAAGTGTTTTTGAAAATCTTCGGAACGTCCTTCTGCCATTAAATGAATTGGTATACCAGAAGTATTAGAACTTACTAAAGTGCCTGGTTTACGATATTGTTCTACTTGATCATAAATACTTTTTTTGATATCCAATCTTTCAACAACCACTTCTATAATCCAATCTGCATTGGCAATTTTTGCCATGTCGTCTGTGAAGTTTCCAGTACGAATATTTTTTGTTGCTGTACTTGTATAGATAGGAGATGGATTCGATTTTATTGCAGCTTGTAATGCATCGTTCACCAATTTATTTCTTTCTTTACTATTGGTACTTTCTTCTGTACCTGGTTGTAAACGATCTAACAATAAAACTTGCACGCCAATGCCTGCAAAATGACATGCGATTCTAGAACCCATTACACCACTTCCAAGGACCACGACCTGCTTTATAGTTGGTTGCATAGTATAGCTTTTCGTAAAATTAGTTAGTTATGCAACTATTTTCAAAAAATATTTTGATTTTCAGTAAAAAAAGGGGTCAAAATCACCTTTGGTTGCCTCTTTTAACCTTTTAACAAATCCAAGTGGAGGGTTCCGAGCTTTAGAGTACATTTGTACTATGCAAGTAGACCATTCTTTAGTAAATCATTTAGCCCACCTTTCTAGGTTGAATGTAGCGCCAGAAAAAATGGACAAATTAGTGCAGGATATGCAGGATTTAGTAGGTTTTGTAGAGCAGTTAAATGCCTTAGACACTACTGGAACTGCACCGTTAATGCATATGGGAGATGCCCATAATGTATTAAGAGCAGATGAAGTGGGCGGATCGATTACCAATCAGGAAGCATTGTCCAATGCACCTGATGCAGCAGCACCTTATTTTAAAGTACCTAAAGTCATTCGTAAATAAATTATTATGTCAGCAGTTATTGAACTTAGAAATATTCAAAAAAGTTATTTTATGGCCAATCAAGCGATTCCTGTTTTAAAAGGGATCAATCTTGATATCAACAGAAATGAATATGTCGCATTGATGGGTCCATCAGGTAGTGGTAAAAGTACTTTGATGAATATCTTGGGATGTTTGGATTCTCCAACCGCAGGAACCTATAATTTAAATGGGCATGATGTAAGTGCGATGTCAGATGATGAGTTGGCAGGTATCAGAAATATAGAGATAGGATTCGTGTTCCAACAATTCAATTTGTTACCAAGATTAACCGCTGCAGAAAATGTCGCTTTACCATTGGTGTATGCAGGTATTCCTAAAAAAGATCGTATTGAAAGAGCCTTAGTGGCTTTAGAAAAAGTGGGTTTGGCAGATAGAAGTCATCATAAATCTAACGAGTTGAGCGGAGGACAAATTCAACGTGTGGCCATCGCTCGTGCTTTGGTGAACAACCCATCTATTTTATTGGCCGATGAACCTACAGGAAATTTGGATTCTAAAACATCTGTGGAAGTCATGGAATTATTTGGTAAAATTCATGCTGCGGGCAATACCGTAATCCTTGTTACACACGAGGAAGATATTGCTCAATATGCCCATAGAGTGGTTCGTTTAAGAGATGGTAATGTAGAGACAGATACCTTGAACCAAAAACACATTTAATTTCTAAAATACTGAACTAAGTACGTTTAGTTTTGTTATTACGTTATGAAAATCTATACAAAGGCAGGTGATCAGGGAAAGACTTCTTTAATAGGAGGGACAAGAGTGCCTAAAAGTCACATTCGTATTGAATCTTATGGTACAGTGGATGAATTGAACTCATTCATTGGCTTATTGAATGATTTAGTGGACGATGCAAAAATTAAAACAGATTTAAAAGAAATACAAGACAGATTGTTTACAGTGGGGTCCAGCTTAGCTTGCGATCCTGAAAAAGAGTCTGCATTAAAAATACCAGATTTAAAAGAAGAAGATATTGCAGGTCTAGAATTGGCGATGGATCAAATGAACGAAGTGCTCGCGCCAATGAAATCATTTATTATACCTGGTGGACATCAAGCTATTTCCACTGCGCATATCGCTCGTTGTGTTTGTAGAAGAGCGGAACGCTGGTGTGTGAATATGCAAGAGGAAGATTTATTTGTAGAGACTTTGGTGATTAAATACTTGAATCGACTAAGTGATTACTTATTTACTTTAGCAAGATATATTGGTCACTTAAATGGGGTAGAAGATATTCCTTGGAAGCCACGCATCTAGTTTCATATCTCTGTATTATACAAATAGACCATCTTTCATCGTCAAAGTTCTGTCACTCAAAGTGGCTAAAGCTTCGTTGTGTGTTACAATTAAAAAACTCTGATTCAATTCATTTTTTAGTCTAAGAAATAAGGTGTGCATCGCATGTGCATTTTCACTATCCAAATTGCCTGTTGGTTCGTCGGCAAAAATGAGTAAAGGATCATTAATGAGTGCCCTTGCTACCGCTATTCTTTGTTGCTCGCCTCCAGATAATTGGTGCGGCTTTTTATCTTGTTTGTCAGCAAGTCCTAAAAACTCTAATAATTCTAGGGCTCTTTTTTGCACTATTTTTTTATCCTTTTTCCCAATCCATCCAGGGATAGAAATATTTTCGATTGCAGTGAATTCAGGTAATAAATGGTGAAACTGAAAGACAAAACCTATACGGCTATTTCTGAACTGTGCTAATTGTTGATTGTCAAATTGGTCTATCGCTACCCCTTCAAAGAAAATTTGACCTTTGTCTGCTTTTTCCAGGCTACTTACAATGTACAAAAGCGTCGATTTGCCGGCACCAGATGGTCCAACAATAGAAACTAACTCTCCCTTAGATAACTCCAAGGATACGCCCTTTAGAACGGGTACAGTGCCGTATTGCTTCCATATATCCTTTGCTACAAGTAGTTTTGGCTTCATCTCCATGGTACAAACCTACGATTACCCGGTCAATTTTGCCAAAATTTCACAAAATGTTTACATGATGTAGAAAAATCAGATTTGGTCATATCATATATACGGCTACTTTTGCAAAAAAGAACCCTATGTTTTGGACATTAGAATTAGCCAGCTATTTAGAAGAAGCGCCTTGGCCAGCAACAAAAGATGAATTGATTGACTACTCCATCAGGAGCGGTGCCCCTATAGAAGTAGTTGAGAATTTACAAGAGTTGGAAGACGAGGGCGAAGTATATGAAAGTATCGAAGACATTTGGCCGGATTATCCAAGCCAAGAAGATTTTATGTTTAATGAAGACGAGTACTAATTTTTTGTGGACTGCTTGAAAAGCTAAGTCCACAAAAAATTAGTCTCTAATGATGAAGCAATTAAAAAAGAGCTACACTATGTGTTAGCTCTTTTTTAATGAGGTCTATTTTTATTGGCTTATTAGAAATTTAAGCCAATAAAAAATAAACCTCTAATGAATTTAAATAAAAAAAGAGGACACAAGCTTGTGTCCTCTTTTTTTATTTAAATCGCGAGAAATAGTTAGAGCAATATCAACTCTCATCTGATTATATATTTCTTTAAATTTTCTTTTAGAAAGTCAATTTAAAATAAAGTAACATTAAACTCAAAGTCAATACAATGGTATTGGCTACAAGTACGGGCTTACTTTTTATTAAATAGGCGTAGGTTAACCAAACGATACAACTAAAGTTTACGATCAAAATCATGAGTAGGCTAAGGCTTTCCACATTCTTTGATTCCCAGGTTAAATATACTTGAGGTATAAATGTAACACAGCTCAAAAAAGAGCCTAGATAGCCTATTGCTTCTACTAGTTTTGGGTTGATTTGTTGATCGCTCATTTTTATTGGATTGATTTCCGTTTTAATAATTAACCTTGAGTAATACCAGCTTTCTGCATCACTAAATCACTTACACCAGTAGTAGAATAACCACCATCATGGAATAAGTTCTGCATGGTAACCATCTTAGTTAAGTCAGAGAATAAAGTGATACAATAATTAGCACAATCTTCTGCTGTTGCATTACCTAATGGTGCAATCGCATCTGCGTAATCGTAAAAATCACCGAATCCTTTAATGCCAGTTCCTGCAGTTGTTTTAGTAGGAGACTGAGAAACAGTGTTTACACGAACTTTATTCTTTAAGCCATAATGGTAACCAAAGCTACGTGCAATTGATTCTAATAATGCTTTAATATCCGCCATATCTGTGTAGAAAGGATAAGTTCTTTGAGCGGCAGCATAAGTTAATGCAACTACGCTCGCGTGCTCATTTAATGCATCCATATTGTAAGCAACGCTTAACATTTTATGTAAAGACATCGCTGATACGTCTACGCCTTTTGCGTAATAGTCGTAGTTCAAAGATGGATAAGGAATATTTTTTCTGATATTGACACTCATGCCAATAGAATGTAAAACGAAATCGATTTTGCCCCCTAAAATCTCTTGAGACTGTGTAAATAAATTAGTTAGTTCTTCTACATTAGTCGCATCTGCTGGAACAATCTTAGAGTTGGTTTTTTCTGCCAATACATTGATCTCACCCATACGCATTGCGATAGGGGCATTGGTTAGTACGAATGTAGCACCTTCCGCATGTGCTAGTTCAGCTACTTTCCATGCGATTGAATTGCTATCTAAAGCGCCAGTAATAATTCCTCTTTTGCCTTTTAATAAATTGTATGCCATCTTTATGGGTTTATTTAATTCTTGTAAAAATAATTATAATATCCTATAAAATAGCCATTCTGAAGGCTTAATATAGTTTAAGAAAGTAATTCTTGAGCGTGTTCCATAGCAGCCTTGGTAGGAGGATCGCCGCCAATCATGCGGGCAATATGGATTACTCGCTCATCTGCTGCTAATGTTCGCACATGCGTGTGCGTGGTATTGCCCTCTTGGGCTTTGTAGACGTATAAATGAGCTTGACCTTTTGCGGCAATTTGAGGTTGGTGGGTGATACAAAGTACCTGACGTGCTTGTCCCAATTCTTGTAATAGTAAACCAACTTGTTTGGCAGGCTCACCAGAAATCCCAGAGTCGATTTCATCAAAGATCATCGTTGGTAAATCAATCGACTTTCCAACTAATGATTTAATACATAGCATCAATCGACTTAGTTCACCACCGCTAGCCACTTTTTTAATGGGCTCGAATTTATCCGTATTATTAGCATCAAAAAGAAAATCAATTTTATCTATACCGAATTGATTGAATGGCACTTTATCCAACTGTACTTTTAATTGTGCATTCGGCATCCCAACTTGATGCAATAGATGGTTCACTTGTTTAGCAAAAGGAGCAGCTTGTTTGTTTCGTTTCTCGCTTAAATGAGTAGCAAGTTCCGTTAATGCTTTTTCGGCAGTCGCTACTTTTTTGGTATACGTCTCAATGGCTTCATCTATATGTAAAACTTCTTCTAAATCTTTTGACAATGTTTGTTGAATCTCCAATAGGGCAGCAGTGGATTGTACTTTATGTTTTTTCTGTAAATGATACCCTTGAGATAATCTTTCTTGTATTGTGATAATTTTTGCTGCATCAAAATCAATCTTATCTTGCCAAGTACTGAGCTCGCTAGCAATATCTGCCAATTCTATTTGAGCCGCTTTCAATCTTTCTAATAAGGGATCAAAATCGTTCTGATATTTTGCAATACTTTCTAAGTTATGTGCAATCTGTTTTATTTGTTGTAAGATCGGTTGATCAGATTCATCTAATGCATGGATGCTTTGAGCTAGCTGTGCTTTAATTTCTGCAGCATGTTCCATGAATTTTAAATCTAATTCTAATTGTTCTAATTCGTTTTCTTGTAAATCAAGTGCAGTTAATTCCTCTAATAAATGAGATTTGTATGCAACGGTTTGATCAAAGTTTTCTTTTTGTTCAATCAATTCAATTAAATGCTTGGTATCTGCTTTCCACTGAAAGAAACTACTTTGATAGGTTTCAAGATCCTTGTGCACATTGGCTAAGGCATCTAATACCGTTCTTTGGAATTCCATCTCACCCAAAGTAAGGGTATCAAATTGTTGATGAAGATCTACTAATTGCGAAGTGAGCTGTCTTAGTTCTGTTAAATTAATAGGCGTATCGTTGATGAAGGCCCTAGACTTTCCTTGCGCATTGATCTCCCTGCGAATGATTAGTTCGTCTGCAAGGTCCAAATCGTTCGCTTCAAAAAAGGCAGTATAATTATTTTTATTGGGAAGGGTGAAGGTCCCCTCGATCACACATTTTTTTTCAGGATTGCGGCAAACACTACTATCTGCTCTGTCACCGAGTATCAAACCAAGTGCCCCCATAATGATACTTTTACCCGCACCTGTCTCACCTGTAATCACAGTGAGTTGGCTGGATAAATTAATCTGTAATTCGTCGATTAAAATATAGTTCTGTATGTCTAATTGAGTTAGCATGACGCACTGCAATATACACCCAATTTTATTTCCTCAAACAACGCTGAATACCTGTTTTTGCTTTTTGGTCTAAGGAATTTTTAAAAGCGTGGTTTTTCATTTCTAAGCAGGTGTTAAAAAAGGAGATGGCTAAAGTAGGATTGCCTTTTTGTTCATAAATCAATCCAATTTGAAGCGCTGCTCTGGCAGCAAAATATTCAGGCTGATTGGTCCCTTTTTCAATAGCTGATTTATAAAATTGAATCGCTTGATCGGGCTGACCCGCTAAATCATAAATACGACCAAGGCGGTATGCGAATTCTGTTTTATCTGCGTCCTTGTCAAAATCTTTACTGGTTTTGCCAGCCATTATTGCCAAAGCTTGTTGTTGGTAACCGCCATCACTGAGTAATCTAGCCCTCAATAAAATTGGATGAGGCCATGTTCCTTTTTTGGCGTTCTGTAATGCTTGTTTATCAGCATCAGTGATATCGTTTCCTTTTGAAAGTACATTGTTACGATAAGCGTTGGCTTTTGCTTGGTCACCTTGTATGTAGGCAATCCAACTTAATTTTTCATAGGCGTCTTTTACGTAAAACTGCCCCTTAAATCTGCCAATGAAATTTTGCAATGCAGTTTTTGCGGCATCTAATTTTAAATCATTTAAATAGGCATAGCCCATTTCTAACTGCCAAAAGGGAAGGTCTAAATAGGTATTTGCAGGATTGATATTGGAAGCAATTTGCAAGGCTTTTTGAGATTGCTGGTTGTTCAAATAGAGGTTGGTGGCCATATAAGCATGCAAGTGATTATTGGTATAATCGTAATCTGTTTTTTCAATGAAATCAAAAGCCTTTTTCTTGTTGCCTTCAAAGTTCATGATCAGGTAGGGGTAAACAAAAAGTGCTTCGTTACGGCATAGGTTAGAAAGGGGGTCTTTGCTATTGATGTATTTTAAAACGAGTGCATTGCCATCAGTAATTTTTCCTGTCATCCCTAAAATATTTGCCATCCACTGGTACCCTTTTGGAATCGTGCCAATCACAGTGGTCATTAAGCCAAGGTAAACATCGTTGGGGCTAAAGTTAGGGTAGGCCTTTTTATTTTCTTTAAAAAGCAGGAATGCTTTTCTAAAATCCAATGCGGCTTCAAAGTTTTTATTAAAGCGGATAGCGATTAGGGATTTGTGAAGATGCCCCAAGGCGATACTATAAAGGTGGTAAGGGGATTGTTTTGGACCAGCTTCCAAGAGTTGAATCCTTTGTTCAAAAGCCGGATAAACAAGCTTGTATTCTGCGCTATTCTCGTTTAAGAATAGTTGGTAAAAATCGGCATAGCTTTCAAGTAGGGGGTAGATGAGATTAGAAGCATTGGCTTTTTTGTCTTGACTGATTAGGACCCTAGCTTCCGGGATGCGTAAGCTTGTAATAGACTCGTAGATTCTCTGGGTACGTGGCGTCCAATTGTATTGGAACTGTCCTAAAGCCTGGAAGGCTAACACCATAGTAAAGACAAGTGCAAAGCATTTTCTCATAGTGTAAAATTAAGAAAGGGTAGCCGATTGGCTACCCTTTCTGGGAATATTTTAAAACTTATAAGGATTAAGCTTCTTTGCCTGCTAATTCACCTTCTACCAAGATTCTACCACAGTTCTCACAAACAATGATCTTCTTGTGTAAACGGATTTCGCTTTGACGTTGAGGAGGGATAGCGTTAAAACATCCACCACAAGCATCACGCTCTACAGTTACAACAGCTAAGCCATTGCGGTAAGAGTTTCTGATACGGTCGTAGCTAAACAATAAACGCTCGTCGATATGCGCTCTAGCTTCTTCGCTCTTAGTTCTTAATTCTTTTTCTTCAATCTCTGTATCAGCGATGATCTTTTCTAATTCGCTCTTCTTATGTGTTAATACACCGTCTTTAACAGCGATCGTCTTTTTTGCAGCATCTAAAGTCTTGATCTTTTCAGCCAATTCTTCGTTTGCGTCACGGATATGTTTTTCAGCAAGTTTGATTTCCAAACCTTGCATTTCTAGTTCTTTGTTGATTGCTTCGAACTCACGGTTGTTCTTTACGTTCTCACTTTGCTTCTCATATTTAGCGATCAATTCTTCGCTTTCTTTGATAGCAGCTTTTTTGCTTTCAATAAATTCGGTGATACCATTGATCTCTTCTTCGATTCTAGTTTGTCTATTCACCAATCCTTGAACTTCATCTTCCAAGTCCTTCACTTCCATAGGTAACTCACCACGAAGAATTTCGATCTGGTCGATACTACTGTCTACGGTTTGAAGTTTGTAAAGATTTACTAATTTTTCTTCTACTGAAAAGTCTTTGACTGATGCCATATGAATGTTTTATTTTAAGTAGCTTATAGGTTGCGTTTTCACCTCAGATTCGAGGACGGCAAAGGTAAGGAATTTACGCTTTAAATAGTCAACAATTAGTGCAGGAACAAAATGTTCGCTTTCGCCATGTCCGATATCTAACAAAAGGTACTTTCCGTCTGCCTCAAAAAAATCATGGTATTTAAGATCACTGGTAATGAAACAATCTATCTTTTGAGTCTTAATTTGATCTAATAAAAAACTTCCGCTACCGCCACATAAAGCTATGGTAATCAGTTTTTTATCAATTAATTTAGTATGCTTAATGACATTTAAATTCAACTTCTCCTTAACCCATCTTAAAAAGGCTTCTGGCTCTGTTTCAAGAGGTAGTTCACCCACCAAACCCGCTCCAACTGCCTGTCCATTGCTGCCAAAAAGACCTGGAATAGGCGCTAAAATTTTTCTATTTTCTAGGTGTAATCTGTCTGCAAGGGTACTATTTACCCCATGTATTACATTGTCTAAATTGGTATGAATCGCATATAAAGCGATATTATTTTGGATCGCTTTTAGGACAGTTCGGTTAACATAATGGTCGCTGCTAAATTGCTTAATGCCTTTAAAAATGATGGGGTGGTGACTCACAATCAGGTTACATCCTTTCTCAATGGCTTCCTCTACCACCGCCTCTGTGCAATCTAAGGAACATAAAACACCTGTACAATTTGCTTCTGGATCGCCCACTATTAGACCAGCATTGTCATAAGATTCTTGAAATTGGAGCGGTGCCCAATCTTCTAGGCTTGTAATGAAGGCTTTAATTTGCATGCACTAAATTAATTATTAATTGATAAATTGAGCCTGTCATTCAACTATTTGTGGCATTAAATGTTATTCTCCTACTATGCGTCCATCCGTTATTCTATTTTGGTTCCGAAGAGATTTGAGGTTAAAAGACAACACAGGGTTGTACCATGCCCTTAAGTTGGCTCAAAAACTAGACCTCAAAGTGTTACCCATCTTTGTTTTTGACAAGTTAATTTTAGATAAATTAGAAGATAAGGCAGACCGTAGAGTCGATTTTATTCATCAAACCATCGCTGAATTACAGGCAGATTTGACTACAAATGGCAAGTCTATCTGGGTGCATTACGGCAGTCCTGCGACCGCGTTTGAGGAGGTGACTAAGCAATATAAAGTACATTCGGTTTTTACCAATCAAGATTACGAACCATATGGTATTCAAAGAGATGCGAGTATTAGTTCATATTTAATTAAAGATAAAATAGCGTTTCATTCTTATAAGGATCAAGTGATTTTTGAAAAGTCAGAAGTCACCAAAGAGGATGGAAAACCCTACACCGTATTCACTCCTTATTCAAGAAAATGGAAGGCTGCATGGGAGGCGAATCCACCTAAACTTTCACCTTCGGAAAAAGGGGTGGAGTATTTTTTAGACTCCAAGCCATTGCCGATTCCAAGTTTAAAGGACATGGGATTTGAGACAACAGATTTGGTGGTACCTCCTAAAAAATGGAAAGAAGCCACGGTGAAAAATTACACCACCCAAAGAGATTTTCCGGCCATCGAGGGTGGAACTTCGCACCTTGGGATGCATTTGAGATTTGGTACTATTTCAGTTAGACAGCTGGCAAAGGAAACAGCTTCTGTCAATACCACTTATTTGAACGAACTCATTTGGCGCGATTTTTACCATATGATCTTATGGCATTTCCCACATGTGGCAGAAGGCAAATCCTTTAGAGCCCAATATGATTTTATAGAATGGCGAAACAATGAAAAAGAGTTTGAAGCCTGGTGTAAAGGACAAACTGGCTACCCAATTGTAGATGCGGGTATGCGAGAACTCAACGCAACCGGATTTATGCATAATAGGGTAAGAATGATTGTAGCTAGTTTTTTGACCAAGCATTTATTAATTGATTGGCGCTGGGGGGAAGCGTATTTTGCACAAAAATTATTGGATTTTGATTTTGCCGCAAACAATGGTGGATGGCAGTGGGCTAGTGGAAGTGGATGTGATGCTGCACCCTATTTTAGAGTCTTCAACCCAAGATTACAAACAGAGAAGTTCGACAAGCAATTACAATATATCCGTAAATGGGTACCTGAGTTAGATAGTTTGAGTTATCCTAAGCCAATTGTGGTGCACGAGGAAGCAAGGACAAGGGTACTAGCGGCTTATGCAAAAGCATTAAAGCCTTAGCCGTTCGTCAACTGAATGTATACTTCTTCTAATCTTGCAATCGCGTTTTTACCAGTTTCGCCCATATCGATACTAAAATCGTTTACATACAAATCGATGTGTTGTCGCATGACTTGCTCCGACATTTCTTGGGAATGGCATTTCACAAATTCAGGAAGTTGATCGTAACTATGTTTAAAAGCATACTCCACACTTTCACGAATGAGTGTATCCATTATTTTGACCTCATCTTGTGGCTGGTCTTTTCTCGCAATGATCCCACCTAATGGGATAGGTGCATTAAAAGTGGTTTCAAAATAATGTCCTAAATCCATCCAACTGCTTAGTCCTTTATCTGCATAGGTAAATCTGTTCTCGTGGATGATCACACCTGCATCCACTTTACCAGAAAGTACTGCGTCTTCTATTTCATTGAAAACTAAAAAAACTTTATTTTTTACTTCTGGGAATGCAAGACTAAATAATAAATGTGCAGTCGTATTCCTGCCTGGAATGGCCACACTCATGGTGCTAGGGTCTGGTTGAGTTCCTTTATAAATTAACAATGGTCCTACGCCTTTACCTAAAGCGCCGCCACTCTCTAAGAGTTGATATTGATTTTTTACATTTGGCCACACCCCATAACTAATTTTTGAATAGGGCAGCTTGCCTTGTAAGGCCCACTCATTAAGGGTTTGCACATCCTCAAGGTGTAAATTAAATTCAAAACCCTTTGTGTCAATTTTATGATTGACTAAAGCATCAAAAATAAAAGTATCGTTGGGGCAGGGCGAAAATCCTAGATCAATCTTTTTCATATTAGTGTTCCATTTTTGATAACGCATCTACATATTGTAAAAGTGTCTCGTTCAATTGATAAATCGCCTCCTGCATTTCCCATTTTGCTTTGTTTCGTTCTCCTACATAATTAGACACCGAACGAATTTGAATGAAAGGAATATTTAAATCCCTACCAATATAATGTAAGGCTGCACCCTCCATGGATTCAATCTGTGCTTTATACTTCGTACGATATCTTTCCATGATTTTTTTATCGGTCGTAATCGTGTTGATCGTAACACCTTTTTTTGTGGGCAATTTCAGCAGATTGTATTGATTCAGCCAATGATTGGGTAAGGATTTTTTTTCAAAAGGCGCATCATTTGCAGCATCTAATTTTAAATCAAATAAATCTTTCCATTGTTTATTTTCAGTAACGCCTAAATCACCAACAATATCATCTTTAATTACAAATACTTTTCCTAATGGGATTTTTGGGTCCAAGCTTCCAGCCACACCCATTTGAATGATCAAAGAGGGGGTTTCTTGAACGACCATTTTCATCAAAGACACACTACTTGCAAGCATGCCTACGCCAGATTCATGGAATCCTACTGAGAACTTTTTGTTCGGAGTGACGAATTTTGGGTTGATTTTTTGAAAAAGGGGCATCCATTCCCCGTTCGTTGCTGCAGATATAATGACTCTCATAGGATAAAGTTCCATCAAATTTATATCTTTGCAAAAATAAACGGTGATGGTATACCTAACTCGAGTGGAACATTTTAACGCAGCCCATAAATTAGCCAACCCAAATTGGACTAAGGAAAAAAATGAGCAGGTGTTTGGCGTTTGTGCAAATGAAAATTGGCATGGACATAATTATGAGTTGTTGGTTACCATTAAGGGAACTCCTAATCCTGAAACTGGCTTCTTATTTGATGTCAAGAAACTAAGTGGTATTATTAAGCAACATGTCATAGATCCTTTAGATCATAAGAACCTCAACTTAGATGTGCCATTTATGGAAGGAAAATTATGTTCTACCGAGAACCTGGCGATTGCCATTTGGGAACAACTACAACCTCATATTCCTACCGAAGTGCAATTACATTGCATAAAATTATACGAGACTCCTCGCATATTTGTGGAGTATTTTGGATAATAAAGTATAAAATGCCTCTACATTATCGTATTTTAGGCTCTTTTGTTTAATTTAATTGCATTTAGGTTAAACAATATAGCCCGTTCCTTGTTCTATATATTGTAACTTTATCCTCTTAATTAGGAAACTATGGAACATCAAGTGGCGGTTTATCGAAAAGAGCATTTTAATGCCGCACACAAATTGTATTGTGCAGATTGGACAGACGAAGAGAACAAACGTGTTTTTGGTGCTTGTAGTAATGCTAATTACCATGGACATAACTATGACTTAATTGTAAAAGTAGTAGGTGTACCCGATCCAATTACAGGATTCGTGATTAACACTAAGGACTTAAGCAAGATGGTAGAAGAAGAAGTTATCTCCCGATTTGATCACAAAAACTTAAACCTAGACACCGAGTTGTTTAAAAATTTAAATCCATCGGCAGAAAATATTGCCATTGTGATTTACAATTTATTAAGACCTCGTATTGCTGAGCAATTAGCATTAAAAATTCGACTTTATGAAACAGAAAGAAACTTTGTTGACTACCCCGCTTAGCGAACAAAAAATTGAATTAAGCCATTTAATCATTGAAGAAATGGGTGATGAGCATAAAGCAAGTTCAGTAGACACACCAATGCGTGCAGACGCTTTTGATAAAACGGATGAAGAAAAAATTGCCATAATTGAACCACACTTTAGAGCGATTATGGAGACTTTGGGCATGGACTTAAACGATGATAGTTTAAGAGGTACGCCACTAAGAGTAGCAAAGATGTATGTAAAGGAATTGTTCCAAGGTTTGAACCCTGCGAACATGCCAAGCATGACTTTGTTTGAAAATAAATTTCAGTACAATGAAATGTTGGTAGAAAAGAACATCAATTTCTACACCAACTGTGAGCACCATTTTGTACCCTTCTTTGGTAAGGCACATGTGGCGTATATCAGCAGTGGCAAAGTGATTGGACTAAGTAAATTAAATAGATTGGTTGAATATTATTCTAAGCGTCCACAGGTGCAAGAGCGATTGACTATGCAGATTGGTAAAGCTTTACAGACAGTGTTACAAACACAAGATGTAGCAGTATTCTTAGATGCAAAACATTTATGTGTTGCAAGTAGAGGCGTAAAAGATGATAGCTCAAATACCATCACTAGTTTTTACGGTGGTAAGTTCCAAGAAGAAAATACTAAGGCGGAGTTTTTAAAATATTTGGACATCAACGCCTAATCGATTTGGTTGATGGTTTGGGTTAGAAGTAAGTTAGTTCGTTAGTGAATGGTGGAGCTCAGCTCCACCATTTTTTATTTGTTCAAGTACTGCTTTTTGATTTATTTTTGGCCAAACGATTCAATATGTCAAAACATGCATTTGTATTCCCAGGACAGGGAAGTCAGTTTTCTGGGATGGGTAAAAATTTATATGATTCCAATGAAGCTGCTAAAGCCTTATTCGAAAAAGCCAATGAAATAGTTGGATTCAGAATTAGTGATATCATGTTCGAAGGAACAGATGAGCAATTGAAGCAAACCAATGTAACACAACCTGCTATATTTATACATTCTGTAGTCGCATATTTGACAATGGAACAGGCGCAGCCAGATATGGTTGCAGGACATTCATTAGGAGAGTTCTCTGCATTGGTTGCCAATAAAACTTTAAGTTTTGAAGATGCATTACGCTTAGTAAGTATCCGTGCAAAAGCAATGCAATCGGCTTGTGAATTACAACCTTCTACCATGGCTGCAGTGTTGGCATTAGCAGATGATAAAGTAGAAGAAATTTGTGCCACCGTTTCAAAAGAGTCTGGTGAAGTAGTGGTTCCTGCGAATTACAATTGTCCAGGACAATTGGTGATTTCAGGTTCAACCAAAGGTATCGAGATAGCTTGTGAGCAAATGAAAGCCGCAGGTGCAAAAAGAGCATTGGTTTTACCAGTAGGAGGGGCATTCCACTCACCTTTAATGGAGCCTGCGAAAATTGAATTGGCTGCAGCCATCCAAGCAACCACATTCAACACTCCAATCTGTCCAGTATACCAAAATGTAGTGGCTAAAGCAGTGACAGATCCAACACAAATTAAAGAAAACTTAATTGCACAATTAACGGGTGCTGTTAAATGGACACAAACCGTGCAAGCCATGGTGGCAAACGGTGCAACTGAGTTTACCGAAGTAGGTCCTGGTAAGGTTTTACAAGGATTGGTACAAAAGGTACACAAAGAAGCCGTTGTGAACGGAGTTCAATAAAAAATATACGTTTTTTAACTTTTAATTATCCCTTAAATGAGCAATCTTTAAGGGATTTTTTCGTTGTGTTATAGGCTTGTAAACCTAATACATATTAAAATTATTTAGTATATTTTGAAGAGAAGGATTTTATATATTTTTTTGTTGATGCTGTTAAGCAAATTCTTAATTGCACAGAATTTTACTTTTAGAGTTGCTGATGGTTATAAGGAATATAGTCAAGGAACAAATTGTGAAGATGTTGGGCTTTATATTAAAAATGCAGAAGCGGCTACTATAAAAGTTGAAATATGGTTTTCATCTTCAAACATTCCTGGTTCTTATTCAAAAGCTAGTAGTTTGTCAGTTCAATTAGCTGCTGGAGGTGAAATAATATTAAATACAGCAAATTCAGGGTATTATTATGCTGTATTTAAAAACTCTAACTCGAATGTTGAAATATCAAATACTAGTAGTACTCCTGTTCATGTTTCAGTTTCGTTATTGCCGATTCTTTTAATCTCAAATCCAGATCCGGTTTGTTTGCCAAGCTCAGTTGATTTAACATTGCCATCAGTTACTTCTGGTTCAACTTCTGGATTGTCATATACTTACTGGAATGATCTTCAAGCCACTTCCACGTTAATATATGCAAATACAATTTCAACAACAAATACATATTATATAAAAGGGCTTGATTTAAATACATCTTGTTATATCATTAAATCAGTTGATGTAGTGGTAAACACACCTCCTATTGTATCTTCTATAACAGGTTCAAACAATGTGTGTGTGGGATTAACAACTACATTGAGTAATTCCACAACAGGTGGCGTTTGGAGTTCAACAAGCCCAACATTTGCAACCATAAATTCAAGTGGATTAGTTACAGGATTATCTTCTGGAACATCTTCAATCACATATACTTTTACCGATGGCAATTCTTGTTCTACAACTGTAAATAAATCTTTTACAGTAAATGCTTTGCCATCTGTGTCT
>JAOASM010000028.1 GCA_030158665.1 Sediminibacterium sp. | reverse complement strand
TTTCATGCGCAGTCGTTTCTAATTTACGAGCTACTACTGCTTCTGCAATCATTTCAGTTACATTCATACCAATCATATGACAACCTAAAAATTCACCATACTTCGCATCAAAGATGACTTTTACAAAACCTTCAGTTGCACCAGCTGCAGAAGCTTTACCGCTAGCTACAAATGGGAACTTACCCACTTTGATTTCGTATCCTGCTTCTTTAGCTGCTTTTTCAGTATAACCTACACTAGAGATCTCTGGAGTACAATAAGTACAACCTGGAATATTGTTGTAGTCGATACCTTCTGGTAAATGCGCATGCTTCTTTTCCATATAAGCAATATGCTCTGCGCAATTGATTCCTTCTTTAGCAGCAACGTGTGCCAATGCTTGACCAGGAGAACAGTCACCAATTGCATAGATTCCAGCAACACTTGTTTGTTGGAACTTGTCAACGATCACTCTTCCTTTATCCACTTTGATACC
This sequence comes from Sediminibacterium sp., assembly GCA_030158665.1. GTDB lineage: Bacteria > Bacteroidota > Bacteroidia > Chitinophagales > Chitinophagaceae > Sediminibacterium. Next base: position 7,863 of record JAOASM010000028.1, on the reverse strand, counting down.
GTTTTGCTCTAAACCAATATTTTCAAGATTCGCAACCACACCAGCAGCACTTAATACAACATCTGCCTCTAAAGTCAATGTAGTACCATCTGATTTTTTAACCAATGCTTTCACACCAGCGCCAGAGGTATCCACTGACTCAACAGACGCGTTGGTCATGATTTCAATACCCTGCTTCTTATATTGCTTCTCTAATTCTTTTGAAATATCTTCATCTTCTACAGGTACAATTCTTGGTGCAAACTCCACGATGGTTACTTTTGTTCCCATGCTATTGTACACATAAGCAAATTCAACACCTATTGCACCACTTCCCACAATGATCATGCTCTTTGGTTGTTGTTCCATTACCATTGCTTCTCTGTAGCCCATTACTTTTTTACCATCTTGCTTTAAGTTGGGTAATTCTCTAGAACGACCACCTGTAGCAAGTACAATATATTTTGTATCGATTACTTGTGTTGTACCATCCGCAGCTTTTACTTCTACTTTGCCTTTTGATTGTACTTTACCATAACCCATAATGACATCAATCTTATTCTTCTTCATCAAGAACTGAACACCTTTGCTCATCTTATCCGCCACACCACGGCTACGCTTAATCACAGCACCAAAATCATGGTTCACTCCAGTTGTAGTTACACCATAATCTGCACTATGCTTTACATATTCATACACTTGCGCACTTTTTAATAACGCTTTGGTTGGGATACAACCCCAGTTTAAACAAACTCCACCCAAGCTTTCTTTTTCAATTACAGCAACTTTTAAGCCTAATTGAGAAGCACGAATAGCAGCAGGGTATCCACCAGGACCACTACCAATAACGATTACGTCGTATGCCATATAGATCTATTTTAAGTGTTTAATAGGGTGCAAAAATACCCCGAAAAAGGCAAATGAAAAAACAAATGATGAACTATTCAAAGAAAACACGAACCATCTGGAAAAACCACTTATTATCGTTCGGACGCTGCTTACTAGACTGGTTTTCATCGTATTTACTCAAACCAAATAAGCCTGCCATATTTCCCCCTCTAACGGCAATCTCTAAATAACCAGCTGAATTGAACCAAGCCATTTTATCGGCCACAGGCACAGAGCCATAGTTTTGACTGAGCGTTTCAATGGTTTCATTACGGGTAAATACGATCTTAAAGGACCTTCCTTTAGCGTGAAAATCAAACTCTTCCTTACGGATATTCACCACCACATTCTCAAACTGATCGATGAATAAAATTTGTCCCTCCATCCAGTCTGGACCTAAAGTTGGTTGCATTGGGTAGATTTCCTGAATCGCCTCCGTGCGCTCTCCTGCCTCCTCTAAACTACCAGAAGCAAAAAAATACGCAATGGCTTCCACCATTCGCTCAGTCATTTGTATGAATGTACCAGCTCCTTTACAATCAATCCTTACAATTTCCTTTGGCTTTAAACCTAACATCATGGTCAAAAAGCCATTGTCTGGAGTGATAAAATAATGTCCGTTATAATGGGCAAATAATAAATGATCTGCTGGATGTTGAAACGCATTCACCATCACTACATGCACTGTTCCGGCAGGATAATACTTTGCTGCGTTGTTAAAGATATATGCCCCTTGTTGATAATTCTTACTCGATAAATAATGTGTGATGTCCGAAATGATGCAACCTGGAATAGTTGACAATATCTGCCCTTTAACTGCGCCAATGATGAAATCCTCTTGGCCAATATCCGATGTTAAAGTTATTAATGGCATATTAAAACAATAACGTAATAATGCGTCAGTTATTATCCCAGAGCACTAATTTTTACATGAAAATCAATGCATTAAATCAGCACCAATTATTTAATCAGTTGTCCATTTTTAAAGAAAAAATTGAATGTCAACTTATCAGCTAAACCAGGGAAAAATTTATTCATAAATACTGCGCGCTTCCCAGTAAAAGTGAGCACCAATGTACGTTTACGCTTTTGGATGGCATGAATGATATGACTAGCGCATTCAGCTGAAGTCATCATCGCCCCTTCATCCATCGGCGACTCCCCTTGCGCCTTTGCATCCTTATTCAAAGCTGCATTGCGGATATTAGAACTTGTGAACCCAGGACAAACCCACATTACATGTGTTCCTGTATGCAATAATTCGGTTTTAATGGCTTCCAACCAGCCATTTAAGGCATATTTAGACGCAGAATAGCCACTTCTTCCCGGCAAACCACGATACCCCGCAATCGAAGAAACACCCACAATCACCCCTTTTTGCTTTAAAATAGCCGGCAAAGCCGCCTTTGTCGTATAGACTGTGCCCCAAAAATTAATATCCATTACTTGCTTTAAAGTCTCCGTAGTTGTTTCAGTAATCAATGCCCTCATACTGATTCCGGCATTGTTGATCAAAACGTCAATTTGACCCCAAGCAGCAACTACATCCGCTATAAATTGTTCACATTCCTGCTCTTTACTTACATCCACCCCTTTTAAAAATAAATTCGCACCAGGGTGTTGCACCGTCAATAAATGTAATTTGTCTTGACTTCTTCCACAAGTAGCCACTTTCGCACCCATCGCTAGAAACTGCTCTACCAGGGCTTTCCCGATACCATCCGACCCACCTGTTATAACGATTACTTTATCTTTAAATGCTGACATAGAAATGTGTTTGTACAAAAGTAATTGTTATTTGAAGATGAATTACTTAGGAGCAATTTTGCCCGAAAATAAAGTTGACAATTTATTTGGTTTATTTCAATTTATCCTTATTTTTGCACTCCTCAAAAGGGAAAAGGGTCAGATTCCGTAGCTCAGTTGGTAGAGCAATACACTTTTAATGTATGGGCCCTGGGTTCGAGTCCCAGCGGGATCACAAACTAGCTAGTAAATAGCACTAAAAACTCCGAAATCACAACGAAATCGGAGTTTTTTTATGTGCTTATGGCACGCTTTTGTAGTCTTTTGTACTGAATTCTGTGGCTCGGTTTATTTAAATCATTGTAAATCTACAATTTTGATGTATCTCAATAACCCTTTCAATTTATAAGATACCCCATCCAAAGATCTATCATTACTGTTTAATATATTAAATGTCCCAAATCCAAATAATTGGGAGAGCATGGTATTCGACCAATAGAAATTATCAGAATTCGGCTCATTAGAAACTACTTTGGTTTCCATGAAAATCTTTTTGAATTTTTTATTAGTCTTTATCAACTTTGCAACAAAATTTACATTGCCATAAGTAGGTATTTGCCATTGATGCCAGTCAATCCCATCTGCCTTTAATACAGCCATAGTATCCAATAACTCTCTCTTACTAATAGAAAATTCATCTTTAGATATTAAAATTGCTTGAGTTTTATCATTCTGGAAGCCAATTACTATACCTTCTTCAAATAAAGAGCCAACTTCAAGAGTTTGAATTACAGAATCCCTGATTTTCTTTTTGGCTTTTTCTTCGATTAACTTTAGTTCAGATATACGGACTTGCTCTTGATTGAAAATTGAATCTTTAATATATTTCGCCCGTTTAGCAATTTGCAATTTTTCAATTTCGATCTCATCAAGAGACTTCCCACTAACACATCTCACATAGAACCCATTCAAAATATTTGAGCTTATAAGTTGGGCGTTATTATCATTCCAAATTAATCTAAAAGAAAGCTGTGTGTTATCAATTTCACCTTTGGTTAAGGTCCAAAAAGAAATTTCTTGCCCAGAGAGCTCATAGTTACCTTTTACTCCAATTTGACCCAAAGGATAAGCATTAAATCCTGACTTATTACTACCTGGACCTCCAATTTTAAATGTCCTTTCAACAAAATCAACATCTACATAGGGGAATCCATTTCTATCAATTTTATTGACATTATCTAATACCTTTTTTGTAAAAATGTTGCTGTACCAACCTGACTGACTCTTTAATTCAACAGCTGATAATTTTGAAAGTATTAAAAATTCACTTGATGAAGGTATGTGAAAATTCAATGGCGATAAATTACGTTTATCAATTACAGCATAATAATTATATATTTTCCCAGTACTTAATTCCTTGTCATTACTAATCTGCGAATACATCCATACAGGTTCTTTCTTAAAACAAGCATCTACCCACTCTTTACTTGTACTTACTTTTCTAATTTTGTCACCATTTTGAAATTTATCTGTACTTAAATTTTCCGTCATCCAAATTTGACCAAATAATTCAACCGTTTTATAGTTAACTCCATCTCTTGAATCGCTGAAATTACTATAATTTTGAGCATTTATTTTAAATACATTTATAAAAAGATAAAAAGCGAATATAATTTTTCTCATATAAGTTAAAAACATTTAAAACTTTAATCCGATTAACAAAAGATTAGAAATATGGATTTAAGTAATATGCTAAATTAAGATCGACCCATTCTCTCCATCTTTTATTCGCAGGCAACTGGTATCCTTCAACTCCAGAATATAATGAAACACCTAAATGATCATCACGCAAGTCATTAAAAATAAATTTAAGGTTCTTACTCCATCTCTCTTTGTATCCATTATTACATTCGAAATTAATTTCGCTTGGCAAATTCACATTAACATACTGGCTTCCTTCCAATGTATAATTTCCATAAAAAAGTTTGGTATTTACGTCAGAGCCGCCACCAAAAACACCTCCTTCGTCACAAGTTTGAATAGAAATCTCAACAGTACCATCACCCTTAAAAATCACATATCTATCTTCAGGGCCATACATTATAATGAGTTTCTTATCAAGAAAATTTTTAGTAATATTATTGTCTTGTAATGAATTAATCAATTCATTTTGCTTCAATACCATTTCAGCTTTATTAATATATGGATTCAAATAATTTACTGCATTCGAAAAAAAGTTTTGATCAATTTCTGAAGTCTTATATGGTTTTAAAAATGAAATACAATTTCTAGTAAAAATTAATAGACTTAAATCGTTTTGATTTTCCCAATTTATACCACTATTAATCTTATCTTTAAGTGCACGATTTAAATATGTGAATGACATCTCATAAATTTTTCTGCTTACTCTTTTCTCTTTACTTGTATCTGAAACTGAAAACTTACTAAAATTATTTAGTAAATACTCTACTCTTTTTTTCATTTTGCCTGAATCTACATTACCACTAAATTTAGTCTCTAAACCATTTTCTTTGAAAAATAGATAATTTTCTCTTTCCCAAAATAGTGACCTAGTATAAGCTAACATTGATAAGATATTGTTAGAATCAATAGCTAAAGATTTTTCGCTATAATAATATGCACTATCTACAAAATTTTTATACAAGTTGTAATTCAATAAACGACTAGAAGTTGAATCATAAAAAAGACCATATATTGGCAAGGAGTAAATATACGAATACAATCTTCCCAAATAATAATTATAATTTGAATTATTTGAATACTCCTTGTTGTCTTTAAGATTAGTATACTGACTTATTAAGTTTCTTATTACATCCAATTTACCATTAGGAAATTCAGCATTAGAAATTAAAGTATCTTGATATGCACGATGAGATTCAACATCATTTATATCCAACTTCTCAACTTCACTTTTACAAGAAACCATCCCAAGGAACAAAAAAATAATTAAAATTCTCATTTGATTTTGATTTGATTAACTAACTAATAGTATGTGCTTTTATATGTATTAAAATCTGAATCCTTTTCTAACTCCTTAAAAATTACAGATATATCAATTTTTAGCGCTATACATATTTTGAACAACTGAAATACAGTTGTATTAATTTTTCCAAGTTCAATCCTACTCAATTGCATATACTCCATATCTGCTTCATAAGCAAGAGCTCTCATACTCTTCTTCTTTAAAAGCCTCTGTTTTCTGATTACTAGCCCTAAAATTTTTTGTAATTCCAATTGATGAATATGATGCCACAAAAGTGACATATTAACTTAATTTTAAATGTAACATATATGTTGCCAAAACAATATTTCGTAACATTCCTAAGTATTTACTTCAGAGGCAACAGTTGCTTACTTAATAAATTTTTCTGAATTTCCCTGTATATCAGTCAAATGGAGATAGATTTTACATGTATTTCGGACTATTCTTCATGATTCAGTACTATTTATTAATATAAAAAGAAGGTTATGGTAAAGATGTATTTTCTATGTTGTTCTTACAGAACTAGGATAAAGGATCATGGTATTATTAAACTACGAATTGCAGGTCTTGACAAACAAATCAATCACTCCACTCGTATTTGCATTCCTATTGCAGATTGGGATTCAAAGAAGGTCCAAGTAAAAGCTAGACATGAACAAGCATATATCCTCAATAAGCAAATCAGTGATTTAAGAGCTAAGGTTATTGACTTTATAGAAACACGTACTAAGAATAACGAGCTAATATCAGCAGACCTACTTAAGGCTCATCTTTATGGAGAAAGCAAAGAGACTAAGGGGCTACTTGATATGATCCAGTATTACATTGACACAAACAAAGGAAGGTTATCTCCAGGGACAGTAAAGCAATACGAATCTATCCATTCTAAAATCACCAAATACCTTTCACAAGAGCTTTTAGTTCCAGACTACCCTCTTGACAAGTTGAATTACCGTTTTTTAAACGATTATCGAATCTATCTAGAAGCCAAATGTGTGAATGGACCAAACACCATTGATCGCGATGTAAAACGATTAAAAGCAGTAATACACCTAGCTCAGAAATTAGAGATCATCAAAGAAGACCCATTTAAGAACTTCAAGTCCCAAACAGAAGTTACCCATAGATCAACATTAAATGTCCATGAGATTGCTACTATTGAAGAACTATCAATTGAGAATGAGACAATTAACCTAGTTAGAGATGCATTCCTTTTTATGTGTTACACAGGATTATCCTATAGTGATTTAAAGAATCTATCCTATTCACAGATACATCAAAGCATAGGGTCCAAGAGAATCATCAAGCTTCAAAGACACAAAACAGATGAGTATTGTATGGTCCCATTGATGGATAAAGCAGAACAGCTAATTTCTAAATATATTGAGCATCCAAATAAAAGCTCTATTGATATTGTATTCCCAACAATCAGTAATCAAAAGATGAATCAATACTTAAAACTAATTATGCAGTTAGCTGGGATTACTAAATTAATCACTTGCCATGTTGCTCGTCATTCTTTCGCAACCAATTCCTTGGAGTTCAATATTCCAATCGAAACTGTATCAAGAATGCTTGGTCATACCAATATCAAAACAACTCAGATTTATGCTAAGATTACCGAAACAAAGCTAATGAATGACTTCGCATCATTTGACTTAACACCAAAAGCAGAAAAACAAATTTTAAAAGCCATATAAAAACAAGCACAATGGAAATCGTAACAAAACAAATGCTAGACGAGTTTAAACAAGATTTAATCAACGAGATAGCACAAATGAACGTCTTACACAGCACACCCAAAAAGCTCATGAAAAACAGCGATCTAATGGAGTATTTAGGGTGTTCTTACTCCACAGTCGAGAATCTACGTAATGCAGGCAAGATTCCATACAAGAAAGTGATGGGAACCTACTACTACTCCTTCGAGGAAGTCAGTAGGATATTTGAACAGGGCTTACATTAAATTTTGGGGCATAAAAAAGCACCCCGAAGGGTGCTAATAAAATCTAATAATACATACTAGATACAAATGAATCAAATTTTTCAAATGAGAACCCACGCTTACCTACTGGATCCCCTTCTTTAAAATAGGTCCACATCTCGCTCTGTGTTTTGGTAATATGAATGAGGGCGAATTTACCTTCTGTTTCTTTTCCGAGATTAGCATATAATTCAAATTGATCTAATTTGCATATTCCACGCAAACTGAGCCACTATTCCGCTGAAACTGAGCCACCCGCTGT
>JAOASM010000027.1 GCA_030158665.1 Sediminibacterium sp. | reverse complement strand
CAGCGGGTGGCTCAGTTTCAGCGGAATAGTGGCTCAGTTTGCGTGGAATATGCACTGCAAGGGGGATTTTGCGCATTGATAATTTTTTGCAATATTACAGTATTGAAAAGTAAAAAATGAAAAAAATCAATCGAATTAAATTGTAAATTCTACATATTGAAATTAATATATATACAATAAATTAATTATGTAAAGGTTACTAAATTTCTTTTTTATTAGTAATGAAATCTTAGTGAAAGAATTTCTATGACTTCGTTGTTCTTAACTCTATAAAGCAACCTATGTTCTTTATTAATTCTTCTACTCCATAATCCTGAAAGTTCATACCTTAATGGCTCTGGTTTACCTATACCGAAATAAGGGTTTATTAGAATATTTTCTAATAACTTCTGTATTCTTTGTTGTGTCTTAATTTGATTCTTAAGTTTCCAATAAATTAAATCGGCTTGAGCTTTTTCTGTGAAGACTATTTCCAGAGGTCTTTAATATTTATTTTTTTAGTCTTGCCTTCATTTGCTTGTTGGATACTTTCCAATAAATGTTTCCTATTCGCAGGTGTAGATAATAAGTACAAGGTCTCTTCCATAGAGTTATAGGCTTCTTGAGATAAGACAACAATATTCCCTTTACCCTTTGGTCTTTTGATAATGATTTGATTTCTCTTGTCACTACCAACGTGTTCAAGTTCAACTGCTAAATTGCTTCTAAATTCTGTAACTGAAAGAACCTTTGGCATAACTCTAATTTGTACAAAATTACGTACGTTTTTTAGAATTGCAAACTTTAATTTTATCCAGGCATGCGAGAAATGTACTTCTCTATCTCTTTAATTTGATCCAATACCTGTTTAGTTGATGGCTTACACGCTTTTGCTTTGCGGAAGAAATCTTTAGCAGCGCGGAACTCACGCTTATTCATAAAGATCTGGCACATACTTAAATAAGCAACAGCTTCAGATTCTTTATCAGGAATACCAGCACGGATGGCCGCACGGATATACGCTTCGCCTTGTTTGGTGTCCCCTTTCTGCATGGACATCATGCCCAATTGTAATTTATTCGCACCTTCTGCTTCAGGCATCGCTGAGCCAAGGTCGTTACTCATTTTAAGGTGTTTCTCTGCGCTATCAAAATCCTGTTTCGCCATAGCGATATTACCCTTAATGGTATAGTAAGTACTTCTTACAGGCTTGTATAATAAATTAGGAAACCAGATAGAGGCTAAAATGCGCTCTACTTCATCAATATCCCCTGCTTCCATCGGCGCTTGAACCAAACGCAAAGGACCAATGAAGATATGGCTCAATAAACCTACCACGCCAATAAAATATAAAGGGAAAACAGGCCAAAAATTAGCCAGATCAGTTAACTGAAGGATAGCCGCGCCAGCGATGGCAATTAAGCTTAACCAAAAACGAAACTTAATAATGATATTGTAAAAGCCCATAATGATGTCGATTTGAGCAGTGAAGATACCAAATTATAGCATAATAATAAGCCTACCCAGAAAGTATGGGTGCTTAAAAAAGAATAGCTATTTTTGCCATCCTTCACTCAGATCTAATCTGATTAAAGACTCGAATCTATAGGATTCGATGGTCCCGTAGTTCAATGGATAGAATAGGTGTTTCCTAAACACTAGATCCAAGTTCGATTCTTGGCGAGACCACAAAGCCTCAACACAAAGTGTTGGGGCTTCTTCATTTTGAGACAGCGTCGAAAGCTTGCTTTCGTAAGCTGGTGAGAGATGAAGAAGCTAAACTATCCCGCAAAGCGGGATGGTTTGAAAGGCTTTGAGTAAGTTCAATACGGAGGAAGACAGTACGAGCGAAGCGAGGACTGGCAGTCTTGGATTACAAAGACGCAGTCTTGGATTATAAAGACGCAGTTCTGGGTTATAAAGACGCAATCTTGGCGAGACCACTGATTTTTTAAAACCTTTGCTTAACGGCAGGGCATTTCTTGTATTTAGGACATTTAATAATAAAACTCTAACTTAGGATTTAACAAAATTCCCGCAAGGCTCCCACAAAGACAATGCTTAAACCAATGATAAAAAAATATTTAATTTACTTCTTAACTTTTCTTTGTGTAACAAACCTTAAAGCACAAACAATTTTTCACACGAAAGACATCGAAAACTTTTATCAAGCATTTGATAGCGTACAAACCACAACTAACAAAGAAAAACAAATTGAATTCGTTCAGAAAATATACCTAGACAACGGCAGTCTGGGCGTAAAGTATGCTATAAACCACTCTGTGGATGGAGGTAAAATAGCTACCGCAAAACATTTTGCAGAATTTATGATTAAAGTAAAGGAAAACCTGATTAGAATTCGACCTTATTTTAAAAATCTTCCTTCTCAAATGAAAATATTAGAACCAAAGTTCAAGTATTTCAAAGAACTATACCCTGAATTTAAAGATGGAAACGTATATTTTGTAATAGGTTTAGGTATGTTTGGTGGAAGACCAGAACGAGAAGGTCCAAATCTATTTATTGGTTGTGAACTACTGGCAAACGATAAACCAGATTGGGCAGTGAGTATTGTTCTTCACGAATATGTCCACACGCTTCAAAAAAATTCTGACAATGCACTTTTAGCACAATGTTTAAATGAAGGTGCTTGCGATTTTATTGCAGAAGTAATAAATCAAAAAAGCTTAAAAGAGAGTTATCCAAATGGCTATATTGACTTCGGATATAAAAATGAAAAAAAAGTTTGGAAAGAGTTTAAAAAATTCATTGCCTCAAATGAAAAAGGTAGATTTTTTGATTGGTTGTATGGTGTAAAAGGCAGAAACTTGAATGGGATTCAAATGAAGGATTTAGGTTACTTTATGGGTTACAAAATCTGCAAATCATATTACGACAATGCAGCAAACAAAAAGCAAGCAATTAAGGACATCATTGAAATAGATGTTAGTTCAGATGAAACTGCAAGAGCATTTTTGATTCAATCTGCTTATGTACCTAAAAATGATATAAGATTGATCAAAAATTTTAAGTTTGATAAAGTCACAGAAACAAAAAAGGGGACAAAGTTTATTCAATACGGATATAAATTTGATAAGAACAACATTGTATTTTCTTTTGAACTACCTAAAAATATGGATAAAAAAGAAATTGAATATGTTACAATAGCAGGAAGTTTTAATGGTTGGAATCCTAAAAATTTAAACTACAAAATGACTAGCATTGCGAATAATGCATATCAATTTATCATTCCTAAAGCAGACCTAAAAGAAAAATACAACGAATTTAAGTTTGTAATAAATGGTGAAAATTGGCAAACAGTTCCAGATAATGCCAAAAACACACAAAATGGTAATATAACATTGGTGATAAAATAATTACCAGAGAAATTTTACAGCCCATGTAAACGAAATATGCAGCTATAATTCAACCTCCATTAATTCTTCTGCCAACTTATGTAATGAGCTTTGAATTTTTTGCTTCTGTGCAGCTCTTGGCTTTTTCAAGCCAGACGCATAATGTTGAATTTGTTTTTGTTTAATTCCTGTAATTCTTTCAAAAGAAGCATTTGTAAATATACCCTTGTAATAATTTAATAAACTTTGTGTGTCAAATCTGTATTTTATTTTGTATTCAGCTTGAAGCTTCTTAGGAAGATTATTTTTATTATGCTTCTTAAATAGCTTGATGGCATTTTGGATTGACTCCTTAGCTTCCGCGACTGTCTCACCTGCACCAAATATCCCATCTAGATTTTCTGCAAAAGCAGAATAATGATCTTTCGTCTTTTCAATCACTACTTTAATTATAGTCATAATTAATATTTTAGTTTCATTATTTTAAAAATTTGATTTAGCAAACCAAAGCCAACTTCTTTAGAGCCATGAAATGGTACCGGATATTTTAGTCCACCTTTTTCATATATGTAATGACTGCCTTCAGTTTTTAAATGGTTCCAGCCATTTCTTTTTACTAGTCGATGTAGTTCACTGTATTTCATAAAATACGATAATGTGATTTTACATCCTGAATATAAAGGTAGTAAATTTACTACCTTTTATAAATAAAATAATTATGGGATTATCACAGATGCAATATTGTAAAATCGGGAACTCTGAAACAGCGTATTTATACCAATAAAAAAGCCATCTATATTATGCGGTTCACCCAAACGACATAATAAGATGGTTTATTAGATTATATACTCTAACAGTTCAAAAGTAAGTATCTTAGATAAAATTCTATTCAGTATTTATACTGAATCTTACATGATAGGTGTCATTGTCACATGATGTCTTTACTTAAAAAATTACAATCGTTCGTTCTAAAGTTAAACAACAAGAAAGACTAAATTTTACTTTTTTATCAACCCATTCGAATAAGCATAGGCAACTAATCCTGCCACACTCTTCACATTCATCCTTTCCATAATACGAACGCGATGCGTTTCGATAGTTCGCTGACTTAACTGCAATTGATTGGCAATTTCTTTATTTGAAAATTCAAGACAAACCAGGTGAATCACTTCGAGCTCTCTATCTGTAAAAACCAATGCTTCGTCTGGGAATGGTTTATACGTAGAGGTAGATAATAAATCTAACATATGCGCATTGGTAGAGGCAGGAAAGTAAACTCGATTGTGCGCCACAACACTATCAATGGCTTCAAAAAGTTCTTCTTTAGATGTGTTCTTATCTAAATAACCCATGGCACCTGCTTCGAGCATTTTAATGATGATCGCATCTTCTGAATGCATGGACAAAGCAATCACCCGCGCGCGCAAACCTTGTTCACGTATTTTTTTTACAGCGTCGATGCCATTTAACACTGGCATCCCAATATCTACAATCAATAAATCTGGATCTAATTGTTGGGCTAGATCAACTAGCTCTTGTCCATTACTCGCTTCACCCACCACTTGCACCATGCCCGTCATATGCAACACTTTCACTAAGCCCTCTCTAAAAAAGCTGTGGTCATCTGCAATGACAATAGAAATTTGGTTGTTTTTAATTCCGTGCATGGTGTTTATGATTTAACAACAATTGGAATACGAATATTGTAACGTGTGCCTTTTTTAATTTCATCCGAGCTGATCATCGTTCCTTTTAAATATTCAATTCTACTTTGAATACCTAAAAGGCCTAAGCCCATTTGATTTTTTTCTCTGATCTCATAGGTATCATACCCGATCCCATTGTCAGCAGTACGAATCAAAAACTGATCTCCTTCTAAAGAAAACTCAATATTCAACTCTGTAGCATGAGCGTGCTTAACGGTATTTAAAATAATTTCTTGGAGGATACGATATAACTGATTGCTTTGGTCTTGAGTGAGTGCTGGAATTTCTTTTTCGATTAGCTGGATCTTTAAGGATTGATCCAAGCTTATATTGGCAATGTATTGCTTTAGTGCGTCTATTAAGCTAATATGAAAAATGGCCAATGGCGCTAAGGACTTTGCCATACCCCTCACCTGGTCTACACATTTATCTAATGCAGCTTTTACTTCTAGTAAGTCCTCCTTGTTTTGCGTTTCTAATAAATTCAGGCGCATTTTAATGCTTGATAAATATGGACCAATATCATTGTGTAGTTCTGTAGCGATCAAGTTACGTTCCAATTCAGTTGCATTGATTTCTGCATTCAGTTTATCTATTTGCAGCTTTCTATATTTTCTGTTTTGCTTAAATAAACTCAAAAAGAAAAACGATAACAACACTGCTAAAAAGCCCGCCACTAAACTAAATGCTACAAAAATTTCTCTTTCTTGGGTGCCCATAATAATGCCAATGTATAAGAGATGTAAGATATGAAATTAATCCATCTAATCACATTATATAAGTTCATGAAAAGAGGCTGGGTTGCCTTACTAAATAAAAAGTGCATTAAAATATTGATGGCAGCATAATAGACACTAAAAACCAAATAAGGAATGATGATCAATTTTCTTGACAGACTTTCTTTATTTTTTAAAAAATTATTTTGATTTTGTGTCAATAAACGAATGCCATAAATTGAAATACCAATCATAGTTGTAATCAATGCCCATTGGATATGGTAGGCGGATTGAAATTCAAAATACTGGTCTATCGCAACTAAAACAAAAACCAATGAATGGCTCATGCTCTTTTTAATTGGCGCAATTTTTTCGGCATCCCAATTAAAATACAGAAGTAAAATGAATTGTGTACTTATGAATGAATATAGCGACTGAAATAAAAAACTACTCGTAAATTGAAATTCGGCATTGTATTCATGAAGGGCACCAGCGCAAATACTTATAATAAAATACCGGTATGCTTTATTGATAGATTTAAATACATAGATCCCAGCTATGGCCGGGATGATAATAGAAAGGTTTAATAATATTCCTAAATTTGGTATTTGCATTAGAATAGGCCTTCAACTCCTGCTGGGCAAAATGGTGGGCAATCCTTGCCATACTCCACAATCACATCTTCCCCACCCTTTGTTGAATTAATTATATTGTTATCGTTCGCATCCACTCCAAAAAATACCAAGCAAATCCCTTCGTCTTCCTTCATACCATAATAGGCTCTAAAAGAAACACATCCTGGTTGATCTAGTATCGCTCTGATAGCTGATGCATCAAAAGTTTCACTATACTTTAAGCTCTCTTTAAATTCTGGAGTAGCAATGTCGTTAAAACTTTCTCTGTAACGACTGATCAAATCCTTTGCTGTTTGTAAAGAAATAAAATGTTGACTCATAAATGATTATTTAAATTAAGAACACAATGCTACAAAAATTTAAATCGTTTCGATTCCGTATTTATACCTAATCTTGGACGAGTGAACCAAGATTCAAATAAGGCCAAAATTTAACCCCTTCATCCTCAAATAGTTCAATAGTATTAATTACCTTCGAAATAGCAAATGCCCCCCGATTTACGTGCATTTATCAATTTGTGGGACAAAATCATGAAAAAACCGAGTACGAACTATAATTATATAAGGTATGTCAATGATGCTGGGGTAATGCTGGTAGCCTATTTGGCCACCCTTTTGACCTTATTTGGGCATGTTTCAGGCATATTTAACCCCTTTTTTCTGGGTTTATCCTTGTTTTTCTGGTATTTGATGGCCAATTTCTCCAAACTGTATGCAGACCGACGTTCGAATAAGTTCTCGGAGGAGATCATCTTCATCCTATATCATGTCATTTTATTTGCCATTATCCTAAGTTCAAGCTTGTTTTTTTTACAGCCTGGGGAGCGGTATAATTTCAAATTTTTTATTTGCTTTCTAAGCTATATCTTTTTATTGGCCACAGTCACAAAATACATTTTACGTAAAAACAGGCATGCCGCATTTTATCAAGGAAAATTATACGACTCTATCTTGTTGGTAGGTGCTACACCAGCAGCACAAAATTTTGTAGAGACTGTGAAGAAATATTATTACTATGGTTACCAATGTGCGGGTTTGGTGGACGAGCAACCAGCAACAATAGATGGATGTGCCTACCTAGGTAATATCAACCAACTGGGAACTATTTTATTAAAAAATCCAATCGACGAAGTGGTAATTGCATTACCAAACGATAAATATGCATTGATACAACAGTGCATAGACGTTTGTGATTTTCATAAAACCAAAGTGCGTATCCTACCAGACTTAAGACAATACGCTACTTCTAGTGCACATATCAATAATATTGGACGACTACCTGTGATTAACGTTGGTGCATTGCCATTGGATAGATGGGAGAATAAATTATTGAAACGTAGTTTTGATGTGGTGTTTGCAAGTCTATTTTTTTTAACCATCGGCATCTGGATGTTTCCACTAATAGCTTTATTAATTAAATTAAGTTCTAAAGGACCGGTGTTCTTTAAACAAGAAAGATGGGGACTGAATAACAAACTACTGATCTGCTATAAGTTTAGAACGATGGATCAAAATAGCAAGGATGTAGACGAGGATGGAAAATACCAGCAGGCGCAGAAAGACGATCCAAGAATTACAAGCATTGGACGCATCTTGAGAAAAACTAATTTAGATGAGTTGCCACAATTTTGGAATGTACTCATAGGCAATATGTCGGTGGTAGGACCAAGGCCACATCCAACACCATTGAATATGGAATCGATGCATACAGTAGACAATTATATGTTAAGACATATTGTATTACCAGGCATCAGCGGATGGGCGCAGGTAAATGGCTGCAGAGGAGAAACTAAAACGGTAGAAGAGATGCAGGAAAGAGTTGACTTTGATTTAAGCTATATCCATCGATGGACCTTTTGGTTAGACTGTCAAATTATTTTACAAACCGTGATCAATATTATTAGAGGTGATCAAAACGCCTACTAAATGTTTCAATACATGCAGTTGAATAAAAAAATACATAGTAGTGGATGGATTTGGTTCATGCTGATACTATTGCTATGCATTGGTTCGGTGATGCCATTGCAAGCGCAAACTGTGTGGGAAAACCCAGAGACACCTGTGATGGGTTACCTGCAAAGAATGGCACAAAAAGGCAAGATTGAATTACAAGACATTATCCAGCCAATCACAAGAAAACAAATAGAAACTGCATTGCTTGCACTTAAAAAGGCAGAACTCACTACTACCGAACAAAAGGAATTGAACTTTTATTTGCAAGAATACAAAAACATAGAAGGAACAGACAGCGCCCAATTAAAAGCAGTACAAAAAGATGCCAATCAAAGATTAAGAGGATTGTACTTGCATCAAAAAGATTTTTCTTTGAACGTAGATCCAATGGGTTCCTTGATGCGCATAACAAGCCTAGGTAATAGCTTTACACAAATGAGTCATGGCCTAAGTTTTTGGGGACAGGCCAAACAATTTTCATTTCAATTTTATTATAAAGATTATACCGAGAACGGAAACGGAATGGAGGCGTTTAGGATAGCAAGCCCAGAAAAATCAATTATCCGATTGTACAATCCAACTGTCACTTCTCAAAATTATAGTGAGGTAAGAGGAAGCATTAGTTATAGTTGGAACAAGGGCTCAATCAGTTTAGGCAAAGATCATTTAAACTGGGGCTATGGTGAAAATGGAAAAATAGTATTGGATAATAAAGTAAGTAGTTATCCTTTAATAAGGTTGGATTATCATCCTACCAAATGGATGCAGTTTAATTATACTCATGCGTGGCTAAATAGTAATATCATAGACTCTAATGCATTGTATACAGCAGGCGTTGGTGCTGGAAGTGGAGAATTAAGAGTGCAATACATTCCTAAATACATGGCTACACATAGTTTGGTATTTAAGCCAATGAAAGGATTGCATATTGCTATTGGAGAATCGGTAGTGTATAGTGACAAAACCGACATCGGCTTTTTTATTCCAGTGAACTTTTTTAAAGTGTACGACAATAATAGAAGCAATTACAATATCAATGCAGGCTCCAACGGACAATTTTTTATACAAGCAAGTTCAAGAAATCAAATCAAGAACACACATCTTTATGGTTCAATGTTTATTGACGAGATACGCGTGGCTTCTATCTTCAATCGCGCTAAAAGCAGAAATCAATTAGGATACACATTAGGCGGATCCATAACAGACCTATTCCTACCCTATTTAACCTTGGGTACAGAATATACTAGGGTGAACCCATTCGTGTACACGAACTTAGTTGCGGCACAAAACTATACACAATACGATCGCGTGATGGGTGATTGGATGGGCAATAATTTTGATCGAATGATGTTATTTGCAAAATACAATCCTATTCCTAAGTTAAACTTGTACGCAAGATACCAAAGTATCCGAAAGGGCGGACAGGGAACCATTGCAGAGCAATATTTAGCAGAACCGCAACCACCCTTCTTATTTGATTTACAAAGCAAAAGAAAAGATTGGTTTGTGCAATTCAAATATGAGTGGATCAATAACTTTTATCTACTAGGCAGTTTTGAATCCATTACCTATTCATATAAAAACGAAAATGTCCACCCTGCAGTAAAAAGTGGACAAACCATTCAATTAGGAATCAGTTACGGTATAAGATAGGCGCTATAAGGGCTGTTAAAAAATACCTGTAACTTATTTGTTATTACTTAGAAAACTTCTGACGTAGAATCAACGGGATAAATAAAGGCGCTTCGATTAAATAACGACGGTACATCCTTTTAGGCTCTTGTATTAAACGATACAACCATTCTAAACCAGCACCATGCATCCATTTAGGGGCACGAGGCACCAAGCCCGCCATCACTTCAAATGCACCACCAATACCAATAGATAAAGGTACTTTTAATAGATGCTTATGTTCTGCAATCCAAATATCTTGTTTAGGTGCCGTCAAACTCACTAATAAAATGTCCGCATTTGACTGATTGACTGCCTCCAACATTTTTTGATTCTCCTCCTGAGTGAACACAGACATAAAAGGAGGCACATATACTCCAGAAACTTTGCAGTTAGGATAAAGGGATTCAATTTTATTTTTTAATTGCTCGCCAACACCAGGGCTAGCACCCAATAAGAATACAGTAAAGTTTTTTTCATGCGCCAGCTGAATCAAATCAGGTAATAAATCCAAACCAGTGATTCTTTCTACAATAGGTGTACCTAAAAAACCAGCAGCCCATTTCACGGGCACCCCATCACAAATCACCCATTCAGCAGCATTGTAGATGGCTTGCACATGTGGTTGTTTACGCGCAGCCAAAATAGAATTGGTAGGTGTGATGCAAACCTGTGTGGTGTATTGCTTTGGCCGACTTCTCCAATCTAAGATCACATTGGCAAAGGCATCCAACAAGTCTTGATTGTGAATGGAATTGATATGTGTGCCGAGAATGTTGACTTTAGGATGCATTGGTTGAATTTTGATTGTTCATTTCTGCATCATTGTTCGGAAATGCCTGTGTCATCAATAATAAACCTACCCAGGTCCAAAAAGGGAAAGCACCCATCGGGCCTTCTAAGAATACATCGAAACTCGCATTAACGATAAATGCCAAAAGCACCGTTGAAATCAACAATGTTTTTGCATTGAGTTGTCGCTTAAACATGGGTTTGTATAAAAGGAATAACCAGAATAACCAGAGGCAAAATAAGGGAACACCAAATCGCGCCATCACTGTCAAATGAAAATTATGTGGAGAGCGCACTTCTTCTGCTTCAGCAACCACTTCGTCTGTTTCTGACAAACTCATCCCTAAGCCTTTGCCTTGGAAAAAATAGGAAGGTGAAAAACTATAATCTAAAATCTTAGCCCACCATACTAGTCGCCACAATTTATTATCTTCTAAATTGGCATCCTTGCTTACGCCTACAAAGGAACCCACGTTTTGCGTTACTTGTTCAATCCCTACTTTACGGCCTTGAAAATTCTCCTGTACTTTGATTGAAGCATATATAGGCACTACAATCATTAATAATATCGGCAGGTATTTAGTGTATTGCTTTACCCTTGTTCTGATATAGGCTTCATTAGATAATACAATATACACCAACACGCCTAATACATAAGCCAACATGCCTGATCTACTATAAGCGGTTAAGATAAGTAAGTTGAATAAGATGAGTATTGCCATTACCGCTTGAAAGCGAACAGATCTTTTTTGTTGAAACACCAAAAGCACCAAAGAGCTAATAAGCAAATGCACCCCCATGTCACCATACTTATACAACACAAAAGAGATATCTCCAAAAGGCTTGAAACGATCAAAATTGTCTACAAAATTTTGTAAGAAAAAATTAAGTAAACCAAAAACGGGGAACCACGAATAGATTGAAATTATTTTATTCCAAACTAATTCTTGCTCATCTTTAAATAAAAAAACAATGAACACAAACCAACCATACTGAAACACAAAACTATCTCTAATCACATCTAAAAAGGGATAGCCTCTTAAACCAATTGGGATGTATAAGATACTGATTACTAAAAAGAATGCAAGCAATTTTGCACGTAGGTCCCATACAAACTCATAACTACGACGAGTTAAAAAAATCAACACTAAGCCCAATAACCAAACCGCTTCCACCATATAACTATACGCCACTCCCTTATTAAAAAAGACATAGCAAGCCATGACGAAAAAATAAAGGTTCAAATAAATGCGCTTAGCGGCCTGCATACAAACTATATTTTAAAGAGAAGTTGATCAGTACATTATCTCTATCCGACTGTGCAGCAGGACGATCCCATGGTGACCCATCTTCTATCCTGATCCATTTATAATTTAAGGTATTGGTTTTTAAAACCGAAGCCGCTAAAAGCAAGTGTTGATTCACTTGCCATTGCGCTTCTACCCCTTGGTGCAAATCTACATAGTATCTATTGTAATAGGCACTGCTATAATATTGGTATAAGTAAAAATCATTGTTGTTGGCCACTCGCTCAAAGAAGAAGCCAATTTTATTCATCCCCTTGTTAAAACTAAATCCAATGGTTTGGCTATTAGATCCTGGACCAATGGATGCCCCTAATAATTTACCCTGATGCGTATAACCTTGTCTAATTTTAGCACTTGTATACCAACTGTTTCTTAATGGCTCACCATAAGGGTTGTTGTTATCAATCACTAATAATGGATTCATTAGTTGTAACTGTGTAAACTCAGCATATAATTTAAAGTACGACCCTTTATTACCTATAGGGAATAGTTTACGAGCACCTAATACAAAACCGGTTTTAACAGAGTCTCCAAAAAAGCGCCAAGGGCTTACAGCTTGATTGGGTTGTCCTAACTCGGCATAAAATTCTGCATGGTCTTTTGGTAAAACAAATCTAAATACAAATGCTCCCATTTGTTGTTTAGGTCTGCCTGCATCAAAATAACCTAAGTCTTTTCCAATTAAGTTTCTGTTTTGAATATAACTCTGACTTACAAAGCTATAACCAATGAAAAAATTAGGCAACCACTTTGGTTGATAACTAATTGTAAAACCTTCTAGGCGGCGTACAGATAAATTTTTTCTAATAATGCCTCCTTCCCAAATAGTACGCATCATACTGTCCTCAGGTACAATTGTAGTGGGAGATTCAAGACGACCAAGAATGGCTTTACCTTCAATACTTCCCCATTTGGTTTCAATAGGTTTGTTTGTTTTGAGAAATAGATGATAGAACCCAGGCGCATTGTTAGTCATCATTAAACTATTGCGCGTGCCTGCACCCCACCATTGATTTTCAGTTGAAACTCCGAAAGCAAATTTTTTATAATTGAATGCAAGGCTTGACTGACCTGGAAAAATAGTAGAAATAGGTTGCTTACCCATTCGGGTATAATAATCAATATTATTTTGGATTAAAAAATAATAACGCGCCCAAAAATTACCATCTTGTTGATTCCCATAATATGGAGGAGGGTTTAAATTTCGAGCAGTCACTAATTCAGGCTGTAAATTCAATTCTATAAAACGCCATTTTAATTTTGTGCCAATGCTGATTCTATGTTGACCCCCCACAGCAGGATAGAAGTTGCCATTGTTAAAACCATAAGGCATTTTACTATTGTCTTGCAGGTTGTATTTAATCTGTATGCCATCCCATTTAAATTCTTTCCCAAATTTGTTTTTTCCTATATTACGATAAGGCACATTTTGTTGGATCCTGTAATCTTGTGCAGTACGCAATAAAAAGGATTGGTTTTTAAAATTATTTTTAAGTAATTGTTGGTCTCTTTGTTGATCAGTTAGGGAAATATCATCTAATAAAGCAATCTGAGAAAAAGCAGTTTGACTGAAGCCAAAAGACAAAAGCAACCAGAGCAATAAGGAACGATATGTCGTAAAAATATTTTGCATGAATTACCAAATAAAAATGGTGTTTAAAAAAGCAAATACATTGCCTTGTTGATTGCTGTTGACCCAATTGTAATTTTTCGCTTTTACATATTCTAGGTTCGCACTAAAAATAATTTGTTTGTAACGATAGCCGCCACTCAATCCAAAGTCATAATCATCCCATTTGGTATTGCGCAACTTAGCAGCATTTTCCCCTCTATTTAGCATGGGATCATTCGATATATGCTGAAACTTGATACCTATATTTTTAAAACCTTGATGCCAACTCAAAGTAATGGTCTGCAAGTCGTTGCCCATACCAGAGCCTGCACCCAATAATTGGTTTTGGTTGGTAAAACCTTCAACTACTTGACCATGCTCATACCAGTTTCCTGCAGTTCGTTGAAAATAACTAGGCGTTTGAGACATCCTAGTGGCTTCTGCACCCAGCGCTAAAAAAGAACTTGTATTTAAATAATGTAATTTCTTAAAACCAACAGTATAGGCACCTGCATGAGACATGTTCAACATTAAGTCACGCCCATTTTGTTTAGCATCGTTGTAGCCATATTCAAAATAGACTTCTGCATGGCTTTTTGGAAATACCCAACGGGTGTATAAACTTAAAATTTGGTCCTTACTTAAGGTATCGTCGGCATAATTGTTTTTAAATAAACCATTTAAAACTGGCAGATAATTTTGTGAAAAGCTAGCATTGGCCTTTGTGATTTCATAGTTCTGAAAAGCTCTGGTCACACCAAAAAATACATTTTTAGTAAATGCAGGCTGGAATACAATGTTTAAGCCATTGTATTGTCTAGTACTAGGTTGGCTATAATCAAATACACGCTTTTGAAGATTACTATTTTCAAAACCCTCTGCAGTATCTCTCGTCAATCTGCCTAAGACCAAAGCAAATTCAATTTTACCAATACCAATATTGATGGGGCGTGTCGTATTCAAACGAACGTGCTCAAAACCTCGAGCGTTGTTGCTCATTATTAAGGAACTATACCTGCCAGGTCCCCACCAAAGGTTTTCAGAGGAGATGCCAAATGATAAACCAGCCGCACGGAGTCCAATAAAGGATTGCCCCGGAAGTAATTTGGTTTTTTTAGGAAAAGCACCCGATGCATAATGCACTAGTTCGGGTTGGTATTGTGCATGTAAAAATTTCCATTGTGCATAGATGCCAGTTCTCAATTGCGCCTGGTATCCTTTGCTAAATCCAAGTGCTTGGTCGTTCCAACCATAAGGACGTGTGGTATTGAATTTCTGAGAAAGTTCAACTGGAAGTACTTGCCAACGAATTGATTTAAAATTCCCCTTGGATAGTTGGTATGGATTGGTAGAATCCACCAAATTTAATAAGTCATTGAAAGTTTGGAAATGCTTGGTATAAAAAGGACGCGTCGTTAAAGATTGGTTGGCGTCTATTTTATCTAATAATTGCAAATTACGCACCCATTCATCCAATCCATTCTGTCCTACAGCCACAGGATTTTGTGTCCATGCTGTTTTTGTTGAAAAGATTAACAAGAAAAGCAAACTAATCTGTGCTATTTTTGACATATTAACAAAGTTATGTATTTATCTGCATCTGTCCTCACTTACAATGGTGCTGCTTATATAAAAAAGCAGTTGGATTCTATATTGACGCAAACTCAAATGGTAGATGAAATTGTGATTTGTGATGATGGATCAACAGATAATACGATTTCCATTATTCGGGACTATCAAAACAACTATCCAAACCTAATTCATTTATACCAAAATGAACAGCAATTAGGCAGTACCAAGAATATGGAAAAATGTTTGGGCCTTGTAAAAGGTGACATTGTTTTTTTAGCAGACCAGGATGATATCTGGTTACCCCATAAAGTAGCCAGCCTCTTTGCGTTTTTTGAAGCCAATCCCAGTATAGATGCTGTTTTTTCAAATGCAACACTAATCAATGAAGTTGATGCAGTGCTACCCGAACTTCATTTATGGGATATTATAGGTTTTCCAGAAGCAACACTTCCAGCCGAATTTAATTTATTTGAGTTTCTATACCGCGTGGATAATATTGTAACGGGAGCAGGACTGGCCATAAAAAATGTTGGACCTCTATTGGCGCAGCCATTCCCAACAGTGCAAGGTTTACTACATGATGGATGGATCGCATTGTATTATGCAAGCCAAGGAAAGTTAGCTTATTTTAGGGAAGCTTTATTTCAATACCGTATCCATGCTGCACAACAAATGGGTGGCAATACAAGAGACCCAAAGGGCTTGTTGCAAATGAATATGGACTTATTTGAATCCAAAATCAATACAAGTAGTTTTACAAGCACAAAAGCATCTTGGAATCGTTTAGAACAAAACCTTCGAGTACAAAATGCATTGTCAACAGCTTATCAAAAAATAGGCGTGGACGATATTGTATTGCACAACAAAATGCAGAGGCAATTAAAAAATAATTATGAATTGGGAGGGGCAGCTTATCCAGTTAGGACAAAGCTGAGAAGCATCAAGAAAAGATTAGGCTTCTAAAAAAATACCAGTATCTGGTATACTATGAAAATTTAATTATTTGGACTTGAAGAATTTGGCCTGTAATTGGTCTAATTGTTTCTTATAAATACTATTTGGTAAGATATACAATTGGAAAATCACAAACCAAGCGAATGCAAAGATCGTAATGACGGTAAGTCTTAATAAAATAGTAGGCACTAGTGCTTTAAACACAAGAATGATTAAGACATAGGGCAATGCACCTAAAGCTTGTTTAAAAAAGATAGTCGTTATATTTTTTAAATGTAGGTGTGTTTTAGCAAAGAAGAAGAATGCCAAGGCTACCGAAAACTCCGTTAACAAAATGGTATAGGCCGCGCCTACTTCTTTATACATAGGTACCCAAGCAATTGCAGCAACAATACTTATCAACATACCAATCAGTGCTGCAATAAAAATTGCACGATCCTTCCCTACTGCACTTAATACTTGAAAACCAAAAATACCAGACAAGCTAATGATAAAAATAAGGGGTGCGGTAATTTGCAAAGGAAGGATAGTGCGTCCAAAATGTGTGCCTAATAACAGTTGAATTAATTCAGGGGCACAGAGTGTAATCCCCAATACTAAAGGAATAGAAATACTCATTGCTAGAAAAGTACATTGTTCTATTTTTTCTATAAATACATCTTTCAAACCCTGATGGTATAAGCTCACTAAATTAGGGAACATCGCCACAGATATAGCGCTTAATACAGCAATGAACAATCGATTTAATTTCAATGCAGACGCATAATAACCCACGCTTTGGTTGTCTGCTAAGAAGCCTAATAAAATTGTATCTAAGGAAAAGTAGACAGAAATGGTGAAGATGGTTAAAAACAATAAAGCCATGGGCTTTAAATGTTTTTTAAATACTAAGGATTTTAAAGAAACTGTTTTGAAATCGAGTAGTTCTAGCAATTTTTTTCCATTCAATAATGCCAAGACAATCGTTAGCACAAATTGCATAATAAAATAATGCACATAGTCTTGCTTGCTACGAATAAAAATAAAAACAGCAGCAATGAATAAAAAGCGAATAATAAAAGAGCGTACGGCGATGAACTTAAATTCATTCATGCCTGTAAAAAACCATTCTAGTTGAAAAACCTGTAGTACAAAATAACCCAATGCCCAATAAAATAATTCTTTTTCAATCTGCAAAAGTGGTACAAAATATATTAGCCCTAAAAAAACAAGTGCTAATAAAAATGTACCAAATAGGTTAATCAAGAAGATTTCAGAAAAGGTTTTAGATAAAGTGGATCGATCTTTTGCATGCTTTGCAATTTCACGTACCCCATAAATAGGAATACCCAATGCAGCCAATAAAATAAAATACTTTGCAAAACTCTCTGCAAAATTAATCACACCAATATGTTCTGGACCAAGAGTTCTAGCCAGATAAGGAAAAGTAATCAATGGAAAAAGCACCTGGGAGATGGCCAGGAGAACATTGTAAAATATGTTTTTACTGGTATTCATGCATTAACGGTAGCTGGCATCCACCAACATACGGTAAATATTTTTAAAGAGTGGTAGCACTCTACTCAACTTATCTACTATCGTGATGTCCCCTTTACTTTCTTTATTCAAAATTTGAAGTATTTTTTGAAAAGCAGGGCTATCTTCTGACAGTGTGTTTTTTTGTAACAATAAAGTCTTACTTAAAGCCTGTATGATCTGAATTTCTTGCACAGCTGTTTTGCCATTCGAGAAAACTCTTGCTCCTGTTCTCACTGGGCGCATATGCTTGATTTGGACTGCATGTACCACGGCGGTATTGGTTTTACCCATTAAATACTGAATGGTCGGTAATAAATACAAATCTAATCCAGTACCAGAAATATTCTCGGCACAATGCGGTGCAAAAGCATTGAAAATATCCATACGATAAAATGGACACATCACTTCCACCCAATCAGCTGGTAGTATTTGGTAACCTGGCTTATGGATGAATTGACGATTGTCATAATAGCTGTCATGAGCAAGACTTGGCTGAAAGACATCTAATTGTTCTAGGTCGGCAATGAACAATAATTTGTTGATATCTGATATACTTATAAATTGATCGTCGTCAAAAATGCCAATGTACTGATATGCATCTTCCGCATTCAGGGGTAATAAATAATTATATAAAGCGGTGATGATTTGTCCTTTACATTCAGTGGCCACACTTAAAAAATGCTTTAGTGCCATGGCCGCTAATTGTGAAGTATCTCCTTTTCCGCTATAATCAAATACCAAAAAATCAAATACAGGTGTTGCATCTTGGTATATATGATTTAAGGGCTTGGATTGTCCATCCCATGTTACAACTATCAATGATTTATTTGGAGTAGCCATAGTATTAATTAAATGTGTTAACTAAAATACGCATGAATGCGATTTCGGAAATCAAATATTTGAACAATTAAAAACCTTTTAATTTTGACAATCATAGATTGTTCTTGAATCGTACTTGGTGTATTGTACCAAGCACCAATGAGTTCTGGTCTTACAGCACCAATAGTAAGTGCTCCTGGCTGAATAAACTTTTTATAAATGTCAACAGGATAACTGATTTTATTGGTTGACTTTAGTAAATAAGTGGCGGCTTTTTTATTTAAAGAATAGCCATAAGCACAGTACACCGATTTGATCAATGGTGTTCCAATGACATACTCTTGTAGTCTAAATTGAATGGAGGATCTATGAATTCTGGCATGTCCATCCCAAGCCCCCCAAAAAAACAGGTCATAGTTTGGAGTATATACATTGAACTTTTCTTTAAGTATCTGTGGGTTATTTAATTTAGAATCAGATTCTAACACTAAAAAATGTTGTGCTGGGCCTGCATCCATTTTGAGTATTTTTCTCCATATCGCACGATGCCCAAGTAGTACACCTACTTCTGCAGGAGACAAAGCTTTTCCTGTTCTTATTTTAGACAGATGAATCAATCTATTTAGAAAAGGTACTTTTTCATGTTTTGGAAAAATTGGCGCACTGACTGTTAGATCCACAAGCTCTTTCTGGATATGACCTAAAAGATCTAATCTGTTTTGATCCCACTGACCAAACAAAATGAAAGCTGGTATACTTTGTTTAATCGCCATTGGTTTCAATAAAAGATTGATGCTGCAAAGCATAAGGTGTACAAAAACGATTTACACCTTGGTAAGTATATACGATTGTATGTGGAATTGATAGGAGTTGGGCTATATGTGCTGGTAAGCTATCTGAAGTATAGATATAATCAGCAGATTGAATGAGGTGAATCAGTGTGTCAAAACTACCATAAGATAACTCTCCTTTATTAAAATTGTTAAATCTCGCTATCTTAAAATTAGCATTATTGTGCGCATCAAGCTTACACAATTGAGCAATTGTAAGATTGGTGATGGCTTTTTTTTCAAGTCTAGCATCAGGGAAAATCAAAATACTATTTAACTTGTTGGATGCCTGTTCTGTATTGATCCTATCTGAATTTTGTTGAGTAGATGGATTAGAAAGCCATTGATCATAAGCCTGATACACTTTTGCCTTTTCAGTTACAACCGCTTTAAAGCGATCTCCTAACAATGCATTAAACAGATCAATTCTTATTTCCTGTTCAATCCAATCCAATCCATCCCTATTTGGATAGGCTTTGATAAAGGCTTTTAAACGCCTTAATTGTTTGATCGTATCTAATGAAATTAGCTGTTTATTGGTGAAAAAATTAAGCTGTCCGTTTTTAATGCCTAAGGCAATGAATTCAATTGATAAAGGGGGAATTACCGCTGCTGTAATGAGCGCTTGATAAAGTGGTGCTAAATGGTCTGAAGCAACAATGTGTATTCTTCGCTTGCTCTTTGCAATGGCTTGCAATGCAATGACAAAATCACCATAAGCGCGGAGTAAAAAAATACGCTCCATGAATTATTTATCGGTATAAATATAAACAGAAGCCATCAAGCCAATAAATAATCCAATCATTGCGCCAACTGCCATTAAAAATAAGATAGACTTGCGTTGATCAATCAAAGGATATTTAGGCTGGTCCAATAATTGAATGATCGGCGTTTGACTCACTAAAGACATACGGCCCATCTCTAAATTCTTGATCACTTCTGCATAAATACTATAGACAATGGTTTTATCTCTCTGAGACAATTCACCAGGAACCGACATAGATTTATACGCTACATTAGGGTCTAGGATTTGATATGCCGCAGCATTATATGATTTAGTATTTAAGATAGCTGATAAAGAATCTGCTCTGCGTTGTAATCTTTGCACATTTTCACTTGCACTATTGGTTTTGATATTGACATAATACTTTGTTGTCTCAAACAATAAACGATCCGTCATTGTCTTAGAAAAAATGGCATTATCAGTAATGGTGGTAATTTTAAAAATAGAACCCTTCTTATTCACTCTATCTACCGTAATATTGTTCTTAGTGATTTTATCATAAATTGCAAACAATACACTGTCTTGTAATGGAGATGTCCCTTTCCCATTTTCAATTTGAGAAAAATTCACTGCTGTTCCTTTTTTGATCAGTTTTTTACCCAACCCTGTAAAGTCTAAATACAAATCAGCTAAAGTGACGCTCTTGGATGTACTATCTACTTTACTAAGCAATACTTTTTCAACAATCACCCTAGACTTTACAATGTCTAAGATATTGTCTCCGGAAAATAAACCAGCTCCTGCACCAGACAAGCTATTCACATCAAAGCCAAACTGTGAAGCCAATCCTGCAAGTCCACCACCAGAGGCAGATTTTTCTTCTAACACAAAAGTCGTCGTGGCTTCGTATTTAGGACTTTGAAAAAAACCATAGACCATCGCTAGCAATGCTGCTGACAACATTAAGCTGCCCAATAATTTCTTTTGACCCAACACAAAACTAAAATAGCCTTGGATGGCATTGATGACATCTGACAATACAGCTGTTTTGTGGTTATTCATATTCATGTAGCTTATTTAGTCGTATTAATTAATGCAATGATTAAACCCGCTAGGCTTGCAATACCAGAACTAATGCCAATGAATTCAGCAGTCGTAATAGGTGCTTTTGGCTTTTTAGCAGGGATGATTAATTCTGCACCAGGCTCTATTTTTGGATAAAAATGCAATACTAAAAAACGTTTTGTAGTTTTGATTTCTCCATTAGCACGCACTACATAGGCATGTCTGCGATTGGCATTGGTTTGAAATCCACCGGACTCTCTAATTGCTTTTGCAAAGCCCATACCAGGCAATAAAGAAACTTGACGAGGCACATTCACTGCGCCAGTAGTTTGTACCGTCTGCACCAGTTTAGGAATATAAACACTATCTCCCTGTTCTAAAATCACATCTTCCAAACTACCAGGTTTACTTAGGGCTTCTGATAAACGAATTCCAACTGGCTTGTATTCGCCTGTTTTAGTTTTACGTGATAATTTTGCAGCAGTGCTATATGCCGCAGTTTTTAAACCTCCCGCTCGAATAATCATATCTGATAAACGCTCTGTGTTGCCCGACAAAGTATACTTTCCAGGATACATGACTTCTCCATCCACCGACACCATAATTTGTACTTTGTAATTTGGTGCTTTACGGATAGACACGATATCAAATGGAGCTAACACAAAATTTAAATCTTCATTGTTGCTATTGTTGCTAATATCAATTGCTTTCACAATGGCATAAGCGTTTTGATCACCAACCGCGTCTGTAGCATTCAAACGACGTGCAATTTCTACACGTTGTAAGGAAGCGCCTTCTTTAAATCCACCAGCCAATAAAATCAAATCCTGTGCGCGCATATTATCAGCAAAAGTATAAGTAGCAGGATGATTCACCTCGCCATTGATGGTGATGGTGTATTTTTCACGGATGGCTTCTTTTGCGTAAATGAAAACAGAATCTTCTTTTTGTAATTCCATTTGCACCTTGCCAGTTAACACATCACCAATATTAAAGCTGATTAACTTAGGTGTTAAGTCTGCATTAAAACGACGCAATACCGCACGATCCATAAATGCATTTTCTTTCACCTGTGCCGTTGCTAATAAGTTTTTAAGTGATGGCATTTCTACAACACCATACTCACCAGGATAATATACCGCACCTTGAATACTTACTCTATTCACATAATTGGTCGCCAATGCATCCACTACCAACGTATCACCAGAAACTAAATTAAATTGATCAAGGTTCGAAGCTTTTACTGTCAATACTTCTTTTCCTTTTAAACCCATACGCTTTACGCGCACCATTTCCTTGTACCCTAGGTCTGCAAATCCACCAGCAAATGCTAATACTTCTTTTGCAGACTCTCCTTTTTTAACATCAAATAAAGCTTGCTTCTTTGTAGCACCCGTCACAGCGACTCTTGTTTCATATGCACCTACTCTTATTACATCTTCGTCTTGCAATAATTTATTTTTACTCAAATCGCCCTTTAATAAAAAATCATAAACATCAAATTGAACAATAGGCTTACCACTGCGCACCAATTCAATCTTACGAAAAGACCCAATCGCATTCGGACCACCAGAAGCATATAATGCATTCATGATCGTTGATAAAGAAGAAACAGTATAGTTCCCTGGTTTATTCACTTCACCGACTAAAGTCACACGAATAGAACGGATCTGGCCTAAAGAAACTAAAACTTTAGTATTTCCACCAGCGATAGTTGTATAGACTTTTGCCGCTTGATTTTTAATTTTCACCTGTGCTTCTTCAATCGTTAATCCAGCCACTTTAATTGGACCAAGATTGGGAAAACGAATCATGCCTTCTGTAGATACTTTTAATTTTTTAGTACTTTCACTTAAACCATAAATGTCTACTATGATTTCGTCTCCCACACCAATCACATAATTTTTAGGAGAAGCTATGGTTAAGTTTGGTTCAAAACTTAAACCCGAAGATTCAAATAGTTCAGATCCAAATACTTTTAAACTTTTAGTATCTGCAATTATAGTTGAGGTCGGAACTTTAACTTCCACCGCTTTGCGTGCCACCGTATTTTCGTCCGTCGTTTTTGTTTTATAATTCGCATTAGGGACGCTACTGAATGGATCAATCTCTGTCATGCGTTTTTTTAAAATAATGATTTGTTCCGGACTTAATCCCTTTTGTTTGGCCATGGCCTCAAACTCATTATCACTTAATCCAGCTAACTGATATTTTACGACTAATGCTGCCAATTGTTGATCGCTGATGTTGGCAATATCAATAGGCAATTCCTGTGCTAACAAATTCACAGTCAACAATAACACTACATGAAGACTAAAAATGTACTTTACAATTTGTTTCATACTATATAAATTATTCAAATATTAAATTTTGACACGGCAAAGCCATTGTAAGTCACATGATTACCTACAGCAATACCTTTCAAACAAAGGTAATAAATGCTTGATGTAATACTATCATATAAGTAACTCAACAAAGTTGGGGGGAGTTGATTGCGAAAATACAATTTTTTAACTGATAATCAATAGGTTATACTAATTTACCTGTATCTCGGATGCTTTTTGTTTCCAAAGCTTCACATCATAATTGATGGAGTTAAAAGCATGGTCTTTGTCAATCCAGTGTAAAAAGCCATTTAAGGCCAAGCCGAGGCGGCTTAAAGTATGGGTAAGCCCATTTTTGCCAATGACGCTGCTGATGGTTTCCATCTTGTTCCCAAAATAATAGGTCTGTTCGTTTTTAATAAGCAAGGCATCATTCAATACATGTTGCATGAGTACATTTCCTGCATTGTCTAAAGCCAATGCCAATTCTAAAAAATATACCGACAACGAGTGCACTCTTTTCGCGCAACTTTGACGAATCACTGCATACAAAAAACCAAAAGGTGCAGTGGTCATAAATAATAGGAAAGCAATGCAAAAAAGCAATAAACTCTTCCCTAAAGGCATCTGATTTGTTTTTATCATAAATTATTTTTTAGCAAATTTTCTAAGTGTTAAAAACAAGGAACTAAGCGCAGTAAATGTTTGAAGCAATCGCTTAGAATCCTTTCTATATAAGCGTTTGATCCGCATCACTAAAAGTAAAAATAAAATTTGGAACGGCCTATTTTAATCCTAGATTTAGTCAACCAAACTATTTTTTATGAACAACAAAGCACTACTTGTAGGGATCAACAATTATCCATCCGATGGGAATGATTTAAGAGGCTGTGTAAATGATGTGTTGGATATGGCCCAATTTATTGGAGTCAAAAATTCCAAATATGATATTACTAATATTAAAACTGTATTGGACCATCGTGCCACTAAAAAAGGCATTTTAGACGCATTACAATGGTTGATCAATGGGGTATCCTCAGGAGACCAATTGTTATTTCATTATAGTGGGCATGGCGCTCAAATACCTAGCCAGGGTCCCCTCCATGAAAAAGACGGCTTAGATGAAATCATCTGCCCCTATGACTTTAACCAGGATCCCCATACGGCCATCAGGGATAAGGAATTTGCCAAGATCTTCGCTACCATCCCCCATGACGTGCATTTTGTATGGATATCGGATAGTTGCCACTCAGCTGATTTGTCGAGAAAACCAGACCCAATAGCGCATCCAACACAGGTTACCCGTTTTCGTAGATTCAAATCGGCCAATACCGCTAACCCAAATATTCATCCAATCACCAGCATGGGTACAGCTATAGCGCCGTTACGAGGTGCATTGTTAAGTGGATGCGCCTCCCACCAATTGAGTGCAGACGCCTTTATTAATAACCGATTCAATGGTGCATTCACCCATTACTTAATCAAGAACCTTAGCATCTATGGACAGGATGTGAGCATGCAGGAGATTGTGAAATATGTAAACATTGATTTAATGGATAATGGCTATGAACAAAACCCACAAAGCGAAGGCCTACTTGCGACACAAAAATTCTTTCAATAAAAAATTACAATTATGAAAATCATAACCAATAAAAAAACAGTCTTCACCTTTTTAATGTTTCTATTGATCTGTGGGTCTGCGCTAGCGCAGCCCCAACAAGGATTGATGAATCGATTGATTGAAATTAAATACAGTAGCGAACTCTATTTAACCACCAACTTAAAGAATGATAAATTGGATCAAAGCAATAAAGACAGCGCACTCGCCATTTATAATACAATGCGTTGGCTGGTAGATGGATGGGTGTATCAATTAAGCAGTGATTTAATCACAGCAAATAGTACCAGACAATTTAAAAGAATCAATGCGAATTATGCAGCAGATTTAAGAGATATCAATACATTCTATGAAAAACATATTGGACCTAAAATTTACAACCAACCAAGAACCCTCAACCTCACAACTAATGTATTTTATTTATTAAAGGATTCTTACTCCATCATTAAAGGACTGAGTGACCTGAAAACACGTAAAACTATGGCGATAGTGGAATTATTGGATCATACGAGATTGTTGGCACCTGGGGAGGTGGTGAAGGGGGTGAAGTTATAGAAGTGCGTGAAGATAATTCGCAGTATCATTTAAATTGATTTTCCTGAATTGATCCAAAACAACAAATGCATCAAGTGGGGGATTTTTTTTATGAAGAACCATTTCCCTAAAAGCCTCAATTGCTTTATCTTGATTAAGATCAATAATGTCTGTAAAAAAATCATCTAAAGATTTTGCCTTAAGACCAAAACTGTCTAAATATGAAGCTGGAAAATCTTTAAGGTTATTTGTAACTATAATATTGGCATTTATCTTAATCGCAGCAGCTAAAACATGCCTATCTTTTTCGTCAGGCAACTTTAAATTTTCAATTAAACTTTCATAGTTTTTCACACAGGCATCTGGGAAGGCTAAATTTGCTTTATTCGTTCTATTTATAGCATCACTCTCTGAAACTCCTTTTCTAATCATTACATCACGCCATTCATCAAATATATTATTACTCCACTTTGGAGTATAAAGATCGTAATATGCGAACCAAAATAACAAGTCCCTACTAATTATTGGGTAAATCACATTTGTGTCTAATAGTGCTATGAATCGAACACTATGAATCATAGAGTCCTGTTTCTTCATCTGTTTGCATAATATCAATTATGTGTTGTTTTTGATGCTCTTTCATATTCCTTTGATAGTTCATTAAATCTTCAAATTTTACCCTTCTGTGTTTCCCTATTTTATTGAATGCTATTACTCCATCCTCAAGTAGCTTTACTAAATGAGGTCGTGAACAACCAAGTATTTCTGCTGCTTTCTGTGTAGTCACTTCCGTTGCTACTGGCACGATTGAAATTGGCTTACCCTCACTCATTGATTTTAGAATTTCAGTTAATAGCCTTAAAGCTGATAAAGGCAATTTGATTTTATCGTGCGTTTCATCAATTTCAATATCTGTATTTTCTGTATCTAATTGATCAAGAACTGCAGATAACGTCTCATAAGATTCTGATGCAATTTTTTGCTCAGATTTTGATGGTCTCCTTATTGGATCTAATGTTCTCATAAATTATGTACTTTAGAATCCAAAATTAAACGAAACAATCGAAATAAACGAAATATTCGAAATTTTTAACAAATAATGAAACCATCTGATACCGAAGGGTATAATGATATACTTTTAACCGATGCTGTTTTAGAGTATTTATACGTAATTAGTGTGGACCAAGTTAATATATGGCTATAACTAATTGATATTCATTGAGTTAAGTGACCGTGTGCACGAGGCCAATTTCTCCCAATTTTAATTTTCAAAATCACACTAAATTAGTTTCTTTAGTTAGTGCACCCTTGATGTTTTTGCAAATAATACAGGGGTCTGAAAATGAGTTGTAGCAACTGCATTGCATGCAGTTGCTACAACTATCTACACTCCAGCCATCTCTCTTTCTTCCCATATTTTTGCCATTTTATCTGCGAATTGTTCGTTTGAAACTTTGATGTATCTCATGAATGACTTGTGTGACTTATGCCCACTAATCGCCATGATGATCATCGGGTCTGTTCCCTTTAAATATTCATTGGAACAAAAAGAACGGCGCGCGGTGTGCGTTTGAAGGAAATCATACTTCATGCGCACAACTTCTGTTTGTTCACGTTTATAAGTGATTTGCTTAGTAAACGGAACATGCAAACAAGGTAGCTTCTCACCTACTTTTTTTATGATTGAATTAAACTTATTATTGGGAGGTACATCAGGTAAAACATAATTGTACTTTGTAAGAATTG
This sequence comes from Sediminibacterium sp., assembly GCA_030158665.1. Lineage (GTDB taxonomy): Bacteria > Bacteroidota > Bacteroidia > Chitinophagales > Chitinophagaceae > Sediminibacterium. Next base: position 111,747 of record JAOASM010000027.1, on the reverse strand, counting down.
TATTCACAATTGAATGAATTGGAATGGTAACCTTCGCACCCGTCTTTGCTTGAATAAAAGACAAACGGTTGTCTCTGATTGCAGCAGGATCCAAAACACTATAATCAGAAAAGCGCATTCCTGTGAAGCAACCAATCACAAATACATCTCTTACCAATTCATGTTCAGGATCATCAAAATCTGTCACGTCCAGTAATTGTAAAATTTCTACCTCAGTTAAATAGATACTATCCGTTTCCTCCCTACGTGTATCAAAAACCAACTCCGATAAAATAGTTACTGGTAGTCGCTTTAATTTAACTGCATATTTATATACCTGCAAAAGATCCATCATGAGTTTTGCGTGCGTATTCAAAGACCAACCTTCCTCCTCAATTAAGTAATTGCTGAGTCCGTCAAGGTGGGTTTGATCAAATTCTCCCAGTCTTAAATCTAAATTATTAAGCTTAAAATATTTTTCAACCATTTTTTTGGTAGCTCTAAAACTATATAATGTAGACGTTTTAAGTTTCTTGCGCGCAGGAGAAAGTCTAAGCCCTTCCTCGGAATGTTTAATAAATAAATCCATGAACACCAACATCGAATCCGAAGACTGCGCCGTGCCTAACTGCTTGGGGCGGTTAGACCTCGCTCTTGGATTATCAATCAGTAAATGTAGTCGTTTCTCAAACTCAATAAAGTTAATTTTAGGCTTACCATACTTGTATACATCTATAAGTTCCAGTATAGATAACTCTAACTCTCTTAACTTCTTTGCTTTGCTTGATGTTGACAATCTACCAACCTGTGGTATAATAAACTGTCTTTTAAAATCCCACTGCTTCCTCTCAATAGAAACACCCGTATGTAAAAACGTACGGGTGCCATCTACGGAAACGCTACATCTAACAGTGGTGACTTCTGCATTTGCTCTAGTGAGCGAAAATCTTACTCCCATTGTTTTAATTTTTTTTGTTAGCTAAAAACGCATAGATTTTACTTTTCAAAAATTTGTACTTTCGGCCCGGCTTGACTGCATCAAGCTGACCTCGAAGCACCATTGCTGAAACTGTTTGTGGAGAAATTCCCAACACTTCGGCTGTTTTTTGTCTTGACCACATTTCCTCCTTGGGAATGTCCCCCATTACTGGAGTTGTAATAAATTCCTCCATTGCGTTTTTTACAGCTGTTTCAATCAGCTCTTGTAATTCCTTTTTATTTAAAAGGATGTAATTGTCTGCCATCTTTGTTAGATTTAATTGGCGTGCTAACACCGGGGGTATCCCATATGTTAACATTATGATTATTAAGGTCTGGGGTATTCAGTACCATATAATTTTAGATTGATATCTTTTCTTTAATTACCTCCTCAAATATTTTAATATGTCCATTCTCTTGCACTATTTTAATAGTACTGTATTTTCCACGCTCTAATATTTGATGGACATTTTTTAAAAGCACATCTGGATTCGCATATTTAACATGCTCAATTATAATTTCACCTTTTAGTTGCTTATTAAATCTGATTCTTATCTCCTTTATGTTTTCTTTTCTTAATAAGCCTAACACTTTGGTTTCAAGTTTGGTAAGGTTACTAACTTGCTGCTGTTCTGCAAGTTTAATTTTTGGATTGTCGTAAAAGTCATCTAGCAATGTATGCATCGGCACCCCAATAAATGGTTTACTTAAAAAAGCAACTAACGCTTCAGTAACATTAGTTTGTGCAAGTTGATTAGGATTTAAGTAGACAGTCTCCCCATCAGTATTAACCAATATATCTATTGGATTACGATCAATCATTAACCCAAAAACAAAAAGGTTAAATGGAGGGAAGTATCTTTTAAATAGCGCAATCACTGCTGGTGGATAATCTTGTGCAACTAACTCCTTGTGTACCAAAGTCATTACTTCACTATCGGGTATTTCGCCCCTCCCTTGATTAAAAGAATTGCTTAAAAGCTGCTTCAGGTCCTCGTCATTAATCTCAAAGAACTCCTTTTTTATTTTATTAATAGCTGTAAATGGGATCTTGGATTGACGCATTATATCAACCATTTTAAGCCAGATAAAGTCAAAGAAATTTACCCTTACCCACTCCCTTAACTCGGAATCATTTGACTTAATCAATCCTTCCGCCTTCCAAAGGTTAAGTTCTTGTCTGGTAAGGTTTAGAGCAGAAATTGAGAAATTGGGTTCCAATAGACCGTCAATGAAGCTCACGAACTCCATCATGCTTTGCTCATTGGATAGTTTCTCCAAGAGCCAGTCCTTGTTTACTACGTCTAAATTCATGGTTTTATGGTTTTGTAGTACAAAAATAGGGATATTTTACGAAATATACACACTAATTTATTTTTAATGAATTTATAACCTTATTTGGTTGCAAATGCCTTACTTTGTAATTTTACTAAGATACAATATTTAAAACAAAACAAATAGCTATGGAAAAACTAAAAAGGATACCAAAAGCAGCTCCTGAAGTGAGGGAGCCAGTCAAACGAACCTCAAACCGCAAATACGAGGAAAGAATTTGTTTGCAAACCGGCAGAAAATTCATCCCGACAAACAAACGTCAAAAATTTATTGATGCTCAAGCACGAATCGATTACAATAACGATAAAAGAGCAGTAACAGGTGTGGTAATCAATGATTTTAGTAAACAGCTTAAACTCAATGATAAAATACTAGCTCAAGGGGAAAAACGGCTTAAGGAGCTAGGTAAAAAAACTCTAGGGAGGGATGTCCTTCTATATAATGAGTTTGATTTTAATACTTACTCAACCAGGACAGTAAATAAAACAACTAACAGATATATATTATGGGCAATCAATTATGGAATTGAAGGAATTGATGCAGAAAAGGAATCAGTAATTATTCACAATAAAAATACAGAACATGGTACTAGATAGAGAATTAACAATACAAGAATTGTTATTTAACAAACCAATTGAGATTAGCAAATCGATACAATTGGAAGCAGGAGGGATTACAGCAGATAATATAATTGATGTAACTCCAGCACCTACACTAGATTTAGATGCAGCTCAGTTTCATGCTAATCCTACATTCTTCGAAAAATTAGTAAACCATTTCGGAAAAAATTGGGGCTGGTATACAGGTGCTGTGGCTATAGGAATAGTTGTATATTATTCTACAAGACCTAAAGAAAAGGAAACAAAGGCTAAAGGTTTAAAATCTATTAATGGATTTATACCATTTCCTGATTTTCCAACTCGACCTGAAAAAGTCGATAAGAAACAAATTGTATCAATACGTAGTTATATAGATGAAGCCAAATCTAAGCAAATCAATACGAATTGATTTGCTTAGCGAATTTGTGTTAAAGTAGGAAATCTTGAAAAAGATCCGAGATTTCTCGATAGTGAAACAAAAATGTATGTTTTAAAACAGACAAATTTTAAATCTGTAAAGTATTAGAAAAATGAAAATATAATTAAATATGTAATCGATAATCATCGTATTAATATAAATAATAGATTTCCTGTTAACTTAACAAAATATTTTTCCTATTACTATTTACTACTTGAAATATGAAAATAAAACTTTTGGCTGGTAAATAATCTATTGATTCAAGTAGAAGTTGACCATTATATTTATCTTCTAAATTTTCCAAGACAACATCAGACGAAAGTCCTAATGCCTTTATAGCAATCTTCTTGGCTTTCTCAATTCCATTAAAGTTTTGATTAAAAGATTTTTTGTCGTGCCTTGTGCCATCATCATTCCATGCAACTTGTTTATTTTTAGTATTAATATGTTTCTGTTTTGCTATATGTATATGTGTTTTTTGTGTGTCAAATTTCGGTGTATCAATTCGCTGCCAATATCCCTTTTCGCATGAAGGTATCCAATCTCCTTCAGTTATTAAACCGAGTTCATCATTTTCTGATTTATCAAATACGACTACAATATGAAACGGTTTAGAAGTTTCTACTAAATTTTCCAAGATAATTTCTTTTAATATATTTTTGAGTAATATCATTCTTATATCAACTCAAGTAGTTGCTCTTTTTCTGTCCATTTAATCGGTTTTCTTGTAATTTTTTCATTGAGAATTTCAAGAATAGAAGACGATTTTTCTGGCAAATACCCTTCTGACTTATCATTTATAATTGTAACTCTTTCTTTAATTTGATCTCTAAATTTTGATTTTACTGCTATTTCAAAATTAACAATAGATTTACGTAGATCATTTTCGAAATAATATTGTGTCGAACCAGTGACATATGTAAGTAAAAATAAATTAGATCCTTTATTTACGATTGCATTGAACTTAATTCCTTTAAAATCATCAAGCGCAGAACGTAACCTTACATTATCGGCATAATTTATCTTTAGAAAATTATTGGCGTCTTTTCTAAAAGTTTCTCTTTCTTTTTCTTCTTTCTCGTCTTTATATTGAATACAAAATGAGTTAACAACTCCAACTAAAAAATTAGCTAAATTGAAAATTGCACTTGGAATTTGCTCAATTTTTTCGCAGGTTTTATAGTAATATTCAGTGCCGGAATTATCTAATGTTGATTTAACATTGAAAGAACTCTTGTAAGAGGAAATTATCTTTCCTACAATATCTTCCGAATCTTCATAAAGTGGAGTTTCGTAATAATTTTGGTCTATCCAACCATTATCGGTTAGCACAATTTTATTATTGGTAAAAGTAATAAATACTGAAACAAATTTACTATTGATTGTTGAATAGGCTGTTATTACTTCAATTGCATTTTGTCTGACTTTAAAATTTGTCAAATTGCAAAATGAAGATTTAACTATTTCTATGATTTCGATACTATTCATTGCTAATCAAAAGTGATATTGTCAAAGTTAATATTTTGAACTTGATTAAAATCCAACTCTGGAACTTTATCTATAATTTCGGGGAATTCACCACTCTTTAACTTTGTATTAGTTTCCATGCAAAATAGAGAAACTCCGAAATTAATATCTTCTGCAATCATTTTAGCTTCACTTTCAATTCTTAAAACCTTATTTTTATAAGCGATTGGTTTCCCGTCCTCTTTGTATGAATTAAAGTGAGGTGTCGTAACCGATTGTTCTTCTAGTGGTATATTAGGAAAGTCATTTCTATGAGCTGGGCCATCAGAATCAAAACGAAAAAAAGGTTCATTTGTAAATGATGGGCAATGAAGTTTAATTCCATATTTTGAGTCTCTTTTGCTTCTTTCAACAAAAAATACAATTTCATCATTTATAGTTCTATGTTGAACAATACTTTGACCAGTTAACCATTTTACATTACTTTTTTTGGGTTCAAGTTGAATTATGTTTGCTAAAACGATTTTATCAATGTAAACTAAGTCTTTAAAAAAGTCAAATTTCTCTTTTATATATTTATTGATATTATTCATAATTTTAATTTACAATTTGCACTATTAATTTTTAAATGCATCAATATTATAGTTTAAAAATAGTACAGTTGAAATAAATCAACATGGATCTTTTCTCCAATGTGCAGGCTGATCTCGATCTTGTAAGTGCCTAACTCTTGCAACATGAACTGGTCTATAACCTTTCGCACATGCAAACTCTTTAGCTTGAATTTGTGTTGAAAAATTACCATGTACTTCAGCGCCATTAACTACAATTACAAAATGAGTAATTGGTGCATGCTCATTTGATTGTTTTGGTCGATACTCAATAAATGCTGATTGCATAATATATAATTTATTTGTTAGGAATTCATCATTTACAAACCCCACACTTTCCTCCATCCTTAGAACAGTGCTTACAGTATTTACAATTTTTGCAAGCATTACAATTTTTAGAGCCTGTGCAAGTTGCGTTATGCTTTGGGGTTGTGATTGTTGTACTAGCAAAGACTAAAGTTGAAAAAGAGGCGAGTAATACAAGTGATAGGAGTTTTTTCATAAAATCATGATTAATTGAAATAAAATTAGATTATAATCTAACTCCCCGATTCAGTATTTATACCTAATCCTAATAATAAAAAACAGCCCGTTTTATCAAACGGGCTGTTCAAAGCAACAAAAAAGAAATAATTAACCGAATCGGAATTAAACCCTATTAATCCATTAGTATGCGACAAAAACAGGAGTTTTCACATTCAAAGCCCCAAGAAACCACACTAGCCTATTTTCGCAGAGAAAGCATTAATTTTAATTAATTCATAATTAATCATGATCTACCTCCACAAAATACTACCCACATTCGTGCTACCTATTATGCTTGTCATAATAGTAATACTAATAGGATTAATCAAGCATAAGAAAAAGCTGATCTATATAGCAATAGGGGTACTATATATCCTATCCACCCCTATATTCTCTAATAAATTCTTTAAACTAGTAGAAGGTAGTGAATATAGAAAGCCAATAAGCGCTATAGATAGTGCAGACGCCATTGTAGTGCTAAGTGGAATGTTGGAGATAAATGAAGAGGGAGATTCAACCTACATAGAATGGGGAGACCCAGATAGGTTTTTTGGAGGGATAGCTTTATTTAAAGCAGGTAAGGCTCAAAAGCTAGTATTTACAGTAGGCAAAATGCCATGGGATAAGGCAAAGAAAACAGAGGGAGAAGTGTTAAAGGAATATGCAATTTCAAATGGCATTGCCTCTGAGAAGATATTTGTAACAAAAGATGTGGAGAATACTGCAGACGAGGCTGTGGCTGTAAGAGAACTAATAAGCCCAAGTAAAAGAATAATACTTGTGACATCGGCTTATCATATGTATAGAGCCAAAAGGCTCTTTGAGAAACAAGGATTTGAGGTAATTCATTATAATGTTGATTATAAAACGGTGCGAAATAAAAAAATCGCAGTACTTGATTTGTTGCCTAGTGCAGAATATTTGAAAATTACTGAGATAGGATTTAAAGAGCTTCTTGGTAGATCATTTTATTTATTGAAAATCTAGTGACTTACTCCCTTACTAAACAATACATTAGTAAAGGTTTTTATAAGAATTTTAATATCGAATAAAAACGATTTTTTATAAAGGTACTCTTGCTCAAGCTGTACTTTCCTTTCAATAGAAATACCATCTCTACCATTTACTTGTGCCCACCCAGTAATTCCAGGCTTCAGTTTATCTACACCAGTAGATACACGTAATGCCATTAAATCGTCCTGGTTATATAAGGCAGGTCTTGGGCCTACAAATACCATTTCTCCTTTTATGATATTAATGAGGTTAGATAATTCGTCAAGACAGGTTTTGCGAATAAAAGAACCTATCTTTAAAAGATACTGTTCAAGATTGATCAATAAATGCGTAGCAACATTAGGTTTATTCTTCTTCATGCTACGAAACTTTTTGATGTAAAAGAAAGTATAGACTACCCCCAACAATTTTTGCTTAAAGAACACTGGAAAGTCATCCTCTATTGAAACAGCAATGCATTGTTATTGCCGAGCGTCTTACTTTTAAGAAATAATATAGTGGTTCTATAAATTTATTACTAAAATTAAAATTATGACAAAATTAAATCAACCTTTATTTTTATTTCTTGCCGCAAAAGAATATTTTGAAAATGGTATGAAATATGCTTCTAAGTATTTTCGTATTAAAAACGGTAAGTTAATAAAGCCATTTAATGGAAAAATTCATTCAAAACTATGTGTTCCAACTACTAATATTACATTTGCACTTGAATTGGCCTTTAAATCATTTTTAATGTTAAAAAAGAATAAGAAAAACGGACACGATCTTATGGATCTTTTCAAACTTGTTGACGAATCTTACAAAAAGAGAATTTTTGCACATTATATAGATCATGATACATATAAAAATTATATAAGTGTCAAATTAAATAACTACGATGGAGAAGAACATGGAACATTTGATATGATTAATGTAAGATCAAAAACTGAAAACTATGTGATTGAAATGATTTTAGAACACAAAGACACTTTCATAAATTTTAGATATTTATATGAATATGATGGAAAATCAAACAGGAATTTCTATTTTAGAGAATTTGGCAATTACGTTTTTTCTGTTTTAGTAATTCTTGGTGAAGAATTAGGACTTAAAGTTGTTTCCACTAAAATTCAGTCTTAAAAGCTAAAAGTAGAATTTTATTAGGATGAAATAGTCAATTAAATAGTCTGAAGTATAAAATTTACCTTTTCAAAACTCAAAGCTCAAAAGAACGAGGTCAAGTCTGATAATTGCTGATAGTAGCATAGCATTCTATTATTTTTATGTTCTCAAGATTTGCAACAATCCTTATATTGCAAGTAGTATTATTTTCTTGGCGATCTTTTTGAAATCTCAGGCACACTGTCACCTGGTGTAATTTCTGTCATAAAGCTAGCTTGTGGAAAATACTTTTTTAAAATATGTCTCACAGGTATTCTAGTCTCTTTACTTTCTTTGAATGCCTTGCTAAGAGTTTCTCCATCCATCGTTTCTCCTTCGGGCATTTGGACTAATGTTCCAGTATTGAATGTCGCATTTTCTGGGTCGTCAGTCCTTGTCATTAATTTGTCTAGTTGATCAAAAGCTTCATCGTCTTCAAGAATAGACATTCCTTCTCCAAAAGTATTTCTCCAGACAACCTTATCTGGTGCTTCTTCCATTGAACGAAGGGTGAAAATATCTTCGTTAGAAAATGGTATGTGAAAATCATTGAATCTAATAAAGATTTTATTGTCGACTTTCATTTGAATATGAAAGTGGGGCATGTTCGCATTTTTAGTATCAGGATGCCCCTGTCGGTCAGTCTTTCCAATACTAACTGACCACTCAATATTTTTATAGCGAATAGTATATTCAATAATTTTTGTAGGGTTCATTTCACATTTTAAGTCATTGATATTTTTATATGGACTATTCAAATTGGCAATCCATCTTATGTAACTGTCAAATTGAAAAAAACCAATAGGAGTTGAAAGGTATTTTTGAAAATGTTTTTTCTTTATCCCATGTGGTCTTAAGAACCAGTGAAAACAAGGCTTGAAAGAAATAAATTCTGTTAAAGGTAAACTGCAAAGTGAACAATTTCCGAATTTATAAGCTGTAACAAATTCTTTGTAAACTCGTTTGTTTTCATCAAATTGTTTTCTATTGCCATCTTCAATTTGTTCAGGCGTTAAATTGTCAAAAAATTCTCTAAGGTTCATGGGGTTTCTATAAATATTACTGACAACATTTTGTGGATTGCCCAATTTAGGAAATTTTAGTACTAAGTATAATGAGAGTACAGGATGAAGTCAGTATTTGAAGCCTTGTAAGTACCTCTAAAAACCAAAAATCAATGGTTTTAAAAATATCAAAAAAAGGGAGAAGCATTAGGGTATGTTTACAAATATGTAAAGTTTACATTAACAATTACTTATTTCAGTCCATAATAAGATTGAATTAGTTCATATAGTAAATTTCCAGCTGTTCCTATTCCTATTTGCCAGCTTCCATCAAGCGCTTTTCCAATCATTTTTTGAATCCATCCATTAACCTTATTACCCAAATTTCCTGTTTTCTTGTCTGGTATTTCTGTATCAATAATTTCGATAAGTTCATCATAATCCGTTTTAGATACACTGTGTTCAGAAAGCTTTTGCATCAGTCCATTTTTGTCTCCTTTATTAATAGAAATATTGGCTTTTATTTTTGACTTGTCACCTGTGTTGACTACATTTCCGTTCCCTGTATTTATAATTGTTTGATTCATGATTGTGGATATTCGTTCATTCTTTTTCTGAAGTTCTTCTAATTCTGTTACATTACCAAACTCTTCATCCAATTTTAGCATAAAGTCAAGTAGCTTCGATCTAATAACAGATAATATCTGAGTGACTACATTAACTGAAGTATATTTTCTTGCCCTGACTATTTGAAAAAATGGATTTCCCATTTTCTTAATATTTCTTTCCATCATTGCTGCTAATTCAGCAGGAAATACTGCTTCTAGTATACCAGATTTATTTTCCATTTGCAATGACTCCAAAGTAGCAACACTTTGATAGAAATCCATTTGGCTTATAGATTTTTCAAGATTTTCTGGGAGTCCAGCTGTTGGTAATGGCTGGTCATTTACTTGCATATTGCCGTTTATATAAGTCCCTGAAACATTTCCAACTAAATGACGATACTCTGGAACTTCTCCGTGAAAGTCATATCCATTTAGCTCATTGTTCACCCAATTTAAAAGTTCAGTGTTTTTTAATCTACTCGCAAGTACTTTTGTCTTTAGTAGTGGCGATGTTACTGATTTATCTGTATCAACTAGTTCATTTATTATGTTACTTATTAGTTTCATTATAGTTATTTTAAGATACTTTAATGCTTTTTCGACTTTTAGTTCTGCCAGTTTATTGAGTACAAAATTTTCAACTTGCACTAAACTTAAATAAATTCATAAAACTCGACATTTACATGTCACAGCTCCTGCTGCAAAATTTTATTTTACCAGATTTTAGCATTCCCTTTTCTGCAAGTTTATAAAAACTGTTTTAATTATACCAAATTTTATGTTTTTCAAATTTACCCCAATATCCTTATCCGTCCATTCAGTATTTTTACCTAATGGCCTAAAAAAGCAAAACCCAGCGTATTCATGTTTGGTTTTGCTAATTGCATATTCCGTCCAAGCTGAGCCACCTGCATATTCCACTGATATTGAGCCAGTGATTCCGGCCAAAGTGAGCCACTTTGGGTAGTATTCACGATACAATTTGACTAAACCAGTTTGCTTTGTAAAAAAAGAATGGCCAATAATCTAGTATCGATGCAACAAATTCGTGTTTTAATTCAATATTTGATAAGTGCTAGCGGTAGTTTGGTTCCCAGTCAACACAATAGATATATTGATGTCCTGGAAATTTGTCAAACATGAAAAATGTCGCTTTGTCCTTTTCATAGAATTCTTTTTTTATCCTTGATAACTTCAAACGGAATTTATTATAAAAATAATGTTTAATATTCCTGTCCGTAAATTTTATATTTTCTTTCTTTAATGCAGAATTAAATCTCTTTTTGATTTTTTCTGGAGTAAATTGTGTGTCAAAGTATTTTTGGTAAACATTTTTAAATGTCTGTTCGGAATTAATAAACCTGTAGTCGTCAGGCAATGCAGGGTTAGAGTTATGTAATGCTTCTAGTGCCTTCTTAAAGTCTAACGAATTAAGAAGTTCTTGGTAAAATGCGTTGTAGCGAATGTACAAATCCCATTCGAATAATTCTTCAAATGACCCCAAGATACCAGTAAATGGAGCAGGGCGTCTTGGCTTTATTAGCAACATCGAATAATTACCAAAGCAAACTCCCATAGTAATAAATAAATTCCATTTGGAAGCGACATTAATTGCAATAAACCTTTCATAAATTTCGTCCCAATTAACGTCCCCTTTGTTAAGACTCAATCCTCTCCTGTTTTCAAGTCCATGAATTTCGAAATGAATAATAGGCTTTACGCCATTACTCTCACAATCATTTTTGATTTCTTCCAATCTGTCAAATAGTTCAGTCGGAGTATTTACGTCAAATATTTTTGCGACTCTGTCTAAATACTTTGAACTGAAGTATTGTAACACTTCGTCATAAAGTTGTTGTCCAGTTAAATCATCACCATTGTATTTGTCGAGGGATTGAATTACATAAATTCGATTGAAGTCAATTGTCATGGTTGTTGTTTTTACAAATCACCGCAAAAGTTTCTCAAAGTTGCTACCGTCGTGACAAAAATGATCTTTGGTCACAATATCAAACTTACTCCAAAATTTGTTTATCACTTCGTTTTCTCTCCAGTTGCATATTCCGATTCAAAGTTACCCACTATGGGATGTGTTCACGATACAATTTGACAAAACCGGCTTGCTTTGTTAAAAAGTAAACACCCCAGTGCTACCATCTAATTAACTCAATGATTTTTAGTAGATTCCACGCAAACTGAGCCACCCTAAATTGTTGATTTATAAAAATTCCGAGCAAAGTGAGCCACTAAATTGTTGTACTTGACTTCTGCCAGTTTTGTGGTAGTATATGCTTCCCCAAAGTTAGGCCAGTAAGATTAGAGTTAACGGCAACTTGTAATTCGACATATTTTATCTTATTAAAATATAGATTGATCAATTTCAGTCCACCATAAACCATTAGTTAACTCCTCTCTATTAAGCTCTCTTCTGAGATTAAATCTACCTAAAGCACCTATTACACAACTTTCAATTACATAATTTTCTAAAGTTTGACCTGTTATCTTAAATGGCATGAAATTGTTTTGATCAATATCTATTTCAATAATTACATCATTCTCTATTACAATATTAGTTGTAGGATATTTTGCAATTATTGTATTGATATTCAAACTCATTACATTTTGTTCATTTACTTTTATCATAACATTGTAGTTTATATGGATTTAAGTATAGTTTTAAATGAATTTAAGTTATAGAAATTATTGTGATATTTTTAATTTAATTAAAAAATTATCTGCATCAATTTACTTCAATAATCTAACCCAATCGTTCAGTATTTATACTGAATCTTAGAACAAAAAACCCGGCGCAGAGCGTCGGGCTAGTCAAATTAAAAATAAGATATGAAGGTTAGAATAAATTAGCAACCTCAGTAATCGTCCTCCTTATCCCCTCTTCTAACTTAATAGAAGGCTTCCACCCTAGCTTAGTTAGTTTAGTAGTATCCATCAATTTACGAGGAGTGCCATCGGGCTTAGTAGTATCAAATTCAAGTGTGCCTGTATATCCCACTTCGGTAGCTATTAAGGTAGCTAGTTCCTTTATTGAAATGTCTTCGCCCCAGCCTATATTCACTAGACCTGCTTCATTGTAGTTCTGTAAAAGAAAGTAACAAGCATCTGCTAAATCATCGACATGCATGAATTCGCGGCGCGGTGTGCCAGTGCCCCAGATTACTACACTAGGATCGCTGTTCTTTTTAGCCAATATAATACGACGAATTAAAGCCGGAAGTACATGTGAGTTTTCAGGATGGTAATTATCGTTGGTGCCGTATAAGTTCGTTGGCATTGCTGAAATAAAATTACAGCCGTATTGTGCACGGTAGCTATCACACATTTCAATGCCTGCTATCTTAGCAATGGCATAGGGCTGATTAGTGGATTCTAAATAACCACTTAATAGATACTCTTCCTTTAAGGGCTGTGGTGCCATCTTTGGGTAAATGCATGAAGAACCAAGAAATAATAGCTTCTTTACCTTATTCAAATAAGATGCATGAATAATATTTGCTTCCATCATTAAATTATCGTAGATGAATTCTGCACGATAAGTATTGTTGGCATGAATGCCGCCCACTTTAGCAGCAGCTAAAATCACATAGTCAGGTTTGTCAACTTTGAAAAAGCTATTCACTAAGTCCTGATTTTTCAAATCCATCTCACTTGAAGTTCTATAAATAATATTGTTATAGCCTTCGGCTTTTAGCTTGCGTTCTATTGCAGAACCTACCATTCCTCTGTGACCAGCAATATATATTTTAGCAGATTTCTCCATAATTAAAGCTATTCGCTTTCTTTGGTAATTGTATAGCCGTTCTCTTTAAGTAGTAATTCTTTTTTAAATATCTCAAGATCACTTGCAACCATTTCTTTTACTAATGCAGCTAAATCATATTTGGGCTCCCATCCTAACTTTTTCTTTGCTTTAGATGCATCACCAATAAGCAAATCTACTTCTGTTGGACGATAATATTTTGGATCTACCTTCACTACGACCTGGCCCTCTTTTACATTATAATTTCCAGTATTTTTAACCACGTATCCTTCTTCTACATCACCATTTCCTTTAAAGCCAAGTTCTAAACCCAATTCAGCAAAAGTCATTTTCACAAATTCACGAATGGTAGTAGTAATGCCTGTAGCCAAAACAAAATCTTCCGGCTTTTCTTGCTGTAGCATCAGGTACATGCCCTCTATATAATCTTTTGCATGACCCCAGTCGCGTTGTGCATTTAAATTACCTACATATAAACAAGTATCTAAACCTAATACAATACGAGCAGCGGCACGTGTTACTTTACGAGTTAAAAATGTTTCACCACGTAGCGGAGATTCATGATTGAATAAAATACCATTACATGCGTACATATTATAGGCCTCACGATAATTTACTGTAATCCAGTAAGCATATAATTTAGCTACACCATAAGGAGAACGAGGATAGAAAGGCGTAGTTTCTGATTGTGGAACGGCTTGCACTAGTCCATATAATTCCGAAGTGGAAGCTTGATAGAATTTTGTTTTTTGTGTTAAGCCTAATAATCTAATTGCTTCTAAAATTCTTAACGTACCAATACCATCTACATTGGCTGTATATTCAGGTTCTTCAAAACTAACTTGTACATGACTCATTGCACCCAAGTTGTAAATTTCATCGGGTTGTACTTCCTGAATAATACGTATTAGGTTGGTACTATCCGATAAGTCACCATAGTGTAAATGAAGATGTCTATCTGGAATATGTGGATCTTCGTAGATATGATCAATTCTTTGGGTATTAAACAAAGAGGATCTTCGCTTAATGCCATGCACTTCATAGCCTTTATTGAGTAAAAACTCAGCTAAATAGGCGCCATCTTGGCCTGTGATACCTGTAATTAGGGCTTTTTTCATTTATGAGATTCTTGGATACAAATTTAAGACATATAGCTAAAAGAAAAGCCAGATTATTCCTAATCTGGCTTTATAGGTTCAAACAATAAACAATCTAATTTAATGACTTACCCCTTTACTGAACAGCACGTTAGTAAAGGTTTTTACTATTATTTCAAAATCAAATAAAATCGACTTTCTATATAAATACTCTTGTTCTAATTGCACTTTTTGAGCAATTGATATTTCATCCCTCCCATTTATCTGTGCCCAGCCGGTAATACCAGGTTTCAATTTTGAAACACCAGTTGCAACCCTAAAATCCATTAAGTCATCCTGATTATATAGTGCAGGGCGTGGGCCAACAAAAACCATTTCACCTTTAATAATATTAATTAGGTTTGGAAGTTCATCAAGACTTGTTTTCCTTATAAACTTCCCAATTTTTAGTAAATATTGATCGGGGTTAGTCAAAAGATGCGTCGCAACATTGGGGGTATCTTTTTTCATGCTTCGAAATTTATAAATTTTAAAGAAAGAATAGTTAATACCAACACGTTTTTGTGTGAAAAAAACAGGAAATCCATCTTCAATTATTATTGCAATGGCAACAAAAATAAATATAGGAGAAAAAAGAATAATTAGAATGAATGCAAAAAGCCTATTAAGCATCTTCGTGTAATTTAAAACTATCTAAAACTGGAGTCGGATTCCAACCAAAAGCAATTCTTGCTTTAGAATCATCAAAAGTTAAAGAGGAAGTAATTTTAGACAATTTATTGGAATTAATAGGGAATGCATTTCCAAGTATATTACCAATTTTTGCTAATACATTAGCTATAAATAATGGCATATTTGGAACAAATGATTTATCCAAATTTAGTGATATACTTCTACTTAGTTCATTAAATGTTGGATGTATTCCATCAGTCAAATTATATGTACCACCAACTTCTGCAGCTTTTAAAATAAATTTAGCAATATCAGATGCCAATACCATACTCTTTTTTGCATTACCACCAGCTATATTAAAATAATAACCTTTTTTAATTCCTTGAATCATTGAGCCTAAATTACCCTTAGGATTTAAACCTACCAATAAAGGCAATCTTAAAATAGTGCAAATTATTCCGTTTTTAATACACCATTCATTTACTAATCTTTCTGTTTCAATTTTACTTTTACCATACGAATCATTTGCTAAAAGTGGGTAATTTTCATTAATATTTTCACCAGAATTTAGACCATATACAGCTACACTACTTATGAAGATAAAAAACCTTGGTTTTAGGGCAGCTAAATCTAAGGCACTTAATAAATTTTGGGTGCCATTAACATTGACTTTAAAAAATGCATTTTCTTCATTCTTATTTTTAGGCAAAATATGCGCCATCCCAGCAGAATGAATTACTATATCAACTATAGGTAATGTAGGTTGTAAAACACTTAAATCACAATTAATACTAGAGTGAGTCCTCGAAAGTGTATATAAATCAAATTCTTGATTTAAGTATGAAAAAATGTACTTACCTAAAAATCCATTAGAACCCGTTAATAAGATTCTCATTTTCACAATAAATGTTTTTTATAGCCTAATTTTCCCAGAGTAATCTTATTGATTTTATGTCTTTGTAAATCAAAAAACCAACCCCATTTATTGAAATAATAAATTGCAGATTTTATCCCAATCCAAGTAAGTCGAAATGATTTATGTGACCCTTTTTCAAACTCGTGAAATATCTTAATTTCAGGGAAGAATATTGTTTTATAATTATTTGCTATCAATCTTCTGCAAAGGTCAGTTTCTTCACCATACATGAATATACCCTCATCAAAAAAACCTATGTTTCTAATTGCCTCTAATCTCAAAAACATAAAGCAACCTGACAAATAAGGGACTTCCATTACCTTATCATAATTGGTAAATCGCAATTCAAATTTTTGATTTCGTTTTTCAACAATTTTCTTAAATGGATTAAATCTCCTACCAATCCAATCATATGGTGTTGGCAATAATTTACACAAAAATTGGATTGAACCGTCTGGATAACAAACTTTGGGCATTAAATTACCTACATCTGAATTTATATCCATGAAATTAATGATCTTCAATAATCCCTCAGATTCAAAATAAACATCAGGATTTAGTACTAAATGATACTTAATATTAGAATCATTTAAAGACATATTAAGCCCAATATTATGTCCATATCCAAATCCTCCATTTCTTGGGGATTTGATATAAACTAACTTTTGTGAAATAGGTAAATTTTTTTCAATGAAATTATTATTACTGTTATCAACTATATAAATTTTATTTAATTCAACTGAATTAATAACGCTATTAATAGCCTTTAAAAGGATATCAATTGGATTATGATATGTAACAATAGTTGTATTAAACATTTTTATTAATTAATAATTTAAACATCAAAGCACACCTAAATAAAAAGGAAATAAAATACGCGATAGAAAGTTTTAAATTTAAACGAAATAAACTTAATAGAGATCCGCCAATAGCTCTAATACAAACTATAAATCCATCAAAGTACATATTATGTTTACACAGTGCGAACAAAATGCCATTACCATAATTAATAAATCTATTAATTAAAGACATAAGTTTTAGTTTCTTATACTTATTTTTTGGAGATGGATGGAAATTACAAAGCTGCTTCGTGTAAATAAAATTACCGCTTAAATTGACAATTCTTAAAAAATAATCCGTATCCTCTGCTGAACCAAACGCAGCTCCAACACCAAGTTTTTCGTCAAAATAATGTACAGAATCAAAATATAGCTTTGAAATTATCATGTTTACACTCATAGCTATATGATATTGCTTTTTTGTTACACTCGATCCATCGGTTAAAGAATTTGAAATATACAACTCAGATGTGTCTTTTGTATACACATCTATCAAATAATTATGATTTAAAGAAACAATAGATTTAAAATTATCAAAAAATTTATTGTTAAATGTAGTATCATCATCAGGAAACATTATATAATTAAATAAAATATTATTTACTATCAAATGCTGAATTCCAAAATTTCTGGCTTTAGAAAGCCCTGATGGTTTTTGAAATAACTGAATACCATAGAAATTGGATATATTATTTAATTCTAATTGTAAATCATTTTGAGTTACAATAATGAAATAAATATTCAAATTCTTATTATAAATTCTAATACTTTCTAATAAATCAAAAATATGCTCATTATTTTGATGAGTAACAATCATTGCCAAATCGAAATAATTATTCAATTTACCCATCTATAATTGTTTATTATGAAAACTAAAATAGTTTGAAAATAAAATCATTAAAAAAAATATTGAAGTAATCAAAGGCTCTGTTGACAAACATATCAAAATAACAAGAAAAAAAAGAAATTTATTCTTATAAATAAAAATCGATTGTTTATACATTAAATTAAGTATGTATAAGGCTAATGGGATACCAAAAACAACAAAAATATAAACAATTGAGTTTGTATTTCCTCTTCCCTCTAGTATATCTGATTCTAAAAATATTTGACTTTGTTCTTGAATATTTTTGTATACTTCACTACCAAATCCAATACCTTTTATTGGATTTGCAGCAACCATTTGAAGAGAAATTAGTAAATCAAAAGATCTCCAATAAAATGAAGCCTGTCCATCCCCACTAACTTTATCGATTATATTACCGATTACAATTGGAAGTAAAACAAGAATAGAAAGTGTGCTAAGCAATAATGTATAAATATTTCTAATTATGCTTTTTCTAAATTTTATTACAAATAATATAATTGACAAAATTAGCCCAGTTGTTGAAAAAGTAGAAAAAATCATTAAAAATGCTAGAAATGCTAATCCTAAGTTTGGTTTAATAAACAAATAAACAAATAATAAAATATTAAGAAAGACAGATAACACACCTGGTTCCCAAAATACTCCTTGATTTCTTAAAAATGAAAAGCCAATTGAATTTGCTTCTGAAAAATAAAAAAAAACATACTTATATGTTAAACAATTAATTTGCTCTGTATTTACTGGAACCAAGTATTGAACTAAAACAAAACCAAGTAAAAAATTTATAATTGAATGCAAAAGAAGCAAATTCATTACCCAGATAAAATCAGTTACTATTTCTCGTTTATATAGTGAATAAATAAACAAAATGGATAGTGCAGTTATGACCCTAAAAATAAATTTAAAGAATTCATTTTCATGATTGTTTGATCCATTTAAAAAAAAATGAACAAATAATATACTGAGTATAACTAAAAGATGGATTGTAAAAAGCTTAAATAACTTAAGATTTAAACTGAATTTTAAAAAAAGTAGAATTATAACAGCTAGTAATATAAGTATTGTTGGGATAACACCACCAAAAACTATTGGATACAATGATCCACTTACAAGAACTGAAGCAAACATGATGAATCTAAAAAGCCAATTTTTCATAATTAACTAATAGATGTCAATTAATCTTTATTAAACCTTGAATTACCTTCGATATTTCAGTTTCAAGATTGTGTGTTCTATTGGTTTGATTTACATCAATTTTGTACGATTCAAATTTAGAAGTCTTAAATTCAAAATCATTTTTTGTATCCGGAAAATCAGACCCGATTTTTAAATCAACCTTTTTGTCAAATTTTTCTTTAAAAATGTTTTGAGTAAACTTAGCAATATCAACGATTGTATTATAATCATTTGTTACATAATTTATAATATCAAATTTTTTATGAATATTTGACGCCGT
Source organism: Sediminibacterium sp. (assembly GCA_030158665.1). Classification (GTDB taxonomy): domain Bacteria; phylum Bacteroidota; class Bacteroidia; order Chitinophagales; family Chitinophagaceae; genus Sediminibacterium. Next base: position 92,443 of record JAOASM010000027.1, on the reverse strand, counting down.
TTGTAAAGTACAATAACTTAATTGCTCAAGACTTATAAAATTTCTATTTTGTTTTCCAGAAGACATTAATGTTATTGTTCCTTTTTCAATCGCTTCTTTACATAAACATCCTGGTACTAATGTCCATCGTTCTATTTCATTGGTAAGAAAAGATCCATAAATATTAGAAGGTCGTGCAACCACTACATTCATGTCAAATTTTCGACTATACATTTCCACATACATTTCGCCAAATAAATGGTTCATAGCATAGTCGTTTTCTGGTTTAACTATAGTATCTTCTGAATATTTTCCTTTGAGTTCGGTTCCATAAACCTGAAGTGTAGAAAAAAATATGTATTTTTTTATGCTGTTGTTTTGTGCAAATTTTAATGTATTTACAGTGCCCAAAGTTGATAGCTCAATTCCTCTTGCAAGATCCTTAGAAACTATATCATTCGAAGCTGCCAAATGTATTATTATATCTGCCTCTAATTTAAGGGACGCGAAATTCTCTGATAAAATATCTACTTCTATTAAAGTGGCTTTTTTCAATTTTTCCTTAACTTTTGGGAAAAATCTTCTCGAAAGTCCTATTACTTCGCAATTATTATTCAAAAAATAATCGCACATATAACTCCCAATAAAACCATTAGCACCAGTAATTAATACTTTCATATTATACATTATAATTTATATCAAAATCTTTGTGTTGTCTGTCTTTTTCAGAGATAATAACAGGTTCAATTGGCCATTCTATTCCAATTTTGGGATCATCCCATCTTAACCCTCTTTCATGTTCAGGTGAATAGAACTCGGTTACAAAATATATTGCTTCAGTATCTGGCTCTAAAGTAATAAATCCATGACCAAAACCTTTAGGAACAAACATCATTCGCCTATTCTCAGCACTTAAAGTTTCTCCAAACCATTGTAAAAACGTAGGTGAATCTGGCCTTAAATCAACGATAACATCCCACAACGAACCTTTTATACATCGAACAATTTTCGTTTCTGATTTTGGACTTAGTTGATAATGAATGCCTCTTAAAGTTCCCTTGTCTCTACTCAAAGAATTATTTATTTGTACAATATTTCTATCGGCTTGATTTTGATCAAACTCATTAATACAAAATAATCTTGCAAAAAAACCTCTTTCATCTTCTCTTTTATCTAAATCGATGACAAATGAACCGTCTAATTTAGTTTTGTTAAATTTCATAAAGAATAACTATTTAAATATTATCTAACCCAGTTTAATTTAGAATCTAATTTCCCTTTTTCTAGAAAATTGTTTAATTGATTTAGCCTCATAAAATTTGATTTTCTAAATTCAATATCACTAAAATCAATTTTCTCCAAACCGGATTTTAGATCATTTATTGTGGTAACTACATCAATTTGAGGAGTGAAATCTTTTGCTAATGACGTAAACAAATCAAAATTTACTCGATACGATCTTTTATCTGCTGGTGCATCTTTATTTACTGTTATTTTAATATTCTCAAGTCTTTGAGATACAAACTCAGCAAGTTCTTTAACTGTATAATTCCAAATATTACTTCCAGTATTGCATATTAGAAATTGACCACCATTATCTTTATTTCTCACAATTGCCCAATCAATTGCCCTTGCCATATCTTTAACATTAATTAATGGTCTCCACGGAGTTCCGTCGCTCAATATATCAATTCGTTTACTAGTTAATGCAGAGGCAACAAAATCATTTAAAACTAGATCTAATCTTAGACGATCACTTATCCCACAAGCTGTGGCAAATCTCAAACAAGTTATAATTGTATTACCCGCATCTAATTTGCTTAGAGCTTGTTCGGTTAAAACTTTTGATTTGGCATACGGAGTTAATGGGTCTAATTCAGAACTTTCAGTCTTAACATCTTCTCCTCCCGCACCATAAACACTACAGCTTGAAGCAAATACAAATGATTTTACTCCCTTTTTTATGGCTTTTTCTGCAATATCAACACTTGCTTTATAATTAACATTCAAAGTCACTTCTTCAAATTTATTACCAATAGGATCATTTGAAATTGCAGCTAAATGCACTACATGGTCAATGTCGTTTAATAAATTTTCATCAAAGCTCCGAACATCTCCGAAATATTGAACATCTAATTTCGTTTCTGGTGCAAAGTTTTTTGTTGTTAAACAATTTTGAAAATACCCTAAATCATAACCTACAATGTAGGCTTGTGGATACTTAGCTCTTAAATTTGAAACCAAATAAGCGCCAACATAACCTAGGTTTCCCGTAATTAAAATTCTCATGTTTATTTATTTTATATGTTATTATTTACCATTTTTTCCATTTAGGATTTCCGCTTTCCCACATTTTATCTAGTTCGACTTTATCTCTTAATGCATCCATACACTTCCAAAAACCTTCATATTTATATGCTACTAATTCATTAGAATTTGTCAGGTTGTGAAGAGGAGAATCTTCCCACATTACATCATCCATATCATCATTAAGATAATCGAAAACTTTAGATTCTAGAACAAAAAAGCCCCCATTAATCCAATGACCGTCTCCCTTTGGCTTTTCCATAAATTGCTTAACATTATTGTCTTTATCTGTCATAATAGCGCCAAATTTACCTTCAGGTAAGATTGAAGTAACTGTTGCAATTTTACCGTGAGAATCATGGAATTTCAACAAGTCATTTAAATTAATATCAGATAAACCATCTCCATAAGTTAACATAAATCTTTCGTCTCCTATATACTTTTTTACTCTTTTAAGGCGTCCTGCTGTTTTAGTTTCCAATCCGGTTTCTACTAATGTTACTCTAATATCCTCAGATCCACTTTGTAAAATTTCAGTACTATTATCTTTTAAATTTATTCTTACATCAGCATTATGTAAATAGTAATTCATAAAATACTCCTTGATTACATAGCTCTTATAACCCAAACAAATTATAAAATCATTAAATCCATGTGACTCATAGATTTTAATAATATGCCAAAGAATAGGTTTCCCTCCAATTTCAATCATTGGTTTTGGCTTTAAATGAGATTCTTCAGAAATTCTTGTTCCTAAACCTCCAGCAAAAATTACTACTTTCATAAAAATTATTTTACACAATGAATAATTGGCAATGGTTTGTCCATTGACAAGTTTGGTTCAAAAATCTCTATTATTTTAGCATCACTGAACCCTATTGATACTAACTTTTTTATAATATCTCTACCATAAGTTCTAAAAGAAAGAATTCCTTTTTCCCTTAAATGATCACCATGATACTCTGGTTCTAAAATATGAATGATATCCCCGTCAATTAATTTAGCTCTAACTACTGTTTCTTCATTATTTACATCTAAAGGCACAGTGAAAATAAATGACCCGCCAGGCTTTAAACATCTAAATATTTCTTTGAAGCCTTCTGTGTCATCTGGAACATGTTCAAATACTTCCGTTGAAGTGAAAATATCAATTGAATTATCGAAGAATGAAAGATTTTGTAAATCTTGACACTGAATTCCATTGACATAATCTCCAGATTTAACATTGTCAAAATACTCCGAAGTAGATAGATTTTTGAAACTCTTTTTTAAATACTTCAAAAAAGCACCATGATTTGAAAATTCATGAATAAAAATTGAAGTGTCAATTTTTAAATTTTGAAAGTAGAAACCTAATGCTCTATGTGCATAACTAGATCTACATTTAATGCATCTTGTACCAAATACAGATTTATTAATTCTTATGATTGGGAAAAAACATAAGTTGCAGGTTTTAAATATCATATAGATAATTATTGATTGTGATTAATAATATTATTTAAATAATTTTCGATACTATACGTTTTTAAAAAATCTTGATCTGCTACCAAATCTTTTGATAAGAATTCAATAAACTTAAGCTTATCAAACTTCGTTGTCTTCGTATCTAAAAAGAATACATTAAAGTTTTTATCCTTACAAAAATTAAACGTTGTCAAATTGTTGGTGGCTAATTTTGTGTTATAAGACAAGGCTTCAAAGGTTCTTGTAGTCATCCCACTTTGATTTTCATTTGCAATATCTAATGTAGCTAAAGATCTATTTAGCATATCATCAATTTTGCTCCTATACAATTTTTTAAATGTTGAATATTTCCACAAAATTCTAATTGGCCGTCTTAATAAAAAATACTCTCTCAAAAAATGAGAGATTGATATAGTTAAGTGATATTCTAATGGTAATTTAATTATGTTATCTGTATTCAATAAGTCCAAAAAACAAGCCCTCTCAAATGAGTAAGTTCCGTACATGGAAATAATTTCTCTTGATTCTTTATTATTATCAAAAACTTTACTTCCTCGAAAATGAAATAACGGTAAATATTTGAAATTAAAGGCTAATGAATCATTGAGATCAAACGAAAGAACGTTTTGCGATTTTTCTTTATACCTTTCACCATTATATATATTTACAATAGAATCCCAAAGATAAATTTTATAATTTACTGAATATAAATCAAGTATATCATAGTTAATTGTGCACCCTTTTATTACTATTAAAACATCTATGTTGTTATTGATATATTTTTTATATAAATGATATGTATTAATTTTTTCTAAAATATTCAGAATATTAAAAAAACGAAAAAAACGAAAAATGTTACTATTTAAATCATAATTTCTGTGTAAGTATACTTCATGGCTACTCTGTATTTTAAAAAATAAATGAAAATTTGAGAACCCAGGATGAGAAATAAGAATTTTCATAAAATTACATGCTCATTTTTATCCATTGCTGATTAACAAAATCAAATCTTTTTATTACTCTAGCTGGTGCGCCAACTGCAATACAATAATCAGGTATATCAGTAGTTACTACGCTATTTGAGCCAATTATACTATGTTTCCCAACACTTGCACCAAGGATAACTACATTTTCACCTAACCAAGAATGATCACCAATTTTAACTTCATTAATTGCGAAAGTCTTCTGATTCATTATTGGCAAGTTTATGTCTATATATGAATGCATGCAGTCTGATATATACACTTTGTCAGCAGTCAAAACTTTTTTTCCGATTTGAATATTTTTATAAGCATATATATGATTAAAATGCCCAATAATTGTTCCATCTTCGATTTTCAAATTACCTTCTTCATGTTCTACTTGTAGCCACGACATTGAATTGATTATTACATTATTACCTATTGTAATTTTATTTAAACCTTTAATTTTTAATGGATTTACAATTCTTGATTTTTTACCGATTTTTTGAAAAAAAGGCATAAGTACAATAGACCAAAATAGCCCTGAAACAGAATTCCTAAAATCGAAATAATTAATCATAATTATAAAGTGACCTATTTCCTTTTAATAAAAAATATAAAATATATCCACAAGCTACACATGTAAAAAAAACTACATTTACATATGCGAAATTTGTTAGTGAACTAAGATGATTAGAGTATAAATAAAAATAGCACGAGAAAGAGAAAAATAAAGCCACTAAATATATTGTTATCAACTCTTTGTAATGCAATTTAGCATTTAATACAAATGTAATTGGATCTACAAGAGTAAAAATGGAAAGACCCCAAAATATAATTTTAACAAAAGATACGCCGTTAAGATGATGTGGAAGAAATTTACCAACAAGCTTTGGAAGAATATAGTAAGTAATGAGAAACGAAGTAGTAATATAAATTAAAAGCTCTAAGTAATATAACCCAAACAAGTCTATAAATCTTTTTTTATTGACTTGATTACTCCTAATAAGTTTCATAGAATTTGGGAAATTGACAGTAGCTAAAGCAGATGGAACAACTAAAAAAATTGTAGAAAATAAAAATACTAAATAATATTCGCCTATGCTTTCTATACCCAAACTATAACCAATTATCCATCTTTCAGCTTGTTGATTTACATAATATAGTATTCCAACAAAAAATGGAACAAACCCATACTTAGTAATTAATTTAAAATAAATTATAGATTTAAGAGAAAACTTAAAACGAAAATCCTTATTATAAATATAGCTTAGAAAAATAAATGAAATCGGTTGAAATGCAAGTAAAGATATTGCACCATACAAAGGATTATAATATAATATTGGTATAAAAAGCAAGGATATTAATACACTGGAGAAGGTTAAAATACTTAATAACTTATTTCTTCCTAATGCAATGTGCAAATTTGACCACCAATTAGTGAGTAAAGAAGCAATACCAACAAAAATTCCTAAAATTAAAAACCAATTCCAACTTGTTATTAAACTGTAAGCAAATACAATTAATGATGTAACACTTAACAAAAATATCAGGAAAGTAATCACAGTATCATTAGCTGATTTATATCTTTCTTTTGAAAATGAAACTAATCTATATCCTCCTGTAATACTTCCAATCTGAAGAAATCCAATAACTACAATTATTGATTGAAAAATTGCAATGTAACCCAAATCTTTTTTTGAAAGTACATCCATAAATAAATAACTCTTGATAAAACTTATCGAAGAGCTAAATATTGTGGTTACTATATATGTATACTTTTGGGTATTCTCGTTCATCTTGAAATTTTATTTTCAATAGCGATGCGAACATTTCTTATATTATCTTGGTTATATAATATGGGATAAGGCCAAGGATATCCGGAATGTAAAATTGAAAACATACGAGAAACAAAGTCTTCTAATTCATTAGATTTATTGAACTGTTTATGGCCTCTCAATAAATCATACACTTCATCAAAAGTTTTACAGTAGTTAACTCCAGGATACGAATTATAATATACTTTACCAAAAACAATTACTGGTTTCTCTAAACACATTGCCTCAAATCCAGCAGTACTAACTAAAGTAAATATATAATTAGCCCTGTTTATTACTGTTAAAGATGGCACATCTGCTTTTAAGAATTTAATATTGGGAAAGCGGCTCTTAAGTTTTCTAAAGTGTTTTTGCATTAAAAATCCAGGTTGAGCAGGGTGTTCCTTTATAATCAAAACCTGATTTTCTTTCATGCATTTAAGTACATTTTCAATTAAAGCAAATTGATTGTCATAAAAAGGAGATAAATAATATAATGTAGCTTCTGGTTCAAAATGTAAAGGATAAAACACTGTTTCTATTTCAGAACCAATATCTGTTAAACTATCATATAATCTTGATCTTATAAAATAATTTATGAAATAGTTAATTTCATCTAAATAATACCCAAAACTTTCATAGTAACATATTTGTCTAATTGTTTTATTTTTTATACTATAATATCTTACAATTTGGTCAAATAAGTTTCGTGTTTTACTTAAGAGGTTGCGAATATCTTTACTCTTTCTTAAAACTTTTATATGCGGGTTTTCTGCTGCTCCAAATCTAATTTTACTAATATAATCCTTTGCAAGTAATTTATGTTTTTCTGATGGAACAGCTAATCTAAGTTGATCAGAAACTTCACTAGTATAAGGTGTTGAGTGGAAAAAAAATGAATTTTCGAATGCAAATGCACCTGTTGCCAAATATTGAATTCCTCTTTTTTTAGATTCTATATATAAAATTTCCGAAATTTCTAATGCAACAACTTCATTCATTACAAATTGTGGCTTATATTTTTCTAAAACGTTAGCCCAAAATGTAATAATTTTATTTAAAACTACCAGGCGATCACTATGCGAATAATTCCTCAAAAATCTGTCAGATCCAATTGAATATTCCAAATATGGAAATGCAATATTTGCTTCAGTTAAATTTTGAAATTCTTCTTCTAAACATGCTACCACTTTACCGCCCTCTTTTTCTACATTTTTCTTCTCATTTTTATTTAAAGTAACATGTATTGATTCATAAATTTCTGATCTTAATTTTGGATAAAACTTTGACTGATAATCTCTGGAAAAAAATAGTATGAGAGGTTTATTATTCATTAAATCGATAATTTAATTATAAATTATACTTTGTAATAATTTTGGAGATAAATCGGGACGCAATTGTGTGGCAACATTTAATAACTTTGATTTGTTTTCAGTAACAAGTCTTATTGGATTAGTATATGGAGTATCAGTATTAAAAGTTATAAATATTGCATATCTATAACTTTTACATCTTGACCCATAATGATAACATACAGAAGGATCAACAAAAACTGTAGTACCAGAACTTCCATAGAAATATTTGATTTTGTTTTCATCCCCAAGCTCCTCTATTAAAACTCTATCATTAATACGTCTTATAAAAATTGATTTTTTGATCTTTTTTGTATCTACTTTATCAATAAAAACAAAAGGTCCATCTTCAATTTTATTTACATCATTTAAATATGTTATTGCATGAAAAGATTTAGAGTCTCCAAAATCTTTATGCCAATATTGACTCTCTCGCAATTCATTGTTTGTTGTAAATGAATACAGCAATTGGATACTATCAAGACTCAATTTTCCACCAAAATAATCAATCGCCGCATCGAGTATTTCCTTCGAAAATGCAAGTTTTATTATTGGATTATTTACTGAAATATCATTTGAATCAATTAAGTTAACAAATGGAGATCCTGTAGGTCTTGGAATTATTTTTTCACCTCTTTCTTTGTAAATATTCATAATGTCCTCTACAATTGAACGATCAATTGTAGGACCTAGTGAATAGCCAATATTATTAATTTGAGTAGTAGATTCAAAAGGTAAAGATTTAATCAAACCATTCTTAAAAAAATTTTTTGCATATTTTATTGATCCGATTAATCTAACTAAAATTAAATTCCATCTAACATAATAATAAAATTTAAATAGCTTTTTCATGTTGTTTGATTTTAAATTTATAAATGTTCAACCCAATCCTGATTTACATTACTTGAAAGTTTCTTAACTGGGATTCCTCCATATATGCCTGGTTCAACAATAGATTTATTAACTAATGACATTGCAGATATAATGACATTATCGCAAATTGTAATTGGCCCTAAAATCACAGAATTTGATGAGATTACAACATTGTCACCTAATTCAAATACGGATTGCTTACTATGCAATTCAAGATATAAAGGATCTTTTGGAGTTTTAGCACCAAATTTGACTCCAGACATGATTACAACTCTTCCTTCTGACCTGATACCATTTCCTCCCAGCAAAATTCCATTTGGATGAGAAATAGAAAGTTTATTAATATGAATTGAATGAGATAATAAATCAATTCCAAAAATTAATAACAGCATTCTATCTATGATCATAGTACTAATAAATTTCCCGAATATGGGTAATTTAAAATACATAAATTTTGAAATTTTAATTCCAATATTTATCTGCTTTTCAATTATAAAATATCTTCTAAAACCAATTTTCATTATTTACTCTTAATTATAACCTCGTCCTATTAAAATATAGTCATCATTTTGATCCGTACTTTTATATGATTGTGTTAATATAAACTCTGAATCATTGTCTATAACTGTTAAAGCCGCTATATTATCTCCAGATTTAATTAAATCACTAAATAAATCAACAGTTAATTCCCATTCCCAATTATCATTTAATTTCCAAAGTTGTTTATTTCTATGTTGATTTATTATATAATGAAAACTGTTTTCTGATATCCCTAACCAGTTAAGGAAAAGATTTAAATTCTGAGGTTGTCTAAATCCATATTTTTTAATTAATGAAATTCCTTGATCTCTTGTTAACCGCTTAAGCCGAATTTCCCTTGTTGCATGGTCAAAAACTTTGCCATATCCATGTTTAATAAACTTTATATAATCATGTACATCTGAATAGTTGTAACAGTCAATATCATTATAAGTATCAAAAGTTCTATTTTGCTCTTTTGTTTCATAATTATAATTCCTAATCATTGATTCGTGCTGAATCTTAGAATCCCACCTTATGAAATTATTTAAATATATACCTCTAACACCTACTCTCTCTATTTCTTTATCATCTGGATAAATATACTGAATAACATCCTCAAAATTTATACAATCAAATTCATCAATCAAGTCCTCTGCCTCGTATCCCATTAAATCATGTTCTTTTCTATACTTTCTAGTCATTTCAACTTCATCTAGATGAGAGAACATTCCAACTTGATCAATCCCTTGATGGGCTCCCCAAATTATAAGTGGTATCTTAAATTTCACAGCCATTTGTACTGGGAATACAGTCTGGCCAGCAAGACAGTGCCAATATATACTACCAAATTTTCTTAAAGTTGCACGTGTAATATTTTTGACTGTTTCGGGGTTAACTGTCAAAGTCATAATATCACAATCGAATTCTATACGTAGTTTAGCTAGATTTCTAACTCCCTCTGGAGTATTATAATGTTTATTATAAGTTACAAGAAGTGGATTCAATCCATATACATTTTTAATTGTATTGACAATGAAATACGAATCCCTTGCGCCACTTACAGGGATAATACAGTCATAATTATTTCCTGATATATTTTTGTATTGATTAAGTATAGATCTAAGCTTTTCTTCTTTGGGTACCCAATTTATGGTATCTTTTTCTTCATGTACCCTGCAGCCACTGCAAATACCATGCTCATCGAACACTATATTCAATGGATGATTCTCTGGATAAAGACATCTTTTACAATATTTCATATAACTTCTTTCTCGATTCTTACAAATAGCATTTCTTTGAGTTCATCATCTGTTTTTTTCAGGAGTCTATAATTTTCGTCAAAACTGTTTTCTTTATAATCTGCATATGTTTCTAACCTTACATCCATTTTCCTTTTAATTCCGCTTTTGGTGATATTCACACTATGCTCAAAAAAATTAAAAAAATTTGCCGCACTTGCTGCACTAACATTTGTATTTTGAAATACTTGAACAAAATCGTCAGCATTCTTTGCTCCTCCACAACATATAACTGGCACATTTACTAATTCGCAAACGGAATTAATCAATTCAATATCAAAACCAAGATAAGACCCATCACGATCAACAGAATTAATTAGTATCTCACCGGCACCAAGTTCAACTGCTTTTTTTGCAAAAATTGCTGGTGAAATATCTAAAATGTTATTATTTAAATAATCATAAACTCTATATCCTCCGGCTGTACTAATCGCATCAATACTAACAACTATACATTGATCTCCAAAAATTTTAGCTGCGGATGTAATTAGTTCAGGATTATGAATTGCAGCAGTATTCAATGAAATTTTATCTGCACCGCAATGCATCAATTTTTGAATATGCTCAAGTTTAGAAATTCCTCCACCTACGGTTAGAGGTACAAAACACTTTTCTGAAGCTCTTGTAATCATTGAATAATTGGGATCCTTGATATTTCTGCTAGCTGAAATATCAATTAATACAATTTCATCAACACCCCATTGATTTAAATATTCCATTGCTACAGAAGGTTTACCAATTGGAAGATATTTTTTGAAATTGATGCTTTGAACTACTATTCCATTTTTTACAACTAATGTAGCTACTACTCTTTTTTTTAACATGACTAAATGGAATTTAAAAAACCTCTGAATAATTTAAGCCCATTTGTTTGACTCTTTTCTGGATGAAATTGTACACCAAAAATATTTTCTTTTTGCACTGCTGCCGTTACCTTGATTCCATAATTACTATAACCTGCCACATATATATCATCGCAATCAAAAAAATAACTATGATCGAAGTAAAAATTACTAAATTGAGCGTTTCTATTAAAAATAGGGCTATTTTCTTTAATAGTCACATCATTCCAACCTACATGAGGGACAGGGAATTCTTTAGGAAGTACTAATTTTTTAACATTACCTTCAATCCAACCTAAGCCTGCATGCATGCCATTTTCTTCTGAAAATGAAGCAAGCAGTTGCATTCCCACACAAATTCCAAGAATTGGTTTTTTTTTAATCAAAACCTGCTCATTTAAAATGGAAATTAAATTCCTCTCTTTCAAATTTTTAACACATGCTTCGAATGCGCCAACACCAGGAAGGATCAAAACATCAGCATTTTGAATTTCTTCTTCCTTTTCTGATATCTTCAAACGCTTATAGCCAAGTGAATGGATTGCATTAGAAACCGAGTAAGTGTTTCCAACACCATAATCTATTATTACTATTCGTGGGTTTTTCATAAGCCTAATCCTACTTCAAATTTTGGTTCATATTTACCCAAACCATGTTTAATAAAAAGATCCGTATTGACGGATAGATCAACTTGTTTCCAGAACTCTTCGACAGTGATACCAATATAATCAGAGAAACTTTTTATATATTTTGGAGAACAAGTGCCATCGTATTTTTTTAGAAGTTGTATTCCTTCTTCTCTAGTGATTCTCTGGTTTCGTATATCCTCATTTACATAATCAGAAATTCTACCAAAACCATATTTTAAGTATTTGATCATCTGATTCAATGAAACCCAGTTCTCATCTAATGAAGTGATGCCAACATGATCTCCTAAATCTTGAGGAGGTTCATTTCTAATATCGAGTCCTCTTAATGCAGAAAAATTTCCATTATCAATTAAAGACCAGTCTTTCCAGAAATAACCAAGAAATGTTATCCTAAGGTTGGCATCTTCCATTTCTTTTTCAGATGGATAGATGTACTGTAAAATATCCGATTTTTTAATTTCATCGCTTAATAACCAAGTAATATCTCCACCTCCTAATGTATTCATTTTTCTAAGGTTATTCCCATCGCTCCCATTTTTACCCATTACATTTAAATCTCCTAATTGTAGTGCTGCATTTTCACCCCACCAAATTAAGGGAATTTGATAGGCTATTGCTAATCGAGGTACGCTACTAAAAAGTGCAAATTCAGTTGATTTTGCCCAGTTAGTGTAGTTAAAGAATCCTTTTCTCATTAATTTCTGCCAAACTTGTGGTGACAAATTAATTGAAATGCAATCAAACCCATGACGGATCATATTTGAAACATTATCAATCCCTCTTTGAGTTACTTGTTCTGGTGGATAGCCCATCGATACAAGTAATGGTTTCATTTTTAAAACATTTTTTACAAATAATGCTTGTCTAAGGCTATCTTTCCCTCCACTCACTCCTATAATACAATCATATCCAGATTGATTATTGGTTTTTCCGAATTTTACAATGCTATCAAGTTCTTTTCTACGCTCTTCCCAATCTACGGTATTTAGAGTTTCAAAATAATTACATGCTGGGCAAATACCTTCAGAATTAAACTTTATACCCGGGCGAGTATCAGTTTGTAAGCAAATTTTACAGTATTTCATTTTTATTAACTATTCCAAATTCAATAATGTCATAATATACTCCATTCTTAAAAATGGCTTCTTTTCTTATTCCTTCCTGTACCATTCCTAATTTTTTGGCTAATTTTTGCATGCCTATATTTTCTTCCGAAGTACCACAATACACTCTATGTAAATTTAACACCTTAAATGCATGATCTAAGAGCAAAAATCCAGCTTCTTGCATAATTCCTTTACCCCAGAAAGATTTTTCTCCTAATAGAAAAGCAATTTCGGCATTACGATCAATCCAATTTATAGATTGTAAACTTATATTTCCAATATGACTACTAGTATTAACATCAATTATTGCTAATACTAAAGTATTTGTTGAGTTTGAGGTAGAATTAATATAGGTTAAGAGATTTTCAATAGTCATTGGAAATCTTCCATGACTATTAAATTGTACGATTTCTTTATCATTCAACCACTTTCGATAATTTCCTTCTACATCAGAATCAGATAGTGCTCTTAAATAAATCTGAGAACCTATCAAGAATTTGTCTTCAAACTTCATAAACAAATCAATTTTATTTCTTGTACTAATGTATTCTGATTGACAATTTTGCCAATATTCATATCCAGAAAGGGATCTTTCTTAACGCCTTCAATCAAATATCTTAGAACAGGCGTATGCATTAAATCTGCTTCAATCAAAAAATTAGAAAAAAAACCTATAATTACATCAGAATAATATATCAAACTATTAGTATCAACATCATTAGGTAAAATAAAAATCTGACTGCTGATAGATTTCTGAATCTTATTATTTTTTTGATTTGGATGTAATTTTAAAAGAAATAAATAATTTTCATTAAGACTCTTTATTGATTCACATAGAGTTAAAGTTGAGGATATTTCATCAAAACCGTATTCCAATTCCCCATTTATATTTGATAATGGATCAGGAGCATAAGTAATAATTTTTTTTTCTTTGATATTTAAACCTAATCGCAAAAAAAAATCATTTTTAGTATAAACTGGCTCCCAATTTCTGATGTAATTATGATAAGGGTTAGGAAAAATTTCAATTATATCCTCCGGAATACCTGCCTCGAGAGCTTTATTTTTAGCTATTATATCGACAACTAAGATAACGGTTGGATAAATCAATTCCCCATTTAAAATAAATCGTTCCTTCAATGAAGTCCAATGATCAACAAATGCGAACGATGTTATTCCTAATCGATTTGCTTCCTTAACATAACTTAATTCAATATCTGAAGTATAAGAAGTTCCAACAAATAGAAAGTCGGGTTGAGCTGTTTGCAATTCTATTTTTGCAGGGAGAGCAGATTCGGAGACTACTAAATTAAAGTCTTTAAAAAATGGATATATTCTGTCTGAAATAATTTTGCAAAAATCTAAACTATTTTCTAAACTTTTTGCAAGAGCAAGCAACGGTTTTGCCCCACCTGGATCACTAAATACAAATAACCCTCTGCCTCTAAGATTTAGAGTCATCAACTAGCTCATTTATATTTTCAAAAACTTTCTCTACTGCATTTACGACATCCATCATGTCATCTGGTTGCATTCCTGGACGCATATATTCATGTGTGAATAAAACCTCAAAATGCATATTTTCAGTTACGGGACAAATACCTTTTTCATAACTCACGCTCCCAGAGTATAAAGCTGGATTGAATGCCCAAGCTGCTTGTTTTTGATAAATTGGTTGCAGATAAATTGGTTTAACATAACCTGCGCCAATTAAAGGTGCTGTTTCTCTTAAAACTGCACAAGGTAATTCTGCTTTCAATGCTTCAACAAATTTATTCCTACTAATCCCAGCAATTTCTTTATTGAACTTAATGGGATAAACATAATATGTATTAACTGAATTATCTTGCATTGGAGGCAAGATGTCGAATGCTGGAAATACTGATAATTTTTCATCAAGAAATGCAACATTATCAAGGCGTTGATTAATTAGGCTGGGTAGTTTTTTAATTTGTTCAATTCCAATTGCACATTCTATCTCAGTCATTCTATAATTATATCCAATTAGATTTGTTAAATCTTCAATTTGCCTAGGTGCAGTAACATTTTCAGCATGATTTCTGATCATTTGACAACGATCAGCTAGTATACTATTATTTGTAGTGATAACACCACCTTCACCTGTATGTATATGTTTATGGTAATTTAAACTAAACACACCTAAATCCCCAATTGAACCAACGCTCTTTCCTTTATACTTTCCCAATGGAGCTTGTGCACAATCTTCAATAACATATAAATTATGCTTTTGGGCAATTGCCATGATTGCATCCATGTCTGCAGGATGGCCAAAAATATGTACAACTAAAATTGCCTTTGTTCTTTCTGTAATTTTTGAGGCAATACTAATAGGATCCATACAAAATGTTTTTGGATCAATATCTGCAAATACAGGAATTCCTCCATAAACTAATGGAGCAATTGCACTTGCAGACATAGTATATGGAGATACAATAACCTCGTCTCCAGGTTGAATTCCTATTGCTCCTATTGCAGTAAAAAGTCCTGAAGTATTTGAATTCACAGAAATTGAGTGATTTACTCCAATCATTTTTGACCAATCATCTTCAAATTTACGAACCGTTGGACCGCCTAAAAAATCGTGAGTCCATGCACCTAAAAATTGAGATAAATTGCCCGAATCAAGGACTTTCATAACTGCTTTTTTCTCCTCTTCCCCAATTGTATTATATGCTGGAAACAATTTTGTTCTAACTGGGTTCCCTCCGTTTATTGCAAGTTTAGCCATATTTTAGTTTAAATATTTTAACATTAATAAATTCAAATTTACTGATTCAATAAAATTATCTGCATTAGATTCGGAATTAAGTAAATTGAGAGCACTGTCAACTACTTCTAACATGTAGTTTTTTAAACAATTTTTCCTTGACAGTTTTTCATTGCATTTTAATGGATTTAAAAAATTTCCATGAATTTCAGATTCGAAAATATCTATTTGATCTCCTGATTCCTTTATCGCAATCTTAAATGTACTAAAATATAAATCTATTTCGAAATGTGAAAAATGTACATTTGATAGGCCAAGAACATTCACATTCACATCATTCCAGTTTGCTAATAAAGAAAGTGTTGGGTCATTCTGAAAATGATCATAAACAACATTTTGTTTTTGCAAATTCCTAAGGTCAATCGGCCTCGATGTTAGATAAGAAATCAAATCAAATGCATGACTGCAATTATTAATGAAGCCTCTTTGATATCTTATTGCTACATGAGTTAATTTTTCACTAATTAAAAGATCTTCAATAAATTTTTTTAGCCAGTTAAATGAAGGCTGAAATCTTCTAATATAATTTACAATTATTTTGGATTTTTTATTTTCATATAATTTTTTTAATTCTAATAATTCAGCTTCAGAACTTGAAACGGGTTTTTCACATATAATCAATTTGACATTTGATTCAATTGCCCTTTTTAAAAACTGAAAATGTGTTGCAGTTGGAGTGCAAATACTGATACAATCATATTCACTAAAATCTACTTTATTAAGATCAGCTAAAAAGACAGATTTGTATCTTTCTGCAATTTTTTCCGCAAGCAAAATATTCAAGTCATAAAAATAAAGCTTGCATTTAGATTTTTTAGAAAACGCTTTTGCATGTGTTAATATCGAATCATTTTCATAATCATATAATGCACCAATATTTCCACAACCAATTATTAATACCTGCAATTCTATTATTTTTTAATTTTTTCTTTCAAAAAAGTATATTTGATTTCCGCAATTTTCCAGTCCTCCTCATTATCAATATCTTGAACTTCGCTTTCTGGCATATTGTAAGGAATAGTTAAATCAGTATACATTTTTTTTTCTTGTAAAAAAACATCAGTTTTAAGAAAATAAAATTGTCCGCAATCATGATAAGCAGCAGGTAGGTCCTGTGATCTAGTAGTCATATATTCCGGCCAATTCATTTTAACTAATCCTTCTTCAATTTTGAATGAACGTAGTATTGGGAAACTAAAGCTAACTATAGGGACTAGAGATTTAGCACCTGAATTTACCAACATTTCATATGCTGTTTTCAATTTTTCAGCAGTAATAAAAGGTGCAGTAGGATAAATGCAACAGAAATATTCAAACTCAATTCCTATTTTTTTATACGAATCGAGGACTTCCAATATTACTTCTGCTGTTGTTGCATGATCATTTGATGCATCAACAGAGCGCATAAAGGGAATATTAGCACCAAAATTTTTAGCAATTGTTGCAATTTCTTCATCGTCTGTTGAAACCATTACCTCATCGAAGCAACCTGCACCAAGTGCTGCATCTATTGAATATTTTATTATTGGTGATCCCAAAAAATCTTTAATATTCTTTCTCGGAATTCTCTTGCTACCTCCTCTTGCAGTAATTATTGCCAAACATTTTTTCATATTATCCAATTAAATCAAAGGTCAAAGCGGTTCCTTTTTTAACCGATTTATTAATTTTTTTACCCAACAACATTTCAAAATATTTTGGAGCTAATCCATGGCCTGGTCGTATAATTCGAATATTTGATTGATTAAATTCTTCTCCTGCTTCCATATCTGCTATTACATATACAGACCTTTTAAATCCAAGGCTTTTTTCTTCATCCTTTAATATCCCATAAGTTACTTTTCCCAAGCTTTGAAACGCTCTTTCTGTTTCTTCAATTAATACTTTAAATTCTGCAGGTTCCATTGAAAATGCAGAGTCAACCCCGCCTTCTGAACGGTCGAGTGTAAAATGCTTTTCAATAACCCTAGCTCCAAGTGCAACAGCCGCAACAGCAGTCCCAACACCCATAGTATGATCAGAAAGTCCAACATGACAATCAAATAGATTTGCCATATGAGGTATAGTTAAAATATTTGTATTTTCTGGAGTAGCTGGATATGTACTTGTACATTTCAAAAGTATCAAATCCCTACATCCATTTTCTCTTAGTGTTTTTACAGCTATTTCAACATCAGCAAGTGTAGAAATCCCTGTAGACATAATTACTGGCTTATGTGTTTGAGCAATTTTTTTCAAGAGCGGCAAATGATTATTTTCGAAAGAAGCAATTTTATAAACAGGCATATCTAGCGATTCAAGAAAATCTACTGCTGAATCATCAAATGGTGTACTAAAACAAAATATTCCTCTTTGCTTTGCCCTATCAAAAAGTGCTTTATGCCACTCCCAAGGAGTATAAGCTTCTTTGTAGAGTTCATATAAATTTTTACCTTCCCATAATGATTTAGGATCAGAAATGAAAAATTCACCATGAGAAACGTCAATTGTTAAAGTGTCAGGAGTATATGTTTGTAATTTTATGGCATGCGCACCTGCATCTGCTGCAGCATCGATAATTGAAAGTGCTCTTTCTAATGACTGGTTATGGTTTCCACTCATTTCTGCGATCACAAAAGGTTTGTGATTATTCCCAACTGTTATTCCTGCAAATTGTATATCATTCATGAAAAACTATTTTTTAATTAAAATACAACTCATTACTTTATTTATGATTTTTTCCGAATTAAAGACAAAACCTGCATGAATAAAGCTCTTGTAAGACTGAACATTATTTTTAAAAATATAAGCAGTTATAGCTGCACCTATATTACTTTTTAGGTATTCATCTGAGGCAGTTTCAAGCATATGTTTTGCGTAACCCTTACCTCTATGATTTATATCTACAACAATACTAATTATTGCATTTTTGTGGACATTATTGAAATCTAATCTAACAAAACCTATTTTTTGACCTTCTTCATTTGAAAATATATAAAATTTAGAACTCCCTGATTTGATTTTTTCTTTAAACCAAACTAAGTGATCACTATACTTAATGGGCTCTTTGTTATATGAATTTTCTCTGGCAATTGGATCATTGGCCCATTGATAAATCAAATGTGCATTATTTATATCTGCAATTTCAAATGCTAACATTTATAGGGAATTAATTGCATGAATTATTCTTTCTGCAGATTTTCCATCGAAATGAACTCTTTGATTTTTCAAAATTTCAACAAATGTATCTTGCGAGATGAATTTTCTTATTAAAATGGCAATTTGATCTTCACTTAAATTATTAATATTATTTAAGCTAACTGCACATCCAGATTCAATCAAAGTATCATGTAATGCAATTTGATTGCTTGCTGTTATACCAATAATCAAACTGGCGTGGACCGATGCAATTTCTAATGAAATAGTACTAGCTGAAGCAATACATACTTCAGTATTTTTGATAATCGAAACTAATTGTTCTGGATTTAGGTTTCGTAAATGTGAAATGTCATTTTCAGTATTTTGTTCAATGAAATGATTTAAACTTAAACTATGTAAATATGCACTCCCGGTTATTATTGTAATATTATTGAATATGTTTAATTTAGCAACTGCTTTTAATAATTTAAGTGAATTATTAGGAGTATCTGACCCTCCCATACAAATCAATAAACTTGATTTGTTTTTTTGTATTTGCTTATCGCAGGCTGCTTCTAAAAATTCTTTGCGTATTAAACAAAACGAAAGTCCTAATAATAACTTAGTGTATGGTTCAATAGAATATTTTTTTTTCAACGTGGATCCACCGTGATTAATAACTAGATCACCAACAATATGCCAATTAGCTTCATCATCTACAACAATAAGCTTAGAAACATTTTCCTTTAATACTTTTTGATATTCAGTTTTAAAATGATATCCATCAAGAATTAAATGATCATCTTCTCGTAATAATTTTTTGCAAAGTATGTCTAATTCTTCCTCTTGACTTAGCGAATCTGGAATTAAATAAACAGCACATTGGGAATTGACTGTCTGTGTAATTTTTAAATCAGAATTTCTTATTGCAAAAATTACTTCTTTATAAGAATCTTTTAAAATATCATACAATGCCAAACATCTTGAAACATGACCTAGGCCAATATTACTATTTCCATCTGCACGAAAAACTATTCGTGAATTAAGCATACCAACTACCCATTTTCCCAGTCACTACCATATCTTCAGGAACATCTTCAGCCTTTATCATTACTCCACCATTGAGAGCAGAAAAGGCAAGTCCATTCAACATAATTAAACCAGCAATAATTTCTTCATTAGTAATTGGCTTTTCAATTATGGAATTTCCACTTGAAATTTCTATTAATTCTGAAAATGCATTTACGGTGGCACTCAAACTAATATCTATATTAATTATTCTTCCATTATTTATATATCCAGTTTTATTAATATCATTGATTTCAAGCCATGTTCCATCAGAATAAACCGTTAAAATTCCTTTTTCACATGTAATCCGAGTATTTAATCCTCTTGTCGGGCTAATGCTTGCTGTAATCCCGTTTTTAAATTTAAAAAATGCGTGATTCACAATTGGATCATTATCTATTAGCATATAATTGCTAGGTTTATAATCATCAATATAAGTACAATTACCTTGAACATATTCTAATTCACAAGATTCTATAAAAAATAGAATAATGTCTACTGAATGTGGATGTGCCCATAAAAGATTGGTAGAATTATGCTCAACACAAATATGTTCTATTTTGCCAAGTTCACCAGATCGTAAAATTTCTCTTGCCTTTCGGTAGGCAGTATGATATCTTCTATTAACACCATAACCTACTACCACATTTCTTTCAGAAGCGACGGCTAAAGCTTGCCTCCCTTCTGCAATACTATTGCAAATGGGTTTTTCAAAATACAATATTTTGACGCCGTTTTCACAAGCATATTTGATAATATCAGTTCTTCCCTTTGTTCTTGTTGCTATAGATAGAAACTGAGGTTTTAACTCATCTATTAACTTTGTATAGTCCGTATAAGTATTCGATACATTATAAAGTTTTGATAATTTTGTTAACCTTGTTGTGTCATTGTCACATAATCCTACTAATTCCAATGATGGAAT
Organism: Sediminibacterium sp.; assembly: GCA_030158665.1. Classification (GTDB taxonomy): domain Bacteria; phylum Bacteroidota; class Bacteroidia; order Chitinophagales; family Chitinophagaceae; genus Sediminibacterium. The sequence goes on along the minus strand of JAOASM010000027.1, from coordinate 71,373 downwards.
CGCTAAAATTGATTCAACATGACTTATTGGCAACCATCCATGAGGAGCTTTACCTTCTAATCTTTCAGAAGGTTCTGCACCCATTCTACCCATTCCTATTACAGCTGCTTTTAATCTTTCCAATGTATTAGTGTTGAAAGCAAATAATTGTTTTGAGAAGTATATTGAATATATTGATCATTTAAATTGAGATAACTAATTTCTTTAGTAACTAGTTGATCGAAAAAAATTCGACCTGCATTAATCAAACTAATGATATATTCTAAATTACGCTTAACATTAAATCGGATTTGCGAAGCAGAAATTTCAGCTTCATATAATGGACTTAATGCCTTTATAGTAAGGTTTTTGGTATAAACAAATTGCGGATCAAGTGGATTAAATAATGGAAGTGCCTCCCCTCTTCCAGGAAATCCTAGATTTACTATCAACCCATTTGTATTTACTGCATTAAGTGCGAATTTCCAATCATCCCATGAATTAGAAGTGTTCACAATAATATCAAGTCCTGTTTCTTCAGTTTGGGTTTGGATATATTTCAAAGAACTATCTTGTTTTTTCAATACACTTACAAACTTGTTATATTTTGCCATAAATGAAATCGAATCTGATTGATTCGAAAAAAGGAAAGTTCTTGCTCCTGAAACCTCGCTCATTACGGAAGTTGCAACTCCTAAAACTCCAGCACCGATAATAGCTATGTTATGGCCTTGTTTTGCACCTGCTGTAAGCAAAGAATGATAACCCAAATGGAATAGGTATGCTACGGTTGCTTCTTTGGCTAATTCAGGATTGATCTTAAGATAAAAATCTTTATTAGATTGTACGTAATGACTTCTATGTGACTGAAATGTTAGAACAAAATCACCAACTGATAAATCGTGTATAGATTTACCCTTACTAATTATCTTTGCGATGTTGCAATATCCTACAACTCGTGGATAAATATTTCCAGGCCGAAGTGGCTCTTTGCCAATAAATGCAGCCGTTTCAGTGCCTGGTGAGATTGCAGTATAAATTGTTTCTGCTATAAATTCATTTTCTTCTAAATTATCAACATTAATTTGTTCCTCGATTAAAACAAGTTCTTGGGGTGCTAATAATTTATAGACTTTAGTTTTGATAAAATTCATCAATTGTTTTTATAACAAAATTTTGTTCTTCAGAAGTAAGTGTTGGGAACATAGGTAAACTTAAACAATGTTCATAATATTTTTCTGAAATAGGCATTGACTCTTTCTTATAACCTTGAGCTTTATAATATGGCATGGTATGTACAGGAATATAATGAACCTGGCAGAATATATTATTTAATCTTAAATAGTCATATAAGCCTTTTCTATTTTCAACCTGAATAATATATAGATGATAAGCATGGCCTAATACATCGCCTGATTGAGAAAGTATATACTTCTTGTCTTTAAAGGAGTTTTTATAAATGCCTGCTATTTCTCTTCTTCTTTCTAATCCTTTATCTGCCCTTTTTAATTGTGAAATTCCCAAGGCAGCTTGAAAATCAGTTAACCTATAGTTATATCCTAATTCCTGCATTTCATAGTACCATCCACCATGATGCTCAATTATAGCTGATGCATCTTTAGTGATGCCGTGAGTTCGTAATAATAGTAGCTTTTGATAAAGAGATATATCATTTGTTGTAATCATACCGCCTTCGCCACATGCAATATGCTTTACTGGATGAAATGAAAATATAGAGAGTTCTGCGTATTTTCCGTTTCCACAAAATTCTTGTTGATTTTTTGAGTTTATGAAAAACCCACCAGGTGCATGACAGGCATCCTCAATGATCCATAATCCATGTTTGTTTGCCAAATTCTTGAAAGCTTCCAAATCAACTGCAAAGCCAGCAAAATCTACAGGAATAATTCCATTAAAGAATCCTTTAGGCTTAGATTCAATTAGTGCTTCAACTTTTGAGACATCTAATGTATATGTAACTGGATCTATATCAGCAAACCAGACATTTCCATTACAATATTTGACACAATTGGCAGATGCAACAAAAGTAATAGGAGTTGTGATAATATTTGAATTTTCATTTACATTCAAAGCTAATGCACAAAGATGTAAAGCCGCAGTCCCATTACTTACTGCAACTGCATACTTACTGCCAACATAATCTGCAAATTTACTTTCAAATTCAAGAATTGTTGGACCTTGCGTTAAAAAGTCAGACTTTAACGATTCTATGACGACTTGAATGTCCTCATTCGTTATTTCTTGTCGACCATATGGAATTATTTTTTGAGTCATTTAATTAAAATTTGCATCAACATGTTCTTTTATTAAATTCCTTAGTGAATCTACAGTTTCCCACTCTAAGTTACTTCCGGAATCATAATTAAATCCTTCTGGAACTTTCTGAGCATTAAATGTAAAGATGAAATCATTTAAATTGAAATTTGGCAAAGATGGAAGTATTGTAAAATATTTCCCCAAATCATATGTGTTAAAAGAGTCAGAAGATGTAATCATCTCCTCGTGTATTTTTTCACCTGGTCTAATTCCAATAATTTCAATTTCACAATGAGGTGCAATTGCTTTTGCAATATCCGTAATTTTATAAGATGGTATTTTGGGTATAAAAATTTCACCTCCCCATGCATACTCTATGGCATGCATAACCATATCTACTCCTCCTTGTAAAGAGATATTAAATCTGGTCATAGATGCATCAGTAATTGGCAGTTTTCCTTCTTTTCTTTTATTTAAAAAAAAGGGAATCACAGAACCATTTGATCCCATCACATTGCCATATCTAACTACAGAAAATTTTATAGGATTTGCTCCTTTAATATTATTTGCCGCAACGAAAAGTTTATCAGATGTTAGCTTTGTTGCACCATATAAATTTATAGGTGCACATGCTTTATCAGTTGACAAGGCTACCACATTACTTACACTTGTTTGAAGTGCAGCATGAATTACGTTTTGTGCACCACCAATATTTGTTTTAATGCATTCGTCAGGATTATATTCTGCTAGATGAACATGTTTCATTGCAGCTGCATGAATTACTATATCTATTCCTTGAAATGCTCGTACCAATCTTTCTTGATCTCTGACGTCTCCTAAAAAATATCTTATTTGCGGAAACAATTTCTCAGGAAATTCTTGTGCCATTTGAAATTGCTTTTGTTCATCTCTTGATAGTATTACAAGTTTTTGAATATTAGAATGGTATTTAAAAATATGCGCTGTTAATGCTTTCCCTAATGAGCCAGTACCACCTGTAATAAGTATATTTTTTCCATTCAGGTTTAAATTATTCATATCTACTTTTTAATTTTAATTTATCAAATTAACTTATGTAATTCCTAATAATATATTTTGCAATTGATAATGATGCAGTAGCACCTGGAGAGGGTGCATTTAATACATGAATTTGATTGTTTTCCTTTATTATATTAAAATCCATTTCTAATTCCCCGCCAGAACGAATTGCTTGAGCTCTAACACCTGAGGTTCCACGTTTTTCAAACATATATTCTTCAACCTCCGGTATTAGTTTCTTTGCTTTTGCAACAAATGCGCTTGCAGATAGGGAACTTGCAAATTCGCCCATTGCAAAACTGAAATTCTTAATTAGGAAATTTAAAAAACCTTTGTAAGAAAGCGAGTCTAATGTGTCATATATTGAGATATCGGTGTTCTTATATCCTTCTCTTTTAAGTGCAAGAACAGCATTTGGTCCTACTTCTCTTCCTCCGTTTATCATCCTTGTAAAATGCACACCTAAAAAAGGATAATTAGGATCTGGCACAGGGTAAACGAGATGATTCACAACATTTTTATATTTTTCAGCTATGTGCATGTATTCTCCTCTAAATGGCACAATTTTAATTGGACTTTTCTTCTTGGTAAAACTTGTATATGTTCGATCCGAAAATAGTCCAGTGCAGTTAATAATCAAATCATAATCTTTTTCAAAATGTTCAGTACGAATTAAAATTTTACCATCTTTTAAAGGAATGGCTTCATTTACTTTATTATTTAAATAAACCTGACCGCCATTTTCTTTTATAAATGCAGAAAAAGATTCCATGACTTGCATATAATCAACAATTCCCTCTTGGGGAACTAATAAAGCTTTTGAAGCTTTTACATAAGGTTCACGCTTTTTAAGCTCACTTTGGTTCAGAAATTGTAACCCTTTCAAACCATTCTTTTCACCCCGTAGTGCTAAATTTTCTAATAATCCGTTTTCTCTCTCATCACTTGCTACTACTATTTTACCACAAATTTCATGTTCAATTTTATTGTTTTCACAATACGATATCATTTCTCGAATTCCATTAACTGCTAATTTTGCTTTAAGTGAGCCTGGCTGATAATAAAGACCACAGTGCAATACACCACTATTGTTTCCAGACTGATGTCGTCCAATACTAGTTTCTTTTTCGAACAATGAAATCTTAAATTTGGGGTATTGTTTTCCTAATTCATAGCCAATTGCTAATCCTAAAATACCTCCACCAATTATTGCAACTTCTTTCATTTTATGTTTATAAAATGCGCACTAAACTGCGCACATTTAACCTATTTTTCAATCTTTTTCAATAACCAATAAACAAAAAATCAAACATATAATGTGTATGATTTTCAACTTATTAATGATTTAAGACTATTTGAAAATACTCCAAATTAGTGTGGACCACACTAATCCAACATCATTAATCTAAACCAACCACTTTCGCGTTTCCATCCAAACTTTCAAACACACTATTGTTGCTAATAAATTCGGGCACCAGGGCCTTCATTAATGCCACCAATTCGTTTTCGTTTTTCGATGTGTTCACCAAAGTTCTAAACTGATTGAACTTTGCTTCTATGTCCTGCATCGCTACTTCTCTAACTTTAGCGATCATGATTTTCTCATGATAGGTATTCAAGGTATTCTCTGCATCATTTAACAATTCTTCATATAATTTCTCCCCTGGTCTTAAACCACTGTATGTAATATCAATATCAATGTTGGGGATATAACCATACAGGCGGATCATCTTTTTTGCTAAATCGGCAATGGTGACTGGTTGGCCCATATCAAATACAAAAATCTCTCCACCGTTACCCATACTACCAGCTTCCAATACCAATTGACAAGCTTCGGGTATGGTCATAAAATAACGAGTGATATTCGGATGTGTTACAGTCACTGGACCACCTTTTTCTATTTGATGCTTGAATCGATTAATCACCGATCCATTACTTCCCAGTACATTGCCAAAACGTGTCGTGATAAACTTAGTGGCGTTGGCAATCTCTTTGGATAAACCTTGTACATAAATCTCTGCTAATCTTTTACTTGCACCCATCACATTGGTTGGGTTCACCGCTTTATCTGTGCTCACCATCACAAAACGCTCTACATAATGTTTCACCGATAAATCGGCCATCAACTTGGTGCCCAACACATTGTTCTTCACTGCTTCACTTGGGCAAAGCTCCATCATAGGAACATGCTTATACGCTGCAGCATGATACACATAATGTGGTTTAAACTGATTAAACAGATCCTCCATTCTTTGTTCGCTCGTAATATCAGCTAAGAAGGGGATACAGTTCACAAAATGTTTCTTCTCCTGTAGTTCTAATTCTAAACTATGTAATGGTGTCTCCGCCTGGTCACATAATATAATTAACTCCGGTGCGTAGGCGATCAACTGTCTTACAATCTCAGACCCAATACTCCCTGCAGCACCAGTCACCAACACCCGTTTGCCTTTAATTTGACTTCTAATTTGTTGGTTATTGATCACAATTGGGTCGCGCTCTAGCAAGTCCTCAATTTTTACATTTTGTAATTGCTTACTATTAAATTTACCCTCACTCCATTTGCTATAAGCAGGTACATTCAATACCTTAATATCATGGTCCAAACAAAAATCAACAATATCGTTTTTTCTTTGTGGCGTAATCGTAAAACTCGCTATCACCAGTTCATCTACTTCCTGCTCTTGCACCAATTTGTTTAACTCGCTAAAATTAATGATTGGGATACCATCTAATACTTTATTGTTCTTTTTGCGGTCATCGTCTATAAAGGCCAATAAGCTGATGTTATTATGCGTATCATGTTCTAAGACTCTTTTAGTGGCAACTCCTGCTTCACCCGCACCAAAAATAACCACATTCTTTTTCACCATCTTATAGTTCTTGGCATAGGCAAATAAAAACTTCACGCCCATGCGGTAACTTAACATACTTAAAAAGGCGAAGCTGGCATATAAAATGATAATGACATTGTCTAAAATAAATGCTTCTCTATAATTATAACTCAACTTAGAAAATAAAAACAATAAGGCAGAAGACACAAAGATAGATACGGCGATACGGATCGCATCCTGCATCCCAGTATATCGAACAATGCCTGCATAGGTTTTAATACTTGTAAACACCAAACCATTGGTGATCACCAATAAAAACAAAGTGCTCAACACTGATTCCCATGCAAATCCTGTCAATGCCAAATTTTGCTTAACCATAAAGGCCAATAAAAAAGAACAACTCGCTACCCCAATGTCAAGCAAAAATATAATCCACCTAGGGACGATATTGATTTTCTTTAACATGTTTTTTTTAATTAATTGTGACATTCACGTAGGGGGGTGATGAACTATGATTTATTTGATAGGGGAACTAAGCAACCATTTTTTTGTACAATTGTCCAAATACTAAATACAATACCGTTAAAAATCCAGCCAAGAAGCCACCCAAGATCAATGATTTTAACCTGCCTACCTTATCCTTTTCTAAAGGTAAAATAGGGCGGTCGATCAATTGAACTAGTGGAGTTTCTTTTCTTAAACTTACTTTAGACAATTCTAGTTGAGCAACCAATTGGGTCAATATCGCTGTATTCGCTTGCACATCTACTTGTCTTCTTTTACTTGGTGCACTTCTTACATTAAATGCTGGATTTAAATTGTAGACATTGTCAGTTGCAGCAGCCACACCTGTAATGGCACTATTCAGTTCGGCGCGGATACTATCTGCTTGGCGTTGTAAAATATCTACATTCAATCTCGATTTTTTACTTTTTGTTTCTATGTAAAAATCAGAAGTTTCTTTTAACAATTGCTCACAAAATAATTTAGAGAACAACTCATTTTCAGTTTTCACTGTCAAGCTAATGATACTTACTTTCTTGTCCTTCTGGGTAATGGTTAAATTATTTTTAGTCAAACCTGCAGAGATCGTTTGTAAAATTGAATCCTGCTGCAAACTAAATTTCGTTCTATCTGCATGAACTGGAAAACTAATATTCGCCAAAGCTGGTTTTTTTGCCCAGTCTTCTTTTAGTTCATTGTATTGAATATAAAAATCTGCTAGGCTAATTTCCTTGCCTGCAACTTGCAACGGATTCAATAAAGTTTTCTCTACCACCAAACGGCTCTTCATTAATTCAATGATATTGGCGCTAGTGAATAAGCCCCCGCCACCGCCACCTAAGTCAAAACCAAAACTACTCGCCAAACCCATTGCACCGCCTAATCCTCCACCACCTTTATCTTCCTCCAATACGAATGTGGTAGTTGCTAGGTAATTGGGTTTTTGAAAACTAGCATACACAAACCCAATGATGGCACCTAAAGCTGCAATACCCAAAATGAGTTTCCACTGCGTTTTTAAATACTGGATCCACTCCTGTATTTTTTGAATCAATTCCTTTAAAGAAATCTCGTCGTTGTCTATTTGCTGTTGTTGCTCAATCATGTTATCTATTTAAAATAGCTAATGTGGCTAGTACCGATCCTATTTGTGCTAGTACGGTAGTGAATTGGATAATGCTAGTTAATGGCTTGTCTTTTTTCACATCTGTTTCTGGCAATACCACTTCGGCACCTGGCTTGATGGTTGGGTTAATTCTAAACAAGCCAAAATGCATGGTTCTTTTGCTTTTACCATTCGCATAAATTACATAAGCCCTGCCTCTTCTCGCATACTCACTTATACCACCCGCCGAACTAATACATTCTCCAATAGTCAATCCATCACGGTAAACAATATTGGTAGGTCGCAATACACCACCACTAATTTTTACTCGATTATCTGTTTTTGGAATCACAATCTCATCCTTGTCTCTCAACACCAGGTCTAGTTCGGAACCTGGCTTATCCATAATTTTATTAATGTCAATGGCAATTTGATAATAATCGTTTTCTAATTCTTTGTATAAAATATCAAGCGTGTCTTTTAAATTCTTCTTGCCTTGCTTTTGTGCATCTACCAAAACATCCTCTTCGTTTAAGCTATTTTTAATTTCAGCTTTAGCAGATAATTGCTGTGCTTTAAACTTTCTAATATAGGCTTGCTCAACGGATGTCTTTGATTCGTCCGATCTTAAAGTATCTATATTGTATCGGCTTCTTTTAATATAAGCACCTTCTCCATAAGCTTGCCCAATTAAGCCGCCAGCACGTTTTACAATATCACTCACACGCTCCACACGTGTACTCAAAGTATATTTACCTACACTCTGTACTTGTCCGGTAATGCTGACCACTTCTGGATTGGTATAACCAACTTTTTTAGTAATGGTTACTACGTCCATCGGTTGCAATACAAAATTCTCTTGACCTGGATTAAAACTTAAATCACCATTCACTTCTGTTTTTAAAATGGTCGCTACTTGGTTATCGGTTACTTTATCACCAAACTTAACCAACCTTGCTACTTCTACTTGCTTGCTTGCTTCGTACTTGAATCCACCTGCCATTAAAATTAAATCTTTCACCGTCATACTATCTACATAGTTAAAGCGACCCTGGCTTCTTACTTCTCCTAATAAATCTACCGTCAATGAATCTCTTAAATCAACAATGGAGTTAATATACAATTCGTCTTCTCTTTGTAAATAAATATTTTCTTCTGATCCTTTTTGCAATGCCTTGCCTAAATTGATGCTCACTAATTCTTTTAATAAATTAGGCTTTAAGCGGATCAGCTGTGCACGGCCCAAATAAGCATCTTCTTTTAAGCCATCTGCTTTTTGGATCAAGTCGCTAATGCGCATGCCTTCTGTTAACTCATACACATCTGGTCTGAATACGGCACCAGATAATTTAACCCTGTTCTGAAAACGATCTAAAATTTTAGACACTTGGATAATGTCTCCTCCCTGTGGTTGGTAGCTAGCAAATTCTTTTGCAGATAAATCTTTTACCGATTTTTCTTTATCGTTCTTTTGAATCACTTTCACCCATGCAGTATACGCTGTGTCATCAAAGCCGCCTGCATATTGTAAAAACTGATTGAAGTTTTCTGCCGTGCCGTTGATCTCAAAAATACCTGGACGCTTTACCTGTCCTTTAATTTCTACTCTTCCTTTATAGGCTGGTACTCGAATCACATCACGATCCTTTAAACCCATATTCTGTGATTGATCTCCGTTTTGCATGAAAGCGTATAAATCGATCTTCTTATACAACTTGTTGTTTCTAATCAATTCAATATTTCTGTAAGAACCAATTTCATTCGGACCACCTGCTTCTGTTAACGCATTTAAAATAGTAGACAAAGAAGACACATTGTAATTACCACTTCTTTGTGCACCGATAATGGTCACTTGAATGGTTCTTGTATCGCCAACCGTTAAGGCCAATTTAGATTCACCCGTTCTTAGGCTTGGATAAGCAGTGTTGGCCATCTGCTGTCTGATTCTTGTGGTCGCTGCTTCGATGGTCAAGCCTGCTACTTTTACACGGCCTACATTCTCTATCAACACCGTTCCTTCTTTGCTCACGTCTAAATCCGAACTGTATTCTTGCACACCATACACCACCAACTTCAACACATCGTTGGTGCCTACTTCATAGTTCATTGGTGTGGCGATATTTTGATTTTCACCAAAACCATTTTCGTTAGCAAATAATTCAGATCCATAAATCAACGGATTGATTTTATTCTCAAATGTTTTTCGAGTACTGTCAATCTCATAAGTTGGTTTTTTGCTAACGGTTTTCTTGGTCAGTGGTGATCCTGATTTAGTACCTGATTTTGCACCACTTAGTCTTGCTTTTAATTTAGCAAACTCTGCAGGGCTCATGCCTTTTGCAATGGCTTGAGATTCTACCATATCAATGCTTACACCAGCTTGCTTTAACTGCGCTTGTATTTGTGCAATTTCAGCATCGGTTAATGCATCTACTTTAATTGTACTTAGATCTTTTCCGCTTAATAAGTTTTGCGCATTCGATTGGATGCTCATCGCAAAAATGCTCAAGCTAAATAAGGCAATTTTAATCCATTTCATAGTTCAGAATTTGTTTGGAGTTTGCGGGCTTTGTATGGCTCCGCCCTTCTTAGTCCCATTATAGGCCTAAGTGACTCATTTTGAGTGCATAAGACGCACTGTTAATATACGACAAAAATACTATTTTGTATATATTATGTATGCTTTTTAACAGTATTTAGCTGTTAATTTTTCCAATAAACTTGTGGGGGGTAAGTTGAACAGCGAAAGTAGAGCAACAATATCAAAAAATCTAATTTTTAAAGGGGTATTTTTTGATTTTTTGATGGGCGTTTTATGTCTGTTTATTCAAGACAATCAACGCGTTAGATATAAACGTTCTTTTGTTTAAATTATTGTGAAAGGGCTTAAACAAAGGTATAAAAAAGGGTATAACACATTTGATATAACATATATGTTATACCCCCTCGTTTTTTAGACTATTATCTAGATAATCGATAGATGGTTAATGCCGCTCTTTTAATCAAAAAAGGGAGTTGATTGAGGTGGATGGTTTCTCCCGGCGCGTGAGCGCCGCGTCCTGAAGCTCCCAATCCATCAATACAGTCCACATAAGCAGCCACATAACTGATATCGCCCGCACCCCTTGATCCTGGGTCACCGGCCACGGTGGCCCCAACGCCCATATCCGTTGATATTGAATTGATTACGCCTAGTACCTTGTTGTTACCTTCCGTAGGAGCCATACTTGGGATCCCATCCACAAAACTGATTTTGGCACTGGTTTGAGCAAGGTTTTGCCCTACAATTTCCCTCATTTTGGCTCTGGCGCGGTCTTTTTGATCCTCGGTCAAGAATCTTAAGTCTCCCGTAACCGTCACCGCCGGGGAGATAATATTGGTTTTGGCGATGGCCGCGCCTTTTGAAGTGGCTTCATTGTATTCAATATCTGAACCACCAATGATGATGCCTGGGTTAAAGGTTAAATATTTTTCGGTGCTCAATGTTTCTCTAAACTGATTGATGATTCTTGCCGCCTCGTAAATAGCACCATAACCCGCGCCTGGCGTGAATACCCCCGAACTATGTCCTGTTTTTCCAGTCACATCCAATCTCCATCCACTCGCACCCCTTCTTCCTGTGGCTACCGAGTTCAATCCGTTCGCTCCTTCAAAAGCCAATGCAATATCTGCCTGCTTAGCTCTATTGACAAAATCTCCTCTTGTCACTTCCCTAGGATAACCCGCATGTTCCTCGTCTCCTGTAAAATAGGCGGTGATATCTGTATTCTTTAATAATCCAGCCTGCTCCAATGCTTGTAATGCCATAATCACTACCACATCTCCTCCCTTCATATCATTCACACCCTGTCCTGTAGCAGTTGAATCATTCAACATAGTGAATGGATTGGCTGGCATATCTGGTTCAAAGACCGTATCTAAGTGTCCGATGAGGAAGAGGCGTTTTCCAGATTTTTGTTTGGAAGATGTGGCGGCGGCGGCGCTAGCGCGACGACTCGCCACCAAATGCCCCGCTCTTTTAATAGAGTCAGGCATCGCTACCCACTCAGTGGCAAATCCAGCTTTTTCAAATTCCTTCGCAAACAAGGCGCCCACTTTTTTCACTCCTTCTATATTCAATGTGCCACTATTGATATTCACAGACTCTTTTAACAGCTCAATTGCTTGCGGCATATGCGCATCAATCCAAGCCATCACTTGTTTTTCTTCTTTTGTTAAACCCTGCGCAGTACTCGACAACGCAACGACCATTGCAAATAAAAACAAAGCTGTTTTTTTCATAGTTAGTAGATTTAGAATGTATTCTAATATGTACATACAAGTTAGTCAATATTTAAAGTATAAATACTTAAAATATAAAACAAAATTAAAATGAATTTCAAGCATATTTATCACCCGATCATATGCAGGAAACAAATTTATTGTAAAAAAGATATTAGTACTAATTTAGTAAAATGAAAACCATAGAATTACAATTACCTGATGAACTAGAGGCAGACAAACAAGAGTTAAAGACTTTTTTTGCTGCTAAACTTTTTGAAGCAGGAAGACTTACAATGAGTCAGGCCGCAAAAAGTGCAGGTTACACTATCTCAGAATTTATGGATTTACTAAAAAATTACAACGTCTCAGTTATCAATTACCCTGCATCTGATTTAGAATCAGATGTAAGCAATGCAAGAGAAAGTATACGTTGATACAAGTTCACTAATCATTCTTAATAAAATAAATGCCTTACATCTATTGCAAAGAATTTATGGCAAGGTTATCATTACTACCCAGATTAAATCCGAGTTGAATGAATCTATCCCTTCATGGATAGTTGTAGAAACGACGAACGAAATAGAACAATCCTTTTTAAAGCGCTTTAAATTAGGAGCTGGCGAATCTAGTATTATCACGAACGCGTTAAAAAATAATTCATTCTTAATAATCGATGATTTAAAAGCAAGAAAAGTTACTACATTATTGAGACTAAGATATACAGGAAGCATTGGAGTATTAATTATAGCGAAAGAATTAGGTATCATTCATTCCTTAAAATTTTATTTAGAAAAAATTCAAGCAACGAATTTTAGAGTAAGTGATGCGTTAATAAAAACAGCACTTCAACTAGCAAATGAAAAATAAATGCATAGAGCCTATTCTAAGTTTGATCTTTTTATGAAAAGCAAGGGGTAGATTGTATAAGAAAATCTACAGAAGGTATAAATACGCAATAATATAAAATCATTTCATTGTTTCTTCATAACTAAATCCAACATCATGAAAAATTATTTAACATTCGTTTTAGTACTATTCGTTTTTATCTTTTTACCAAGTTGTCAAAAAGAAATACCAGAATATAAAGAAGAGATTGCAATGTCTAAACTAAAAGAAGTTGTAGGCGAAAAAGGTGAATTTATAATACTAAATGAATTAAATAATATACCAATACTTTCATTTGATGAATTCAAAGATGCATATAAAGAATTTAAAAAAAGCAAAGTGTTTATAGGTCAAGCAGATTTGAAACCAAATAACACAAAAACACTTAATAGTTTAAAAAGTGCATTCTCAACTATATCTCTTGATGAATACGAAGATGATGGACCTAGACAAGCCGGATACTATCACGCATCTTTTCCTTTTTATGTTTCATATTATTCTTCAATTAATGACAATGTATTACCAAAGGGATTTTATACAATGCATTTAGATTTCAATACAGATCAATTCGGAAGAGTTATAGGAACTCCAACATTATCTTTTACAGGTATCGGATTCTTTTACTGGACATATGTAAACTCATCTAGTATTACATTCAACCCTTCTACTACAACATCAACATTTACAATAACTGGCAACAACTTATTCGGTATTCAGTTAGGCGGTCTAACACTTGGGTGGACAGAAAGAAGTAATTATTATTTCACAGTGAACATGGATTCAGATTATACTAAAAATGCAGTAAGAGTTGAACAAAAATAAAATGATAAATTATGTTATACCTACTAATCTTAATCGGAATATTATTAATGTTGTTTAATCTATTTGTCTGGTTATATGATAAACAAAAACTTAAGTTATCAATTGATAAGAGTTTGATTGTTTTCAAAAAAGTATCCATTGCAGTACTAGTAGTTTATCTAGCTATAGCTGCTTATGTTTATTTGTTTATTCCAAATACATTTAACTAAAAATTAGACCATTAAATACATGTTTCATCTAATATAAATTGAAAAATGATTAATATAATACCTTCTTTAAACAACTTAACAAATATTTTAACTGTTGTATTATACATCAGCTACTCAATCATTAAACGCATAGATGCGAGCCAATTTATTATTGTAGCATTAACTGCAGCATGGATCATTAATATAAGCCTCTTGATCTACTCAATATTAAAAATATTAAGCGATCAAGAGGTTATAGAAAAATCTAGAAAAATTTGGATTTATTTCAGAACGATTGTCAATCTTGTTTTCTTACTATTAACAATCTATCTATTTTAATTCCCAATAGGAATATTCACTTTGAAACTAAAATTGCGACCCATATTGAATACACCCATGCGTCCAGTCGCTTCATTCACTGGACCATATTTTAAACGATTCAAGTGATGCTGATACGCCACATCGGTGACATTTTGTCCAACTAAGGAAACGCTAAACAAGGTTTTGTTGCGGTGTTGGATCTGCGTACTATAACCCAGATTCAATAAAGTATAAGCTGGTGTACGCGTTTCAGTATTGTAACCTACAAATGGATGATTTTGCGCAAACACATTATCTAACTGTAGATTGATAAAACTATTTCGGATGGCTTTTGACTTTTTAAAAAGTTCGATTTTTATTTCAGACAACCATCTTGCACTTGGTATGCCTGGTAGATTTTTTGATCCATCCAATGCTTCTTTAAATTGTCCGCGGATTAAGCTCACACTATTTTCTACATGCAGCCAGTCTAGTGGGTGTGGATGAAAATCAACATTGAATTCAGCGCCATACAAGTGTGCATCTTTTTGTCTGAATGCAAATGCATAGAGATTGTCCCCATGATCCATGATGATAGAGTCTCCTCCTCCAACAGCAGTTAACTTCTGATAAAAGATATAATCACTTACGGTATTGTAAAAGACATTTCCTGCAAAGCTCATATGCTCATTGCTCCATTCTACTGCAGCATCAAATTGTAAACTCTTTTCAGAAATCAACGCTTCATTGCCATATTCAAATCTGTTCGTGCCTTCATGTGCACCATAAGACGCCATCTCTGCCATGTTTGGCGCGCGGAACCCGCGCGCGATATTAAATTTCAATGTCAACTGTTCACTTACATCATGCGCCACACTGATAGCTCCAGAAATATTATTAAACTGCCTATTGCTTTCTATTGGATTATGCAATACAAGCCATCCCTGGAGGACATACAAATTGATTCGGGTTGCTAAAGTTCATCCACTTTTGATCGTATCTTAATCCTCCGCTCCAACTTGTTTTCTCTGTTCTTTTTTGAGTATAATAAAACGCACCGATATCAAAGCTCGTATAATCGGGCACTAGCGCTTCTTCTCCTCGGTTGGTATTGGTTTGTCGCATACCATTTACACCAAATGTATTTTTCCAATTATTTTTTTCTGCTTGTAAATATTGTATGGCGTAGTTGAATGTTTTTAAATCAAAAAACAATTCTTTTTCATTTATATCTAAGACATTGCCAAATTCCATTCTTTGGTTTTGTTGTAAACCAAAAGTGGCTTTCAATCTGTCATTGCCTAATTTGATATTGTTATCCAATGTATATTTAGTGTGTTGGATTTTTTGCATCGGCACACGTGGGGTAAATCTTTTTTCCTCTGCAGCATCTACAACAACTTCCTCTGCAATACCACCCACATCTTTCAACATAATAAATCGTCCATCTGCATCACGATCTCCTTCTACTATGCCTAAGTTTTGGTAAAAATTACTAAAAGACAACTGTGAGTATCCCCAGCTTTTTTCGATACCAATATAACCACCGCCATTGCGCTCTAAAAATCTTGAATTAAATACAGTGCCATCATATTTGTTTTTATAATCGCCTGCATTTTTTGCACTATAGTTGATCCCCCAGATAAATCCTTTATTGTTTCCAGCTAAATCAAAGTGATTGCCCATCATGCGGTTATTGGTTTGATAGTTGGAAAACACATTTCCTTTGATCACGCCTTCACTCACTGGTACGTTAGAGATGATGTTGATTACACCCGCTAAGGCATCCGATCCATAAATCAATGACGCCGGCACTTTTAACACTTCGGTTCTGCTAACATTGTATTCGTCGATTTCAATACCATGTTCATCGCCCCATTGTTGCCCTTCTTGTCTGATACCATCATTCATTACCACTACACGATTGTATCCCAAGCCACGAATGATTGGTTTAGAGATGGCGGGTCCTGTAGATATTTGAGAGACACCTGGTACTTTAGACAAGGCATCAATTAAATTGCTTGATACACCTCTAAATAGTTCTTCTTTTTTTACAATCGTCACCGGTGTGGGTGTGCGTCTGGTAGAAGTGGCTCTTAAAAAACTGGTGACAATCACATTGCCCCCTTCTAGTACCGAACTATTTAAATAAAAATCTTGTGTAGTGTTTTTTTGCAGTTTGATATTTTCTACATCAGTCGCATAGCCAACATAACTAATTTCTAATACATGCGATCCTGCTTCTATATTGATTGTGAAGACGCCATCTTTATTGGCAATCGTTCCTTTTTTAATTTCTGGAAGATAGACACTTGCTCCTCCTAAGGTTTTACCTGTTGCTCTATCAAATACTTTTCCTGTTAATGTAAATTGTTGCGCAATCGCTTTTGTTGCAAATCCGATACTCGCACTCAATAAGAGTAATACACCTAAATATTTTTTCATAAAACTGTTTTGTTTGTTAAAAAAATCGAAACCTAACAAATAACAGCAGGGGGACCACGAGAGTCAGAAACAATAGATAATTGTGTAATTGCCTTTGCTACAAAATAGGCATTGCGCGCTTTGGCAACAATTGGCGTTGGAATAAGGATACTAAAATCGTAGTCCACAAATGGAGTAGTGGCTACTTGAAAATCGAAAGTACAATGCAGTTCAGTTTTTTCAATTTGCTCAATAGGCAAATCCTTATGTACCGAACAACTAGTTGGATCAATATGTTTTGCTACTAAATCGTGAATCGATTTTTGTGGCGTAATGCTAAATGCAAAAACCACTAGCATCGCTAGCGCAAGAAATTGCTTAAAGGTTTTGTTTTGTAGCATAGAACAAAGTTAAACCATTTTTAAAATCCAACTAAATTCTATTTAATTGAGTATAACGATTTTAAAAGGGTTGTGTAATTAATAGATCGGATTTCCTACTGGATGTGCTGGTGTAAATTCTAGGCCCAATAATTTTACCATCGTTGCCGCTAATTGTTTTTGATACAATTGTTGATTGTCTGTTTGTTTGATCTTGTTCAAGTTGGAATTTTTTTCAGGACCCATTAAGCCAAACCAGATACTTGAAGCACCTTTTACATCTGCACCATGATCTGTCCAGCCTTCGCCAAAGCCCCTGCCATGATCGGTGGTGATTAATAAATAAGTGTTGTCTTTATAGCCCGGCGTGTTTTGCACCCATTGCCAAAGTTCATTTACCCAGGCATCCACTTGATGCGATGCATCTAAATAAGCCGAGTAGTTTCCTTCATGCGCCCATTCATCGGTTTCACCATAACTGATGTACATAACTTTTGGGAGTTTTGTTTCAAGATAATATTTGGCTTGCTGATGTGTAAATACATCTAGACATTCAGCTTCCTTAAAGGGTTTGTAACTATCCTTAAGCATTTGCGCCAACATTTTTGTTTGTGGATCAGGCAGGATACTCGACAAAGATTCAAAACCATTGATCACTGGAAACCCTGATGCAGCTTCATTTAAGATTCGACTGTAGGCATCCCATGCCCCAAATGCAATGACATTATTTTGATACCCTTTTTGTTTTTGTAAAAATGCTAAAATGTTTTCGTGAGGATTAGGCGGATAATTATTAGAGTTAATCGCGGAGTCCGGATAGCCCGTAAAGATTTCATTGTAGCCTGGATAAGAGAACCAATGCGGATTGGCCACATCGACTTTATTTTCTTTAAAACGATTGCCAAAAAGGAGTCCTTTTGTACCCATCGTTTGGGTGATGAAGGGGAGGAGTTTTGCACGACGCTCCAGTACCGCATTGGCACCATCTATTGAATTACCCCCATTTAATGTATTACTATATTTATTGAATAAGTAGGCGCTATCTCCGTGATTGAACTTTCGATTATTGGCTAACGCAAAATCCATCCCGTTGAATACCTCCTGCCATCTTAATCCGTCCGTAGTAATAACGATCAAGTTAGGAGAAGACCTGTCTAGTCCAATTTTTTCAATTTGCTTTTGGGCTTTTAAGCCATTATGTTGAAAGATTAAAATCGCAAGAAAAACGGCGAAAATGGATGATTTTTGACTCATTTTGTTCAATTATCTTGTTAAAATAGGCAATTTTGCGCATTTTTCAGAATTTTCATAATTTAAAGAAATTAAGATTTTATACTATTTTCTATGTTGCTTTAGGATTTTCAACCAAAAACATGGCCATTGACACATTTGTTACAAAATTCATGCTTTTTAAAAGTGTGGAACAGAACACACACCACCGCCTTTGCTTGTGTCATTTAATCCACAGTTTAAATTTGTGTGGTTCATAACACACAGATTCGCCTTGGTTTGTATCATATAATCCACAGTTTTAAAATAGAGCAAAAACACAACACCTACTTATTCGGTTTAAAGAACTAGACCCAAGCAACAGACTTAGAAATAATCTAAGCATATGGGGCAAAAGGAGGTAATTGGGGAAATATTATAAGAATATTGGGGGCTTGAGCAGCTAGAAAGTTTGGTTTGAACTATTTGGTAAAGGGTTTGTTAGTTTATATATGTTGGGGTGGCAGAATTTTGGTCGTATGCTTAAAATAGTCTACCTTTGATGTTCAAACATTGATTCAAAACAACAACATTAATTAAAAACAATTAAAATACTACAATTATGAGTTTATTAGATGCCCTTAAATGGCGCTACGCAGTAAAGAGAATGAATGGTAACAAAATCCCTGAAGCTACTTTGAACACCATTTTGGAAGCAACTAAATTAGCACCTAGCTCTTTTGGCTTGACTCCTTACAATATCATTGTCATTGAAGACGAAGAGACTAGAAAAAAATTACAACCTCATTTCTACAATCAACCTCAGGTTGCTGAAGCTTCTGCTCTTGTGATCTTTGCTACTTGGAATAGCATCACAGAAAAAGAAGTGGCTGAGTACATGCAAGAAATTGCTGAAGAAAGAGGTGTTCCAGTTGATTCATTAAAAGACTTCGCTGGTTATATCAATGGTTCTATCAAGAACTTGACGCCAGAGCAATTACAGATCTGGGCAGCGAAACAAACTTACATCGCATTAGGATTTACTTTAGTAGCAGCTGCTTCTGAAGAAATTGATGCAACACCAATGGAAGGATTTATTCCTGACGCAGTGGATGAAGCATTAGGCTTAAAAGAATTAGGCTTACATAGTGCTGTTGCTGTGACTTTAGGTTACAGAGATGCCGCTAATGATTATTTATCTGGCGCTAAGAAAGTAAGAAGAGCGACTGAGAAGTTGATCATCAAAAAATAATAGATCTAGTTAGAACTAGTCAAAAATATTAAACTGCGTTTTTGAATTGAGTTTTAAGCAAGCAATCGGTATTCAGCCTTCATAAGCTGAATCCAAACGGCTCCTAACACAGGGGCCGTTTTTTATTTGAAATCAATTCCATTGTTTTTGATAGATGGCGGGGCTGAATGTAGATTTTATCTTAATTTGGGTAAAATAAATTGTATGAAAAAAATCATAGGTTCTAAAAAAATCTTAGGTTCTATCGCTGGCTTGTTGATGCTAGCCTTAATGAGCTTGAACACATTTGCGCAAGACGCATCTGCCTATCAACTCCCACCAAAAGAAATTGCTGACTTACTATTAGCAGCGCCCACGCCTTCTATTAGTGTGGATGGAAAAGCAAAACACATGCTTGTAATGGAGCGTCCTTCTTATCCTTTAGTGGAAGAACTAGGACAAGCTGAATTTAAAATTGCTGGTCTTCGTTTGAATCCCAACAATTTCTCTCCTACCCGTCAGAACTACATCAAGGGCATGACGATTAAAGACATCGCTAGCAATAAAATTGTAGCGATCAAAGGCATGCCATCTTCTGTTGCTGCTTTGAGCCCAACATGGAATCCGTCTGAAAATAAAATTGCATTCTACAATATCACAGCAACAGCAGTGGATGTGTATGTCATTGACCTATCTACTTTGACTTGTCAAAAAATAAATAAAACTGCAGCGAATTTAATTTTAGGTGCTAGCCTTGTTTGGTTAGATGACGCCACAGTGATGTATAAAGTAAATGTGAACACTGCAAGTGCTTTAGCAAAAAGACCCATCACACCTAAAGGCCCAACCATTCAAGAGAACTTAGGTAAAGCTGCACCTAGCGTGACGTATCAAGATTTGATCAAATCTCCTTATGACGAATATGTGTTTGAATTTTTAGCGAAGAGTCAATTGGTTAAAAACAAAAACGGTGTAGAGACTAAAATTGGTGCACCTGCATTAACCAATAGCTTTAGCATCTCTCCTGATAAAAATTATATCCTTACGCGCACTTTAAATAAGCCATTCTCTTATTTAGTGACTGCTTATGGTTTTGCTTCTTCTATGCAAGTATTGGATAAAAACGGTGCCTTAGTAAAAACAATTGCTCAATTACCTTCTTCAGAAGGAACAGCAAGTGGTTATGACAATGTGCAAAATGCACCTCGTGGTTTTGAATGGAAGGACGATGAAGCGGCTACCATTGTGTATGCAATGCCTTTAGATAGTGGCTTGATTAAAAAAGCTGTGCCCTTCCATGACGCGGTGATGGCGATATCAGCTCCTTTCAATGAAACACCGAAAGAATTATTTAAAACAGTCACTCGTTTTTCTAATATCAGCTGGGGCGATGAAACCTTAGCATTAGTGACTGAAGTATTAAGAACAAAGCAACGTTATAAAGTAAGCATCTACAATCATAAAGCACAAAGTTTAACCACTTTATACGAGCGTAGTTTAACAGACGCGTATACCAACTTAGGCAATCCTGTTACCCATAAAAATAAGTTCGGAAAAGATGTGATTGCGACAGTAAACAATGGCCGTTCAGTTTTAATGAACAACACCACTGGTGCTTCTGATAAAGGAGATCTTCCTTACTTATCTATCTACAACTTAGATACTAAAACCAATGAAATCATCTGGCGCAGTAAAGAAGATTGTTTTGAATATGTAGTGGATGTATTAGATGCTGCAACTTTGAAAATTATCACACGCAGAGAAACAGAAAAAGAAGTACCTAACTATTATTTAAAATCTTTACAAGCCAATACTTCTGTAGCCTTAACGAGCTTCAGCAATCCTTATGCAAGTATGGAAGGGGTAACAAAAGAAAAAATTAAATACAAAAGAGCAGATGGTGTTGACTTAACTGGCGACTTGTATTTACCTAAGGGCTACAACAAAGAAAAAGATGGTCCTTTACCTACATTGCTTTGGGCTTATCCTAGAGAATTTACAAGTGCTGCTGACGCTAGCCAGATCAGAGGTAACCAACATAAGTTTACTTTATTAAGTTGGGGCTCTCCAGTATTTTATGTAACACAAGGTTATGCGATCTTGGACAATGCTGAAATGCCGATTGTGGCAACTTCTCCTGATAAAAAACCAAACGACGATTTTGTCAATCAATTGATCTTGAATGCGACTGCTGCGATTGACAAATTAGTGAGCATGGGTGTGAGTGATCGTAATAAGTTTGCAATTGGTGGTCATAGCTATGGCGCCTTCATGACTGCAAACGTACTTGCACATAGCAATTTATTTAAAGCAGGTATCGCACGTAGTGGTGCTTATAACAGAACCTTGACTCCTTTTGGTTTCCAAAATGAAGACAGAACTTTCTGGCAAGCACCTCAATTGTATTTAGACATGAGCCCTTTTGCACATGCGAATAAAATTAAAACACCTATTTTATTGACCCACGGCGAAATGGATGACAACACTGGTACATTCCCAATCAATAGTGAGCGTTTATATGCAGCTATCAAAGGACACGGTGGTACAGTTCGTTTTGTCTACTTACCTTATGAGGCACATGGCTACAGAGGAAAAGAAAACGTATTGCATTTATTATACGAGCAAGGACGTTGGTTGGATAAATACTTGAAAGGAAAATAAACATTAACTAGAATATAATTTATTTCTAGTTTACAATACATGAACTCTCAACGGCCCCTTCAACGGGGCCGTTTTTATTTACGCAGCATCCATTGCTTAAATGCAGCATAGGTTGCAGCAAGTGGAATGGATTGCTTTGGCTTATCTAATAAATATTGAACAGAAGCTGGGATGGTTAGTGAATGTCCAATGGCTTCTTCAACTACCTCTGGGAATTTTACAGGATGGGCCGTTTCTAAAATAACCGCATGCACAGGCATTGATTCCACGGTATGATTATAATGGGTAATGGCGTGTTCGTGGTCATGGATAAATTCTTCTGCTGCTAAAAATGCAACGGCACCATGTGGATCTAAGGTATAGCCATAATCATTATAGACCCTTGTGATGGCAGCTTGCGTTGAGATATCATCATAGCTATAACTACTCAACGCATTTTTAAGTTGATCAAAGTTGTTTTGCATGATCTCAAGGATGCGAACGAAATTACTTGGGTTACCTACATCCATTGCATTTGAAATCGTCTCTACTGATTTTTTGACTTCATAATTTCCAGTAGACAGATACCTTGTCACCACATTATTGTCATTGCAGGCTGCTACAAAATGTCCCAATGGCAAGCCACTTGCTTTGGCCATCATCCCCGCACATATATTACCGAAGTTACCACTTGGCACCACGATATGCATGGGCGTATTGTCTCCATATTGTGCAACCCATTGTTGCCATGCAAAGAAATAATACAATTGTTGCGGCAACCATCTTGCTACATTAATTGAGTTAGCAGAAGTTAAATGATAGGCTGCATTTAAATCGGCATCCATAAATGCCTCCTTGACAATCGCTTGACAATCATCAAAACTTCCATCTACTTCTAAAGCTGTGATATTTTGTCCGCAGGTAGTCAATTGCAATTCTTGTATCGGACTCACTTTCCCTTTTGGATATAAAATAATTACCTGCACACCTTCAACACCTAAAAAGCCATTGGCTACTGCGCCACCAGTATCTCCAGAAGTGGCAACAAGAACGGTATTGTTATTTGAAGATGAAGTTTTAGAAAAATAACCCAAACATCTACTCATAAATCTTGCACCCACGTCTTTAAAAGCGAGGGTAGGTCCATGAAATAGCTCTAGTGCTTTAATATTAGATGTAATAGGGACTAATGGAAAATCAAAATCAATTGTCTCTTTACAAATTTGCTTCAAACTTGCATCATCAATTGTGCCTCCAACATAAGGACGCATCACTTCAAATGCCAAGCTCGCCTTATCTAATGTTTTGAATCTTTCTATTTGCTCGGCAGTCAACTGAGGAATTGTAGTTGGAAAATACAATCCCTTATCTGGCGCTTGTCCAGTAATGGCTGCAATTTTAAAATCGACATTCGCAGATTGTTTTCCTAAACTATAATATTCCATCTTTAGTTGTTTCCTTTTATAAACCTAAGTAAAACATTTTTACTTTAGTAATACAATTTATAAGTGAATACAAATCACTTTGTTTTATCTACAATTCTACTTCTACACCAGCGCCATTGATAGAGGTCACATAAGTATGATGTGGCAAACCAATTCGCGTGTATAATTTTTTCATTTCTTTTTCTACGGCAAACGCAGTGGACTGTTCCTTACTCAAGAAAAAGATGGATGGCCCTGATCCTGAAATCCCTCCTCCCAATGCACCTGCTGCCTTACATGCTGCTTTCAATTCATCAAATCCTGGTATCAATATAGAACGAATGGGTTCAATGATCACATCTTCCAAGGATCTACCAATTAAATCATAATCTCCTTTCATCAATCCCGCTACCAAGCCTGCGATATTGCCCCATTGCTTGATGGCATCTTTTAATTGTATATTTTGTTTTAAGATACTTCGCGCATCGGATGTTTTTACTTCTATCTGCGGATGTACAATCGTTACATGTAAAATAGGTGAGGGTAGTGCAATTACTTCCAACGGAAAAATGCTTCTTACCAATGTCACACCGCCAAAAATACAAGGTGCGATATTGTCTGCATGCTTTACACCTGATGCTAGTTTTTCACCATTCATTGCAAAACGCACTAAATCATCTTTTGTAAACAGGTTGCCCAATAAATGATTGGCGCCAACAACTGCACCTGCAGAACTTGCCGCGCTTGATCCTACGCCTGATCCTGGTTTAATGAGTTTGTTGATTTTAACTTCAAAAGCCAACTGGCCTACCGGAATAGTTGCCTTTGGATTGCCCAACTGCACTTGCTCTTCATAAGCTTCGATGAGTGCGATCAATGCCGCACCGGCTACGTTTTTCTCTGGATCGGTGGGTAAATTATAATCGTCAAGATTGATGATCTTAATCGCAGAAATAATTGAACTTGTTGAAGAAGCTGAACTATGTTCTTTTGTGCGTTCTACTCTGCGCATCTCCATCGCATCATATGGATTGTTCACAGCAAAGCCCAATATATCAAACCCGCAAACCATATTGGCTACGGTAGCTGGTGCTTTAATTTTTATCCATTGATTGATTTCAAACATACATTATTAAATTAAACTCTTGCTGCTCTTATGATATCTGCAAACACCCCTGATGCGGTGACATCTGCACCAGCACCTGCTCCCTTTATCACCAATGGTAATTCAGGATACCTTTCAGAATAGAATAAAACTAAATTGTCCTTTCCATATAAATGATAGAAGTCTGAACTTGGTTGGATATGTTGTAATCCCACTTTCGCAACACCTTGTCCATTTTCAGCTCTTTCAAACTTCGCTACAAATTTCAACTTGCATCCTTCAGCTGCTGCTGCTTCATATAATTTTTTGAAATGTGCTTCTTGTTTTTCCATCTCTGCATAAAAATCATCTACTGATCCATTAAAACAGCTTGCTGGCAAGAAGGCCTCATTCGCAATATCTTCCATTTCTAATTTATGTCCAGCTTCACGCGCTAAAATCATCACTTTACGCATAACGTCTGTTCCTCCTAAATCTAATCTTGGATCTGGTTCTGTATATCCCTCATCCTGTGCCTGCCTTACCACCTGTGCAAATGATTTGGTGCCGTTATAATTATTAAACACAAAATTCAATGTGCCCGATAAAACTGCTTCTATCTTGTTAATCTTATCTCCACTTCGGATTAGATCATTCAGTGTGCCTATAATGGGTAAGCTTGCGCCCACATTGGTTTCAAATAAAAAGGCTGCACTATAGGTTCTAGCTAAGGCCTTTAATTTTGCATAGTGCGCATAAGGTGATGAACAAGCTATTTTATTACATGCCACCACTGATACCGCCTTACTCAATAACCGAGCATAGGTATCTGCGACTGTGGCGTGTGCAGTGACATCAACAAATATAGAATTACGTAAATTGTTTTCTAAAATAGCTGCTACATAATCTGTAATAGTACCTGCTGGTGCTGCAGCCAATTGATCTCTCCAATTACTTAAATCAATGCCTTCTATATTAATCAATTGCTTTTTACTATTCGCTATCCCTACAATATTAATTTGCAATCTTAAAGTGGATTGTAAATAAGGAACCTGTTTTTTGATTTGCTCTATTAGTTTACCACCTACATTACCTGCACCGGCTAGATACACATTCACTTGCTTGTAAGAAGTCTCAAAGAATTCTTCGTGTAATACGTTGATCGCTTTGCGTACATCCTGCGATGCAATCACTGCGGTAATGTTTTTCTCAGATGAACCTTGCGCGATCGCGCGTACATTGATACCATTGCGTCCTAAGACACCAAACATTTTTCCACTCACCCCTGGATGGTTGCGCATTTGCTCACCTACCAAAGCAATGATGGATAAATCTTTTTCAATAATCAATGGCTCTACTACCTGTGTATTGATCTCTTGTTCAAATTCTGCATCCACGGCAATCTTCGCCATATGCGTGTCCTGTACATTCACACCCACACAGATTGAATGCTCCGAAGAACTCTGTGTGATTAAAATAACATTGATCTGTTTTTTGGCCAAAGCATCAAACAATCTTTTTGAGAAACCTGGTATACCTACCATACCTGCTCCTTCCAAACTCAATAGGCATATATCTTTGATGCTGGAGATACCACGAATAAAATTATCGTCTTTAGGTGATTCATTTTCAATCAATGTACCTGGATGCTCCGGCTCAAAGGTATTCTTGATCCAAACAGGAATGTTTTCACGCATCACTGGTTGAATGGTTGGAGGATAAATAATCTTGGCGCCAAAATGCGATAACTCCATCGCTTCTTGATAAGAAATTTTTGGAATCTCTTTTGCATTATGCACCATTCTTGGATCTGCAGTCATCATACCACTGACATCTGTCCATATTTCTAAGACAGTTGCTTTTAAAGAAGCTGCATAAATTGCACCTGTATAATCTGATCCACCTCTTCCTAATGTGGTGGTATTGCCTTCTGCATCTGATGCGATAAAACCAGGCGCCATATACAAGGCATGCTTGTTAGATGGCGTGGCAAAATAGGCTTGGATTGTTTTAATCGTTGCTGATCTGTCTACAACCGCATTGAAATATTTGCTATTGGTTTTGATCATGGCTCTTGAATCCAACCAAACTTGATCTACGCCTTCTGCTTCAAATGCAGCTGCAATAATTTTTGAAGATAAAATTTCTCCATAGCTAATCAATCGATCCTGCATGCGCATGGTCAACTCTCTTAGCATAAATAAGCCATCACAATTAGATTCAATTTCATTCATCAATTGCTTGACCATGCTCAATGTACCCGACTGTTGTTGTATCGGCAATAATGCACGTACTGCGTCTAAATGTTTTTGTTCTAAGTTTTGAATAATCGTTTTGTAGGCTTCGTTTCCTTGTGCAGCACTTTGTGCTAACAAAATCAATTGATCTGTTACACCGCTCATTGCAGATACCACCACAATAGTTGGTGTTGTTTTTACACGCTCTTTCACAATCGCTATTACTTTTGAAATAGCTTCTGGTGTACCTACTGAACTTCCTCCAAACTTTAAAACCTGCATAGTATTTATTTTTCCTTAACGACGATTCAATTTGCCTTCTTTTCCCCTCTATTGCTAGATGACCGCAAAGTTAGGTCTTAAATTAAATACCCATAGATATTGTCGTCTTTATTGATTTCATTGTAGTTGATCTGATATTGCTTCATCTTTTCTATCAGCTCGGTATAGTCCGATTTGGACCTTAGCTCTAATCCAACCAATGCTGGTCCTGATTCTTTATTATGCTTTTGTATGTACTCAAACCTAGTGATATCGTCATTGTCTCCCAATACCTTGTTCACAAAATCTTTTAATGCACCTGGTCTCTGTGCAAAGCGAATCAAGAAATAATGTTTTAACCCCTCATAGATTAAAGAACGCTCTTTTATTTCCTGCATCCTTGCGATATCATTATTACCACCACTTACAACACACAATACATTCTTTCCTTTGATTTGTTCTGCATAATCATCCAATACAGCTATTGACATTGCTCCTGCTGGCTCTACCACAATCGCTTCCTCATTGTACATATCTAAAATGGTAGTGCAGATTTTTCCCTCTGGTACTAAGTGTACTTCATCCAATACATTTTTACAGATAGCAAAGTTGTGATCGCCAACACGCTTTACAGATGCGCCATCCACAAATTTGTCGATGCTGTCTAATTCAACCGGATGTCCTGCCTTCATCGCCGCCAACATACTTGGCGCTCCTTCTGGCTCTAGTCCGATTATTTTTGTGTGAGGCGATCTTGATTTAAAATAGGCACCAACACCGGCGCTCAATCCGCCGCCTCCAATGGGTAAGAATAAATAATCGATTGGATCCTGCGTGAACTGTGGTAAGTCTTCTACAATTTCTACACCTACAGTTGCCTGTCCTGAAATAATATCTGGATGATCAAAGGGTGGAATAAAAGTCATACCATGTTCTAGTGTATATGCTTTTGCTGCTACTGCGGTGTCATCAAATGTATCGCCCACTAATTTTACTTCTACAAAATCTTCTCCAAACATTTTTGTTTGTGATACTTTTTGCTGTGGGGATGGGATGGGCATAAACACCACACCCTTGACTCCTAATTTTTTACAGCTATAAGCAAAGCCTTGTGCATGGTTGCCTGCGCTTGCACACACAACGCCTTTTGCCAATTGGTCTGCAGAAAGTTGACGCATCATATTGTAGGCGCCTCTTAATTTATAAGAACGTACAATTTGTAAGTCTTCTCTTTTCAAATAAACCCTGCACTGATATTTACGAGACAAGTTTGCATTATACTGCAGTGGGGTATGTGTTACCACCGACTTTAGTCTTTGCATTGCGCCCTCAATATCGAGTGCAGGATCGATTACAAATTTTGTTTCGCTCATTACTGATTCTTTCACATTTATTTTGCTGGCTGATTCTCTGGACGTAAACTTCTTACAGTTCTTCCTGCCTGCCACATTTCACTATTATGTAGTTCTGCTAATTCCACTTCTAATTTTTCACGGTAGTCTGCTTTACTATTCAAATCAATTGAACGTGCAGATTCTTTTCCAGTTGCTACGCTTTCATATAAATCGGTGAATACTGGCAAAGTGGCATCACGGAATTTCTTCCACCAATCCAACGCACCTCTTTGTGCAGTTGTTGAACAGTTGGCATACATCCAATCCATTCCGTTTTCTGCTACTAGTGGCATCAATGATTGTGTTAATTCTTCTACTGTTTCGTTGAATGATTCAGAAGGGCTATGTCCATTCTTACGCAACACTTCATATTGTGCCGCAAAAATACCTTGGATAGCGCCCATCAAGGTACCACGCTCTCCAGTTAAATCTGAATACACTTCCTTTTTGAAATTGGTTTCAAACAAATAGCCAGACCCAACCGCAATACCCAATGCAATTACTCTGTCATGTGCTTTACCTGTTGCGTCTTGGAAGATCGCATAACTTGAGTTCAAGCCACGTCCTTGTAAAAACATTCTTCTTAGTGAAGTACCTGATCCTTTTGGTGCAACTAAAATCACATCCACATCTGCAGGAGGTACGATACCTGTTTGCTCTTTATAAGTGATACCGAATCCATGAGAGAAATACAATGCCTTACCTGGCGTTAAGTGTTTCTTTACTGTTGGCCACATTGCGATTTGTGCAGCGTCGCTCAATAAATAACAAATAATGGTTCCTTTCTCTAATGCTTCTTCTATTTCAAATAAGGTTTGGCCTGGAACAAATCCGTCTGCGATTGCCTTAT
This sequence comes from Sediminibacterium sp., assembly GCA_030158665.1. Lineage (GTDB taxonomy): Bacteria > Bacteroidota > Bacteroidia > Chitinophagales > Chitinophagaceae > Sediminibacterium. Next base: position 42,044 of record JAOASM010000027.1, on the reverse strand, counting down.
CCCATGATTTTGAATTTTTTCTTTGACCTACAATCACATTCACCCCATTTTCTTTTTGGTTCAATGCTTGACCTGGTCCTTGTACGCCATATCCAATGACTGCTACAACTTCATTTTTTAATACTTCTTGTGCTTTTGCTAATGGGAACTCTTCGCGGGTTACCACATTTTCTTCGGTACCTCCGAAATTTAATTTTGCCATGATTTGTTTAGTTTATGAATTGAAAGATTTGAATGTGATGATACTTTATAATGATCGCTTGTAAAAAATATACGTTTCGTTTACATGGTGAAAACTGCTTCTCTTTTCCCCAAGTATTCGTTTTCTATAAGTTCGTCTCCTGGCTCTCTTTTTTCGAAGTCTTTTAGTTTTTCATGGAAGCCTGCACTTTCTTTGATGATGGCCACCCTCGCACTTCTTACAAACTCCACCAAACCGAATGGCGCCAATGCTTCCATCAACTTATTAGTTTCCTCTCTATGTCCTGTGGTTTCAAAAACGATAAAGTCTTTTCTGATCGCTACTGCTCTTGCACCAAACTCTCTCAACAACCTTTCTACTTTTACCTTTTCTGTAATCTCATCCGACAATACTTTATATAAGGCCAACTCCTGCCATACGATTTCGTCGTTGGTATTATAATAGGCTTTCAATACTTCTACTTGCTTTTCAATTTGTCTTACCACTTTAATCACCACGTCTTTTGACTCTACTACCACAATAGTAAAACGATGTATGCCTTGTACTTCTGAAGGAGACGTATTTAAACTCTCTACATTTATTTTTCTTCTCGAAAAAATAATGGCAATACGATTCAACAAACCAACTTGGTTTTCGGTATATACCGTGATCGTAAATTCTTGTTTTTCGTTTTCCATAATTTTTACTTTAAGAAGTTTGCTACTTCAATCTAATTTCACTCACCGAGCAACCTTGTGGTACCATCGGGAATACATTGTTTTCTTTACCCACCATCACTTCTAATACATAAGATCCATTATGTGATAACATCTTCGCCACAGCAGCTTCCAGCTCTTCTCGCTTGCTCACTTTTGCTGCAGCAATCTTATATGAATTGGCCAGCATCACATAGTCCGGACTTGCTATATCCACAAAACTGTATCGCTTATCCATAAACAATTGTTGCCACTGACGCACCATGCCTAAAAACTCATTGTTTAAAATCATCACTTTAACCTCTATCCCTGTTTGCATGATCGTGCCAAACTCTTGTAATGTCATCTGTATACCGCCATCTCCAATCACTGCAATCACTGTTCTGTCCAGTGCACCAAACTTTGCACCAATGGCTGCTGGCAAAGCAAAGCCCATCGTACCCAATCCACCAGATGTAACATTGCTTCTTGTTTGATTGAACTTGGCGTATCTACAAGCCACCATCTGGTGTTGTCCCACGTCTGTTACAATTACTGCATCTCCTTTAGTGATTTCATTTACAGCATGAATCACTTCTGCCATACTCATTGCTTCACTAGTTGGATGCATCTCGTCTTTGATACATTGCTCGTACTCTTCTTTTGCATAGCCTGCAAAAACATTCAACCATTCTGTTCTATCTTTTTGTTCGATACCCATGGTTAACAGGGGTAGGGTTTCTTTACAATCACCCCACACACCCACATGCGCCAATACGTTTTTATCTATTTCGGATGGATCGATATCTAAGTGAATAATTTTTGCTTGCTTCGCATATTTATCTAGTCTACCTGTTACACGATCATCAAATCGCATACCCACTGCGATCAATACATCACACTCATTGGTTAATACATTGGGGCCATAGTTACCGTGCATGCCCAACATACCCACGTTCTGTGGATGATCCGTTGGCAATGCACTCAATCCTAAAATAGTCCATGCTGCTGGTATCCCAGACTTCTCTATAAATTTCTTGAATTCTTTTTCTGCTTTTCCTAAGATCACACCTTGTCCAAAAATCACCAATGGCTTTTTTGCCTGATTGATCAATTGAACTGCTTCGTCTATATATTCTTTTCGGATGATTGGTTTTGGTCGATAAGATCTTACATGATTGCACACCGTATAGCCTTCATAATCGAAAGATTGAAATTGTGCATTCTTTGAAATATCAATCAACACTGGTCCTGGTCTTCCGCTTCTTGCTAAATAAAATGCTTTCGCTAATATATGTGGGATCTCTGTAGCATCTGTGATTTGATAATTCCATTTTGTAACAGGCATTGTGATATTGATGATATCTGTTTCCTGAAAAGCATCTGTTCCTAATAAATGTGCAAAGACTTGTCCTGTGATACAAACCAAAGGTGTACTATCTATCATCGCATCTGCTAACCCAGTCACCAAATTAGTTGCACCGGGTCCGCTTGTGGCAAATACCACACCAACTTTTCCGGATGTACGCGCATACCCTTGTCCTGCATGAATTCCACCTTGTTCATGACGCACCAATACATGCTGTAACTTTTCTTTATAATCATACAATGCATCATAGATGGGCATAATCGCTCCGCCCGGATATCCAAAAATGGTATCTACGCCTTCTGCAATACATGCTTCCAATACTGCTTGTGATCCTGTAAGTTGTTTCGTATCCATAAAACCCTTTTTATAATTTCATTTTATCTAAACGCCTGCGTTTAGATTTCATCCGTTACACATCCTTCACTTGCATCCTTCACTGATCTTGCATATTTAAATAACACACCCTGAGTTGCTTTTAATGCAGGTTGTTGATAAGCAGCTCTTCTTTTTGCAATGGTTGCTTCATCTACTTTCAAGGTCATCGTTCGCTTTGGCACATTTAATTCAATGATATCATTGTCTTCTACCAAAGCAATCAATCCTCCCTTATAGGCTTCTGGTGTAATATGTCCAACCACAAAGCCGTGTGTACCACCGCTGAATCTTCCGTCAGTAATGAGTGCCACTGATTTTCCTAAACCCGCGCCAATGATTGCCGATGTTGGCTTTAACATCTCTGGCATACCTGGTGCACCCACTGGTCCAACATTTTTAATCACCACTACATCGCCTTCTTTTATCTTTCCTGTATTGATGCCTTCGATCAATGCATGTTCTCCATCAAACACACGTGCTGGCCCTTCAAACATATCGCCTTCTTTGCCAGATATTTTTGCTACACTTCCGCCAGTGGCTAAGTTGCCATACATGATTTGTAAATGGCCTGTTGCCTTGATGGGCGTTTCCTTTGGAAGGATAATTTTTTGTTGCTCAAAATCTAAATCAGGTGCGGCTGCTAAATTTTCTGCAATGGTGTTGCCTGTTACCGTTAAACAGTCTCCATGTAACCATCCTTGCGCCAACATATACTTCATCACCGCTGGCACACCACCATATTGATGCAAGTCCTGCATTAAATATTTTCCTGATGGTTTAAAGTCTGCTAACACTGGGATTTTATCACTAATGGTTTGAAAATCATCTTGCGTGATACTTACGCCCACACTCTTCGCCATCGCAATCATATGCAACACCGCATTCGTGCTTCCACCTAATACCATGATCACTGCAATTGCATTCTCAAATGCTTTACGTGTCATGATGTCTTTTGGCTTAATATCTTTTTCTAATAATAATCGTATTGCCTTTCCTGCATCTTTACACTCTTGTTGCTTCTCTTCACTCAATGCCGGATTAGAAGAAGAGTAGGGCAAGCTCATACCCAATGCCTCTATCGCCGCAGCCATCGTGTTTGCAGTATACATGCCTCCACAAGCGCCTGCACCTGGACAGGCGTGTTTGATAATGCCTTTGAAATCTGCTTCGTCTAATTGTCCTGCCAACTTTTGACCTAATGCCTCAAATGCAGATACAATATTTAAATCTTGTCCTTTATAATGTCCTGGCGCAATGGTTCCTCCATAAATCATTATAGAAGGACGATTCAATCTTCCCATCGCAATAATAGATCCTGGCATATTTTTATCACAACCAGGTACTGCGATCAATGCATCATAATATTGTGCACCACAAACAGTTTCAATACTATCGGCAATCACATCTCTACTCACCAATGAATAACGCATACCATCTGTTCCATTACTCATGCCATCACTCACACCAATCGTATGAAAGGTCAATCCCACTAAATGGTTGTCCCAAATGCTTTTTTTAATATCTGCAGCCAATCCATTCAAATGCATATTACAAGTATTGCCATCATAGCCCATACTTACAATACCCACTTGGGCTTTATGTAAATCTTCGTCCGTTAATCCAATACCGTAGAACATCGCTTGTGCAGCGGGTTGTGTTGGATCTAACGTAATTGTTTTAGAGTATTTATTTAATTCCATCATTTAAATTATTGTTGATTTATGCAAACGCTCATGAATAGGATGTTTTTCTCCCTTCGCATGTCGTTCTATAAATTCAGCCACCATATCGCCAATGGCTGTTGTGGTATAACTATTGTTTGCATCTATATCTTTTGTAACAAATCCATTATTCAAACACCAGTCTACTGCTGTGCGCACACTGTTTGCTTCTTCTTGTAAACCAAAATGATCTAACAACATGGCTGCAGATAAAATAGAACCCATTGGATTGGCAATGTCTTTTCCTTTTGCTTGTGGATATGATCCATGGATTGGTTCAAACAATGCCACGGTGTTGCCAACAGATGCAGATGGCAATAAGCCTAAAGAGCCCGCCAACACTGATGCTTCATCACTGATGATATCACCGAATAAATTTTCTGTTAACACCACATCAAACTGTGCAGGATTTAAAATGATCTGCATAGCTGCATTATCTACAAATAAATAATCTACTTGCACATCACTATATTCTTTTGCGATTGCTTGTACTACTTTACGCCATAGTCTTGATGTCTCTAATACATTGGCTTTGTCTACCAATGTCAAATGCTTATTTCTTTTTTGTGCATACTGAAATGCCAAATGTGCCACACGCTCAATTTCCATCACACTATAAGAACAATCGTCTTTTGCGACCGTTCCATCTTCGCTCAATGATTTTGCACCAAAATAAATACCACCTGTTAATTCTCTAAAAATAACGAAGTCTACATTTTCTAATTGCTTAGACTTTAAGGGTGATAAATGTTGTAAAGAAGTATAGGTTTTTACCGGACGGATATTCGCAAACAATTGTAATTCCTTACGCAACTTTAACAAGCCTTGCTCTGGTCTTACTTTTGCTGTTGGATCGTTATCATATTTTGGATCGCCAATGGCACCAAATAAAATGGCGTCACTGTTTTTACAGATAGCAATGGTTTCATCTGGCAATGGGTTGCCTGTTTCGTCTATCGCCACAGCACCCATCAACGCATGCTCATAACTAAACTGATGACCATATTGTTTTGCAATCATGTTCAACACCTTGATGGATTGGTTGGTTACTTCTGGACCAATTCCATCTCCCAATATCACTGCGATTTTCTTTTCCATATTATTTAAATTCTTTTAAAGTCTATTTATGCTCAACACTTTTATAATAATCTATCTGATTTACCTTTTTGCCTCAAATGCTTCAATCTCTTCTTTCATACTTAATAAGTAATCAATATCATCATAGCCATTTAATAAACAGGTTTTCTTATAGGCGTTGATCTCAAAAGTTTCAGCAGCACCTGTTGCATCAATGGTGATGGTTTGTGCAGCTAAATCAATGGATAAGGTATCTTCTGGACCCTGCGCAAAAATTTGTTGTAAAAAAGCATCAGTTACTGTTACTGGTAAAACCCCATTGTTCAATGCATTGTTCTTAAAAATATCTGCAAAGAAGCTGGACACCACTACCTTAAAACCATAGTCTAGAATAGACCATGCTGCATGCTCTCTTGACGAACCACACCCAAAATTTTTAGCCGCTACCAATATCTCTCCACTGTATTGTTTTTGATTCAAAACAAAATCTGCTTTTGGTTTTGTTTCGTCATCATTTTCATATCTCCAATCTCTGAATAAATTTTTACCAAAACCTTCTTTGGTCGTTGCCTTTAAAAAACGTGCTGGTATAATCTGATCTGTATCCACATTCTCTATTCTCAATGGAATAAATCTGCTCGTTATTTTTTGTAATGATTGCATACAATTAATTTAATAAGGTTCTAATGTCTGTGATCTTTCCTGTTAACAATGCCGCTGCTGCTGTGAGTGGACTCACTAACATTGTTCTTGCGCCTGCACCCTGACGTCCCTCAAAGTTTCTATTACTAGTACTTACACAATATTCGCCTGCTGGTATTTTATCTTCGTTCATACCCAAACAGGCACTACAGCCTGCTTGTCTGATTTCGATACCTGCTGCTTCAAATATTTTATCCAATCCTTCTTTTTTGATTTGCTTTGCCACTTCTTGTGAACCCGGCACAATCAATGTTTTCACTGCAGGATCTTTTTGCTTGCCTTTAATAATACATGCCACCAATCTAAAGTCTTCGATCCTTGAATTGGTACATGATCCTATGAATACATTTTGTATGGGCATACCCAATAAACTTTGTCCTGGTTGTAAGCCCATATAGTTTAAAGCCTTTTCAAAATTTTGTTGCTCTGTTGTATCCGTGAAACTTTCCATCGTTGGCAAGGTTCCTGTAACAGATAATCCCATGCCTGGATTGGTTCCATAAGTAATCATGGGTTCAATGTCTGCTGCATCAATATTAATTTCCATGTCAAATTGTGCATCTGCATCACTATACAATGTTTTCCATTCTGCTAATTGTTGCTCCCAGTCTGCACCCTTTGGTGCAAACATTCTTCCTTGGATATAATCAAATGTCGTTTGGTCTGGCGCAATCAATCCTCCACGCGCGCCCATCTCAATACTCATATTACAAATGGTCATTCTTGCTTCCATACTCAAAGCGCGTATCGCTGATCCTGCATACTCCACAAAATATCCTGTAGCACCACTTGCAGATATTTTTGCAATGATGTATAAAATAATATCTTTTGATACCACTCCTTTGTTCAATGTGCCTTCGATATTGATACGCATTGCTTTTGGCTTAGTCTGCATGATACATTGTGAAGCGAAAACCATCTCTACCTCACTTGTGCCTATACCAAATGCCACCGATCCAAACGCACCATGTGTGGAGGTATGACTGTCTCCGCATACAATGGTCATGCCTGGTTGTGTAATTCCTAGTTCTGGCCCAATCACATGCACGATCCCTTGGTGCTCATGTCCTAAGCCATATAATGTCACACCATGTTTTTTACAATTGTCGATTAAAGTATCTACTTGAAAACGTGACAACTGATCGGCAATAGGCAAATGCTGATTCACTGTTGGTACATTGTGATCGGCTGTTGCCACAATTTGTGCTGGTCTAAATAATTTTGCACCTCTTTTTTCAATCCCACTAAATGCTTGCGGACTGGTTACCTCGTGAATAAAATGTTTGTCGATATACAATACCGATGGACCATCTTTGATTTGCTTGACAACATGTTTGTCCCAAATTTTTCCGAATAATGTATTTCCCATAGTTCGATGATTAATTTCCACTGATCTCCTTATTGAGATACTAAAGTTTTATTGTAGGCTGCTGCCATAGTTTGTAAATCTGCTTCCATTACCTCTTTCTTTTTATCCGCTACTTCTACAAATTGAGCATACAATACATCAATATCGTTTCTAGTGTATTCAAATCCCAATTTGTGTAAACGGTGCGCCAGTGCTGATCTTCCGCTTCTTGCAGTCAACACAATCTTGCTATCTTCTGCACCTACTTCTGCAGGGTTGATGATCTCATAGGTTTGCGCTTCCTTTAAAAATCCATCCTGATGAATCCCTGATGAATGTGAAAAGGCATTCGCTCCCACAATTGCTTTATTGGGTTGCACCGCCATACGCATGATATCAGAGACTTCACGACTAATTGGATTCAATAATTTTGGATTGATGCTTGTGTAATAACCCAAATCTTTATGTTGATTTAAAATCATCACCACTTCTTCTAATGCGGTATTTCCTGCACGCTCTCCCAATCCATTGATGGTACATTCAATTTGTCTTGCTCCACCCATCACACCTGCAATAGAATTGGCAGTTGCTAATCCTAAGTCGTTATGACAGTGACATGACAACACAGCTTTGTCAATATTTGGAACGTTGTTCCATAAGTACGCCATCTTCTCTTGATATTGGTATGGCAAACAGTATCCTGTAGTGTCTGGTATATTTAAGGTAGTAGCACCTGCTTTCACAACGGCTTCTATCACTTTTGCTAAATAATCATTGTCTGTTCTGCCTGCATCTTCTGCATAAAATTCTACATCGTCTGTAAAATTTCTTGCCATCTTCACTGCTTGCACCGCACGTTCAATAATGGCTTCTCTTGTACTATTGAATTTGTATTTGATATGCAAATCAGAAGTGCCGATACCTGTGTGGATTCTAAAACGCGCCGCCGGCTTTAAAGCTTCCGCTGCCACTTCGATATCTTTTTGTACCGCCCTAGTTAATCCACATACCACGGTGTTTTTTAAAGTTTTTGCGATTTGATTCACCGAATCAAAATCGCCTGGGCTAGAAACAGGGAATCCCGCTTCTAATATATCCACCCCCAGCTCCTCTAACTTTACAGCTAGGGCCAATTTCTCCTTGGTGTTCAATTTACACCCTGGTACTTGTTCCCCGTCTCTTAGGGTGGTATCGAATATGTAGACTTTTTCGCTCATCTCGTTGATTTAGAATATGTTATAGATAGAAAACGGGCTTGATGCCCGTTTATTGTTCAAATTTATCGATTCAGACCGGGTGTTTTAGATCATTTTTATGCCTATTTTACAGTCTGTAAGCTGTCCACAATTTGGATAATACATTGATTTTCAATAATTTGAGTCAAATTCAGTTACGATGCCCAACCTGAGTACGGATGCCCTATTTATTTTGTTAAAATCCCTTGAAAGGGCCGAAAAACGCAACTTTAAATTGTACGTTACCCGTAACACTGCGTCTACTGACTTAAAAATCATCCAGCTTTTTGATGCCCTGGATAAAATGAAGGAATATGACGAGGAGGAACTGCTACGTAAGAATGAGTCGATTCAAAAACAACAGCTCTCCAACTTAAAGGCACATTTATACGATCAGATTTTAGCGAGCCTGCGCATCTTGAAGCAACACGAAAACATCGACCTGCAGATTCATGAGCAATTGGACCATGCTAAAATCTTATACAATAAAGGACTCTATCTTCAGAGCTTACGTTTGTTGGAGAAAATCAAAACCTTAACCAAACAAAACAACCAGGTTACTTATTTATTGCAAGTGTTGTTTTTAGAAAAAAAGATTGAGTCGCTACATATTACCCGTAGCATGCAAGATCGTGCGAAACAATTGAGCGAAGAAATTGACGAAGTGAATCAACGATTGTATTTAATTGCGAAAGCTTCTAATTTGTCTTTACAATTATATGGCTGGTACATTCAACATGGTCATGCACGCAATGACGAAGATCGTGCCGCATTAGATGCCATGATGAAAGATCCCGTTTTAGAGGAAATCAAAACTGCGTCTGGGTTTTATGAAAAGATGTACCGCTATCAATGCAAGTGCTGGTATGGATTTATCAACCAAGATTTTTTATTGCATTATCGTTATAGTCAAAAATGGGTTGACCTTTATGAGGCCAATGAGAATATGAAAATGATTGAGACTGCTCAATACATTAAAGCGTTGCACAATTTAATTAGTGCGCATTTTGATTTACGCAATGTGCAAAAACTAAAAGACACAATTGCGTTACTCGAACAATTTAGTAAAGAGCCAATTGTGTTGAATAATAAAAACAATCAGATTCAGTGCTTTGTCTATATCTATATTGCTAAAATAAACCAACATTTTTTAGAGGGCAGTTTTAGTGAAGGCTTGGATATGATTCCTACAATGGAGGAGCAACTTAAAGAGATTGAACCCTTTATTGACAGCCATCGCGTACTCGTGTTTTATTATAAAATTGCTTGTTTATACTTTGGAGCAGGGGAGTCTGCAAAAGCTATTGATTATTTAAATAAGATTATCAACTGGAAATTAAATCTTCGTGACGATTTGCAATGCTATGCGCGTTTACTGCATTTGATTGCACACTATGAATTAGGCAATATGGAAGTAGTGAACTATTTATCCAAATCGGTATATCGCTTTATGGGTAAGATGGATAACTTAAGTACCGTAGAAGAAATTTTATTCAACTTCCTGAAAAAATCGATCCAAAAATACGGCCGAGCAGGTGTGGCTGGAATGAATAAAGAAGAGCTAAAGCAGGCTTTTGAAGAATTATTAATATTACTTCGCCCACTACAACAGAATAAATTAGAGAGCCGTGCATTCATGTACCTAGACATTATTTCTTGGCTCGAAAGTCGCATTCAAGAAAAAGAGGTGCAATCCATTATCAGAGAAAAGTTTATTGCTAAAAAAAGCCCCCTCTAAATGGAGGAGGCTTTCAGGGGAAACTAACTTGCAATAATTATCTTACTGCAGTCAATAATTTTCCTGCACCATAACTTAAGTTTTGAGTGTAGGTATTTCCGTTTCTCAATCTTCCGAATGTTCCTAATTGCAAGAATCCTTCGTTGATAATTTTATCTCTAAAACTTGTAGAACTAGTGCCGCTTAAGGCCTTCACTCTGTTTTGTAAATAAGTGTTATACGTAACATTTGGATCTGTTTTAGCAATTCTTCCTCCTTTGGTTTGAATGATTTCAGAAATATACTTGTATTTATTACCAAATACATTTGTTGCTTGAGTCAATACAAATTTGATTTCTGGCATAGACTTCCAGTATCCGTCAGCATTGTCTGTCACGTCATAGAATTTTCCAGCAACAGTATCTTTAGTAGTAGTGCCAGCTAAATATACGCTTGAATATGGTGTAGACATTGTGGTTGTGTTTGTACTATAATATCCTGCAGAAGTTCCTGTTGTGTTCGAAAGTACATATGGAGCACCAATCATAGATGCACTATCAGATTCTGTTGAAGAATTCATTATAATTCTATTAAATGAAACCCCTGTTAAATAATGTCCTCTGCCATTGCTGTCTGCTGGAGCTGCAACACTAAATCTGTTGACACCACTCGGAATATTGTATAAAGAATTTGTTGCGTTTTCAACCGTACTAATCGCATAGGTTGAATTCTTTGTAAACAACACATTGGATGCCGTACCTAAATAGAAAGTGGCTGGCACATTCATCACTTTTGGAATTGAATCAAATCCTGGAACTTCACCATTCACAAACATTTTAGTTGTACCATCATATGAACTATGTGCAACCTGTAAATTGTTTGCAAGGTCAGGTAATTTAAATGAATATTCTCCACTTGCATTAGTTAAGACTGACCAATCAATTCTTTGATCGAATCCTTTAACATTGACAAATGTGAAAACGTTTACAAATGCATTTTTCGCTAATTCTGGTTGGTCATTTGTTAGATCATTTTCAACATACACTACACCATTTAAGGTATTTGGAACACTTGTTTGATTCCAGATATAAATAGTAGATACAGCTCCTGATGTTTTATTACCTTGAATTGTACCCATTGTTGATCCTGATGCGTACCCGGTTTTACTAGCCATTGCAGAGCCTGGATTTGGCACATTACCGTTTTTGTCTCCAGGGAAGAATGCAACACCTGATGAATCCGCAGTTGCAGTCAAAACGGTTCCTACAGTTGTTGGAATTGTAACAATAGCCCCAACAATAGGCTTGGCAGTAACCAGGTCTAATACCTTTACAGTAATATCTCTTTTGTTATAGATGTTGTTATAAGAAGTTACTTCATTTGCTTTTGCAAGACTGTCAGAAAACAAAGTAGCTCTTGTTGCAAAAGATGCTTGTAGTTGAGCCAATGCACTTGCACCAGATTGTCTTAACAATTCTAATTTAATTTCTTGATCGTACTTAAATTGTAACAATCCTTGTTGTGCTTCTAAAGCTTGTTTTTCATCATAGACACTTTTTGTACAGCTTACTCCAAATGCAGAGATGACAGCACAAAGAAGTATGAATTTTAAATGTTTCATAGTATTCCTTTTTTGATTTTTGGTTTGTTTGTTTTATGGATAGACCTATTGGTCCGGTTTTTTGTTTGATTACTTTTTGCCTTGTTTGAACAAGTTTCTTACACCTACCGTTAACTGAAATGCATTGGTACGGATCTCTCCAGTTACTCCAGCAAATTCGATATAAGAATAGTTAGGTCTTACGCTAGTAATACCTAGTATGTACTTGGCTTCAATGATAAAATTGACGTTCTTAGTGGGCAATTCTACACCAGCAGTTAGATTAGAATTAAACCAGTTGTTCTGAAAACGATTGGTAAATTGTTTTCCAGCAACGGTTCCATAGATACCTGTGATAAACTCACCTGTTTTTTGATAGGTCTCATGCTCGGCAAATTTGTTCTCCATTCCGCCACCAACACCTACATAGTAAGACCATGCTGCTGTAGTTTGATGTTGGTATAATACATTGATTGAGGTACCTACGCTATGTAATAGGTAACTACTTTGCTTTACATTTTTAAAAGTAAACATAGGATCAAAGCCATAACGAGTATCGTCTTTGAAAGTAGTCAACTGACCCCCAGCACCTGTATAAGCAACATTCAATCTTGCCTTAAAGTGTTTGCCCAGACTTCTATCAACAAAACCGCCACCAGTATATCCAATATTGATTCCTGTATGCGGTTGCTCGTAAGTAAAGTTGTTAACTGATACGCCACTTGTTAATCCCCATCCATAAACAGGATTGGTTTTTTTATCTTGCGCATTGATTGGATTGAATACCGTAGTAGTTGCCACGCAAAGGACCGCCACCACTAGAATTTTGAAAATTCTCATGTGTTATAGATTAAATAATAAAATCTTTTTTTTCGGGGAGGAAAAAAAACATGCGTAGTGAATCAACACGGGGGGTGTGATTGTTAAGTCAAAACTTTATTGTGGGGAGGTAGGATACAATGCCAGCAAAGGTTTCAGGCATTACAAACCGGGGAGGTTCCAAGTTAAATAACATTTCTGCTATCACTTGTTGACACAAACATAGAATAAATTCTTAAATAAAAAAATATTTATTGAAAAAAAATAAAAAAGCCCCCTCTAAATGGAGGAGGCTTTTAATAGGGAACCGATTATATTTTTATAGATACATCGTATCGATCTCTTTTTCAAAATTTGCAAGTACTTGCTTACGACGTATGCTTAACTTAGGCGTCATCTCTCCTTTGTCAATCGTAAACTCTCTTGGTATTAATGTGAACTTTTTAACTTGTTCTACTTGATTGAACAATTGATTGTATTCTGCAACAATAGATTCAAAAGTGGCAATGACCATGCTATTTTGAATAATCGCTTCATTACTAGTGTATTCAATACCATGTTGCTTTGCCCAATCTCTTAATTTAGAAAAGCCTGGCACAATCAATGCACTTACGAATTTCTTATTGTCTCCAATTAAAACAATCTGTTCGATGAAAGGACTTTCCTTCATCTTGTTTTCTATTGGCTGTGGTGCTACATATTTTCCGCCACTTGTTTTAAACAATTCCTTTTTACGATCTGTGATCTTTAAATACTTGCCATCTTCAATCACACCAATATCTCCAGTATGCAACCAACCATTGATGATGGTCTCTGCAGTTAATTCTGGTAATTTATAATAACCCTTCATTACACTTGGTCCTGCCACACAAATTTCTCCATCTTCCTCTAGCTTTAATTGAACACCTTGAATAGGCAATCCAACTGTACCAAATTTCATGTCTCCTGGAGTTCTAAAATTGATACTAATGATGGGGCTGTTTTCTGTAGGACCGTATCCTTCATACACTGGAATTTGTGCAGCATTGAATATGCGTAATAATTTTACTTGACATGCTGCTCCACCAGTTACAATGAATTTTACATTTCCACCAAGACCTTCTCTCCACTTGCTAAAAATGAGTTTGTTAGCCAACTTCAACTGGAATCGATACCATGCCGACCCTGGTTTCAAATTATCATACTGCTCTCCTAAAGCAACTGCCCAGAAAAATAATTTTTTCTTTAGGCCTGTAAGCTCCTCTCCTTTAAGCATGATTTTTTCGAATACTTTTTCCAATAATCTTGGCACTGTAGAAAATCCGTCTGGTGCTACTTCTTTTAAGTTTTCTCCAATCGTCTCCATCGACTCCGCATAGTAGATACTCATTCCACTATACATATAAATATAGGAAGCCACTTTTTCGAAGATATGATTCAGAGGCAAAAAGCTCAGTACTTTTTGATCGGGTGCATCAGGGAATGGGAAACTTGTTTTACCTGATTGCAAATTGAAATAAATATTATGATGCGTTAACATCACACCCTTTGGTGTTCCAGTTGTTCCTGATGTATAAATGAATGTAGCTACTTGTTCTACTGGAATTGTTTTTTTAATCACCTCCACTTGTTCTAATAATGCCGCGTCTTTTAAACACAATTCTGTCCAATGTTTCGCGCCTTCTATTTGATCAAATGTGTATACCTCTTTTAAACAAGGCACTTTGTCTTTTATAGACATCACCTTATTGTATAATTCTTGATTGCTCGCAAACATATATTTCACCGAAGCGTCATTCAAGATAAAAGTCAATTCTAATGGATTGGTGGTTGGATACACAGGCACCCAGATAACGCCAATTTGTTGTGTGGCCATATCCGCCATCAACCACTCTGGTCGGTTGCTACTTATGATGGCAATTTTGTCTGACCCCTCTGGCGTGAAATCATTTCCAGACAAACCAAGACTAAGCAATCCCGCACTTAATGCATTCACTGTTGATGCTACTTCGGCAGTAGAGTACTTTCTCCATCCACCGTTTTCTTTTCCAGCCAACATCACTTCTTGAGGAAACTGCGTTAGCTGATGTTCGATACAATCAAAGAGTCTTTTAGATTCCATAAGGCAAGCAAATTGTCCAACAAAATACAAAAAAAACCAGTCAAATGACTGGTTTTAGAAAGGAAATATAGATTTTAGACTTTGATTGAATTTTTAAAAAAAGAATTCAAAAGTTTTATTTTTTATGGCCTAATTATTTGAATCGTAAATTAAATGCGTCAACAATCCGTCTCTTAATTTTGGTTCAAACCAGGTGCTTTTTGGTGGCATGACTTCCCCTGCATCTGCAATATTGAATAACTGGTCGATTGTAACTGGATATAAACTAATTGCCAATGCCATTTCTCCGCTATTCACCCTTGCTTCTAGTGCTTCCATACCACGAATACCGCCGACAAAGTCAATTCTTTTATCTACGCGTTGGTCTTTGATGCCTAATAATTTGTCTAAGATATTATTAGATAATATCGTCACATCTAAAACACCAATTGGATCTGCATCATTATAAGTGCCTGGTTTTGCAGTCAATGCATACCATTGATGATTCATGTATAAACCAAAACGATGTAAAGCGTCTGGCTTAAATGCGTTATCCATCGTTTGAACATCAAAATCTTCAGCTAGTGCAGTTAAGAACGCCGAAGCTTCGTGTCCATTCAAATCTTTCACCACTCTATTATAGTCCATGATCGCCAATTGGCTGGATGGAAATAAGGTGGTTAAAAAATAATCTGCCTTCGTATTTTCTTTACCAATCGCTTTTCTCACTTTTGCTGCTGATGCCGCGCGGTGATGACCATCCGCGATATAAGTGCATGGCACTTCTGTCTCAAACAAATGGGTAATTTGTGCAATGGTATCTGTATCGCTCACTGCCCAAACGGTATGTTGTATGCCATCCTCTGCAGTAAAATCATAGACTGCATTTTTAGTCGTCTTCCATTTTTCTATCAAGGTATCAATGGAGGCTTGATTGCGGTAGGCTAAAAAGACATTACCCGTCTGTGCGCCAGTTGTCTTGATATGATTGATTCTGTCCTGCTCTTTTTCTGGACGTGTAAACTCATGTTTTTTAATGATCCCATTTTCATAATCATCCACACTACTAACACATACCAGTCCGGTTTGTGCGCGGCCGTCCATGATTAATTGATAGATATAATAACAAGGTTTTGATTCTTTAAACAAAACATCTCTTTGCATGAATGCATTTAAATTATCTAATGCAATATCATATACTTGTTGACTATGTATGTCTACCGTTTCTGGTAAATCAATTTCACTCTTGGTGATATGTAAAAAAGAAAATGCGTTTCCAACAGCTTCAGCTTTTGCTTCTGCACTATTTAAAACATCGTAAGGTTTACTTGCAACTTGCTTCGCTAATTGTGGCTGAGGACGCAATGCTTCAAAGGGACTAATTTTTGCCATGAGGGCAAATATCGTTCATTTTGTCGAATATTATCTACTTGAATGCAATTGATTCGTTAAAATATTTTTCTTTAACGAAGCGATTAGTATGTTGATTAAAAAGACTTGATCAATGCGCAAAAAGCTTCAACACTTGATAGAGGCATCGCATTGTACATACTAACTCTAATACCTCCAACGGTTCTATATCCTTTCACACCAATCATTCCTTTTTCTTTACACAATGCTAAAAATGCTGCTTCTCTATTTTGATCTTTTAAAAAGAAAACTGCATTCATGATACTTCTGTCTTCTTTTGCAATGGGACAATAAAAATTTTCTGATGCATCAATTGTGGTATATAACAAATTTGCTTTAGCGGTATTTCGTTTTTCCATCTCTGCCAATCCACCTTCTTTTTCAATCCATCTTAAAGTTAATAAGCTCACATAAATAGAAAAAACGGGTGGTGTATTTAATAAAGATCCCGCCTCAATATGTTTTTGATAATCAAGAATAGCTGGTATTTGTCTAGTCGTTTTTCCTAAAATGGCTTTTTTAACAACCACCATTGTTACACCTGCCGCACCCATATTTTTTTGCGCTCCAGCATAGATTAAATCGAACTGATGAAATGGAGTAGGTCTGCAAAAGATATCCGAACTCATGTCGCCCACCAACGGCACATTGACCTGAGGATATTGATGCCATTGCGTTCCCTCGACTGTGTTATTGGTTGTAATATGCAAATAACTAGTATTGGCTGGTAACTCAATTGCCTTATTAATATACGTGTGTTTATCTGCAGTGGTATCTGATACCACTTTTACTGGGCCAAATATTTGTGCCTCTTTAACCGCCTTGTGTCCCCATACGCCATTGTCACAAATGGCTGCTAATCCATTTTCATCCAATAAGTTCATAGGCACTTGCATAAACTGCATGGTAGCACCTCCTTGTAAAAACAATACTTCATAATCATCCCCTAATCCCATCAATCTTTTTACGATTTGTTTTGCCTCTTCTACTACTGCAACAAAATGTTCAGTTCTGTGTCCTATCTCTAAAATTGATAATTCTGTTCCATTAAAATTATGAATCGCTGCAGCAGCGCCATCCAACACTTCTTTGGGTAAGATAGAAGGTCCAGAATTGAAATTGTGTAATTGCATAAAGAAAAGATTTATAGATTAACCAATGGCTCTTCATCATTCTCATCCATTGTTGTGACTCCTCCAGAAACCACGTACTTCATGGCTTCTGCAGCACCAATACCTTTTGGTAATTTTTTAATTCTAGTTGGTGCAACAATATAGGTAATACCGGATATTGCATAAGAGTGTGGTACATATACTGTAACAAAATCTACCAATCCAAAATGTGCACTATCGTTTTGTGTAATAAATCCGATTCGCCAAACATCTGTGGCATCTACATTCACTAAAATGGGTTGATCAAATTTTTTCTTATTTCCTGCAAAAGCTTCTAAGAAATCTTTTACCGATGAGTAAATGATTTTAATGCCTGGTGTTTTTTCCAAGACTTTATCAAATATAGATACCAACCTTTCTACAAAAAATAAAGAAGACAACCATCCCACAATTAATACCAATGTAATGGCTACTAAAAAACCCAATCCTGTTACTTTTGGAATTTGCCCGTTTACTTCGGCAAACTGAACCGGAAATAATACATTCAATAAATTGGGTAAAAAATTGTCCACCCAGTTAAATAAACTCACTACCACCCAAACCGTCACACCAATGGGCGCCAACACGACTACCCCCTGAAAGAATAATTGAGCCAAAAAGCCCAAAATCTGTTTTCTCCTTAATTTTTGCCTTAAACTGGGCATTTTGTACTGATTTAGCTTCAAATTTCACTCATTTTTGCCATTTATCATAAATTATTAAATTTTTCATGATGGAAACTTTGAAAACGCAATAAGTTTCCTTAGTTTTGCGCCCTCAATAGAACCTATGCAAGACAGAATATTATTAAAAGCAAGAGACTTAATGTTTCAATCTGGCATTCGACAGGTTACAATGGACGAATTGGCTACCCATTTGGGGATCAGCAAAAAGACCATTTATCATTACTATAAGGACAAAGATGACCTAGTAAGGGCTGTTGTTGGCTTTGAACTTAAAAATCACCAACATTTATGCCATAACTGTGAGTCGAAAGCAGAGAATGCAATTCACGAAATGTTTTTGATGATGGAAACCATGAAAGAAATGGCAAAAACCATGAACCCTGGTACCATGATGGAGTTGGAAAAATATTTTCCTTCTGCATTTGATATTATTAAGAATCATAAAGAAGATTTTTTCTTTACGCTCATCAAACAA
Source organism: Sediminibacterium sp. (assembly GCA_030158665.1). Lineage (GTDB taxonomy): Bacteria > Bacteroidota > Bacteroidia > Chitinophagales > Chitinophagaceae > Sediminibacterium. The sequence continues at coordinate 23,403 of JAOASM010000027.1, read as the reverse complement.
AATATCATTAAAGGAATCGAACAAGGTTATTATAGAAGTGACCTTGAAGTAGATATCCTTTCTAAGTTCAGATTAGAGACCATTTTTATTCCATTCAATCTTCATGTGTATCCCTTATCCAAATTTGATCCTATCAAAGTGCACACACAACTGATGGAACATTTTGTTTTTGGCTTGATGACCGTTAAAGGATATGAGCTAATGGACCAATACAAACAATTAAGTAAACAAGCAATCTAAATATTCCAATGAAAAAAATCATCGTTATTGTAACAGCACTATTTGCTACTGCAGCTCAAGCGCAGGAACAAAAAACAGTGCATGCATTTTCACTTGCAGACGCAGTGAGTTATGCGCAAAAAAATAATGTACAAGTAAAAAATGCTTTACTTGACATTGACATTCAAACACAAACCAATAGAGAAATAGCTGCAGCTGCATTGCCTACCATTAACTCTAGTCTTAGTGGAACCAATTTCTTGACCATCCCAACTTCTTTATTACCTGGTCAAATATTTGGTGGTGCTGCTGGAACCTTTATCCCTGTTCAGTTTGGTACAAAATACAATAGTACTTATGGGGCTAACTTCAATCAGCTTTTATTTGATGGTCAGGTATTCATTGCTTTACAAGCTAGAGCTACTTCACTAGACTGGAAAAAGAAGAATGCAGCATTGACTGAAGAAAACATTAAAGCAAATATTTATAAAATTTACTACCAATTATCTGCAAGTAAAACACAGCTAAACATTTTAGATGCTAACATTGAGCGTCTTCAAAAATTAGCGAACGATGCTGCAGCAATGTACAAAAATGGTTTTGCTGAAAAATTAGACGTAGACAAAGTCAACGTTCAATTGAACAACCTTCAAACTGAAAAGTTAAAAGCCAACAACAGCGTAACGATTGGTTTTATGGGTTTGAAAATGTTAATGGGTATGCCGATCAAAGACAGCTTAGTATTAACAGACGTAATCAATGAATCTAGTTTAAGCACAGAGGTGCTTTTTGAAGATGATTTTCAATATGGTGTACGTAAGGATTTTCAATACCTAACCACAGTGAAAAAGATGAGTCAGTTTAATGTAAAGCGCTACCAGTTAAGTTACTTACCAACCATCAGCATCAATGGCTCTTATACTAAGAATGCACAAAGAACCAAATTCGACTTTTTTGATAACAATAACGGCAACTGGTTTAAGACTTCTTTAATTGGCTTAAACATCAACCTGCCTATTTTCAATGGCTTATCTACCGTTGCTAAAATCAAACGTGCGAAATTAGAATTAGAGCAAGTAGACAATCAATTGTCTGCAATGAAAAACAATATTGACAACGAGATCAGTCAAGCTAAGTTGAACTACATGTCTTCTGTTGCAACAGTTAACTTTCAAAAGAAGAACATGCAATTGGCAGAAAACGTGTATAGTCAAACTAAAAAGAAATTCGAAGCTGGCACTGGCTCCAATACCGAAATCTCTGCTGCTCAGGCCGACCTAGTAGCTGCGCAAAATAATTTTATGAACGCTCTTTACGCTGCCTTAATTGCTAAAGTAGATTTATTAAAAGCAAGCGGTAAACTATAATCAATATAATAAACAATACAACAATCATATAAAATAGATACAATGAAATCAATAGCAACATTTTTTACCCTTAGCTTACTAGTTCTAGCAACTGCCTGTGGCGGTGGCGACAACGCTATAGAAGCAAAACAAAAATCTTTAGCAAGCTTAAAAAAGCAAGCGCTCGAACTAAATGCTCAAATAGTAGCGTTGGAGAAAGAGCTAGAAAAAGCAGGTGGTGCCGCTGCAGCTAAAGCAATATTAGTAGCAACAGATACCATCCAAACTGAAACCTTTACACATTTTATCGAACTTCAAGGTAAGGTTGAATCTGAAAGCGTTTCTTTTATTACGCCTCGTGCTGGTGGTGGTCAAGTAAGAGCCATCTATATTAAAAGAGGTGACAATGTTAGAAAAGGTCAATTATTATTACAATTAGACAACACTTTAATTAAGCAAAGTGCTGCAGCTGCTGCTCAAAATATTGAGACTTTAAAATCTCAAGCTGCTTTAGCAAAATCTGTTTATGAAAAACAGAAGAATCTTTGGGAACAAAACATTGGAAGCGAAATTCAATTGATGACTGCTAAAACAAATGCAGATGCATTGGCTAGCCAATTAAGAGCAGCAAATGAGCAGCTTGGTATGGTAAAAGACCAATTGGCATTTACAAGCATCTATAGTGATGTAGATGGTGTGGCAGAGGAAGTGAATGTGAAAGTGGGTGAATTGTTCATGGGTCCTGGTCAAATCAAAATCGTGAACACCACTAAACTTAAACTTACTGCTCAAGTTCCAGAAAACTATGCTGGCAAAGTGAAAGTGGGTACAGAATTAACTTTAACCTTCCCTGATATCCAAAAGACCATCAACAACAAAATAAATGTGTTGGGTAATGTGATTGATCCATTAAGCAGAAGCTTCTTTATTGAATCTAAGTTGCCTATGGACAAAAACTTTAGACCCAACTTATTGGCTCAAGTTAAAATTAAAGACTACGAAAAGAAAGATGCAATTAGCATCCCTGTTAACTTATTACAAAATGACGAGAAAGGAAAATTTGTTTATGTAGCTGTAGTAGAAGGCGGAAAAATGATTGCTCGTAAGAAAATGGTTTCAACTGGTGAATTTTATGGTAACAATATCGAAGTACTTGGCGGTTTAGCAGCTGGCGAGATCTTGATCACAGAAGGCTATCAGTCTATCTACGATGGTCAATTGATCACCACAACCATTCAATAATTTAAAACAGCTTAATCGATCCATATGTCGACACTTAATAATATAAAAGAAAAGTTTAAAGAATTTAAACCTACTTCTTGGAGTATCACCAACAAAACATCTATCTACTTAGTGATGTTGTTTATTAGTCTTGGTGGTATCTACCAATTCTTGACTCTCCCTAAGGAACAATTTCCGGAAATTGTTATTCCTACTATGTATGTTCAAACGATCTATGTAGGTAACTCTCCGAAGGATATTGAAAACTTAGTGACACGTCCAATCGAAAAACAAATCAAAGGCATTACTGGAGTGAAGATCAACAAATTCACTTCTGTGTCTCAACAGGACTTCTCTGCCATCACCGTAGAATTTAATACAAGCGTGAAGCCTGATGTGGCTTTACAAAAAGTAAAAGATGCGGTAGATAAAGCGAAAGGTGACTTACCTAACGACTTAACGCAAGAGCCTCGTGTGATTGAAGTGAACTTTAGTGAGCAACCGATTATGTATGTCAATATCAGTGGCAATTACAGTTCGGTTCAATTGAAGAAATATGCAGATGATTTAAAAGACAAATTAGAAAACATCACTCAAGTAAACCGTGTGGATTTAGTGGGTGCGCCTGAACGTGAATTCCAAGTGAATGTGGACAATTACAGAATGCAAAGTTCTGGTATCACATTTGACGATATCACTTATGCCATTCAAAGAGAGAACTTAGATATGTCAGGCGGTCTTTTAGAAGTAGGTACCATGCAACGTAACCTTCAATTAAAAGGGCAACTTAAAAGCGCCAATGATATTGCTAATATTATTGTTCGCAACACAAGTGGAGCACCTATTTATTTAAAAGATGTAGCAACGATTGTTGATACCGTTAAGAAAAACGAAAGCTATGCACGTTTAGACGGCAAGAACGTATTGACTTTAAATATCATTAAACGTAGTGGTGAGAACTTGATTGAAACTTCTGATGCTGTAAAGAAAATTGTAGACGAAGCTAAATTAACAAGTTTACCAAAAGACCTTAATACAGTTATCACTGGTGATCAAAGTATTAAAACTAGATCATCTTTCACAGAGTTAGTGAACTCAATTGTGATAGGTTTCGTGTTGGTATTGATTGTATTGATGTTCTTTATGGGTGTGACCAACGCCTTCTTTGTGGCCTTATCTGTGCCATTGAGTATGTTTGTTGCCTTTGTATTTTTACCAGCAGGTAACTTATTAATTGGTAGCAATATCACATTGAACTTCATGGTATTGTTTGCGCTCTTATTTGGATTGGGTATCATTGTAGACGACGCCATTGTGGTGATTGAAAACACACACCGAATTTTTGTTCAAGGAAAAGGAAAATTAACTGCTACTACTTCAGCGAAGATGGCTGCGGGTGAGGTATTCATTCCAGTATTAGCTGGAACGGTGACTACACTGGCTCCTTTCTTCCCATTGTTGTTCTGGCCTGGTATCATTGGTAAATTCATGGTTTACTTACCTGCCATGTTAATTTTTACATTAGCTGCCTCATTGGTAGTAGCGTTCATCATGAACCCTGTATTTGCGGTTGACTTCATGAACCACGAAGAGCATGATAGCACTGAACCAAAATCTGCCATCTTTAAGAAAAAGACTTTTTGGATTCCAATTGGCTTCGGCTTGGTATTAGATTTAATGGGTGCAACCTTCTTAGGTAACTTATTGATCTTCTTTATGCTTTTAGTTGTAGCAAATAGATATTTTATTGCTGCTGCAATCAAGCATTTCCAAGAGACCACCTTACCGAATATGATGGATTTATATGAGCGTGTTTTAAGAAGATCATTAACCGGATGGAGACCTGTTAAATTATTGTTTGCCACTTTTGGCTTGTTGATTTTCTCCTTTATCGTATTTGGTATTAGTGTTGGTACTGGCAGAACAGGGATTGAGTTTTTCCCTCAAGCAGATCCAAATCAAATATATGTTTACTTAAAATTACCAGTGGGTACAGAAGTAAAACACACTGACTCTATTACTAAAGTACTAGAAGCTCGAGTGAATAAAATTTTAGGAACAGACAACGGCAAAAAGAATCCTATTGTAGAGTCTACCATTTCGAATATCGCAGTAGGTGCGGGCGATCCAATGACGGGTGATAGAAGTACTAGATCGGAGTTGGGTCGTATCCAGGTGAACTTTGTAGAATTTGAAAAACGCCATGGTGTTTCTACTAAACCATATTTAGATGCAGTTCGTAAAGAAATGAAAGGCGTACCTGGTGCAGAGATTACAGTGACTCAAGAGTCTAGTGGTCCGCCAACAGAACCTCCAGTGAACATTGAAATTCAAGGAGATGATTTTGATAAGTTAATCAAAACGGCTGTAGGTTTAAAGAACTATTTAGATGCAGCACAGATTCCTGGTATCGAAGAATTAAAGATGGATGTTGATTTACAAAATCCTGAATTAACCTTAACGATTGATAGAGAGCGTGCTTTAAGTGAAGGTGTTTCTTCTGCTCAAGTAGGTATGCAAATTCGTACTGCCTTATTTGGTAGAGAAGTTTCTAAAATCAAAGATGGTAAGGATGAATATAAAATCCAACTGCGTAACGAGGAAATGCAACGTAAAAATTTAGTTGACTTATTGAATATGCGTTTGTCTTTCCGTGATATGGCTGCTGGTGGTATGGTTAAAAATATTCCAATCAGTTCTTTGGTTAAAGTAGAGCCAACTAGCACGTTGGGTAGTGTAAAAAGAAAGAATCAAAAAAGACAAATTCAATTACGCTCGAATGTATTGATGAACGAAGGATATAATCCTACTGCTGTGAATGCAGTGATAGCGCAATACATTGAGAATTACAAAGGGATCGCAGATGGTGTGACAGTTAAGCAAACAGGTGAGAACGAACAGCAATTAGAAACTGTAGCGTTCCTTGGTAAAGCTTTGATCATTGCATTGATGTTGATCTTGTTTACTTTGGTTTTACAGTTTAACTCTATCTCTAAGTCTGTGATTATCTTAACGGAGATCCTATTCAGTATCATTGGTGTATTGTTAGGATTTGCTTTAACAGGTATGAAAGTATCTGGTATCATGACAGGCCTTGGTATTGTTGGATTGGCTGGTATCGTTGTTAAAAACGGTATCCTTGTGATTGAGTTCGCGGATGAATTAAGAAGCCGTGGATACAAAACAAGAGAAGCCGTGATTCAAGCAGGTAAGACAAGAATCATTCCTGTATTGTTAACTGCATTGGCTGCGATACTTGGTTTCATTCCAATTGCAGTAGGTTTCAATATCAACTTTGTAACTTTATTTAGCGAATTGAATCCTCATATTTTCTTTGGTGGAGATAACGTTGCATTCTGGAAGCCTTTGAGCTGGACCATTATCTTTGGATTGGCTTTTGCTTTCTTTATGACTTTGTTTATTGTTCCTGCCATGTATTTAATTGCTGAAAGATTACGTCGCCCTATGCGTCGTCAATTTGGTGGCAAGTGGATTAGCATGTTAGGTATCCCTCCTTTAACTTTTGTATTCATTCCATTGATGTTTGTAAGCACCTGGATTCATAACAAACAAGTGAAAAGAAGAGCTGCAAAAAACAATGCCAACGGAGATGCCACTTTCAACGGATCTTGGTTTTAACCATGTATCCTTGAAACACAGGTTTTTAAATTAAATTACAACCCCTCGAATACTTCGGGGGGGGGTTTTATGCAGATGGATTAGTTTTGTAGTACTAAAATAAATTTTATGACAGCTCACGAAATTGACTATCAAATTTTTGGCGAAGAAATGCAATATGTGTCTATTGAACTAGATCCTCAGGAAACAGCTGTGGCTGAGCCTGGCGCTTTTATGATGATGGAAGAAGGCATTCAAATGGAAACCATCTTTGGTGATGGCACACAACAAGACAGTAGTATCTTAAATAAATTATTTCAAGCAGGTAAGCGTGCATTGGTGGGGGAGAGCTTGTTCATGACGGCGTATACCAATATGTATAACGCTAAGAAAAAAGTAAGCTTTGCTTCTCCCTATCCTGGAAAAATCATTCCAATGTTCTTACCTCATCTTGGTGGCAAAGTGATTTGTCAGAAGGATGCTTTTTTATGTGCTGCGAAAGGCGTTAGCATTGGTATTGAATTCCAACGCAAATTAGGTACAGGCCTTTTTGGTGGTGAAGGATTTATCATGGAAAAGCTTGAAGGTGATGGCATGGCTTTTTTACATGCTTGTGGACATGTGATTGAAAAAGATTTGCAGCCAGGTGAAGTCTTAAAAGTTGATACGGGTTGTATCGTTGGTTTTACGTCTAATGTAAATTATGATATTCAATTTGTGGGTGGCATTAAAAATACCTTGTTTGGTGGTGAAGGTTTATTCTTTGCTACACTTACTGGGCCTGGTAAGGTATGGATTCAAACTTTGCCTATCAGCCGTTTAGCTGGTCGTATCTTGGCTTATGGAACGTATAAGCGCAAAGAAGAAGGTAGCATCTTGGGCGGCATAGGCAATATCCTTGATGGAGACGGTTGGAAATAATCTTTTGAATAAAGAATTCAATATAGCACCTATAAAAAGGGCGCATCATGGATGCGCCCTTTTTGGTTAATTCATTTTAGTATTTTAAAAACTCAGCTGATTGGATAATCTTTTTAATTCAATCTCTGCAATCTTTGCGCTAAACTTTAAGCTTGTCAATCTAAAGCCTGCAGTTTCAAAACTTTGCTGTGCTTGTTTTACATCAACTATAGTTGCTTGTCCCAATTTAAACTTCTCCATCACTAAAGCCAATAAAGCTTCTGACATCTCAAAGTTCTGCACTTCAATGGGTGTTTGCTTTAAACTATTTTGATAGTTCTGATAGGTTTTAAATAATTCTGTTGCTAAATCTTGCGCCGTATTTTCGTACTGGATCTTTGCACTCACCGTATTGATTTGTGCATTTTTATAGGCACGCTTACTTGTGCTTCCTGCATAGATAGGAATACTTAAGTTCAATCCTAAAAATGGACCGTAACTTTCATTTAATAAGATGAATCCAGCTGTTGATTTATTGCTATTGTAGTTGTAACCACCGTTTGCTCTTAATGTAGGATAAGTCAAAGCCTTTGTTTCTTTTTCTAAAAACTGATTCACATTGATTAACTGTTGAGCAGATTGTAACAATGGATGCGACTTCATTTTTGATTCAATATCAGATAAGCTCAACTTTTGATCTACTTGAATGCTATCTGTAAATGTGTAATTTGAATTTGCAGGCACTACCATGCTATTGTATAAATCTGCTTTCACTTGTTCTAATACGACTAGTTGATTTTGCTTTGCTTGTAATAATGCATTTAAATCTAAACTAGATTGTAACAAATCTGCTTGATTGGCTACACCAATTTCTTGTCTTGTTTTAACAATCGCAACTCTTTGTTCAGAAGCTTCAATTGATTTTTCTATCGTTTTTAAAAACGCTGCTTGTCTGATGACATTGTAATATTGTTGCATCACAGTTGAGCTAGTGTTCAGCATTTGTGTTTGCAATGCAGCTTCTGTCTGCTTTTGGATGCTTTCTAAACGATCTTTAGTTGCAGCAACTCTATATCCATTGAACAATATCATGGTAGCAGACAATCCACCATTTAACGTTGATCCATCTACACCACTTCTTGTTGTGTTTCTTGATGGATCTGGAAATGTTTGATGTATCGTTGTTAGCGTATTGTTATTTGTACCTGTTGCTGTCACTGTTGGCAATCCTCCTGCGACTCCGTAGTTATTATTGTTTTTAGCAATTGCAGCAGTGTTTTCTACCAACTTGATGTCGTAGCTATTTTGTATTGCGATAGTAACCGCTTCTTTTAAACTTAAATTATTTTGTGCTGCTAGTTTTTCTTGTGAAAAAATAAGCACCAACAATAAGACGATGAAACTGTTTTTTTGCATACTATAAATTTAATCTAGCCAAGCTAAAAACAACGATTTCTCTATGTTTTTTACATCAGCGGTGATTCTTCAACGAATTGAATCCTATTTAACCAACGTACCTACTGATTCTCCTTGTACGATCTTCATTAAATTACCTGCCTGATTCATATCGAATACAATGATTGGTAATTTATTCTCCATACACAATGTGAATGCAGTCATATCCATCACTTTTAAGTTCTTTGTGATACACTCTTGGAAACTAATGGTCTCGAATTTTTTTGCATTTGGATTTTTCTCTGGATCTGCATCATAAACACCATCCACTCTTGTACCTTTTAAGATCACATCTGCCTTCATTTCAATGGCTCTTAATGAACCAGCAGTATCTGTTGTGAAATAAGGATTACCCGTACCTGCGCCAAATATAACAACACGTCCTTTTTCTAAATGTCTTAATGCTTTTCTTCTGATATAAGGTTCTGCCACCTGCTCCATATTGATAGCAGATTGCAATCTTGTATACACGCCAATTTTTTCTAACATCGCTTGTATCGCCATTGCGTTAATTACAGTTGCCAACATCCCCATATAATCACCATGTGCTCTTTCAATACCACTATCCGCCTCGTTCATTCCTCTGTATATATTACCTCCACCAATAACAATCGCAACTTCAATTCCAAGATCTACCAACTGCTTGATCTCATTGGCATATTGTTCGATGATTTTTGGATTAAATGGATCGCCATTTCTTTCGTTTCCCAATAAGGCTTCACCTGATAACTTTAACAAGACGCGTTTGTACTTTGGCTCCATAGTTGTTGAGATTTATAGTTGCAAGATACAAATTTTGAATAAGGATTAAAAAGAAAAAGGGAGGTCAATGACCTCCCTTTTTGATATTCTTTCAAACACTTAGTTTCTAGGAATCTGCACCATTTGAATCTTTTGGACCAAACAGTGTTGACTTGCAATTTACCCTAGAGCTACGCGCTTAAATTCAGTTACTTTCATATCAGCGCCTACAGACTTGATATGCTCTGCTACTGTCTTAGAACCATCCTTTACGAATGATTGTGCTAATAAAGTATTTTCTTTAAAGAATGCTGCAATCTTGCCTTCAGCAATTTTAGCAATCATTTCTTCTGGCTTACCTGCCATCTTAGGATCTTCTTTCATTGTATCAATGATGATCGCTCTCTCACGAGCTACAGCTTCAGCAGGTACTGATTCTGGATCTACCGCTACTGGATTCATCGCTGCAATTTGCATCGCAACATCTTTACCCAATTCAGCAGCTTCTGCAGTCAATCCTACCAATACACCCATTCTGTATGCACCGTGGATATAAGAAGCAACAAATGGCGCTTCCACTCTTTCAAATTTAGCTACAGCGATTTTTTCACCGATTGCAGCTAATTTATCATTGATCATATCTGCAACAGTTGTTCCGTTGATAGATACATTGTTTAATTCTTCAGCAGACTTTACATTGTTTGCTACTGCAGCGTCAGCAATTGTTTGTGCAAATGCTACGAACTCTGCATTCTTAGAAACGAAATCTGTTTCACAAGAAATACAAACTACAAAACCTACTTTTTTATCAGCAGAAGTTTGTGCAATAATTACACCTTCTTTTGCTTCTCTATCGCTACGCTTAGCAGCAACTTTTTGTCCTTGCTTACGTAACCAGTCAATTGCACCTTCAAAATCTCCGTTTGTTTCTGTCAATGCTTTTCTACAATCCATCATACCAGCACCTGTAGCTTGACGTAATTTATTAATTTCTGCAGCTGTTATTGCGCTCATAAAATTATTTTTAAAATTATCTTAATGAATATTTGATTACTATATGCTTATCCAATTAAATACAATTGGGTCATTAGTACCCATAGGATACCAATAACCCAATTGGGATAGTATATTATTTTCTTACTGGACCACGAGAGCCAGTAGTAGTACGACGCTTTGGAGCACCGCCTGGAGTTGATGGAGCAGCACCCGCACCACGCTTAGCTCTTCCGCCTTCTGCGTTTGCTTCAGCTTCCATTCTCTTAGCTTTTGCTTCTAATTCGTTTGCACCTTCTTCTACTTCACCTTCATCATCTTTAGAAGCTTGACGCTCAGCCAAACCTTCTGCGATTGCTGCAGTGATATAGTTAGTAATGATTGCAATTGATTTTGTAGCATCATCATTTGCAGGAATAGAGAAATCTACTTTATTTGGATCACAGTTGGTATCAACCATTCCAAATGTTTGGATTCCTAAACGCTTAGCTTCTGCTAAAGCGATATGCTCATGACCGATGTCTACTAAGAATAAAGCTGCTGGTAAACGACCCAATTGAGCGATACCACCTAATACTTTTTCCATTTTATCTTTATCACGACCTAATGTTAAACGCTCTTTTTTAGTTAAGCTTTCAGCACTTCCGTCGCTCAACATCTTCTCGATGCTTTGCATTTTCTTAACGCTCTTACGAACTGTGTTGAAGTTAGTCAACATACCACCTAACCAACGCTCTGTAGCGTAAGGCATGTTTACTTTCTTAGCACACTCGCTAACGATTTCTTTTGCTTGCTTTTTTGTAGCTACAAACATGATCTTCTTACCGCTCTTAGCAATTTGCTTTAAAGCAGCAGCAGTCTCTTGTAAGTGCTCTACAGTTTTGTTCAAGTCAATGATGTGAATACCTTTCTTCTCAGCGAAGATATAAGGTAACATCTTTGGGTTCCACTTCTTTTTAAGGTGACCAAAGTGTACGCCGGCCTCCAAAAGTTGCTGTTGTAATGAAGTGTTATTTTCCATTTGTATAAATTGTAATAATGAATTAATGTGATTGTATTAACGCTTGCTAAATTGGAAGCTTCTACGTGCCTTCTTGTGACCGAACTTCTTACGTTCAACACTTCTTGGATCACGCTTCAATTGACCAGCCGCTTTTAACGTTGGACGAACTTCAGGATTCAATTCAACCAATACACGTGCAATACCTAATTTGGCTGCTTCTGCTTGACCTTTCATACCACCACCTGTTGCGTTAATTACGATATCGTATTTACCTTCAACACCAGCTGCTTTTAAAGGCGCTTCAACTTGATTTTGTAAGTATACTAAAGGAAAGTACGCTTTGTAATCTTTATCATTCACGGTAATCTTACCAGAACCTTTGCTGACGAAGACGCGAGTTACCGCTTCCTTACGACGACCTACTGCATTTGTTTGCTTTTCCATTTATTTAGATTTGGAATTTTTTAAAATTTAAATTCTTTAGGCTGTTGTGCAGCATGAGGGTGATTCGCACCAGCATACACAAATAATTTTTTGATCATCTTACGACCTAAACGGTTTTTAGGTAACATACCTTTTACCGCTCTTTCCATAATAACTTCTGGACGACGCCTGATTAAATCTTCAGCAGCTTCTTCTTTTTTACCACCTGGGTAACCAGAATAGTTCAAGTATACTTTATCGTGGAATTTGTTACCAGTCAATTGTACTTTTTCTGCATTAATGATGATTACATAATCTCCACAATCAACGTGAGGAGTGTAATAAGCCTTGTTCTTACCACGTAGAACTGCTGCGATTTTTGAAGCGATACGTCCTACGGTTTGATTAGTACCATCAACAATGTACCAGCCATGTTTAACGGTAGCCGCGTTGGCGTGCTTCGTGGTGAAATGTAGTTTACTCATAATCTTTTGTTTAAATGAGGCTGCGCTATCCCGCTAGCCATAAATTATCCCCTTTTATAAGGGAGAGCAAAGGTACGTGGGGATTTTGGGTTTTCCCAAGAAATAGGAGCTTGTTTTAACGAGCATCTTTATAACTAATTGATTTTCAATAATAATTTTGTATCGTAATTTACATGATACTAAATAGGTAGTGATTATCAATTAGTTATAAAAGGACTTGAAACCCTTTATTTGGGGCAATTATTGCCTTATCTGCCTTATTTTTACCTTACTTATATATATGTATCAAAAATTTCAAGCAACCCAGCTATTTAACGGCACCCAAATAGTAGAAGGCGCCGACCAAGTCTTAATCACGAAAGCGGATGGGACGGTGGAAGGAATTGTGCCTTTATCTGAAGCGGGTTCCGATATCCAACAATTGGAAGGGATATTAAGCCCTGGCTTTGTCAATGCACATTGTCATTTAGAATTATCGCACATGAAAGGGATGATTCCAGCTAAAACTGGTTTGCAGGAATTTGTAAAACAGATTGTTGCATTGCGTCAGGTGGAACCGGAAGCCATTCAAGAAGCCATTGTTACAGCAGAAGCAGAAATGATAGCAGGCGGCATTGTGGCTGTTGGAGATATCTCGAACACCTTAGATACATTGGACCAAAAAGCAAAACATCTTTTAGCCTATTACAGTTTTGTAGAATTGTATGATTTAGATCCAACACGCGCGCATGATAAAATTATTGCGGGCATTGAGATACAAAAACAATTTCAAGAGCATTGTGTTCGCGCATCTCTTGTTCCTCATGCTCCCTATTCGGTTACCAATCGTTTATGGACATTATTAAGTGAACATTTTGAATCCCATACGATTAGTTTACACAATCAAGAAACACCTGGAGAGAATGAATTTTTTGAAACCAAGACAGGTCCGTTTTTAGGGATGTATGAAAGAACAAAAGTAGCGCTTGATTTTTTTGAACCAACGGGTAAGTCAAGTCTACAATCTATATTGCCAGTTTTCAAAAATGCACATCACGGCATTTTAGTACACAATAGTTTTACCTCTGCACAAGATATACAAGCCGTACATGCAGCGATGAAAAATGCATTTTGGTGTTTATGTCCTAACGCGAATCAATACATCGAACAAACCATGCCACCTGTTGAGTTATTGCGTTCAGAAAAAGCGAATATCGTTATTGGAACAGATAGCTATGCAAGTAATTGGAGTTTGAATATATTAGATGAATTGAAAACAATTCATCTTCATCATCCTAATATTCCACTTGCCGAAATGCTACAATGGGCCACCATCAATGGTGCACGCGCATTGCAAATGGATAGACACTTAGGCAGTTTTGAGAAAGGTAAGAAGCCCGGTGTAGTGTTGATTGAAGGAATTGAAATGGGAAATATAAACAGGGCAATTTCTAAAAGAATCATTTAAATTAATTTTTTATTGCATTTCTATTGCAATTAGTTCAGATCCAAGTTTATGAAAAGCTTCTTTGATTTTTTGCACTTGTAACTGCTTGGGTTTTCTATAACTATTGGCATAGTGGTTTAATTGCTTTTGATTGATTCCAGAATATTTTTCAAGAGCAGTTCCCGTAATTACGTTCTTATAGTATTTCAACAAACTTTGTGCGTCAAATTTGTAAACGAGTTGGAATTCTTTTTTAAATGCAGCAGGTAACACATCACCATCTTTTTTCATGCCCTTTATATGAAATTGTATTGCCTCGTTAATATTGTTTTTCACTTCTTCTGGAGTATCTCCAATTGAAATACACCCAGGCAATATCGGAACATGCGCTGAAAAATTTTTGTTCACGAAATATATTTCAACGATTACTTTTTTCATTTTAAATATTTTACTTCAATTTATTAAACCAGCTTGTATTAGAATAGATTTAACTATTTTATGATCTAAGTCTTTGTTTGCACCATGATCTGGTATAGTGACTTTACCTTTTTTTAGTAGATGCTTGTATTGTTTGTGACTTCCTTCCTGTGCAATCAAAAACCAACCATCTGCTTCAATCAAATTGATCATCTCTTTCACTTTTTTGATCATAAAATCAACTTTACAAAGATATATAATTATATATCATTAAATCAATAAATTATATTGCCATTTTGTGCGCTTTTAGAATCGCAAATGAATATAACTTGACTTTGTAAGTGAATTTTGTCGGTTTATACGCAACAAGGAAAGAAGTAGGCCATTATTCCACTAAAAATGTAAATTACAAGTACAATTAACACTTATGGGATTCCCAATTTTATTCGGCATTATCGCAATCTTAATCATCCTTTGGCGCAGACATCGTAATAGCAAAAGGAATAACGACTAATAATAGGAGATAAACTTTAATGCAGCACTGCTTGTAAGATAGGCAGCGACTTGATTTCACTAAATTTTTTATAGTGCCAACTTAAAGATAACTGAAATAGTTCAAGGATCTTTTTTCTTTGCGCTCCATTTAAATGAATTGTTTCCAGCTCATTGTATAATTGTAAACTTAAAAAAGTGGATGCCGTTTGCGCCTCTGTTGATTCTAAAAAATAAGGATGCAGCGGTTTATTCGCAACAAAATTACCTTCATGTACATCTAAGATGGGTGTCTCGTTGGAGTAAACACCTTGTAATCCAAATCCCAAAGTTTGACTTAAATGAATCAAAAAATAGATTGGCAAATTACTTACTAGTCCAGGTCCCCCTTTATCCAATTGCTTAAAAGTATCTTCGATCAAATAAAACAATTCAGGATGCGGTTCTGGTTCCAATGTTTGTTGTAAAATCTCTACAATATAAGTAGCTACTGCATTGCGCAATACATCCGAATACACATTTTGATAGACATAAGACCAATTGACCTCCTTCACCATCTGCATGCTTTTCATAGGATAATGATAGGCTTCCATTTGCAAGATGGCACCAGGTTGATAAAACACACCCTTACTTGCACCTTTTTTGCTGATAGTTCTAACACCTTTAACAATGTATTGTTGTAAACCAAAAAGTTCTGTGTAGATAGAAGCGATGACACTAGTATCGCCATATTTGGTCACACGTAAAACAATACCCTTGGTGTTGTGTAGCATATGATTTTGCTAGACGCTCTTGAACTGTTGTAAGAATCTCACATCGTTTTGTGAATATAATCTTAAGTCGTTGACTTGGTATTTCAATTGTGCAATTCTTTCTACACCCATACCAAACGCAAAGCCAGTATACTTTTCAGGATCGATGCCAAAATTCTCTAACACTTTTGGATGCACCATGCCTGATCCTAAAATCTCTACCCATCCAGTGTGCTTACAAATATTACATCCCTTACCTGCGCAAATTTGACAACTGATATCCATCTCTGCACTAGGTTCTGTGAATGGAAAATAACTTGGACGAAAACGCACTTTCACTTCTTTACCAAACATCTCTTGTACGAAAAAATATAAAGTTTGTTTTAAATCTGCAAAGCTTACATTTTCATCGATATACAATCCTTCTACTTGATGGAAAAAGCAATGCGCTCTTGCTGATATTGTTTCGTTTCTGTACACACGTCCTGGACAAATTACACGAATAGGTGGCTTCTGCGATTCCATCACCCTTGCTTGTGTACTTGATGTATGTGTTCTTAATAACCATGCAGAATGATCTGCGGTTTTTTCTTCTACATAAAATGTGTCTTGCATGTCACGTGCAGGATGGTCTTCTGGTAAATTCATCGCACCGAAATTGTGCCAATCATCTTCGATCTCTGGTCCTTCTGCCACTGCAAATCCCAATCTTTTAAAAATAGAGACCATTTGATTGCGCACCAAGTTCAATGGATGTCTGGTTCCTACCGGAGTGGGGTCTCCTGGTAAACTAAAATCCATTCCCGTTTCAGCTTCTGCACTATCCCCTAATCCAGCCTGTAATGCCGCAAATTTTTCTTCTGCAACAATCTTAAATGCATTCAATATCTGTCCGAACTCCTTCTTTTGCTCATTCGGAACATTTTTCATTTCTCCCATGATTTGTTTTACCAAACCTTTGGTTCCCAGGTATTTAATTCTAAACTCCTCCAATGCGGCTGCATTTGCAGCTTCGGCGTCAGTGATTTCCTTTTTAATGTCTTCTATTTGCTGTAATAGTTGCTCCATGCAACGAAGATAAAGAAAAAATAAACCGTAAAAAACCTTACATTTGTTATTCGTTGAAGTAATATATACATGGAGTACAATACAGCAAGAAGCATCATGGGGATGAGAGAGTATGGCCGTCACGTTCAGAGGATGGTGGATCATCTATTGACCATTGAGGATAGAGCAAAAAGACAAGAACAAGCCCAAGTGGTGATTGAGTTGATGGGATTCCTAAACCCACAATTAAAGAATATCGAAGACTACAAGCATAAATTATGGGATCACTTATTTTTTATGAGTGGCTTCAAATTAGACGTAGAAAGCCCTTATCCAATCCCTACTAAAGAAACGTATAAGCAAAAACCGGATCCTTTGCCTTACCCTCGTCGCAAAATCAAATATGCGCACTTAGGTAAAAACTTAGAACTGGTGATTGACAAGGCAATGGCAGAACAAGACCCTGAAAAGAAAACTGGTTTTGCACACACCATTGCACACTATATGAAATTGGCATATAGTAACTGGCACAAAGAATTAGTGCAAGACGATGCCATACGTAGTGAGTTAAATGCCATCACAGGTGGTGAATTGGAATTTAGCAACACCCCTTATATCAAACACCGCAATCAAAATTTTGAACGCGATGAATATCGTCCTGCTGGTGGTCGTTGGCAGAATAATCGCAACAGGCCTAATTCTGGTGGCGGTGGCGGAAGAAATAATAACAACCGCAATTTTAAAAAACGTTTTTAATCGTTCCTGAAAAATATTTAAATCCCATCTAATTCAAGATGGGATTTTTAATTTAAGTCGTACAGAAAAAGTTTATTTTCGTAATACAATCTAATCCTATGAGTTCATTTGAAGTAAGAGGTGGTAAGGCGTTAAAAGGCACCATCATTCCTCAGGGTGCAAAAAATGAAGCATTGCAAATTTTATCTGCAGTTGTTTTGACCTCAGAACCAGTCACTATTTCTAATATCCCTGATATTGTTGATGTCAACTTGCTCATTGAACTACTGCATGAAATGGGTGTGCGTGTAGAAAAGTTAGGAGAAGGCATCTATCGTTTTCAGGCAGATCAAATTGACGCAGACTATTTAGCATCAGAAGCATTCAGGAGCAAGAGTGGTAGATTAAGAGGAAGTGTAATGCTTGCTGGGCCTATCTTAGCTCGCTTTAAAAAAGCGTATCTTCCTAAGCCAGGCGGAGATAAAAT
This sequence comes from Sediminibacterium sp., assembly GCA_030158665.1. Classification (GTDB taxonomy): domain Bacteria; phylum Bacteroidota; class Bacteroidia; order Chitinophagales; family Chitinophagaceae; genus Sediminibacterium. Next base: position 5,643 of record JAOASM010000027.1, on the reverse strand, counting down.
TGGAAGAAGAAGATTGGATACGCATATTATTGGTTTTCAAAAATTAGGTGCAGATTACGCCTACGACGAACAACTAGCCTGTTTTACATTGACCGCGCCTCATCTTTCAGGTAACTATATGTTATTAGATGAACCTTCTGTAACTGGTACAGCAAATATTGTTATGGCTGCCGTACTTGCAGAAGGCATCACGACTATTTACAATGCAGCTTGTGAACCCTATTTGCAACAACTATGTAGCATGTTAAATCGCATGGGTGCAAAAATTAATGGCATAGGAAGTAATTTATTGACGATTGAAGGTGTCACTAAATTATCTGGAACAGCGCATCGTATTTTACCAGACATGATTGAGATTGGTTCTTTCATTGGACTTGCGGCAATGACAAAAAGTGAAATCACCATTAAAGATGCTGGTGTGCAACACCTTGGTATCATTCCAGAAAAATTTAGTTTACTAGGAATTGATTTTAAAATTCAAGGTGATGATATTTTTATTCCTGCTCAAGAGGACTATGAAATACAAACATATATGGATGGTGGTATCTTAACCATCTATGACAATCCATGGCCTGGTTTTACACCCGATTTATTGAGCATTGTTTTAGTGACAGCCACACAAGCAAGAGGCTCGGTATTGATTCATCAAAAAATGTTTGAAAGCAGATTGTTCTTTACAGATAAATTAATTGACATGGGCGCTCAGATTATTTTATGTGACCCACACCGCGCAACAGTCATTGGTCTTGGTCGTAAATATCCTTTACGCGGCATCACCATGAGTAGCCCAGACATCAGAGCAGGCCAGGCTTTACTAATTGCTGCCTTAAGTGCAGAAGGCAAAAGTACGATTCAAAATATTGAACAAATTGACCGAGGCTATCAATACATCGATACCCGTTTGCAAGCATTGGGTGCAGATATTATAAGAAAATAATGTATAGAAAATACATTGTTTTCTTCATCATTGTCGAAAGTTTTAGTTCGCTACTAAAACTTTGCAGGAGTTCCTTCTTTAGGAATACTGTTTTTGATAAAAGTTCTTAAATGTTCATTGCTTGTAGATAGATCTTCTTTTCTTAGATACATCATATGTCCGCTACGGTAACCTTCCCAGAACATTCTGTCTTGAATTTTTCCTGCTGGATCCATCTGCCACATATTGTACTTCGCATTAAAATAATCACAAGCACCATCGTAATAACCTGATTGCACTAATAAATTTAAGTAAGGGTTTTCCATCATCGCCATGCGCAAATCCTCACCTGTATTGTTGTTGCTGTTATCCCATGGTTGTACTGGACCAAAAATATAATAGTTTAAATCTGTTTTGTACCCTAACTCATCTCTTAAGTACATATTAATTGCTGGCGTAAAAGAATGCTCCCATGACAATAGCTCTGCATTGTAGTCTGGTTTTTGTCCTGCATCTTTTTTATCCATACCAATATATCTTGAATCCAATCTTCCAACCGTTTTTCCTTGATCACGCAATAACTCTTTCCAGAAATAATCAAATGGAACTTCCATATTTTGTTCTGCAACTACTGATTCTTTTAAACCAATATAGCCTGCAATTTTTTGTACCATTGCCTTACGCTTGTCTGCTGGCAATGCACCACCTTGTGCTAAAGCAGGCATCAGTTCGTTGATAGCAAAAGCTTCGACTTCTGGTAAATATTTTTCCAATTCCTTTGACTGATACGCTGTTGCTAATTTCTTGTGGTGCCATGCAGTCGCTGCCATATAAGGGATACGTAAGGCTGCACTAGATACTGCATCACGCTTTAATCCAAGATCGGTGGGTGAAACCAAGATCACCCCATTCAAGAACATCCAATGTCTGTTTTGTAATTCTAATGATAATCCAGATACACGATTGGTGCCATAACTTTCTCCAATTAAAAATTTAGGAGATGCCCAACGCTTTTGTCTTCCAACAAAAGTATTGATCCAGTCTGCTAAATATTTGATGTCTGCTGTTACGCCAAAAAACTTAGAACCCGGTGTTGCTTTATCTAAGATTCTAGAAAAGCCTGTGTTCACTGGATCTACATATACAATGTCTGCCACGTCTAATAAAGATTGTGGGTTGTCCTCAAATCCGTATGGCTGAATAGGATATCCTTCGTCATCTATTTTTAATTTTTTTGGTCCCGTATATCCTAAGTGCATCCAAACACTAGCAGTACCAGGTCCGCCATTGAATGAAATCACCAATGGTCTTGTTTCTTTATTGCTTACATCCGTGCGCTCATAATACACATAAAACAGTCCAGCGATAGCTTTGCCCTCCTCGTCCCAAACTGGCTGTGTACTTGCAGTCACTTTATAGGGTACTTTTTGTCCTTTGATCGTTACTTCACCCGTTTTTTCTGCTTTTTGTTCCAAACTTAAAGCCCTGTTGAAGGCAGTTGTTTTAGTCATTCCCTCTTCGGATGGTTTTTGTGCGATGGCAACCACTGTAATTAGGAGCAAGAAATAAGTAAAAAATTGTTTTTGCATAAATAATCTGTTATTAGGTATAAAGGTTGTTAGAAGATCTACAATTTGTGGTTTAAATATACAACCAATTTGTTCTTTCTATTTCATCTTTATTATTCTTTATTTAGATGGTATTTGCTTAATTTAGTCCCATGCCAGAACAAGAAAAAAAAGTCATCATTTTAACTGCACCATCTGGTGCTGGTAAAACATCTATCACTCAATTTTTATTGGCCAATTACCCGCAACTAGCATTTTCAGTTTCTGCTACCACAAGGGCTCCAAGGGGCGCAGAGCAAGATGGCATAGACTATCATTTTATTAGTGCTGCTGCATTTGAAGCACATATTCAGCAAGACGATTTTTTAGAATATGAAATGGTGTATGAAGGATTGTATTATGGTACTTTAAAATCTGAACTCAATCGCATCTGGGCACAAGGAAAAACACCCGTGTTAGATATTGATGTAAAAGGTGCTATTGCGATTCAAAAACAATTGGGTAATCAGGCCTTATCTATTTTTATTTTACCTCCATCTATCGAAGTTTTAAAAGAGCGTTTAGCCAATAGAAATACCGAGTCTCCCGAAAAAATGCAAATGCGATTGGATAAAGCCGAATACGAAATTAGTTTTAGCAATCAATTCAATGCGATCGTGAAAAATGAAATATTGGATACGGCTTGTAAAGAAACAGCCGCATTGATTCAAGGATTTATTTCAAAATAGTATCCAACTTATTTAAATTAAACTCAAATAAAATGTCTGACAAAACACTTCTAGGAAAAACAGTATTCATCACTGGTGGGAGCAGGGGGATTGGAAAAGCCATTGCACTTAAATTAGCTGCAGCTGGCGCCAACATTGTGATTGCGGCAAAGTCGGTTGAGGAAGACCCTCGCTTAGGTGGGACCATTTATTCTGCAGCTGCAGAGGTGGAAGCAATGGGCGTAGGTGCACTAGCAGTGCAAGTAGATATTAGAGATGAAGCACAAATAGCAAATGCAATAAAGCAAACCGTGGATAAATTTGGCGGCCTGGATATTTTAATCAATAATGCTTCTGCGATTCAGCTTACAGATACAGAACATACGCCTAGTAAAAGATTTGATTTGATGCATAGTATTAATGTTCGTGGTACATTTTTAGTGGTTCAACACGCGCTTCCTTATTTGAAAAAATCTACGCATGCACATATTTTAACTTTATCTCCACCCATTAATCTGGCACCAAAATGGCTTGGGCCTCATGTGGCTTATACCATTTCAAAATACAATATGAGTATGATGACACTTGGATGGGCAGAAGAATTTAAAGATGACCAAATTTCTGTTAACGCATTGTGGCCTCGCACGACCATTGATACAGCGGCTGTAAGAAATTTATTAGGAGGAGAGGCACTAGCAAATATGAGTCGCACGCCGGCTATCCTTGCAGATGCTGCTTATGCTATCGTCACCAAGAAGCCATTGGTATATACTGGGCAAACTTTTATTGACGAAGCAGTCTTGGCAGCAGAAGGCGTAACGGATCTCTCACATTATTCGGTAGTACCTGGAGCTCATTTATACACTGACTTATTTTTATAAAGATTTAAAAACGACAAGATGAAAAAACTATTCCTTGGAGCAATGATGCTTTTATCTTTTGGCGCATGGGCACAAAAGAAAACAAAAGTAGATCCTGCCACAGCGCAAATCAATGCCAACAAAGAAGCCGCATTAAATGCCTTGAACAGCGCTTATAATGCAGACAAAAAAACTGCATTACAAATCTGGGATTTTGCAGAAGTAGGTTACAAAGAAGTAAAGAGTGCTGCATTGCATATCCAACATTTAAGAGATGCTGGTTTCACTGTTGAAACAGGCGTTGCAGGTATTCCTACCGCTTTTGTAGCCACTTATGGTACAGGAAGTCCTGCGATTGGCATTTTAGCAGAGTTTGACGCATTGCCTGGAATCAATCAATCTGCTTCTGCAGAAAGAGATCCCATTGCAGGAAAAAATGCGGGTCATGCATGTGGACACCATTTATTTGGCACAGCTAGTGTGTCTGCAGGTATTGCTATTAAAGACTTGATCGCTGCTGGTAAATTAAAAGGGACCATTAAAGTGTATGGTACGCCTGCGGAAGAAGGTGGTAGCGGAAAAGTATTTTTAGTACGTGAAGGTTTATTCAACAATTTAGATGCGGTCATTCACTGGCATCCTGATGATGTAAACGCCATCACTACCACAAGCGCATTAGCTAATAAATCTGCTAAGTTTAAATTTTATGGTATCTCTGCACATGCTGCAGCTGCGCCAGACCAAGGTCGTTCTGCATTGGATGCAGTGGAAGCGATGGACAATATGGTGAACATGATGCGTGAGCATATTCCACAAGAAACTAGAATTCACTATGTCATCACAAATGGTGGTAAAGCACCTAATGTGATTCCTGATTTTGCAGAAGTATATTACTATGTGCGCCATCCAAGAAGAAAAGAGGTGGTAGAAATTTTTGATAGAGTGGTAAAAGCTGCAGAAGGTGCCGCTTTAGGAACAGGTACTACAATGAAATATGATATCATTGGTGGCACACACGACCTGTTAATCAATAAAACCCTTGCTGAAACAATGCAAGCCAACTTAGATAAAGTAGGTGGTGTCATGTATACAGATGAAGAAATTGCATTTGCTAAAAAAATTCAACCAACGATGGTTGCTCCAGTAGACATTGCTACAGCTGCTAAAGTAAAACCATTAACTTATATCAACGAAGGCAATAGCGGTTCTACTGATGTAGGTGATGTAAGCTATGTAAAGCCCACTGTTGGCCTAAGAGCTGCAACTTGGGTTCCGGGAACTGCTGCACATAGCTGGCAAGCAATCGCATCTGGAGGCACAGAGATTGGCACTAAGGGTATGTTGGTAGCTAGTAAAACAATGGCAATGACTGCAATTGATTTAATGAGCAATCCTGAATTGATTAAAAAAGCAACAGAAGAATTTAATAAAGCCAAAGGGGAGTACAAATACAAAGCATTATTGGGTGATATTAAACCGGCTTTAAATTACCGCGACTAGTTAATAAAAGAAGCGTAACAAAAAGGCCACTCGGTTGTAGACTGCCCCCAAAAAGTTAGACACTTAATGGGGGCATTTTTATGTTAAAACGA
>JAOASM010000026.1 GCA_030158665.1 Sediminibacterium sp. | reverse complement strand
CAGGCGGGAATCGAACCCGCACTCGCGTTGCGGCGAACAGGATTTTAAGTCCTGCGTGTCTACCAGTTCCACCACCAAGGCGTCTGTTACAGACTTAAAAAAAATCCCGTCCGAAGAACGGGATTTTTGAGCGGAAGACCAGGCTCGAACTGGCCACCCCGACCTTGGCAAGGTCGTGCTCTACCAAATGAGCTACTTCCGCTTGAACAAGAACTAATTTTTGGAGTGCGAAAATAAGGAATCAACACACACCAACAAAATTTTTTTCTATTTATATTCAGGTTTGTACTGAGAACTTGTGTTCACTTCTACTTCTGGCTTCTCGAAACCAGAACTGAATAACTTAGTACAATTCCCTAAAACCAATGATAATAGTGCGAAAACAGATACATAAAAGATGAATCTAGAAGAACTTACCCAGTTCTTAGCAATGTCTTTATCTGCTGATGTTTCTTGTATTTCTTGTGACATAGTATTTTATTACGGATGCAAAAATAACAACAAGTTCTTAATTATGAGCGTGTTTGGTGACAATTTTATCAAATTCTTGCCTGTTTTTTACAAAGTATTGGAATACGACAGATCCGTTGTAGACACCCCCAAGCGAAGCCAAAGGTTTGCAATGCTTACTCCTATTGACTTTGCCCATTAACCAATACCCCATAACAGCAAAATGCGCCTTGGCAATAGCCGTAAAAAAGTATCCATCCCCACTCAATAAACCTTTCCATGCAGACACCCCATCTAAAGCAAAACGGACTGGCATTTTCCAAATCAATTCACGCATTGGAAGGTGCTTACTCAACATGATCAAATTATTCCTGAAATTTAAAAATACCTTTCTACCGCCTCTTGGTAAAGTGCCCGCACCCACATGGTACACTACTGCTTCAGGGCAGGCATATAAAGTATGGCCTTCTAATTGCATTCTCCAACAAAGATCAATTTCTTCTTGATGCGCAAAAAAAGAAGCATCAAATCCACCCAATGCATGAAACAATTTAGAACGAATCATCATGGCCGCACCAGAGGCCCAAAAAATACGTTCAGCCTGATTGTACTGTCCATTATCTTGTTCACATACATCAAAAACCCTTCCTCTTGAAAACGGGTAGCCAAGAGCATCTATCCATCCCCCACTTGCGCCAGCATATTCAAAACTAGTTGGATTTTTTTGTGCCAATAGCTTTGGTTGACAAGCCCCAATTGTTGGATTGACTTCCATCAATTGCACCATTGGGGTCACCCAATTAGGATCTACTTGCACATCTGAGTTTAATAAAATATAATAATCCGCTTGAACTTGTTTTAGTGCCCAATTGTATCCACCAGCAAAACCTTCATTGGTTGGATTTTGAATCACTTTAACAGTGGGAAAATCTTTCGATAATACAGTTAAAGAATCATCTGTTGAACCATTGTCTGCTACCACAATTTCCTTATGCTCGTATTTCGTCGCCAACACCGAAGGCAAAAATGTCTTCAGATAATGAGCACCATTAAAATTTAAAATAACAATTGATACGAGCGGTTCCAAGGCAGATTTATTTATGCGAATGTAAGTCCAATTATGGGAAAATTAGGCAAAAACCCTATCTTAGAGCCATGATAAATGCAAATTTCCTATTTTCTAATTTAGATTTTCTAAATCATCCCATGGGGTAGATTCAATCCCTTGACACTTATTCTTGATTCTGTTTTTATCTATTTATTAAAAAAATTATTGCATGTCTACTCCAATACAAACGAGTGCAAATACTGCGAAGTATATTGCCCTTGAAGATCAATTCGGCGCACACAATTATCACCCAGTTCCAGTTGTCCTTGAAAAAGGCGAAGGCGTTTTTTTATACGATGTGGATGGTAAAAGATATTTTGATTTCCTTAGCGGCTATTCTGCTGTCAACCAAGGACACTGTCATCCTGAGATCATTAAAGCTTTGACAGAACAAGCTCAAAAATTAACACTTACCTCTAGGGCATTTTACAATAACCAACTTGGAGCATACGAAAAATACATCACTAACTATTTTGGCTACGATAAGGTATTGCCGATGAACACTGGAGTAGAAGGTGGCGAGACCGCAATTAAATTAGCAAGAAGATGGGGCTATGCGGTAAAAGGCATTCCTGAAAATCAAGCGAAAGTGATTTTTGCAGAAGGTAATTTCTGGGGAAGAACCCTTGCAGCTATATCCTCTTCTACTGACCCAAGTAGTTACAAAGGATTTGGCCCTTATATGCCAGGATTCGGACTCGTACCATATAATGATTTAGCAGCACTAGAAACTGCATTACAAGATCCAACTGTTGCTGCATATATGGTTGAGCCTATCCAAGGCGAAGCTGGTGTGGTGATTCCTACGGATGGCTATCTTAAAGGTGTTCGTGCTTTATGTGATAAATACAATGTCTTGTTCATCGCAGATGAAATCCAAACTGGATTGGCAAGAACAGGAACCATGTTGGCTTGTGATCACGAACAAGTGCGACCTGATATTTTAATACTTGGTAAAGCATTAAGTGGCGGTACCATTCCTGTTTCTGCAGTACTTGCAGATGATGTGGTGATGATGCAAATTAAACCAGGAGAACATGGATCTACTTATGGCGGTAACCCACTTGCCTGTGCTGTTGCAATGAAAGCATTGGAAGTGATCAAGTCTGAAAATATGGTAGAGAACGCTTTTAAAATGGGTGAAATTTTAAGGTCTGAATTGGCAAAATTAAATTCACCTTATGTAGCATCTATTAGAGGACGTGGATTGTTAAATGCAATAGTGATCAAGCATGAAAATCCAGAAGCGGCTTGGGATCTTTGTTTATACTTAAAAGAATTAGGCATACTTGCAAAACCAACTCATGGAGACAAAATTAGATTTGCTCCCCCTTTAATTATTACTGAAGCTCAAATTAAAGAAGCAGTGCAATTGATCGGAAAAGGACTTGAGCAATTAGCGAAATAATTGATAGCAATTTATAAGAAAAAATAGCCCTCCTTAGTGAGGGTTATTTTGTTTAGAATTCTATTGAAAAATTACAGACTGGAATATGAATACAAGGAGTGCAATAAAAGTGAAAAAGATTAAGCCGGCATATAAAACTTTTTTACTTTTTTTAATAGCTTGTCTAATTCTACTTTCATCATAAATCCAGATTGAAATATTCAATAAAACAAGAAACATGACTAGTGAGCTAATAAATGGCAGGACTATTATAATTGACTTACTAATGAAACTTAAAGTATGCATGATATTGATTTATATTTAAGTGATTTTATTGTTGCTCTATTAAGGTAACTAGTTTAGACGACAATTCGTTCAAATTGATTACAACTAAAAAGTCTTTCATGGTGTTCCATCCAAGCGTCATGCCTCCGACCTGAATGCCATAAGTATTAGTACCTGAAATAGTAAAAGTAGAGATTAAGCTATTTGCATTAAAAGAAATATTAGATATGTTTACTTGTTGCCAAGAAAATAATCCAACTCCTGTATATGAGATGGATGGATTCCCAATCACTCTGCCATTTGCATCTGTATTAAAATATAAATGCAATGTATAAAATCCTCCTAAATCCTGATTCAAAGGTGAACTTGCAGAGAATTGAACGTGATAATATCCCGCCGGCCTAGGACCAGTTTCAATATCATCCTCAAATTCAGTCAAAGATTTAATATTGACAGTTTGATCTTGATAGGATTTGCTTAAATACTTGTCAAGTACAAATTCGGACTTATAAGTTTGATAACTCCTTTTGGTACTTTGTTCAATAAGAATATTTTGCAATTGAGATAAAGTCAACATTTTAGTAGTCAAATCAGACTTGCTAGTAATTAACTTGATCTCTCCTTTTGATCCTACAATTTTCCTGATTGCTTGAATTGCAAAAGTTTCTTCACTTAAACGATTACTTGATGTCAATTCTTTTTTACATGATAAAAAAAGAAAAGTAAATGTCAAGCAAAAAGAAAGCAACTTTAGTTTAGATGTAATTTTCATAAATTTATATTTAGTTGTCTAAAATAAATTTATGATTCATTCATAAATAGCGTATTTATACCTAATAGTTGCTATTATATTTGTAAACGTTAAATAAGTAGATCTATTTTGTTTTAAGCTTAGGCAAGAATGTCATGATTAAAATCCCCACACTTAAAATCATACATGCATACAATGCCCATTGTTTTTGTGGACATTCACCCATAGCACAAGCAGATAATACTAAGTAATTGCGAAAACTCCATGCCACTAATAATGCGGCCCAAGCCATATTGAATCGCTTAGCACTTAAAGAAGGCAGTGCGAAAAACACAATGGCAAGAATGCCTACATAAAACAAGAACTTACCTGATTGTCCAAAATTGGTAGCGCCTGCATCCCATCCTGTTACAACCCAATTTCTACTTTCTATAATCACAAAAGGTTGAGTAGTGCAAAAGAATAACAATAAAGTAAGGATGATACCAATGGTTTGGGAATGTTTCATGGTTGCAAATTACTCAAAATTTGACAAAAGCGTACTTATACGGGAAAATGGCTTTTGTGGATGGTTTAGTTTGGGATTCATATTTCACCATTAAATCCAATCAGATGCAAACGAAAAAATTGAAAACCCTGAGCAACCTAATAATAGTACTCTTTATTAGCGCAGCTAGTTGCAAAAAAGAATCAATTGAAATGAACCAAGCTAAACTCAACGATGCTCCAGTAAATGCAATTCGTGAAATTGTTGGCAACAAAGGAATCATTCATCTTTTAAGCAATCAACAAATTTATGAACTAAGATCCTCTAGGTCAGATGCTAATGTCAAAGACTTAAACACAAAACTTTTGACAATTCAAGAATTTAGAAAAATATATCATGACATAAATAATATAGAATACATCCGAATTGACCTAGACTCAAATCTAAATAAGAAAAAATCCTCAAGTGAATATGCTGACGATGATTATGATGATGACCCTGGAAAGCCTGGTCTGCATAAGGTTCAGTTTTATGCTGCACCATTTAGTTATTTCAATGGCACATATGGGATTAACAATAGTAATATTCCATTATCAATTCTTAATCTATGGTATGAAACAGATATTCATGGAAAGGTCATAGGCACGCCTCTACTTTTTTTTACTGGAATTTCATTTTTACAAACATGGACTCAATTAATTGTTACTTCAATTATGTTTAATCAAAATAATTATACATCTCATTTTTCAGTTGGTGGAACTACCTTATATGGTATAAATCTTTTTGGTCAACAAGTAGGATGGACTTCATCAAGTCGTTATATCATAACAGTTAGCATGGATTCTAACAATGGCGAGGATGGAAAAATTACGATTAAAGCAGAACAGAATTAGCATAAAAAATGATTAAATTTAAATAAATAAAATCATGGCAACATTATATGGTTACTTTCTATTAGCAATCCCCTTTTTCGCAATCTTCCCTTTTGTAAAAAATAAAAAAAAGTTTACAGTCATATTTTTTCTTTTTTATGGATTGTTTGTTTTTATTGAAATACTAGCCTGCTTTTACTATTATATCTATATTATGAAGACATAAGAAACCCAAAGCCAAGTGCGGATATTCAATGCGATGCATTGCCTTCCGCTCTCGTCTCAGTAAACCCAAAGCCTTTCAACATATCGCTTTGGATTGGCAGCTCATTGAATTCGCTGCCTTCCTGCTCGGCAATCTCACTTTACCCAAAGCCTTTCAACAAATCGCTGCGCTCTTTTAGTTCGGATTGGCAGCTCATTGAATTCGCTGCCTTCCTGCTCGGCAATCTCACTTTACCCAAAGCCTTTCAACAGTCCCGATTAGCGGGACTGTTTGCTTTTTTGCTTCTCGTCATCTTACACAAGCGAGCTTGTGACGCTGCCTTGAAACAAAAAAGCCTCTCACTTTCGTGAGAGGCTTTGTATCGAGGTCCCGAGCGGATTCGAACCGCTGTAGAAGCTTTTGCAGAGCTCTGCCTAGCCACTCGGCCACAGGACCCTTTTTTAGGAACGCGAAAATAACGCAAAGAAGTTAATTATAAAAGAATTTTACCACTAATTCGAATTAAACGACATTTGTAGCCTAAAACATCCTTATGCAACAGCCAATTGGCGCTTCAGAATTGATTATTAACCCAAGAGGGGCCGTATATCATTTAGACCTTCGCCCGGACGAGATTGCCGATACCATCATTACCGTGGGCGATCCCGAGCGAGTTGCCCATGTCAGTAAGTACTTTGACCGTGTTGAACACAAATCTGCCCATCGAGAATTCATTACCCATACCGGATATATTGGCGGAAAACTTATTTCAGTGATGAGTACAGGGATTGGGCCAGACAATATTGATATCGCCCTAAACGAAGTGGATGCTCTTGTGAATATCGACTTTGAAACAAGATGTATCAAAGAGACTAAAAAATCGGTGTCCGTGATTCGATTGGGCACTTGCGGCTCATTGCAAGGCGAGGTTGGTGTAGACCAACTAGTTGCAGGCACCCATGGTTTAGGAGTTGATAACTTATTGCATTTTTACCAGCCGAATAACAATGATGAAGAGTTGGCTATTTTAGCTGCTTTTGAACAACATACGAATATACATTCACATCATATTAAACCTTATATCTCTAGTGCGAGCGCAGGATTGTTAAAGCATTTTACAGAAGGTTATAGCCATGGCATTACGGTTACCTGCCCAGGTTTTTACGGACCTCAGGGAAGGATTTTAAGATTGCCTTTAAAGATGCCGAATTTGGTGGATCAAATGACTAGTTTTCGTTTTGGAAACCATCATATTGCTAACTTCGAAATGGAAACAAGTGCTATCTATGGCTTGTGTAATTTATTGGGACACCAATGTTTAAGTATCAATGTCATTGTGGCCAATAGAGTGAAGAAAGAATTTAGTAAGGACGGCGCGAAAGCTGTCGATCACATGATTCAAAAAAGTTTGGGCATAATTGCTGGCATTTAAACATTTTAAATTAATACCAAATGGATATTCAATTTTCAAAATACCAAGGCACAGGAAACGACTTTGTGATCATCGATAATAGAGATGGAAGTATTTCTTTGTCCAATCAACAAATTGCTTTTTTATGCGATAGAAGATTTGGTTTAGGTGGAGATGGATTGATGCTATTAGGTACAGCAACTGGATATGATTTCTCCATGACCTATTTCAATGCGGATGGAACTGAAGGAACAATGTGTGGAAATGGCGGAAGATGTCTAGTGCAATTTGCGCATGACAATGGTATTGTAAAAGACACCTATTCATTCATCGCCATTGATGGCCCGCACGAAGCGATCATTCACCAAAATGGATGGGTGCACTTGAAAATGATTGACGTGAATGAAGTTGAAACAGGCGAACATTTTTTTGTAACCAACACCGGTTCACCACACTATGTTAAGCTAGTTGAGGGGGTAGAAAATTATAATGTAGTGAAAGAAGGCAAAGCCATTCGTTACAATGATCGATTTAATAAAGAAGGTATCAATGTCAATTTCATTGAATTTCAAAAAGACCATTTATTTGTGCGCACATATGAAAGAGGAGTAGAAAATGAAACATTTAGTTGTGGGACCGGCGTAACTGCTGCAGCCATTACAACCCATTTAAATAAAACCGGCGAACACCATGTTGCGATTCAAACTTTGGGTGGCAAACTTGCCGTAAGTTTTAATCACCTGGGTGGTGGACATTTTAAACATATCTGGCTTCAAGGGCCTGGCACATTTGTATACAAAGGAACTATCCATCTTAAATAATTGATTCATGCCCTTATTCAATGTTCGCGTTTATGGTATTTTAATTGATGCAGCCAATAGATTGTTAGTAAGTGACGAATATATCAGAGGAGAATATTTTACTAAACTTCCAGGTGGTGGTTTGGAATTTGGCGAAGGCACTAGGGAATGTTTAGCAAGAGAATATATGGAGGAGACAGGATTAACGGTTACAGTGGGAGATCATTTTTATACCACTGACTTTTTTCAAATGTCTGCCTTTAAGAAAACAGATCAGATTATTTCCATTTATTATTATGTTCATTGCGATGACCTCTCTGTGATCAAAACCACCACTGCCCCATTTGATTTCACCCCAGAACAAGTTGCAGACCCCAATGGCACTGCAGAATCATTTAGATGGGTAGAATGGGAAAGCTTAGGCGAAGAGACGATGCACTTGCCTATCGATAAAGTGGCCATAAAATTATTGAAGGAACAGTTTGCAGTATAATTAAATACCCGCTTCTTCTCCCATTGCTTCTAATTTCATTTTTCGAGCAGTCTCTGCACCAACATAATTTTCGATGCGATTTCTCATTAAATGAATTAATGGTGTCAACACAATTGCCATAGTGAACTTGTAGATATAATTCACCACACCTACTGCTAAAACTGTAGACCATGACCATCCGTTTCCTATTTTGAAGGCGATAATAAGTACTACAAAACTATCTACCAATTGAGAAACCACCGTTGAACCTGTAGATCTTAACCAAATCATTTTTTCTCCTGTTAGTTTTTTGATCTGATGAAAGATGGTAACGTCAATCAATTGACTTACCATGAAAGCGATGATACTACCAATAATAATCCACATGCCTTGTCCAAAAATGGCTTCAAAAGCCAACTGCATACTTGGCACCCCATTTTGCATTTTCGAGTCTACCCAAAAGCTAGCTGGTGCTGCAGACATCGCTAAATAAAACATCAAGAATGCATAACTAATTAAAGCCACTGCTATTAAACTGATTCTTCTGACCGCTTTAGGGCCATAATATTCATTCACAATATCTGTAATCACAAATTCTAAAGGCCATAATAAAACACCACAGGTTAAATTGAATGCCAATCCTGATTCCCCAAACAAAGTCAAGTTCAATGGCTTAAAACCAAATACCGACTCTAGTGAAAAGATCTTCCCCCCTATGCATTCAGCGATCAAAGCGTTAGCAACAAAAAATGCAGTGATGCCCAGGAACAATTTAGTGGGCTTGTTTTTTAAAATTTGATGAATCATACGCTTGTTTATATAAATAAAAGGGCTACTTGAACAACTAACATACCAATGTTGAAAAAGGTTTGCCATTGAGGTAAATTAATCTCTTTTTTTTGTAGGAATTGGACAAAAAGGATGAGCGCGAAAAGAAGGTTTACAAAAGGGGCTAATTCCAAACCCATCACAGCTATAAATTGAGCAATATCACGGGGGATTTTCATCCAGGTAATGAACAAGAAAAGGGTCGACAGCAGGTATACCAGGTTGGCTATAATGGCTACTTTTGAAATAAAGGCTAAGATGGAACGGTGCTGCATAATGTTGATATTTACAAGTCATTAAAAGTACAAAAAAGCCTATTTAGTTGTAGGTTTGTTTTACAATAAAAACCTATGTTGAAAACCATCTTCAAGTCGGCACTACCCCATCTATTGGCCATATTCGTTTTTGCTATTGTAGCAATTGTATATTGTAAACCTGCCATCGAAGGCAAAGTCTTACAACAATCCGACGTGACACAATGGAAAGGTATGGCGCAAGACGCCTTAAACTATAAGGCTCAGAATGGCACAACGCCTTTATGGACCAATAGTATGTTTGGCGGAATGCCCACTTTCCAAATTACGGGAATACCCGTTAGTCCCTATTCCATTGGTGCATTAGATGGTATTTTTACATTGCGATTAGCAGAGCCTGTGGGTTTGTTTTTTCTAGCTAGTCTTTGTTTTTATTTTTTAGCACAAGTACTTGGCTTCTCTACTTTAATAGGCATCATTGGCGGATTGGCCTATAGCTATGCCACTTACAATCCAATCATTGTTGTGGTAGGACATATGACTAAGATGCATGCGATCGCCTATTTACCTTTCTTTATTGGCGCCATCTTATTGATCTTTCAAAAGAAATATTACATAGGAGCCATCTGTACCGCTATTGCAACAGCATTGTTTGTTCAAGCCAACCACTTACAAATTAATTATTATGGTCTGATCATTGTCTTGGCCATGTCCTTGTATTATTTAGTGATTTGGATCAAAGCAAAAGAATATACCCATATCCTAAAAACAATTGGCTTTAGTTTAATTGCAGGCCTAATGGGATTGGCAGTCAATGCCATCATGTTAATGAGCACTGCAGAATACGGCAAAGCTTCCATTAGAGGAGGAAGTGCTTTGGCTACAAAGGATAGTAAGATTACCAATACAGGATTAAATAAAGACTATGCATTAAGCTATAGCATGTTTTTATCTGAACCTTTGGTGATGATGTTCCCTCATGTTTATGGTGCATCAAGTGATCCTAACTTAGTAGACCCAGCAAAATCAAAGGCCATTGAAGTGTTGCAACAAATGCAACCAGAAGTTGGTCAGCAATTGCAATCTTTCTTGCAATTTTATTGGGGCGGAATTGGCTTCACCGCTGGACCTCCTTATGTTGGCATCATCATCTGCTTCTTTGCATGTATTGGATTTGGTAGCAATAAAAATCCAAATCGCTGGTGGATAGGTGCAGTAATCGTTTTATCCATCTTACTCGCAGCAGGATCTTACTTTGAAACTTTCAATGTGTTTATTTTAGAACATTTGCCATTGTACAATAAGTTCCGTGCACCAAGTATGATACTAGTAATACCCACTTTATTGATAGGTGTATTAGCGATGTATGGTATCAACGCGACATTACAAGCAAACAATTTTAAAAGTTTTATTGAGGCGCATAAAATTGGATGGATCACACTTGGATTCATTTTATTGGCCATCTTAGGCCTGTATTTTACATCTGATTTTAAATCAGAAAGTGAAAAACAATTGATGAGTCAAATTATGCAGATTCAAGATCCTAATCAAAAAGCAGCATTTGAAACACCTGCTAGAGATATGGTCAATGCCATTGCAGAAGACCGAAAAGGGTTTATCGAATCAGACTTAACTAGAGCATTGATTTTTATAGGCATCGCCTTCTTACTTATCTTTTTATACATTAAACAAACCATTCAGCAAACCATTTTCATCATTGGTATTGGACTTTTGACATTGGTTGATTTATTCCAGATCAATGTACAATATCTAAAACCAAGTCAGTTTGTAGAAACGACAGAAAATGAGAATGTATTTGCGCTAACTGCTTTAGATAATGCTTTGTTAAAAGATACAAGCAACTATAGGATTATTGATTTAAGACGTGGTGTGCAAAATGCGTTTAACGAAGGAGCGATCATGGCCTACCACCATAAATTAGTGGGCGGATACAATCCTGCTAAATTAAGTATCTACCAAGATTTAATTGAAAACCAATGGTACCAATTTCCTAACTGCTTGCCTACTTTGAATATGATGAACACCAAGTACATCATCACAGGCAATATGGCTTCGGATACAATACCTAATCCTGACGCGCTGGGGAATGCATGGTTTGTTAAAGGAATACAATATAAAAAAGGACCAAGAGCTGTAATGGATCATCTTAGCTTTTTCAATCCAAAGGATACTGCAGTCATTGACGAGCAAGATAAATTGGATGTTTTATCTGGACTACAAGTGGACTCCACTGCAAAAATTCAGTTGATTGACAACCAAAACGATTTGATTTTTTATACTGCTAAAACGAATGCCAAACAATTAGCGGTATTTAGTGAGATCTATTATCGTGACGGATGGAAAGCCTATATCGACGATCAAGAGTCGCCGATCCTTAAAGTCAACTATGTACTTAGAGGATTGGTCATCCCTGCTGGAGACCATAAAATAAAATTTGAATTTAAGCCGGCTTCAGTGACAAGAGCAAAACAAATTGCAGGAGTTGCTTCTATTTTACTTTGGATCGCCTTAGTCGCATTTATTGCAATGACGATTCAACAGTTTATCAAAAAGCAAAACTCAGCGCAATAATGTTTGTATCTGTTGTTATCTGTAGTTACAATCGCGCTGCTTACATAGGAGCTGCATTAGATAGTTTGTACCATCAAACTGCATCCAAAGACGATTTTGAAGTCATTGTGGTGGATAATAATTCAAGTGATGGAACTGATGAAGTTGTCAAAACATGGCGTGCAGCCAATCCAGATGGTCACTTTTATTACTCCACGGAAACTAAACAAGGTGCATCTTTTGCAAGAAACAAAGGCGCAGCATTAGCAAAAGCAGATTGGTTATGCTTCATGGATGATGATGCGATTGCTACACCAGATTATATCCAAAATATCATTCGACATACGCAAAGCCACCCAACTGTATTAGGATTTGGTGGTAAAATCATTCCAAAATATATCCCAGAAGAACCAAGATGGATGAGCTATTATGTTTCCTCTTTAGTAGGTAATTTTGATTACGCTCCTGTAGCTTGTCCATTTGAAAATGGCAAATACCCACTTGAATCCAATATGATTCTAAAAAAATCGGCATTTGACTTAGTGGGTGGTTTTAATGAAGCAATTCCTGGAGTAGTTGGTACACTTAGAATTGGCGGAGAAGGCAAAGAATTATTTTACAAAGTCATTGCCCTTGGTGAAAAAATTTATTATGATCCTAGTATTTGCGTGTACCACGTTGTGGAAGTGAAAAAATTGACACCAGAATATATGTACCGTGTAGCGAGTGGTATTGGAAGAGGAGAAAGAGCGAGAACAAAAGCAATTTCTCAAAAAGCTTTCCTTATGAAAATTGCAGAGTATATCATTAAACTTGGCGCCGCAGTACTTCTTGGATTTAAATATCTTTTCCAGTTGCACCCTGCTAAGTTTTGGCCAATCATTCAATTTAGAATTGATGCCCTAAAAGGCCTTTTGAACCGTTAAAATTTTACTTAAAGGTATTTGTAGAAATGGGGTTTTCTTGCAATGATGATTGGCGCAATCAGCCATAACACCATGATGTTTTTTGTAAATCCCCACCATGGTTTAACAATTTGCAATGGAGATTTTCTATTCCAAATAAGTTCCAGCATCCCACAAACTAGATACACTGGAATCGTCCAAGTATAATTAAGCAATTGAAAGAGAAACCAAATGATGCCATACTGTTTTCTTATTCTTAGATGATTAGACACCATTAATTGCAATCCTTTTTTGTCTGTCAAATTGGTATAGCTATTATCTTCTGCTTCAGCTGCTTCCTGAATTGACTGTCCTATTAAATGTACTATTTTGTATTGTCCAAAAATAGCCATCTTACCATAGTTGCCAAGCCTTGCACACCACTCTACCTCCTCAGCATATAAAAAGAATTCAGGATCTAACAAGCCTGCTTTTTGGATGGCCTCTTTTTTAACCATTAAAAAAGCACCACTAATCCAATCCACTTCTGCATAATCAGGAGCTTCTATGAACGCTGGTTTTTCATGTATCAATAAAGCTGCTACTTTTTTAAGTAAGGCACCCCAATAGGGCAAAGGCAATAAATGATTTAAGCCGCCTAGCATAAAATGACTTCCCGAAAATTGAGGTGATCCATCTAAATGAACCAATTGCACCCCTGCTGCTACTAAATTAGATTGTAAAAGTTCATTGGCCATGGCCATCACCACACCTCGTTGCAGTAAAGTATCTGGGTTCAATAATAAAACCAATTGACCTTTTGACAATTCAATCCCTCTATTGTTGGCCCTGGCAAACCCCGCATTGTATTCCATATCCGTCCATTGAACCATCGGAAAGGCAGTAGTAACAAGGTTCTTATCTGCTTGATTGCTACTATTATCAACAACGATCCATTCAATCTTGTCTAGATCAAATAAATCCAACTCTGCAGACTGCAGACAATCAAGTATCAATGCACCTGAATTGTAGTTGACAATAATGATAGATAGCATCATAAATTAGCTTTGAAATCAAATTAAAGATAAGATATATTTGCAACCACATTGATACAATCATGCCAGAACTAGCCAACAAACCAGAAAGAGAAGCCAACAACTTCGATCTATTAAGGATCCTGTTTGCATGGTTTGTGATTGTATCGCATTCCTATGTTTTGAATGGCGCAGGTGAATCTGATCCCTTAGGCCAACTGACTTCCAATTACTTTATTTTATCTTTCATTGGGGTCAAGGGATTTTTTGTGATCAGCGGCTATTTAATATTACAAAGCTTAACAAGAAGCAAAAGTATCCTTGACTATGCAGCAAAAAGAATATTACGTATTTTCCCAGGACTAATTGTTGTATTACTCTTCACTTTAGCTGTTGTTTACTTTGTATTTCCACCTACCAATCTCCCTTACCTTCTTAATCCATCCATCTATCATTATTTTTGGGGTAACTTAATGTTATTTTCTCCTCCATTTTATATTCATGGTGTGTTTGACCAATTGCCTTCAAAAGCGATCAATGGATCCTTGTGGACTATAGAGTTTGAATTCTTGTTCTACATTGTATTGCTCTTATTATTCCCTATCAAGAAAAATAACAATGCATTAAAATGGATATTATTTAGTTGGATGATTTTGTTCACAATTGGCAACCTGTTTTACCCTGCAGAATTACTTAGCATCAAAAAACCAATTCCTTTAAACCTGGTTTTTGACTTAGGCATTTATTTTATTACAGGATCGTTTTTAGCTTGTTTTAATTGGCAGAATTGGGCACCAAGTAAGTATGTATTTTGGGGCGCCATCCTATTACTATTGATCCTGGTTTTCTATAAAATAGACCGCGCTTGGCTTTTCACATGCCTACCTTTCATTATTTTATATATTGGCCAAAAGAAATCAAAAGCAGCCAATTGGATACATCAAAAATTGGGAGACCCCTCATACGGAATATACCTGTATGCATTTCCCCTACAACAATTAATTGTTTATTATTGTAAACCAAGCACATTTGAACTATTCCTTTACGCAAGTATTGGCGCATTTGCATTAGGAATCCTATCCTGGAGATTTGTAGAAAAAAAAGCCTTGAAGCTGAAGCAATTCATTAAATAGTTGGTCTAGTAAAATAGTTCAGCCCCATTAATAATTTAGAGAAGGGGCCAAATTTAAGTAACCAGAGTGGACAGCGTTTTTCCCAATTCAATTGATGTTGAATGACAGGAAGTAGTTGAGCAGGTTGAACCCCCATTGTATATAAATCTTGCAGCGAACGTATCTTATAATTACGCAACAATCTCCAATAGTAGTCATAAATCAAAAGGTCTGAAAATGCAACATTGCCCAACTTATGCGCAAAATGAATATTTTCTTTCACAATCACATCTTCATTATTTCTGCAGAATACGGTAGTTTGATCTTCATGTAAACCAATACTCACTAAATGTTGATCAAGGTAGACATATCGATGTCCTGCTTCCAATAATTGCACGTAATAATCCACATCCACCAGCCATATATAATTTTCGTCATAACGAATTGGAATGCTTCTTTTAAGCATGACATTACTTGGGGGCCCAATCACATTGGCTCTTAAAATATGATGTGGCTTTTGATCCATATTGCCCAACAAAGACTTGATGGCTTGTAAGTTCAACTGAACACCATCTGGTTGAATCGCCGTATTCTTGCAAAAAACAAACCCAGCTTCAGGATGGCTCTTGAAACTGGCTACATAGATTTCTAATGCTTTAGGATCGTGTAACCAATCATCTTGATGCAGCAACATGACATATTCCCCCGTTGCTTTGTCCAAGGCATTGTTCCAGTTCTTTGGACTTTTGAGGGCAGGTTGATTGTGATAATATTTAATGTCTATCTGAGAAATATAAGGCTGAATCGCTATTTTTATATCCTCGTTAGGAGAATCGTCCGAAATGACAATTTCTACTTTTTTATATGACTGTTTTAAAATCGACTGAATGGCACGTACTACATATTCAGGCTTTTTATAAGCAGGGATACAAATAGAAATAAGGCGATCAGTCATTAAACAAGAATTTATGTTCATTACAAATATACTAAAGGGGATCCAAAAAAAACTAACTCAAACCAATACGAAACCTAGATTTCAGCAATTTTCATGGATTCGAAAAAGAATCCTAAAACACCAAGAGGATCAAAATACAAAATCCTTTTCTTTTAAATCATTCAAACTTTTTTACAAACGTCCATACGAGTTCATCAAAACCTATGAAGAGCTTTTTATTGACGAAATCTATCGATTTGAGACAAAGAACGAACAACCCATTATTATTGATTGTGGTGCTAATATTGGATTAAGTAGTATTTATTTTAAAACAATTTATCCTAAAGCGATACTTCATGCTTTTGAACCAGATGCAACTTTATTTGAATTGTTAAAGCAAAATATTGAAGTCAATGATTTTTCAAAAACTCATTTACACCAAGCTGCAGTATGGATCGAAGATACCACCCTTTCTTTTTCAAGCAAGGGTTCTGAGGGGAGTCATATTGACCTAAGCAATCAAAGCGATCATAAGGTAAAGGCTATCAAATTAGCGAGCTTCTTGGAGCAATTTGAACAAATTGACTTTCTAAAAATGGATATAGAGGGAGCGGAATTTCAAGTAGTAGCAGATTGCTTAATTGGTCTTCAGAAAGTGGATAATTTCTTTTTAGAATACCATGGAAAAGTTGACGAAACTAAACAGTTGTATACCCTATTGCAACAAGTTGAATCCATTGGATTCAATGTCTATATTAAAATGGCTGCAGATCACCTTAAAAGTCCATTTTACCAGAAACATACTGGCACACCGTATGATGTGCAACTAAATATCTTCTGTTATAAACAAATCAATTAGATTGCAATATGATTAGTGTTATCATCCCATGTTTTAATGATGGCAAATATTTGCCTGAGACAATAAGCAAACTGAAATTGCAGACTTTGCCTGCGGATGAAATCATTATTGTCAATGATGGGTCAACTGATGCCGAAACAATTGAAATGCTTGCACAATTAGAAAAAGATCCATTGATTCAGGTATTGCATAAAGCCAATGGCAGGATGTCTGCTGCAAGAAATTATGGAGTAGCACATGCAAAAGGCGATATCATTGTAGCACTTGACTCGGACGATTTTTTTGATCCTAGTTTTTTTGAAAAAGGAATGAAGGTTTTACATGACGAACCTAACACTGGAGTTGTAACAAGCTATATTCAATACTTTGGAAATAGGACGGGCAAGGCAAAGCCAAGAGGCGGCAATGCATTTAACTTCTTATTCTCCAACCAATGTCCAGCTTGTGCCATGGTGCGTCGTGAAGCATGGGATCAAATTGGCGGCTATGATGAAAGCATGAAACTAGGTTATGAAGATTGGGAATTTTACATCCGCATGACCAAGGCCAATTGGCAGGTGCACCTTATCCCTGAATTCTTGTTGCACTATAGACAAACCAATAAGTCAACCCTTGCCAATGATACCCATCCTAATAGAAAGCAGATTATCGAATACATTATTGAAAAGCATAAGGATTGGTATGCGGAATGTCTTAGTACATTGATAGACCAAAAAGAAGTCCTTTATACCGAGTCGCGCATCTCCTTTCAGAATATCTGGAAAATGCTTAAAAACAGGTTGACAAACAAGTATAAATAAAGATTTCAGCCAGTCTATAAGGCCTGCTTAGGCTTATTTACAATATATTTGTAGCATGGGTATTATCCAAAAACAAGGTATTAAGTCTTCTATCTTTATCATGATTGGGTTCGTGATAGGTGCGGTAAATTTGCTAGTCCTATTCCCCTTGTTTTTCTCAAAAAACGACCAAGGACTTATAAGAGCCATGATTGATATTGGCGCTACCCTTTCTGTATTTTGCACTTTAGGCACCCTCCCTGTCGTGTATAAGTTTTTTCCATTTTACAATCATTACTTAGGACCAAAGAAAAACGAACTCCCATTTTTAACTTTAATCATTAACCTGATAGGTTTTGGATTGTTACTGTGGATTGGCTGGCTGAATAAAGATTTCATCATTCGTAATTTAGGCAAATCTCCAAGCCTAGCCAGTTATTTTAACTACGTCTATCCTTACACTTTCTTTTTAATGATTTTTTATTGGTTAGAAGCTTTTGCTTGGGGACTTCAGAAAGGCGTGTTCACTAATTTTTTAAGAGAAACTGTCGTACGAATTTTGACCACTATTTTAATACTTGGAGTAGGTATACACTGGCTTAATATTGATCAGTTTATTCTTTTATTTAGCTGCATTTATGTTATACCAACTTTATTATTAATTTATAATTTATCTCAATCGCATGAATGGTCTTTTAGAAGCTTTAAAATAAGTAGTGTTACAAAGCGCTTAAAATGGAAGATGTTGAATTTCGCATTATTTGTTTTCGCAGGTCAGTTCTTTAATTTACTAGCAAGGACCAATGACACTATCATGATTGTTACACTCAGAAGTTTGAGTGATGCAGGTATATTTGCTATTGCAACTTATGTGGCTGCGATTATGGAAATCCCTCAGCGTAGTTTAACTTCCATCAGTATTCCAGTGCTAGCAAAATCATGGAAGGATAAAGACTTTGCCAATATCAAGCATGTATACCATAAAAGTGTATCTAATTTATTAGCAGTAGGCTTATTGTTATTTGGTCTTATCTGGTTGAATATTGAAAACCTGGTCGCTTTTTTAAATTGGATTAGCCATAAAGAAAGTGGTGGCTATGATGCATTGGTACCGCTTATTTTTATCATGGGACTAGCTAAATTAATTGACTTGGCAACTGGCGTGAATGGGCAAATCATTGGCACTTCCAACTATTGGAAATTTGATTTTTTTACTAACCTTTTCTATATTGTTTTATCTATCCCGTTAAATTTTTATTTAATAAACCACTACCAATTAATTGGACTGGCTTACTCTAATTTAGCCGCATTGCTATTGTACAATAGTGTTCGCTTTTTATTCTTGTACAAGAAGTTCAATTTACAACCCTACACCCTAAAGCATGGCTTATTTTTAATGTCAAGTATTGCATTCATGTTCTTGTTATATAAAATTCCATCTCCTTCCAATTTTCTACTGAATATTGCTTTTAAATCTACCGTTTATGGAGTAGGATTTTATGGTCTTTTGACTTGGATCAACCCAGCACCCGAACTAAAAGATGTAGTTCAAGGATTTCTGAAAAATAAACTCTTTGGATTCTTAAGGCGCTAATTGCTTCACTTTTTCTAAAAATAAACGCATGCCTTCTTGCATGTGATCAGTCAATCTGTATTCAATATTCTGAGTGTAGTACTGCTCCATATCGTAGTCATGCGTTCTTGCAGGAAGTTGAGCCAATACTTCTGAAATATGTTCTACGCCATATGCGTTAGCTTGATTGAACAAGTCAATAAATTCATCCGGAATGGGCTGATTCGACATCCAAGTGGCAAATACAAAAGGCAAGCCTGTGTGCGCTATCCATGCTTCACCCAAATCATAGACGTATTCAAACTCCGTTAAGTTAGCCAAAGCCCTATCTCCAATAATGACTCCTGCAGTTGTTCCTTGTATAGACTGAATATAGTCTGCGTCGGCTTTTAAGCATTGGATGTCCTTTTTCCAGAATTCTTTTAATAAAATTCGAGCTAATTGAACAGATGTTCGACTTTGATAGTCAAGGTAGATGGATTCAATTTGTTCCATAGGCACTTTGCTGAAAATGGCCACTGAAGCAACTTTTGAAGTTGCTCCAATACAAAAATCAGAAACGATATGTGGATTGTTCAGAAAAGGGGTAATAGCCACTGGTACAAGGCCGATATCGATTTGACCATCGATCAATGCTTGCGCTATTTTCGCAGGATAATCTTTTACCAATTCTATTTTTGATATAAAATCAGCTTTCTCTATCCCCAATAATAAGGGCTGTGTGTTGAAATAACTTACCACCCCAATGCGCCATCTCTTGTTCAATTGAATTAACTTTGTGCAAAGATATTAAATACAAATTGTTTAAAGCAAACTATATGTCTCAATTAACTGCTATTTCACCAATCGACGGTCGTTACCACAAACAAACAGCTGCACTTGGTGCCTATTTCTCAGAATTTGCATTGATCAGGTATCGCGTGTTGGTAGAAGTACACTACTTTTTGTTTTTAGCAGACAAGAAATTCTTTAAACTACCAACTGGTTTAAGAAAAGCATTGTTAGACGTCGTAGACCATTTCTCTGAGGAAGATGCTGCAAAAATTAAAACAATTGAAGCCACTACCAACCATGATGTAAAAGCGGTGGAATACTTTTTAAAAGAGATCCTAGATCAACATAAAGCAAGTAGCTTAAAAGAGTGGATCCATTTTGGATTGACTTCTCAAGACATCAATAATACTGCTATCCCATTGAGTTGGAAAAACGCGATGGAATCTGAAATCTTACCTGCTTATATCAACCTGCAAAACAGATTGTATCAATTTGCAAAACAGTGGAAGAAGGTGCCTTTGTTAGCGAGGACGCATGGCCAATCTGCTTCTCCAACTACCTTAGGGAAAGAGTTGATGGTTTTTGTAGAAAGAATCAATCATCAAATTGAATTGTTCAGCAGCATCCCTTATGCAGCTAAATTTGGAGGTGCAACCGGTAATTTCAACGCGCATCATATTGCTTATCCTAAAAAGAATTGGGTGGCTTTAGGCAATGAATTTGTAGACGATGTGTTAGGCCTTGAGCGTATGCAGTTTACTACACAGATTGAACATTATGATCATTTTGCCGCACATTGCGACAACTTGAAAAGATTGAATACCATATTGATTGATTTATCTAGAGATATTTGGACCTATATCTCTATGGATTACTTTAAACAACAAACCAAAAAAGGCGAAGTAGGCTCTAGCGCCATGCCACATAAAGTGAACCCAATTGATTTTGAAAACGCAGAAGGTAACTTAGGTATTGCCAATGCATTACTAGAGCATTTATCTGCCAAGTTACCCATCAGCAGATTACAAAGAGATTTAACCGACTCTACTGTTTTAAGAAATATTGGTGTGCCAGTTGGGCATATAACTATTGCCATTAATTCAATTGAAAAAGGCTTGGGTAAATTGATTTTGAATGAAGTAAAAATCAATGAGGATCTTGAAAATAACTGGGCAGTGGTTGCAGAAGCAATTCAAACCATTTTACGTCGTGAACATTATCCAAATCCATATGAGGCATTGAAGGATTTAACTAGAGGCAATAGTAAGATTGACAAGAAGTCGATGCATAAATTCATCGATGGACTGAAAGTCACTGCTACTTTGAAAAAGGAATTGAAGAAAATTACTCCACAAAATTATACAGGGGTTACTGCGGAATATTAATTAGATAGCGTCACCGGAATCATCTCTTGGTGGGGCTATTTTTTTGCGCGGCTCTTTTTTGGCCAAGAGATAATGAATGGGATCCATCCCCTCTTTCTCAATGGCCATTGTCAATACTTCTGCTGTGGCTTGCGCATCTCCCCATGCGCGGTGTCTACCTTCTATTCTGATTCCTAGATCGCGCGTTAAAGATCCTAGACCATACTTTTCCAAGCCAGGAAATACTTTCTTACTTAAACGTATCGTACATAATTTAGGAGCAGACCACTGAAAGCCCGACTTGCCTAATAAATAATGTACAAAGGAATAGTCAAAGCTGACGTTGTGCGCCACGAATATGCGGTCTTTCAAGAGATTGTATATCTGTGGTGCCACCTCTTCGAATAAAGGTGCCTCGGCCACCATTTCGTCACTAATGCCGGTCATATTGACTATAAATGGAGGGATTTTTTGTCTTGGATTCACCAAAGTCACATATTTACCCGTCACTTCTACACCATTGTGCATCACAATCGCGATTTCGGTGATCCCATGCATATGGGGCATTCCGCCAGTGGTTTCTATGTCTACTATTGCAAATTCCATCTGCCGCCAAGTTCGCATTTTTTTGTCAATAATAGCTAGTGGCTTTTCCTTATTTTTGTAACTCATTATAGGAAAAGCATTTAGCATGGAATTGAGTAAAAATTTTATCCCGGGAGCAGTAGAGACAAAATGGTATCAACATTGGATCGACCAAGGTTATTTCCATAGTGTACCCAATGACAAGCCAGCCTATACGGTGGTCATCCCCCCTCCAAATGTAACCGGTGTTTTACACATGGGCCATTGCTTGAACAATACCATTCAGGATATATTGGTGCGTCGTGCAAGAATGCAAGGAATGAATCCTTGTTGGGTGCCTGGTACCGACCATGCATCTATTGCCACAGAGGCAAAAGTAGTGGCGATGTTAAGAGAAAGAGGAATTGCTAAATCGTCTTTAAGCAGAGAAGAGTTCTTAAGCTATGCTTGGGAATGGAAAGAAAAATACGGCGGGATCATTTTACAGCAATTAAGAAAGATGGGCTGTAGTTTGGATTGGGAAAGAACTTCTTTCACCATGGATCCTGACTACTATGAAACAGTGATAAAAGTATTTATCGACTTATATAAGAAAGGAAAGATTTATAGAGGCAAGCGCATGATCAACTGGGATGTGAAGGCCAAGACTGCATTGAGTGATGAGGAAGTGATTCATAAGGAAGTCAATGGTAAGATGTACCATATCAAGTACAAACTAGATCTTCCTGGGGATGAATATATTACGATTGCGACAGTGAGACCAGAAACCATTTTTGGCGACACAGCCATTTGTGTGCACCCAAAAGATCCTAGATATACGCATTTAGTTGGCAAGCATGCTTTTGTTCCAATGATCAATAGACGCATACCGATTATAGCAGATGATTATATTGAGATTGAATTTGGTACTGGTGCTTTAAAAGTAACACCAGCGCACGATATCAATGACTTTCAATTAGGACAAAAGCATGGACTCGAAGTGATTGATACCATGAACGACGATGGTACCATGAACGATGCTGCACCAATGTATCTAGGTAAAGACAGAATCGAAGTAAGAAAAATTATTGCAGCAGATTTAGAAGCTGCGGGGAATTTAGTGAAGATAGAGGACTATGTCAATCAAGTTGGATTTAGTGAAAGAACAGATGCCATTGTGGAGCCAAGATTGAGTTTGCAATGGTGGGTGGATATGAAACAATTGGCAGCACCTGCCTTAGAAAAAGTAATGTCAGATGAGATTCATTTTCATCCTGCAAAGTTTAAAAATGTTTACCGTCATTGGATGGAAAATATTAAGGACTGGTGCATTAGTAGACAATTATGGTGGGGCCACAGAATACCAGCATGGTATGACAAAGAAGGCAATGTTTATGTAGAAGCTAGTCTTGAAAAAGTATATACTACTTATCCAGAAACAGTTGGAAAGGAATTGTATCAAGATGCAGATTGTTTGGATACTTGGTTTAGTAGTTGGTTATGGCCTATCGAAGTATTTAAAGGCATGTCCAATCCAAATAATGCAGAAATTAATTATTACTACCCTACTAGCACTTTGGTAACTGCTCCAGAAATTATTTTCTTCTGGGTAGCAAGGATGATTATGGCAGGTGAAGAATACATGGGTAAGATTCCTTTTAAAGATGTCTACTTTACAGGTATTGTTCGTGATAAGCAAGGAAGAAAGATGAGTAAGAGCTTGGGCAATTCCCCAGATTTACTAGGATTAATAGATCAGTATGGTGCAGACGCAGTTCGTTTTGGCATCATGATTGCCTCTCCTGCTGGAAATGATTTGTTGTTCGACGAATCCACTTTAGAGCAAGGAAGAAACTTCAATAGTAAACTTTGGAATGCAACCAAATTGCTGAAAATGTGGGAACCACGTCAAAGTAAAGAAGGTGTTGTCCCTGAGGATGCAGCTTTCGCAATGGATTGGTTCCAAGCAAAATTGAGTGCAACTCAATTAGAAGTAGATGAAATGCTTAAAACATTCAGATTAAGTGAAGCATTGAAAACCATCTACGGATTAATTTGGGATGACTATTGCAGTTGGTATTTGGAGTGGATCAAGCCTGGCTTTGAACAACCGATTCATGCGACTGTTTTTGAAAAGAGCATTGAATTCTATGATGCATTATTACAGCTACTTCACCCTTTCATGCCTTTCATTACCGAAGAAATTCACCATACCCTAAAAACACAAACAGAAGATTTATGTGTGAAAGAATTAGCCCCAATAAGTAAAGTTGATGAAAGCGTCTTGCATGCTGGCGTACTATTAAAAAATGTGATTTCTACTTTACGTGATGCAAGAAACAAAAACCAAATCAAACCTAAGGACACAATAGAATTACATATTCAGTCAGATAACAATACAGCTTACCAACGTATTCAAAATATCTTAGCTAAGCAAATCAATGCAAAGTCTATCGCTTTTACGAATACTGCTATCGGTTCAAGTATTGTTGTGGCTTTAGAAAAAGATAAATTCTATTTAGTGGCTGACCAAGCAATTGACACAGCTAGCTTGAAAGAAAATTTATTAAAAGACTTAGCGCACCAAAAAGGCTTCTTAGAAAGTGTAGAAAAGAAATTAGCTAACGAGAAATTTGTTCAAAATGCAAAACCAGAAGTGATTGCGATTGAACAAAAGAAAAAGGCTGACGCATTGGCTAGAATTCAAACCATCGAAGAAAGTTTAGCGCAATTATAATTTAACAATCCTATTTATTGAGTCTCCATTTGGGGACTCAATTATTTTAGCCCGAATGAACATGAATCATCTTGAAATTAGAGTCGCTACTGTAGCAGATTTCAATTTAATCCGCTCTATCTCGGAGCGCACTTGGCCTAGTACCTATGGGCATATCATTTCTCAAGAACAGATTGACTTTATGTTAGACTGGATGTACAGTAACAGTTCGCTAGCGGAACAATTTACAAAAGGACATCAATTTTTTATAGCAACCTTAAATGGAAATGATATTGGATTTTGTTCGGTGAGTGAAGAAGAAGAAAACGCTACTAAGCAAAATCAACAAAAAGCCTTCAAGCTTAATAAACTGTATGTCCTACCTTCTGCACACGGGACTGGTTCTGGAAAAGCTTTGTTAATAAAAGCAATTGAAGTTGCAAAGGCAGAAGGGGCAAGCTCCATTTTCTTGCAAGTCAATAAGCACAATAATGCGTATACCTTTTATTTAAAAAATGGATTTATAAAAGAAGCTGAATTTAAATTTGATATCGGCAATGGCTTTTTTATGGACGACTATGTGATGCGATTGACCTTTTAAGGCACACTAAACCAATACATGGGTTTGTTTCACTACCCCCATAATAAATACGCTCTGCACCTGACCGATGTTTTCGGCCTGGCTTAATTTATTGACATGAAAATTATAATAGCTATTCATGTCCTCAGCTACAATCTTTAACATGAAATCAAATTCTCCAGAGATACTATAACACTCCACTACTTCGGGCAATTCGTTGATGAGTTTAATAAATTGTGTCCCAGATTTTTTACTATGCTGATTCAAAGAGACATAGCAAATCACCATGAGCCCTTTTTTGATTTTTGCACCATCTACCAATGTGGCATATTGCTTGATTACACCAGATGCTTCCAAACGCTTGATCCTTTCATGTACTGGCGTGGTACTTAATTGCACCGACTCTGCAATCTCACGGACACTGATTCTTGCATTATTTTGCAGAAGCCTAAGAATGGCTAAATCTTTCACATCTAAAGGCACCGTATTTTGAGCGGGATGTTGGATACTATTTAAGTTTGAATCTTGTGTCATAGCCGAATCCCCTATTTGTGTCTTATTTTTCATATCAAAATAGCGTTTATAGGTATAAATGTAGCTTTATTTAGACTATTCTACTATATTTTAGATATATTTTATTATTTTATCCTACAAAACTACCTTTACACCCTAAATTATTAAATATGTCAGGTTTACAGAACATTGATTTTAGCCTACCTTATAAAGTAGCAGATATTACCCTAGCAGAATGGGGACGTAAAGAGATTCGTTTAGCAGAAGCAGAAATGCCAGGCTTGATGAGTATCCGTGAAGAATATGGCCCTAGTCAACCATTAAAAGGTGCACGTATTGCTGGTTGTTTACACATGACCATTCAAACAGCTGTATTGATTGAAACTTTAACTGCATTAGGTGCAGAAGTAAAGTGGAGCTCTTGTAATATCTTCTCTACACAAGACCAAGCTGCTGCTGCCATCGCTGCAACAGGTGTGGGTGTGTTTGCATGGAAAGGTCAAAGCGTTGAAGAAGGAGACTGGTGTATTGAGCAAACTTTATTTTTTGGTGGCGAAGATCGTCCATTGAATATGATCTTAGATGACGGTGGTGATTTAACCAATATGGTATTGGATAAATATCCTCAGTTTGTTGCTGGCATTAAAGGATTGAGCGAAGAAACAACAACAGGTGTACACCGTTTATATGAGCGTATGGCTAAAGGTACTTTACCAATGCCAGCGATCAATGTAAACGATTCAGTAACTAAATCTAAATTCGATAACAAATATGGTTGTCAAGAATCATTAGTAGATGCGATTCGTCGTGCAACTGATGTGATGATGGCTGGTAAAGTTGCAGTAGTAGGTTCTTACGGTGACGTAGGTAAAGGTTCTGCTGGTTCATTACGTGGTGCTGGTTGTCGCGTGATTGTGACAGAGATTGATCCAATCTGTGCATTACAAGCTGCGATGGATGGATTTGAAGTAAAGCGTATGATTGATGCTGTTAAAGAAGCAGACATCATTGTTACTGCATCTGGTTGTCGCGACTTGATCAACGAAAAGCATTTCAGAGTAATGAAAGACAAAGCGATTGTATGTAATATCGGTCACTTTGATATTGAAATTGATATGGCTTGGTTGAATAAAAATTATGGTCACACAAAAGACACCATCAAACCTCAAGTAGATTTGTACAATATCGATGGCAAGGATATCATTGTATTAGCAGAAGGTCGTTTAGTGAACTTAGGTTGTGCAACTGGTCACCCATCTTTTGTAATGAGTAATTCATTCTCTAACCAAACATTAGCGCAAATTGAATTATGGACCAACCATAAAAACTACGAAAACAAAGTGTATGTATTACCTAAGCACTTGGATGAGAAGGTAGCACGTTTACACTTGGCGAAAGTAGGTGCTCAATTAGACGAATTAACAGACGAGCAAGCAGCTTATTTGGGTATACCTAAAGCAGGTCCATTTAAGTCTGACGCATACAGATACTAATTAACAAAGGCCTAAAGCCCAAGTTGAATCCCCTTCATCTAATATAAAAGTGGATAAGGAATAGATTAGCCCGACAACAGAAATGTGGTCGGGCTTTTTATTTTTAGTACCTTTAAGGAACGATTAAAATCAGCACTATGTCTCTAAAAAAATTCAGTATTTTCTTGATTGCTTCATTGACAATATTAACGATCAATGCACAAAAGGTACAGCTCATTCCAGAACCTAGTTCATTGCAAATTGGGAATGGAAAATTCATCTTGCCAAATCAAATATCAATACAAGTGCCAAGTGTATTTGAAGCGATAGGAACCGAAATGATTACAAGATTTAAAACAGTGACTGGAAAAAACGCAAGCCTATCCAATCAAAAAAATGCAAGTATCCGTTTTGAACAAGTGCAAGATAAAGCTTTAGGCAAAGAAGGCTATCAACTAACGGTAAATGAAAAAGGAATTCTAGTAAAAGCCCAGACTTATGCTGGTGCATTATATGCTTGGCAAAGTATTTTACAATTATGTCCGCCTGCTATCTATAGCAACCAAGCACAACCAAAAATAGTATGGAGTATTCCTTTTGTTCAGATAAAAGATACGCCAAGATTCGAATGGAGAGGTTTTATGATGGATGTAAGTCGTCATTTTTTCACAGTGGCTGAAGTAAAAAAAATGATGGATGAAATGGCGATGTATAAATTAAATAGATTGCATTTCCATTTAACAGATGATCAAGGATGGAGAGTTGAAATTAAAGCTTTACCTAAGTTGACTCAGGTAGGTGCATGGAGACCCAATCGTATTGGTAAATGGCATAATATCACCAAGCCGGCTTCAGAAGAGCCAAAAACATATGGCGGCTTTTATACACAAGAAGATATTAAAGATCTAGTGGCCTATGCTAAAACCAAGAACATTGAAATCATGCCTGAAATTGATATACCTGGTCATAGTATGGCTTTCTTAGCAGCCTATCCACAATTAAGTACTACACCTAACTATCCTTACCAAGTAAATGCTGGAGAAGAATTCATTGACTGGTCAGGATTAAATGGGCATATTACAGCAAGAATCGATAACAACTTAGATCCTTCTAAAAAAGAAGTCTACGAATACTTAGATATTATTTTTGGCGAATTGGCTACCCTATTCCCTTTTGAATACATGCACATGGGTGGTGATGAAACAGCTAAAAACAATTGGGCAAAAAGTGATGATATAAAAGCATTGATGCAAAGAGAAAATTTAAAGACACAGGATGAAGTGCAAAGTTATTTTGTACGTCGAGTAGAAAAAATCATGCAATCGAAAGGGAAGAAATTAATGGGATGGGATGAAATACTTGAAGGCGGATTGGCACCAGAAGCTGCTGTCATGAGCTGGAGAGGTGTGAAAGGTGGAGCTGAAGCTGCAAGACAAAAGCATCCAGTGGTAATGAGTCCAAGTTCACATAATTATTTGGATTATTACCAAGGCGAAGCAACAGCAGAAGGTTCGGTATATGCTGGATTAAGAATGAAAAAAACGTACAGCTTCGAACCAGTACCAGAAGGCGTAGAGGAGAAATACATTTTAGGTAACCAAGGCAATCTATGGAGTGAACAATTGCAAAATATCAGAAATCTTGAGTACATGGCTTGGCCAAGATTAATGGCTATCGCAGAAGTTGCATGGTCTCCAAAGAAAAGCAAGGATTGGGAGCGATTTTCAAAAAAAGTAGAAAGCCATTTTGCTATATTAGATACCCTTAAAATTAAATATGCAAAAAGTATCTACGACCCAATTGTCACTACCACCTTAAATACAAAAGGCGAACTTTACGCGAGTATGGAAGGCGAATTGAATGGATTGGATTTTTATTATACCATTGACGAATCTATGCCTGATGCATATAGCAATCATTTTAATGGACCTATTTTAATACCAGAAGATGTAACCATTTTGAGGGTAATAAGTTATCAAAACGGTAAGCCAATTGGCAAACTATTGAATATCCCAATTGCTGTATTGAAACAAAGAGCAGTTAAAGTTTTATAATGCACAATGTGTAAAAAGCTTTATTTATATACATTACTATGTTGCGTCATTGTACAAGTTATGCCTACGCAGTATAGTTATGCGCAAACTAGTCTGTTAGATAAAGCAAAAAAAGCCATTACAGGGAAGTCACTTTCAATGACAGATAGTACTAGGATTT
Source organism: Sediminibacterium sp. (assembly GCA_030158665.1). Classification (GTDB taxonomy): domain Bacteria; phylum Bacteroidota; class Bacteroidia; order Chitinophagales; family Chitinophagaceae; genus Sediminibacterium. The sequence continues at coordinate 11,769 of JAOASM010000026.1, read as the reverse complement.
ATCTGTTTAACAATATCGCTACCCTAAAGTCCTATGCCGGAAAAAGAATCAATAGCATCACTATTGAACAACATAATTTTTCTACTAGTATAGACTCAAAGGAATCGAACTTAAAAGATGTTTTTTCCAAAGTTGGCAATAAACTACATTACAACTCTAACAGTAGGGCTATTAGAGAGAACTTATTTTTTAGCGAATGGGATTTATTCGACCCCTCTATCATTTCTTATAATGAAAAATGGTTAAGGGATTTAAGCTATATACAAGATGCTAAAATAACAGCCATCGTCACCCCTTATGATACCAATCAAGTAGACCTATTGGTAGTCACTAAAGATTTATTTTCCTATGGCGGTGAAATATTGATCAATAACAAAAATGCTTACGCTGCAAAAATTAACAATATCAATCTAGTAGGAACCGGCAACAGTGTTCAACTGATTCAGAACTTTGAAAACGAAAGAACACCAAAATCTGGATGGGGTTATGATTTTGGACTGAGTAATATTCTTGGGACATTTATTTCAGTCAATGCAGGTTTAAATCAATATGGCAATAATCTCGCCAACAATGTTTTGTCTGCAAGAAGGAACTTTATCAGTGTACAAAGGCCCATCCTCCACCCCAATAGTAAATGGTTAGGTGGAATTGAATACCTAGAAACAGTCAATGAAAATGTTTTTCCAAGTAAATGGGATTCTATCTTCCAAGATCAATTGAATTATAATTTAAAACACAAAGATATTTGGGTTGGATATCAACTTACAAAAAAGAAAAGACTCATCAAGGCAAATGAGGATAGACAATTTATCCAATATAGACACCTAGAGAACGACTTTAGAGAAAGGCCAATTAATTATCAATTACAATTAGATAGAAACTATCAAAATCTAAAAGCTGATTTTATTTCTTATACCATTGTTAGACAATCAGTGTATAGGACCCGTTATTTATATGGGTTAGGTAGATATGAGGATTTGCCTATTGGTAGATCTTTAACTTGGACAACAGGTAGGTATCAAATTGAAGGCGACAAAGCCCCATATTTAGGTTTCAAATTCGAACAATACAAGCTTTCAAAAAAAGAGAACTACACCCATATTATTGCCAATATTGCTAGCAGTTATATGGATAAGTCATTACAGGACTTTAGATTCCTAGCAAGCCTAGAACAGTTTAGTAAATTAAAGTACCTCAACAATGGTTTTGGTTATAGACAGATTGTAAACCTGAGTTTTACGCAAACTTTAAAAAATAAATACAACGAAGCGTTAAGAATTAATAGCAATTACGGCATACCACAATTGAATAGAGAGCAAATCAAAGGAGGCACTCGTATCTCTGGCAACTGGGAAACCGTCTTTTATAATAATCGCGCCATTTGGGGCTTTAAATCAGCACCCTTTGTATTTGGGAATCTAACCTATATTAGAACCATGGGCGACCCAATTTTAAAAGGTGATATCTATAGCTCTGTTGGTTCAGGTATGAGGATACGAAACGAAAACTTGATTTTTGGCACCATTGAATTAAAAGGATTCTATTTCCCAAGGACAAACAAGCAATTAAGTCCATGGAATTTTAGCCTTATTACCAATCTGAGGTATAAGTACAATTCAAATATCATCGAGAAGCCCAATTATGTTGAAATAAATTAATTTTAAGCCCTCTTGACTCAACCATTCAAGACAAAGATTGTTATTATTACTATGGTTCAAGCGTACAATTTTTTAGCCAGTTGGCAGTTATTTCCTGAGAAATGTGATTTCGAATACCAAACGGTACCAAAATCGGGCAATTATAAAATAGAGACTGTTCCCAATGGTCATCTTTTGAGCTTTAGTCACAATTGGGTCAACTTAGAAAATGATGCATTCTATGCACAATACCATGTGAATCCAAATGGCCAACCAATGTCATTTGATAATATTGAACTAGCAGATACCATCAGCGCTGAAATCAACAATGCTTCTTGCTTAACTGTTCAGTTTTTTAAAGATGATTCATTGAATCTAAAAGTAGTGCACGAAATTCTTGCTAATGGATTTTTAAAAGTAACACATGAAGGTTTTAAGGAAGATAGAAGCCCTTTCAAAAATATCGAGGTATACCATAAGCAATTAAGTGTATTGCCTTACGCATCTTCCGCAGGCAGTGTGGCTATTCGTCCAACTAAAGAAGGCGTCATTAAGCATAAGGCACTCTCTGCTATGGAGGATCAAACCAATATGCAGCTCAATCAAATTAAGGAGCAAATTGAACTACTTGCAAGACAAGCTCAAGAAATTCGTAAAAGAAAAGAATTGAGCATGATGATTTATGAAGCAAAAATCACGTTCAAACCACAGATAGGTCAGATTTATCATATCTATGAAAAACAAGATGGATCGCATGTGTTGTCCATGGTGGCACCTCATGAATGGGGCGGCGGCGCAGGACCTTTCGCACAATTTATTGCAACCGTAAAATTACTGGCTGACCATACTTGGATTGAAGTACCTGCACAATAATTAGTATCCGTACTTTTCTAAAATAGCATCTACCCTCTTTTCAACAGCCGCATCTTTTAACACAGGCGGCGCATGATGTGGTTTGATGGTTGCATCAAAAACAAGTGGCCCCTTTGCACCCCAATGCTTGTTTTCAGTATAGGCATCAATCGCTTCAATATCATGAGATGGGTTGGTTCTTGTAAAAGTAGCCCATAAGAAATTATTTAAATCACTAGCCATCCAATTTGGATCTTCAGTTCTTATAATGAAAACAACGCCCTCTTGAGCTAACAATGCTTCACCTTGTCCTGCCAATGTATTCTGTAATGCAGCCGTTGTATAAGTTGCCGCATTCACTGCAACCACCCCTGGCATCACTAAGCTGGCATCCATATTCAAATTCAATAGACTCGTTGGCACAGATGTTGCTAAGGTTCTTTTTACATCGCCATAGGCAGCAATCACTACTTTAGAACCTGTATTTAATCCATCCCCAGAATAATCTAAAGTATCCATGGTGGTTTTGGTATGAAAATGAATATCACTAGATAGATCTAATCTAGATAAAATATACTCAAAATATTCCTGAACATGATGTGTCGACAATTGATTGGAATCATCCGCAGTTATGAAAACAAATTTCGCCAAACTTAATTGACCAGTACCTAAAATATGATTCGCAATCGTTAAAATTTCAGCAGGCTTTTTATTGGTTAAATAAGGCGTGTATCTTTCACTACCTATCGCCAATAATAATGGATGTACCCCTGCTGCATCCACTGCATGCACTTCTTTTAATCCAGGAATTTCATTTGATACGGCCGCACCCGTCATAGCATGAATCAATTGACCAAAGCTGGTATCTTCCTGTGGTGGACGACCTACCACAGTAAATGCCCAGATGGCATTTTTACGCGCATACACTTTATGTACTCGCATTAAAGGAAAAGTATGTTCCAAACTATAATAACCCAAATGATCTCCAAAAGGACCTTCTGGTTTATTCTCTCCTGGATACACTTCGCCAGTAATGACAAAGTCTGCATCCGTACTTAAACAAAAACCATCTTTATAAGTATAGCCAAATCTTTTTCCAGCCAATACACCCGCAAAATTCATTTCACTTAATCCTTCTGGAAGTGGCATCACTGCAGCCACACTATGCGCTGGAGGTCCACCCACAAAACAACTTACTTTCAAAGGCATCCCTTTTTTATTGGCCTTAGTTTGATGTACGCCAATCCCTCTATGCAATTGATAATGCAATCCAATTTCTTTATCCATCACATAATCATTACCACTCAACTGAATACGATACATTCCTAAATTACTATTTGCAATGCCTGGCTTATCTGCGTCTTCGGTATACACTTGTGGCAAAGTCACATAGGCACCTCCATCCATAGACCAATGTTTGATCAATGGCAAGTCACTGATATTGATTTCTTCATAAGTAACCGGTTGACTAATTGGATTTTTTTTAGGTAAAGCATTGATTGCTGCAGGCAATGCACTCAATGCAGCCAATGGATTTTTTAAAGCAGCGACAGGATCAATTTTTATTTCAATCAATTTTTTCACCTGTGGCAAAGTATCCCTAAAAATAAATTCACTTCTTTCTAATGTCCCAAAAATATTAGACGCTGCTCTGAACTTTGAACCTTTAACTTTTTCAAATAAAATAGCTGGTCCTTTTTGTTCATGAATGCGCAAATGGATGGCTGCCATTTCAAGATGAGGGTCTACCTCTTCCTTAATACGGAGTAATTGTCCATTACGCTCTAAATCCAATAAACAAGCTTCTAAATTAGAATAAGCCATGAGGTGATAATTGAGATGCAAAATTAACTTAAATTTGCTCATGACTCATTTAAGTGTAAACATAAATAAGATTGCCACCCTAAGAAATAGTCGTGGCGGAAACAATCCCGATCTTTTAAAAGTAGCTTTAGATTGCGAACGTTTTGGCGCAGAAGGCATCACTGTTCATCCAAGACCAGATGAAAGACATATTCGCTATCAAGACGTTTATGATTTAAAGCAAAATATACACACAGAGTTCAACATAGAAGGCAATCCCAAGGAACAAAAATTTGTCGACCTTGTTTTGGCAACTAAACCAGCACAAGTGACTTTGGTACCTGATGTACAAAATCAATTAACAAGCGATCATGGCTGGGATACGATTGCAGAAAAAGCCTACCTAACAGAAATCATTGGCGTATTTAAAGCAGCTGGAATTCGCGTATCCATTTTTGTGGATCCTAGTATTGAATTGGTAAAAGGTGCTGCAAAAACAGGTACAGACAGGATTGAATTGTATACAGAAGCTTATGCTCGTGCGTTTGCAAAAGGAGAAAGAGAAAGCGCAGTAATGGAGTATAAATTAGCTGCAGCTACAGCAAAAGAGTTAGGATTGGGTATTAATGCGGGTCATGATTTAGACCGTTTTAATCTAGCCTACCTAGTAAAAGAAATTCCATTTATAGACGAAGTGTCTATTGGACATGCGCTCATCTGTGACGCTTTGTATCTAGGCTTAGAAAATACCATCCAGATCTATAAACGTGCATTACAACAACCCTAAACATATTTTAATTAACTTGCAGTAAATACCTTTTATGGCCAACCAACCTCTAGTCGGAATTATCATGGGAAGTGACAGTGATTTAAACATCATGCAAGCTGCTGCTGATATCCTTAAGACATTCAATATCCCTTTTGAATTAACGGTGGTTTCGGCGCATAGAACACCAGAGCGCATGGTGGAGTATGCCAAGCAAGCGAAAGCAAGAGGCCTTAAAGTGATTATTGCGGGTGCTGGCGGTGCTGCTCATTTACCTGGCATGGTTGCTTCAATTACAACTTTACCTGTTATTGGCGTTCCTATTAAATCATCCAACTCTATTGATGGATGGGATTCTGTTTTATCTATATTGCAAATGCCAAATGGCGTCCCTGTTGCCACTGTCGCATTGAACGCTGCAAAAAATGCAGGTTTATTGGCTGCGCAAATTATTGGCACACACAATGAAACGATTGCTAAAGCAATGGCTGATTACAAAACACAAATGGAATCAGAAGTACTTGAAAAGGTAAGTAAATTAAAAACGACTTGGGACAACCAATTTGATGCTTAAACCACCTGCCTTAGTTAAGGCATTGTTATAATCCTAAATTTAGATTCCAACCCTGTTGAATGCTCCATGATGGTCTCTATCCATGATTGGTCATACTGCCCTACCCATTTGGAAAAATTTTCTACACGTTCTTGTAAATTATCCTGAGGGAATAATTCTTTTTTAATGCGATGTATGCGTTGAATGGCAACAGCTTGCTTACGTCTTTCTGCACGCACCATTTTCTTTTCTAATTCTGCTATTTTAGCTTTTGCTTGATGTGCTAAATTCTCGGCATGTGCTCCTAAAGTGGGATCTACTTTCACCACTTCGTTTTTTATGACGGTATATAAATTAGTCAAGCTTTCCATTTGATCACTTAAATGCAAGGCTTCTGAAGCATGCTTTTTTACATATGCTACCTCTAGATCAAGCATTGGCTTAAAGAAATCTTGATCACCAAACTGCATCGAAGACCACTGAGTAGCTTGTTTTTGATTGATCAATAAAAATGAATTCCTTAATTGTAATAAAGGATAATGCACCCCAACTTGTTGAAACACATTTTTCAATTCCATCCAGTAGGCCAATTCCCCACCTCCACCAACAAATACCACACCTGGTAAAATTGTTTCCTGATACACCCCCCTTAAAATGACATTAGGACTAAAGCGTTCTGGATATTGGTGTAATTCTGTTAGAATTTCAGATTGTGAAAACCGAATATCCGTATCTACTACTATGTATTGATCCCCTTGCTTTTCAATCCTTGCTCGGGTCTGATCTTTTAAATAAAATAAATTCAAAGTTCTGCCTTCTGTTTGCACATGATAGGCTTTTGATAAAGCTGCAATTGCTGGCTGAATGGCATCATGAGAAAACTGTGTCAACAATTCTTTTTCCATAACAGGAATAAAAGCAGCTTTCAGTTTTGCATCATCTGGCTGCAATACCAGTAATCCTTTTGGACCAAAAAACGCATGTACAAAAGACAAAGTCGCTTCATTAATAGATTTGCCTTTCTGATAGGCTTCCTTTAATATGGCTAAGGCTGTTTTCCCTTGTGGTAAAACTGACCAGTAACCTTCTAATTGTTGGATCAATTTTAACAAGGCATCGTCCACAACCATGCGGCCAATTGCCCCTGTTTGTTTTGTACTCCATTGGTACCTTGTGGCATCTAAATTAAATGCACCCACTTCGTCTAAATCTGCGTCTTCGGAACCCATATAATAGACTGGCACAAAATTATATTGTGGAAACTGCTTTTTTAAACTAGCCGCTAGCTGAATCGCGTGAATGATTTTATAAAAGAAATATAAAGGACCAGAAAACAAATTAGGCTGATGCGCTGTAGTCACCACAAAAGTCTCATCGCTTTTTAGCAATTCAATATGTTGCTGTACAGCGGCTTTTGGATCCATGTTGGCATATTGCGCAGTCAACACTTCCACCAGTAGGCCTCGATCAATAGGATGTAATTTCCTGCCTTCTATCGCCGCCTGATAGCCCTCAACATTAGGTGCGTATTGTACAAAATCAATCGCCGTTCCTTTTCCCTCTACATAATCATTGATTAGTTTAGAAAACATTTGGGTGCTACTAAATGGGATATGAATACAGCTTGAAGACATCGTGTGCAAATTTCGGGAAAAATGCATTGATAAAGGCATTTTATTAAAGAATGAGCAAAAAATAATACATTTATAGAGCAAAATGATTGCTCCCTAAAAACAGTCCTATGGAAACCTATGGTAAGATTCTGATTATTGCAATGCCCCTATTTCTATTATTAGTCCTATTTGAAAAATGGTATGGATGGCGCAAGGGTTTTGATACTGTTAGAACCTTGGACATGATCTCCAGTTTAAGTTCTGGAGTAACCAATTCAACCAAAGATGTGTTAGGGTTAAGCGTTGCCATTATTAGTTATGGCTGGCTGGTGGAGCACTTGACCATCTATCAAGTACAGTCAAGTTGGTTACTTTATGTCATTGCATTTTTGGCCTTAGATTTCTCTGGCTATTGGGTACACCGTTTAGCGCATACCGTTAATTTTTTCTGGAACAATCATATCATTCACCATAGTAGTGAAGAATTCAATTTGGCTTGTGCACTCAGACAAAGTATCTCTGTATACTTTAGGATTTATGCATTTTTATTGATCCCTGCTGCTATTTTTGGGGTACCGCAGCAAGTGATTGCAGTGGTTGCGCCATTGCATTTATTTGCGCAATTTTGGTACCATACCAGACATATCAATAAAATGGGCTGGCTAGAATACATCATTGTAACACCGGCGCATCACCGTGTACACCATGCCATCAATCCGGAATACTTGGATAAGAATTATGGTCAGATATTTATTTTCTGGGATAGACTATTTGGCACTTTTCAAGAAGAAACACCTGAAATACCAGCTGTATATGGTGTTACAAGACCTGTGCGTACTTGGAATCCAATCAAAATTAATTTCATGCATCTTTGGTTATTGGCAAAAGATGCTTGGCATACTAAAAGTTGGAAAGATAAATTTCGTGTTTGGTTGATGCCTTTGGGATGGAGGCCTGCTGATGTGATTGAAAAATATCCAGTAGAAAAAATTGAAGATGTGTACCATTTTGAAAAATATGACACCCCTGCAACAAAGGGGATGTTGGTCTATTTATGGATACAATTGTTTTGCTTGCTTTTATTAGTCAGTTATTTGTTTGGAAATGTAGCCACTATTGGACTTACCAATATGCTCTATTATGGACTATTCGTATTTGCGCAAGTGTATGCACTCACTGAATTCATGGACCGCAATCCAAAAGCGATTGTTTATGAAACTCTCAAAAATATGATTTGCGTCGGAGGCATCCTCTACTATGGTGGCTGGTTTGGACTACAAAACTATTTTAGCGCAAGCAGTTATATCCTCATGGGATACTTTGTGATTAGCACTGCAACTGTTGCGGCTTATTCTAGTCAACCAACTCGCCCTCTAAATCATAGTCGTACGCTTTCGTAATCTTTACGTTTACGAAATCACCTGGCTTTAATCTTTTATTGGTATTGATCACCACTTCGTTATCTACTTCCACACTATCAAATTCAGTGCGGCCTAAGAAACGACCAGCTTCTTTTTTATCTACCAATACCCTTAAAGTCTGACCTTCCTTCGCCTGGTTGATTTCTAAGCTAATTTCCTGCTGTACTTCCATGATCTCTTCGGCACGTCGTTGTTTCTCTTCGGCAGGTACATTGTCCACTAAATCATGTGCACTAGTGTTTTCCTCATGGCTATAAGTGAAGATACCCACACGGTCAAACTTATGCTCTTGTAAAAACTGCTTTAATTCTTCAATATCTTCCAATGTTTCTCCTGGGAAACCTGCAATCAGCGTAGTACGAATAGCAATACCTGGCACACGTTTTCTGATTTCATGGATCAATTCACTCATCTCCTCTCTAGTGATATTACGACGCATTGCTTTCAACATATTGTTACTTGCATGCTGCAATGGAATATCAATGTATTTACAAATATTATCTCGTTCACGCATTACATCCAATACATCTAATGGAAATTTAGAAGGATATGCATAGTGTAAACGAATCCACTCTACCCCTTCTACATCTGCCAATGCATTTAATAATTTTGGCAAGGCACGTTCTTTGTAAATATCTAATCCGTAATAAGTCAACTCTTGTGCAATCAACATAATCTCTTTCACACCTTTTTTCACCAATCCTTTAGTTTCGTCTACCAATTGCTCAATCGTCTTACTCACATGTTGACCACGCATTAAAGGGATCGCACAAAATGAACAAGTACGATTACAGCCTTCACTAATTTTTAAATAAGCATAGTGCTGAGGAGTACTTAATAAACGCTCTCCTAATAATTCTGCTTTATAATCTGCATTCAATTGATTCAACATCAAAGGCAATTCCATGGTACCAAACCAGGCATCCACTTCTGGAATTTCTGCAGCCAAGTCTCCTCTATATCTTTCGCTCAAACAACCTGTTACATATACTTTATCTAGCTTTCCTTTATTCTTCAATGCCACCTGATCCAAAATGGTATTCACACTCTCTTCCTTTGCCTTGTCAATAAAGCCACAGGTATTCACTACAACAATATTGTGGTCTAATTTCTTATTTTCATGCACCACATCAATGTCATTGGCAGCCAATTGACCACTCAACATTTCACTGTCCACTAAGTTTTTACTGCAACCTAATGTGATGATATTGACTTTGTTCTGTTTTAAAGTTTTTGACTTCATAAAATATATTTAAACGAACTATTTTGATTCGTTTGGCTTTTTATTTATTCACCTCATTGGTGAAGTGGAATGTAATGTCTGGATTGTTGGTAATTTCTGTGTTTAAGAACCATTCACTCTGTGCTAAATACACAGGTGAACCATCCTTGTCCTCTGCCGCATTTTGTTGCTTATAGCGTAAGAAATCGTTCAATTTGTTTTTATCATTTGAAGTCAACCAACAAGCTTTGTAAAAAGGCAAGGTTCTAAATTCACATGCTGCACCATATTCTTGTAACAAACGGTATTGAATTACTTCAAATTGTAAATCACCCACACAACCAATGATTTTTTTATTACCGCCAAACTGCGTAAACAACTGCGCGACCCCTTCATCGGTTAATTGCTGAATACCCTTTTCCAATTGCTTGGTCTTCATAGGATCCTTGTTCACTAACTCTTTAAAGATCTCTGGAGAGAAAGTAGGAATACCCGTAAAATAAAATTTCTCGCCTTCTGTTAAGGTATCTCCAATCTTAAAATTACCAGTATCAAAAAGACCTACTACGTCGCCAGGATAGGCATCTTCCACAATATCCTTACTGCGTGCCAAGAAAGTATAAGGATTTGTAAAACGCACCTCTTTATCTAAACGCACATGTTTGTAATATTTATTTCTTTCGAACTTACCACTACAAACACGCATGAAAGCAATTCTGTCTCGGTGCTTAGGATCCAGGTTAGCGTGAATTTTAAAAATAAACCCACTGAACTTATCTTCTCCCGCTTGTACTTTACGCACATTGGTATCACGATCTCTTGGTGTTGGTGCAATCTGAATAAAAGTATCTAGCATTTCTTGGACCCCGAAGTTATTTACCGCAGAACCAAAAAACACAGGCGCAATCTTACCAGATAAATAATCTGCTGGATTCAATGCACCATATACCCCATCTATTAATTCCACATCTTCTCTTAACAAGTCTGCATCACGTTCGCCTACTTTTTGTTGCAATACAGGGCTTGACAAATCGCCAATCGCTACCACATCTTCATCATCCGCCTTGGTACTTGCAGTAAATAAACGCAAGCTCTTATCGTGTAAATTATACACCCCCTTGAATTCCTTTCCACTATTAATAGGCCAAGTCATTGGGTGCAAAGAAATTTTTAATTCTGCTTCTATCTCTTCTAATAAATCAAATCTATTTTTACCATCACGGTCCATCTTATTAATGAACACAATCACAGGTGTGGCACGCATACTACATACTTCCATCAACCTTCTTGTTTGAGGCTCCACACCATTCACAGAGTCAATTACCAATATTACACTATCCACGGCAGTTAAGGTTCTGTAAGTGTCTTCTGCAAAGTCCTTGTGACCTGGCGTATCCAACAAATTGATCAAGTTGCCTTTGTATTCAAATGACATCACCGAAGTCGCCACCGAGATACCTCTCTGACGTTCAATCTCCATAAAATCTGATGTCGCATGCTTTTTGATCTTATTGCTTTTTACGGCACCTGCAGTTTGAATCGCACCACCAAATAACAATAACTTCTCTGTCAATGTGGTCTTACCGGCATCCGGGTGAGAGATAATGGCAAAGCTTTTTCTTCTATTAATTTCTTTTTCGTACTTCATTATGCGTTGTTCCTTAAAATCCTTTTTGGTATATATTCAACCTTATTAAAAATGGCCCGCATTCAAAATCATTTGAATAACGAGCCATTCTATATTTAATTCCAAGCTAGTTAGATGTCAATTGCTTCGCCGTATGCTGCAGCAGTTGCTTCCTTCAAGCCTTCACTCATTGTTGGGTGTGGATGAATTGCATTTAAAATTTCATGCGCAGTCGTTTCTAATTTACGAGCTACTACTGCTTCTGCAATCATTTC
>JAOASM010000025.1 GCA_030158665.1 Sediminibacterium sp. | reverse complement strand
CTCATCACTTTAAAACTTAATTATTAACTTTGTCCAACTTTAGGGGTTCAGTCCAGATAGGATGGCTTTTTTATTATCAACTATATACTTAATCGTAGATTCGTTTTAAAGGCAAGTTTTCATTGGCCTTAATCAATAAAGGCACATGCTCTACTATGGTCATATCATTATCTAAGCCAAATGCCTTTTGATCACTTTGTGCAAAGTTCTTGATGTTGAAATATAAGTCCATAATGAAATCTTCTTTAAATGATAATTCATTTTCTATTGAGAAGAAACTTTCAATAATGACATAAGTAATGTCTGCATGGAAATCTTTTTGTTTTAAAGATTCATACTTACTATAGATGCCTAATTCTTGACACTCATTTAATTCCTGCATCACCTTCTTAAACAAGACATTCACGCGTGGTTGAATACGGAAACCCAATTTAAAATCCACACGCATTACTTTGTCATCTACCAATTCACGGATGCTGTAAGCCATGCCATAAGGAGAATCGGTTCTGTCAATATGAATAAACCAATAAATATCTGCGCGTTTTGGCTTTCTGTTTAAAATAGAATCAATGATACGGTGTTCAATTTCTCTATAATTGTTTGCCTTAGTTAAATAAACTAAGTGTGTGGCATATTTAGGCACATCCTTGTCTGCACTCAAGTTAGACAATTGTTCTAAATAGGTTTTTAGCTTCACAAAGTCCAAGTAACGATTGGCAATTTTTCTAGCGCGATGCCAAACAAACATCACTAAAATCATACTCAATGAAAACACAAATGTGATATAACTTTCTTTAATCTTCACTACGTTGGCAACAAAAAATGAAACCTCAACAATACTAAAAATAAAAATGATTAAAGCGACTATGGCATGTCCCCATCTCCTTACATTCAATAAATAAAAATTCATTAGGATTGTCGTCATGATCATTGTAATAATGATAGAAAACCCGTAGGCTGCTTCCATATGTTCACTTTTTCTAAAGAATAGACACATGGTGATACAACCAGCCCATAATATAAAATTCAAACTAGGGATATAAATTTGACCTTTTTGATCGGTTGGGAACTTCACAGTAACACGAGGCCAGAAATTTAAACTAATGGCTTCATTGATTAATGTAAATGATCCGCTAATCAAAGCTTGACTGGCAATAATTGCTGCAACGGTTGCAACACCAATTCCAATAATTAAAAACCAATGTGGCATGATAGCATAAAATGGATTCAACCCATCCATTGGTTCACCTATATGCTGTATTAACCAAGCACCTTGACCCATATAGTTCATAATCAGTGCTACTTTAACAAACATCCAACTCACTTGAATATTCTTGCGTCCACAATGGCCTAAGTCACTATACAAAGCCTCTGCACCAGTAGTACAAAGGAATACAGCACCCAATAACCAGAAACCTTTAGGATAATTGGTTAATAGATCAATTGCATAATAAGGGTTGAATGATTTTAAAATTTCCACATGCTCTATCACTTGAAAAAAGCCCAATAATAAAATCATAGAAAACCAAACCAACATGATGGGACCAAAAGCAAATCCAACAATCTTGGTGCCAAAACGTTGAAAGAAAAAGATTAAAGAGATAATGGCAATCACGATGCCAACAGTTAAATTATTTCCTGGAACAATAATCTTCTCCAAGCCTTTAACTCCACCCAATCCTTCAATCGCTGATGAAACTGAAATGGGTGGTGTAATCATCCCATCCGCCAATAACATGGCTGCGCCTATGATGGCTGGGATATAAATCCATTTCACATAACGACGGATTAATGCAAACAAAGAGAAAATCCCTCCTTCACCACGATTATCTGCTCTTAAAGTAAGAAAAACATATTTAAATGTGGTCTGCAAAGTCAAAGTCCAAAACACACAGGAGATGGCTCCGTATACCAATTGCTCAGTAATAACTTTGTGGTTAATGATGGACTTGAACACATAAAGTGGAGAAGTACCGATATCGCCGTATATAATACCAAGCGTTACGATTAGACCAGCTACAGAAAGTTTTTGCTGGTGCCCTGAATTTTGTACCATTGATTAATAATCTAGGCAACAAAGTTTATACATTTTCTGTTCTAAAAAATCAGAATAGGAAACTATTTTTAAAATAGTTTTTAAAAGCGAAAAGCTAAGGCTTGTAAGTACCCCACTTTGCTTCGACCGCTTTAAAACGGAAATCAAAAATATCCTGAAGCTGTTTTTTGACAAATAGTACTTGAGCCATATCCCCTAAGAACCCCATTGGGATTTTGTAGTGGACAATATCATCCATTTTCACTCCTCCCGGAACGGCTTTGAAATGGTGCTGGTGGTGCCACATCGTATAAGGACCAAAGCGTTGCTCGTCTACAAAATAAGCACCTTCCACAACATGCGTAATTTCAGTCATCCAATATAAAGGGATATTCAAGACAGGTTTAACCGTGTATTCAATGATCTGTCCAGGATACATTTTTTCTCCATGGAACTTGCTGACGATATTGAACCCCATCTTCGCTGGGGTAATTTTAGCCAAATTGGCTGGACTACTAAAGAAATCCCATGCTTCTGTTAAAGAAATAGGGATAAATTGCTCTGTATGGATGGTATAAACTTTAGACATACTTCATTAACAATGCTTTTGGCATTTTGTTGTATGAAATCGCAACAAAGCCATTAATTTTAACCCATGATTAGTAAAGCAGATCAGCAGCTGGCCTTTGAGCAGGTTTACAAAGGATTAAATGAGGCACAAAAAAAGGCAGTCGACACCATTGAGGGGCCAGTCATGGTGATAGCAGGACCAGGTACAGGTAAGACACAGATTCTTGGTGCAAGAATTGGAAAAATTTTATTGGAGACCGACACGGCACCAGAAAATATCTTGTGTCTAACGTATACCGACGCAGGAGCCATCGCTATGCGCAAAAGGTTGATGGATTTTATTGGTACTGCAGCCTATAAAGTAACCATTGCCACGTTTCACTCATTTTGTAATGATATCATTCAAGACAATTTATCTCTTTTTGAGAAACCCAGTTTGGATCCGATTTCAGAATTAGAAAAAATTGCTTTACTCAAAGAATTGATAGACCAATTTGAAAAAAACAATCCATTAAAAAGATTTAAAGGAGATGTGTATTATGAAATGAACAACTTGAGCAAGTTGTTTAGCACCATGAAAAAAGAAGGATGGACTGTTGCCTATTTAAATGAACAGATTGATCAATACATTCAAGACATTCCATTTAGAGACGAGTTTGTGTATAAAAGAAAATACAAACAATTTGAGGCTGGTGCACTGAAGCAAGGTTTAGTAGATGACGCCATAGAAAAGATGGGGAAATTAAAAGCAGCTGTTGCCGCATTTGATCAATACCAAACGCTGATGAAAAAACATGGGCGCTATGATTTTGACGACATGATCAATTGGGTAATTGCTGCATTTAAAGAAAATAAAAATTTATTAGCCCAATACCAAGAACGTTTCTTATATATTTTAGTAGACGAGTTTCAAGATACAAGTGGCACACAGAATGAGTTGGTACAATTATTGGCAAGCTATTGGGAACAACCCAATTTATTTGTAGTGGGCGATGATGACCAAAGTATATTTAGATTCCAAGGCGCTAACGTTGAAAACATGTTGCATTTTCAAATGCAATTCAAAGATGATATTGTCAATATTGTATTAGAAAACAATTACCGTTCAACGCAGCCAATATTAGATGCTTCTACTCAGGTGATCAATCAAAATCAAGAAAGACTGATTAACAAAATCAGTGGATTGTCAAAAAACTTGATTGCAGCGCTTCCAGAAAACCAGCTAATTGACATAGCACCATCAATACTGCAATACAATGATCCACAGGAAGAGATGATGGATATTACGGAACAAATTGCAGCCCTTATTGCCTCTGGCACTGCACCAAAAGAGATTGCTGTTTTATACAAAGAACACAAGTATGGTTCTGAGATAGCACACTTTTTACAGCAAAAAAATATACCCATTTATAGCAGACGAACGGCTAATTTATTTGATCAAATACTGATCCAACAAATCTTAAAGCTACTCGACTATTTAGCCTGCGAGTGGGATCAACCCAATGAAGGCGCCAACTTATTATTTGAAATATTGCATTTCAATTGGTGGCAGATATCCCCTATTACCATTGCCACGCTTACAGTTGAAGCCAACCAATTAAAAATCGGTAATAAAGAAAATAGTTTTAGAAAAGTATTGATTGATAAGACGCAAGAAGTACAAACTGATTTATTTTCAAAAGGTGGATTGGAACAGGTTGCCAAGGCAGTAAAAGTAATAGAGGATTTGATAGGACAAATTCCCAATGTAACATTGGTTAATTTAATTGAACAAATTTTACAGAAAACCGGAATCATCCAATCGATTTTAAATAGTGATCAAAAAGCTGCATCACTGGATATGGTAACCTCCTTCTTTGACTTCATTAAAGAAGAAACACATCGCAAGCCAAGCTTAGATCTCAAAGAATTGGTAGAAATATTCCGTTTGATGAAACGTGAAGACATTCGCTTACCATTACCAATCACTACCGGATCAGATGCTGGTGTAAATTTATTGACTACCCATAGTAGCAAAGGACTTGAATTTACACATGTATTTTTAGCTGGTACCAATGCGGCATATTGGGAGAAAAAAAGAACCACTGCAGCAGCAGGGTATAGCTTACCAGACACCGTGTTGAGTAGTTTAGAAAAAGCGGATGACAAAGAGGAATTAAGAAGACTATTTTACGTAGCTATCACCAGAGCAAAGAAACATTTAACCATCTCTTATAGTAAGTATAAATCTGATGGAAAAGAACTTGAACCAAGTCAATTTTTAATCGAACTCGTTCAGGGCAATGATGGCATGATACAAGAGCGACAAGTTGATGCAGCTATCCAACTTCAATATAAATTACTCAGACTAGAAAGCACACTGAGACCCGCCATTGCGCAATTGGAAGCAGATTTTATCCAACCAAAATTGGACAAGTTTGCCATGAATGTAACTGCATTGAACAATTACTTAAAATGTCCATTACGCTTTTATTACAATAGCCTGATACGAGTGCCCTCAGGAAAATCAGAAGCAACCACTTTTGGTTCTGCCATTCATGATGCATTGAATAAACTATTTATAAAGATGCAAAATGCGGGAAATGTATTCCCTGATAAGCAAACTTTAGTAGAGGATTTTGAATTTTACATGAAAAGGCACCGTGAGGCATTTACACAACAAGAATTTAAAGATCGATTAGATCTAGGCGGGACAGTTCTTGTGAATTATTATGATTTTTATATTCAACAATGGCATAAAATTGTGACAACAGAATATAGAATCAACAATGTAGTTGTGAATGATATCCCATTAAAAGGAGCGATTGATAAAATCGAATTCAACGGCAAGGAAGTAGTGGTGGTAGATTATAAGACTGGTAATATTGACAATGCAAGAGAACAGCTAAAAGGTCCGAATGAAAAAAATCCAAATGGCGGAGACTACTGGAGACAGGCTGTATTTTATAAGATTCTCTTAAAGCATCATCCAAAAAATTGGCAGGTAACAAGTGCAGAATTTGATTTTGTGGAACCCAACAAGAAAAAAGCATTTGAAAAAATTGCCGTTACAATTACCGATGCAGATATGACCACAGTCAATCAGCAAATAAAAATGGTTTGGGAAAAAATTCAACAGAAAGATTTTTATACCGGCTGTGGCAAGGAAGATTGCCATTGGTGCAATTTTGTAAAAAACAATGAACTAGCCGTGGCATTACATGAGCTAGAGGAGGAAATTTAACTAAGTTTGCAAAGTATGATCCGAATAAAATTGATTCAAGGAATAGTTTTGAGCTGTCTGGCTGCTTTTGCACTCATTCAAATTGGTGGCTGTGCCAACATTGTACCACCATCTGGAGGCCCAAGAGATAGCATTCCACCCTATGCAGTGTATGCCAAACCAAAAGACTCCACCATCAACATTGCACCCAAGGAAATTTTGATCAGCTTCAACGAATACATTACTACCAATGCATTACAAGAGCAACTAATTGTTTCACCTAGTATGAAGAACAATCCTTTGGTAGATCAAAGATTGAATATGGTGCGCATTCGTTTATCAGATAGCTTAAACACCAACACCACCTATAGCCTTCAATTTGGCAATTCCTTAAGAGATGTCAACGAAGGTAATATTGCTAAAAATTTTACCTATGTATTTAGTACGGGGGAGCATATAGATACAGGGAGAATTTATGGGAAAGTAAGCATTGCTGAAACAGGCTTAGTAGATAGTAGTTTAATTGCAGTCTTGCATCCTGTTGAAAACGATTCTGCTATTTTTAAAGATAAACCTACCTATTACACAAGACTCAACGGCCAAGGTGTATTTGAATTCAAATTTTTACCTGCTACAGATTTTAATATCTATATCGTTCCAAATGATTACACCAAACGATACGATGATTCCACTAAATTATTTGCATTTCTAAATAGTACTGTAAACGCATCTCAATCTAAGGATAGTATTCAATTGTATGCTTTTGAAGCAGCTCCAAAAAAAGAAAAGAAATCGGCAGCTATAGCAGCTGCGAAAAATGCTAAAAGACAATCTCCTGTTTTAAAATACACTAGTAATTTAGAAGGTAAAGAAAAAGATATACTTAGCTCATTGATATTGAATTTTGAAACAGTTATTCGATTAAATGATAGTTTTAAAATTCAAATCACGGATACAAATTTTGTAAAGCAAGATGGCATTGAAGTTGCCGTAAATACACAAAACAATCATCAGGTAGCAGTCAGTTTTCCTTGGGAAGCCAATACAGATTATACACTCCTCCTTCCTCAAAAATCAATTCAGGATACCCTTGCCAATAGTTTGGTTAAATCAGATACCATCCGATTTAAAACAAAACCAACATCAAGTTATGGGACTGCCCTATTAAGAATCAATGGTTTTCAGCAATTCGAGCATCCAGTATTATTGCTAACGCAGGACCAAAAAGTAAAATTCAGTTACCCTATCACAGAGCATATCTTGCGTATACCCTTGTTACCACCTGGAGATTACCAGCTGAAATTATTGACTGACCACAATCAGAATGGACGCTGGGACACTGGCAAATTCATTGGTAACAAGTTACAGCCAGAGCTGGTGCGCAACTTAAAATTGATTTTAAATATTAGGTCTAATTGGGATAATGAAATGAACCTCATTTTAAAACCCTAATTTTGCTTTTTACAATTGTATGCAACTACCTTCTTCCTTACTTGAAAACGCCGTAGCAGAATTTTCCAAACTTCCGGGTATTGGTAAAAAAACTGCATTGCGATTGGTGTTGCATTTATTAAAACAAGACGAATCTACCACAACACAGTTTAGTGAAGCACTAGTTAAAATGCGCAAGGAGATCCAATTTTGTAAAAATTGTTTCAATATAAGTGATGGACCCATCTGCTCTATCTGTGCGAATGCATCCAGATCAAAGGAAACCATTTGTGTGGTGGAAAATATAAGAGATGTGATTGCCATTGAAAATACGAGCCAATACCATGGCACTTACCATGTGTTGGGTGGGATCATTTCTCCCTTAGACGGCATTGGACCTGAACAACTGACCATCGAATCCTTGATGGAACGCATCCAAAAAGACAAAGTAACCGAATTAATTTTTGCGTTAAATCCAACCATTCAAGGCGACACTACGATTTATTATATCCAAAAGAAAATGGCTGGTAATGCATGCAAAGTAACCACCATTGCAAGAGGTATCGCTTTTGGAGGAGAATTGGAATACGCCGACGAAATGACCTTGGGCAAGAGTATCTCCAATCGTCAACCCATCCAACAATATATCAAGTAAGTTGTTATTTAGATTAGGTCTAGTTGAATGAAATATTTGGCCAAATGAATGAAAGAAACTAATTTTGATGTTTAAACATTGATTTATGAAAACAAGAATGATCTCCCTATTGGTAGCCTGTTTTGTACTTGTACAAGTACAAGCTCAGAAAGTGTATAGTACTAAATCAGCTACGGTTAGATTCATCGCCGTGGATGATAAAGACATTGATGCTACTAATAAAAAAGCAGTTAGTCGTTTAGAAACCAATGGCAAATTGAGTTTCATCATGTTGATGAAAGATTTCACTTTTGACATGGAGACCATGCAAGAACATTTTAACGAGGAATATGTTGAATCAGACAAATTCCCTCGTGGTTTTTTCAATGGACAAATTACCAATATCAAATCTGTGAATTTTGCTAAAGACGGCAAATATCCAGTCATCGTGAAAGGCAATATGCAGGTGCATGGTGTCAATAAAGCCATCCAGACCAATGGCGTAATAGAAGTGGTGAAAGGATTGCCAAAGGCTAGCGCAAAGTTTACTGTAACCTTAAAAGATTTTGGAATTGGTGGCTTACTCATCAAGATGGTTGCGGATAAAGTAGATGTTGAAGTAGTTGCTAGCTTCCAATAGCAACCATTTCAGTAGGCATTATTTTGGCCATCATTTAATTGTGTCCTATCTTCGCTGCGCAACAGCAGGAGGATTTGTTTATTGTTCAACCTGCCATCCGAAAGGAGAAA
>JAOASM010000024.1 GCA_030158665.1 Sediminibacterium sp. | reverse complement strand
ACAAATTTAGCTAAAATTTAGCCTAATTCGCATTTGCTTTCTGCTGATTCTCTAAAGAATTCTTATATCGTTGTAATGCCTTCGTAATGGCTTCGCAGAGTTCATTTTGACCATTTTCACTATTCAAGTACTCTTCTTCCTCTGGATTAGATATAAAGCCGGTTTCAATTAAGACTGCAGGCATTGCTACAGCTTGTAATACCCAAATACCTGTAGGTCTTTGTTTTGCCTCTCTACTAACTCTTCCAGATGCTTTAAATTCTTCTTCAATCGTTAAAGCCAAGCTTGCTGCCCTTTGAAAATATTGTTGTGCTAGGATACTGGCCATCATTTTCTTGGTGGGGTCAATTTCTGATTCGTATTCCTTGATTTGTTTTAAGGACACTGAATCCAGTTGTTCTACTACTTCATCCACCATCTCACTAGCTAGTTCTTTTCTGAAGTCTGATTTTCCAATATTATAGATATAGGTTTCTGTTCCAATTGCTGTACTAGGTATATAAGTGGTCTTGTAAATAGGCACTTGTCTGGTTACTTTTCTTTTTTTACCTTTTTTCTTTACGGTATAGGTCTTCGTAGTATACCCAACAACTTCTTTTACTGCTTTACCTCGTGCTGAATTGGTGTGGATACATACAAATAAATCACCTTTTGCCGCATTGGCTATTTTAGCTTTCTCTACCACAGAATGATAGATATCGGTTGTTCTTGTCATCACTACTTCGACATCTGGCATAGCTTGTTTAATAAAAGCTTCCAATTTTAAGGATATAGCCAAAGAGACTGCTGCTTCGGTGGAGTATTTTCCTTTAGAACCAATATCAGTACCACCATGACCTGGGTCTATGACAATACGTTTTAATGATTTTGCTGGGTTTTGGGCCTGTAGACTGAGTCCAAGACTGCTAAAAAGGGCAATTAGACTAAAACTAAATGCTAAAATCATTCTATTTTGCTTCATAATCAGTTCCTTAACATTGTTTTACTTTATTTTTGCAGGAGTGAACCTAGCAGGATACAAAAATAACGCAAAAACGACCCTTTCTATTGTTAAAATGCTCATTTTAACGATATTAATTTCTGCTATTCACTCCATATCATATGCTCAAACGGATAGTTTGGCAAAGAAAAAGATACAATTGTCCAAAGATAGTGTGGATGCCATCATCAGTTACAATGCCACAGATTCAGGTGTAATGCTCCTTAAATCAAAGACTTTCTTTCTGTATGGTAATGCTAAGACCACCTATAAAACTGCACAACTTCAGGCTGGAAAGATCATTTTTGATCAAGAAACACAAAATATAACTGCATTTGGTGCTAAGGATACCACTGGTAACTTAAAAAGTAAGCCTCAATTTAAGGAGGGTGATTTAAACTCTACCAATGATTCCATTTTCTACAATTTGCAATCTGGCAAGGGATTAACTAAAAATAGCAATTTCCAACAAGGTGAAATATTTGTTCAGGCTGCCGCAATGAAAAAGGTCAATCCAACTGATGCTTTTGCCTGGAAAGCAAGATTTACTACCTGTAACTTAGATGAACCACATTTTGCTTTCAGAACCAACAAGCTAAAAATTGTTACCAATAAAATTGGAGTCTCTGGCCCTGCGTTTCCAGAATTTGAAGGGGTGCCCATGCCAATTGGTATTCCATTTGGAATTTTCCCTTTAAATAAATCAGGTGGACAATCAGGATTAATGGCACCGGCTTTTACTTCTAGTGAGGATTTTGGACTTGGATTTGAGGGGATTGGTTATTATAAGGTGATCAATCAACATATGGATGCTACAGTTAGGGCAAACATTTATTCATACGGTGGTTGGAATATCAACATGAATAGCAAGTACATTCAGCGCTATAAATATTTAGGCAACTTCAATTTGAGTTTACAAAATACAAGGGCATTGAATAGGAATAATACCATTGCTGACGAATTTACTGGAGGCAGAACTTATATGCTTAACTGGTCACATTCAATGGATCCTAAGGCCAAGCCAGGAACTAGCTTTACTGCTAACGTGAACTTTGGTAGTACTAAATACAACCGTAATTTATTGAATAACTCGGTGCAGAATTTTCAGAATCAAATTAGTTCATCAATATCCTACAGTAAGTCATGGAACAATAAATATAATTTATCTGTTAACTTAAACCATAATCAAAATAACAATCTTGGTTTGGTGAATATGAGTTTGCCCAATATCAATTTCAATGCCATTACAGTTTATCCATTTCAATCAAAAGATCAAGTTGGTGCTGGAAAATGGTACGAAAAAATTGGTATAGGGTACAATGGAAGTGTACAAAACCAATTGTCTTTTTATGACTCTTCTTTTAGCATTCGTCGAATTTTAGATACCATGCAATGGGGCGCCAATCATAGCATTCCTATCACTTTGTCTTTACCTTCTTTAGGACCAGTAACGATATCTCCGAGTATATCATTAGAAGAAAAATGGTTTGGCCAACAAAATATAAAATCTTGGAATAGCCAATTGCAAAAAGTAGACACCACTATTAATAGAGGTTTTTATAGAGCCACTCAAATGAGTTTTGGATTAGGAACAGCCACTAGAATTTTTGGTACCTACAAATTCAAAAAAGGAAATATCAAAGCGATCCGTCACGAGATTCGACCTACTGTTTCTATCAATTATAAGCCTGATATGGCCAAGTCATACCATTATGCCACTCAAGTGGATACAAGTGGAAGAAGGTATCGTTTTTCTAAATATGATGGGAATGGATTAGGTGGCGCATTCAGTGAAGGGCAGTTTGGAGGGATGGGTTTTGGTGTAGATAATTTCTTGGAGATGAAAGTCAAGGATAAGCAAGATACGAGTGCGGATGCTTTTAAGAAATTTAAACTAATCGAAGGTTTTGGATTTAATTCAAGTTATAATTTCTTGGCTGATAGTTTTGCATTAGGCGGATTTAATTTTTATGCCAGAACAACTTTGTTTGAAAAGTTAAATATCACCACTTCTTTTAATTTAGATCCTTACGAAACAGATGCTAAGGGTTTTAGAGTGAATAAATTATCGATTGATCCTTCAAGACTGAAATTTGGAAGTATCACCAATGGTGGAGTATCATTTTCTACTTCTTTCACTAGTAAATCAAAAGACAAGAGTAAAGACAAAAAAAGCATACCTCTTGATCCTTTTATGACACCTGATGAACAACAACGTCAACTATTGTACGTAAGAGCTAATCCGGCAGAATTTACAGATTTTAATACTCCTTGGTCTTTAAATCTGTCTTATTCTTTTCAGTTTTCTAAGACCATCAAGCCAGATTATTCTGGGTTTAAATTACAAACCTATTCTACTTTAAATTTAACGGGTGATTTCAGTGTTTCGCCAAAGTGGAAAGTAGGTGGAAGTAGTTATGTTGATTTATCGCAGTTTTCAGTTCAGCAATTAAGCATGTTCATCACAAGAGAAATGCATTGTTGGCAATTGGCAATCAATGTAATGCCAATAGGTATTTACAGGTCATTTAGTATTACAGTAAATCCTAAATCAGGCATTTTAAGAGACCTTAAAATCAATAGAAGTAGAACCTTCTCCAATTCCACTTATTAAGCTGGGTTGTACTTTAAATAATGCGCAGACATCCTGTCAAAAGCGAGTTGTTTCAAAGTTTGTACGGTATGCCCTTCACTAGAAATTGGCGCTAAAATATCCATTTGAATTTTACCTGGCTTAAAGCAAGCGACTGGATAAGCCGGCAGAATCTTTTTTGTATTCAATAAAACAACAGGAATGATTGGTTTTTTTGTGTCAATCGCAAGTTTAAATGCACCATCATAAAAAGATTTTAGCGGAGCACTTGTTTTATTTCTAGTCCCTTCTGGATAAATTAACATGTCTAAACCATTTCCTAAAACGCGTTTCATTTCTTCAAAACTAGCCCGTCTACTTTGATCACTTTTTCTATCTACAATGACAGATCCAAATTGATATACCCATCCAAAAATCGGCACATAGATAAAACTCTTTTTTGCTATCGTTTTATTTGCCCTTGGTAAAAATGGGGTACTTACGGGCACATCAATTAAACTATTGTGATTGCATATGACTATGGCTGGCTCTAGATTTTTAAAATGATGTTTCCCTGTAACTTTAAATCTACAACCAGATAGCATTAAAAATAATCCCATCCAATATCTAGAAATAATGCGGTGCCATCTTGTTTTATGGGGTTCAGCTAAAAAGAAGCAAGGCAAATAGAACCATATAAATAAAAACAGGGTAGAGGCAAATACGAGGAATGCCCAAAATGCCAAAATGCGTCCAAGAATTAGTTTTGATTTTTGTATCATATTAATTTGACCAATCTATTGGGTCTTTTTTTGCTTGTATTAAGTATTGATTTGTTGCACTAAAATGCTTGCACCCAAAAAAACCATTGTAAGCACTTAATGGAGAAGGGTGTGCTGCTTTTAGAATTTTATGTTTAGTGGCGTCAATTAAAATTTGTTTTTGGCTTGCATAATTGCCCCATAAAATGAAAACCAATTCCGACTTCTCATTGGAAAGTAATTTGATTAAGTCATCTGTAAATTGTGTCCAGCCAATTTTACTATGACTTGCTGGTTCATCAGCTCTCACTGTCAACGCGGTGTTTAACAATAGCACGCCTTGTTTGGCCCATTTTGTCAAATCACCCGTTTGAGGAATCGGCATGCCAATATCTTTATTTAATTCTTTGTAAATATTCATTAAAGAAGGAGGGATCTTGCAATCTGCTGGAACAGAGAAACTGAGTCCCATCGCTTGGCCAGGTTGATGGTAGGGGTCTTGCCCAAGTATGACCACTTTGACTTGATCAAATGGTGTTTGATTGAAGGCATTGAATATTAAACTGCCTTTTGGATAAATCGTTCGATTGAGCGCCTTTTCTGTTTTAAGATGCGCTATGATCTGCTTAAAATAGGGGCGCTCAAAAATGGGCGCCAATGCTTTTTTCCAACTGTCTTCTATTTTAACATCCATAATCACTAAATTACATCTTTTAGCTATAAAACGATGGGTTCTATATGAAAAATGGGGTACTATTCATTTTAATGTTTGTTCTATCAATTCATCTTACTGCAGCCCCATTTGTGGAGGACAGTACTGAATTTCATCAAAGAGTAGACCTCTTGAAAACCTTGGCTCCATTACAATTGACTCATGACCATGGTGCGTTAAAAGGGTCATTTCCTTCTTTTAGAAAATATTTTTATAGTCGTCAATTAAAACAAGAAGACAATGTTTTTTTTACCTCTTTAATTTTGTTCAATATTGGTCAGTTTAGGGAACTCATGCAGCCGGATGAAATAATAATATTTGATCAAATTAAATCAAATGCAATTCCTTATATCAATCGATTCAAGAACGAAAAGAACCTTTTAACCTATAATTTTTGGCCCAGAAATCCGCCTCAAATATTTCCAAATGGTGGCTGGTTAAATCAGTTCAATCAACAATTTGCATTAGCTGATGATATTGACGATGGAGCGATCACATTATTGGCTTTAGGAACAAATGATTCTCTTGCCATAGCAATGCGATCTAAATTTGAAGCCTATAGAGTAGGGAAGGGTAAACCCAATCGTAGTTTTTATCCACGCTTTAAATCTCGTCCTGTTTACAGTACCTGGCTTGGTCATAAGATGCCTAAAGATGTAGATCTGTCTGTATTGACCAATGTATTGTTGATGCATACAATTGCTGGAATACCTTTGAATTCAACTGATTCTGCTAGCCTTGATTTAATTGTGGATTTAATTAAAGAGAAGAAACATTTAAAAGATCCCAAATTTGTTTCACAACATTATGCGCATAGGGCAACCATACTATATCATATTTCTCGATTGATTTATTTTTCTAACTATCCACCTTTATTGGCGCTTAAATCTGACTTACTTCATCAGTCTTTGGATCTATTGAAATCGTCAAAATATCCACTTGAACAATTGTTATTGCATACGAGTATTTTAAGACTGGGTGGGAAGGTTGATGCTCCTACAAATATTGATATGATGGCGCTTTCTAAAAATGATTACCCTTATTTTGTAGCCAATATTGCATCTGTTTTAAATAATCCTATGAAACGAATTGTGAATGCTAGCAATTTGGTTCGTTTTGATTATTATTCTTACGCGTTTAATTTGTCCCTTTTGTATGAAAATAGGATGTTGCGGAGTAAATAATCAAAGGATTGCCGTCGTTTCACTCCTGCATCCTTTTTTGGCAGCTTACTCAAAGCCTTTCAAAAGGATTACCTCCCGTTGGTCGGTGATCCATTTTGGGATCTTACCCAAAGCCTTTCATAAAGGATTACCTCCCGTTGGTCGGTGATCCTTTATGGGATCTTACCCAAAGCCTTTCAAAAGTACGCTATGCGTACTTTTTGCTTTTGTATTTCATGTCAACGCCTGCAAGCGAGCTTGCGCGTTTCCCTAAAATACAAAAGCCTGTCACTTTCGTGACAGGCTTTGTGATTCGGATTGGATTCGAACCAATGGCCCTCATCTTAGAAGGATGACGCTCTATCCAGCTGAGCTACCGAACCATCTTCCCCCCAAAGCAAAATCTGCCTTGGGGTTGCAAAATAAAGATAATTTGAGCGTTTTTCAAAGAAATTTTAACTCAAATTGATCTAAATCAATCCTTTGCTATTAAATCTCGAATGACTACACTCGCAACAGTACAACCAAAAATTGCAGGCATATAGCTTAATGTGCCAATAATTGACTTTTTAGGGAAGGCTTTCTCTGTTACTATAATCTTATCTTGATCGGCTTTTTCGGGGCTAAAAACCACTTTTAAACCTTTTTTGATACCTAAAGATTGAAGTCTTTTCCTTACATAACGCGCCAAATTACAGATATAGGTTTTAGAGATATCCGTGACTTTGATTTGACTTGGATCCACTTTGCCACCTGCGCCCATTGAACTTACAATGGGTAAATTTCGATCGATACATCCCTTAATTAAAAATGTTTTTGCAGATAAAGTGTCTATACAATCCACCACATAGTCCCATTGGGTGCTATCTAATAAGTTTTTAGTCAAATCTTCCTTAATAAAGATTTCTAAAACGGTTAAGTCTAATTCAGGATTGATATCTTTCAATCTTGCTCCAAGTACCTGTGCTTTAGGCATGCCCGCGGTAGAATGCAAGGCGGGTATTTGTCGATTGATATTACTAGGGTCAATGGTATCATTGTCTACAATGGTCATTTTGCCAACGCCAGCCCTAACAATCATTTCGGCACAGATACCTCCAACACCACCTAGGCCAATGATTAATACGTTTTTACCCATTAAGGAATGTATACTTTCAGCGCCTAACATTAGTTCAGTTCTACTCATCCAATAGGGTATCATATTGTATCTTTATGGTGCAAAAATCATAAAACCATGTCTATTTCTAAAATCTTTTTTGTTCTTGCTATTTTAATAACTTCTTCTAATGTATCTGCTCAAAATACGATCAAGGAATTAACAGTACAAAAAGGGGTAAGTATTAGAAGCTTGTCAGTGCCTTCTGAGAAAGTAATTTGGGCGAGTGGGTCAAAAGGAATGATTGCAAAATCAATCAACGAAGGAATGTCATTTGAATGGATGCAGGTAAAAGGGTATGAAAAAAGAGATTTCAGAGCGATGCATGCATGGAACGATCAAGAAGCAATTATTGTTGCTGTTGCAGCACCTGCTGTTATTTTAAAAACAAAAGATGGTGGGACTTCATGGTATACGGTTTACGAAAATAAAGACACGGCGATGTTTTTAGATGCCCTTCAATTTAAAGATTCGAAAAATGGCATCGTAATTGGTGATCCAATTGATGGGGTAGTGTTTATGTTAACTAGCAATAATAAAGGTGAATCTTGGTCAAAGGTTCCTGCTTCTTATTTCAAATCATCCTTACATCAAGGAGAAGCGTTTTTTGCTTCAAGTAATTCTAATTTAGTGCATGTGGGCAAGTCATTATTTTTAGTGACTGGTGGATTAAAAAGTAGAATTTGGAATAACGGTGTAGCTGCTGATCTTCCTTTATTACATGGCACCAATTCAACTGGTGCAAATAGTATTGCCGTTTCACCCAATCGTCAAAAGCTTGTAATAGTTGGAGGTGATTTTACACAAGATAAATTGTCAGATAAGAATATTGCTGGGTATAGATTATTGTTAGAACCAAAGTCAGACCAGAAACAACTAACAAAAAAGAAAACGATTTTGCAACCCGTCCTTCATGGTACTCCAAATGGTTATAAATCATGCGTTGAATTTATCAACAACCAATTGATTGTTACAGCTGGCACTTCTGGTGTAGATATTTCTGAAGATGGTGGGAAACAATGGGATAAAATTAGTGATGCTTCTTTTCATGTAATTAAAAGACATGCAAATAAGAAAGGGGCATACTTAGCAGGTACTGGTGGAAGAATCAGTTATATTCAATTCCAATAGTTAAACAAACTTTACTGATTCCGAAATTTAACATGGCCGGTTTTTGTAAATAATTGAACATGTACTAACTTAGTATTAGGATGAAAAAGTACCAAGCAATTATATCTTTTGACATGGACGAGGAGTTTATGACCCTTGTTCCGCCTCATAGAACCTATATCAATTATCTATTCAATAAAGGGGTGATTGAAACGTACTCTGTAAGTATGGAATCTCAACAATCTTGGATTACAATCAATGCTGATACAAAGACAGAAGTGGAAGATATCCTTCAAAAATCCCCCTTATTTAAATATTGGAGTTTTGAAGTGGTAGAATTATTTGTCTATGACAGCCAGTCAAATAGGCTTCCTGCGGTGCAATTAAATTAATTTCAACTTTTTTTTGGGAAATTGAAAATACCCCCTTATTTTTGCACTCCTTAAGGGAGCATAGCTCAGTTGGTTCAGAGCATCTCGTTTACACCGAGAGGGTCCGCGGTTCGAGCCCGTGTGCTCCCACAAAGAA
>JAOASM010000023.1 GCA_030158665.1 Sediminibacterium sp. | reverse complement strand
TCTCTGTAATTAATATCAAGATATCGGTATTGGATTCTAATATCTATACTATTAAGTCATTTCAGTCACTTGAAAAAGAAGAGTTGAAAAAAGTGGCAATTAGT
Source organism: Sediminibacterium sp. (assembly GCA_030158665.1). Classification (GTDB taxonomy): domain Bacteria; phylum Bacteroidota; class Bacteroidia; order Chitinophagales; family Chitinophagaceae; genus Sediminibacterium. The sequence goes on along the minus strand of JAOASM010000023.1, from coordinate 43,005 downwards.
AATAAGATTATTACAGACAACCTACCTCTTATTAACAAAAGCCCTAAGGCTGTCAGCTATTTAAAAATCAGATCTAGATTGGTGAAAAGCTATGAAGTTGTGAATAGTGTAATACAACACGTTGACAGTGAATTTGTAAAAGAGAAGACAGATATTTTTAAACAATTTAATAGTAGAAACCTTGTTGAGAAAATTTTAAAAAGCGATAAAGGTGTGGTACTATTGGATAAAGATTTGTTTGAATTATCTGATTTCATTAAAAAATCACCCTTTAAGTTGGAAACTTCATTAGACGATATTATTCCTTTAAAAAGAACAGTAACAACTATTAAAGGTAAAGAGGAAGATTGGCAGTATTATTTATTCATGCATAAGCCTACTGCGATAAGTTATATGCAGCTTGAGCGTATTAAACTATTAATTACTAAAACGCAGTTATTATATCAAGAAGCAGCATTGGCTGAAATTGGGTATATGCCTACTTACTTCTCTCAATTTAATCCAAAGCTATATGTACTAAAAGCTTCTGTAAAAGAATACAAGGAAGAGGACATCATTAAGCCAGGGCAAAAAGTTGTCAATATAACGGATGAGGTATATGATGAATTATTTAAGAAAATATTGAACTCACTGCATACCGAAAACATCTTTGTTGGCTTAAATAATACTTTATTAAGAGACTTCGACTTCATGATGGGTACCGATTTTGATGTGGATATCTCTCCTAAAGTTAATTTGATAAAAGGAGATAAAAATTATAGAGTAGTTTTTAATAAAACGGGCGAGTATTTACTTCGTTTTTATGATTTAAGAAATGCAAATAAAAAAGTACTTTTCGAGAAGCGCATCATGGTGAATCCTATACCTGATCCAGTAGTGAGAGTGAAGGGCGATAATTTAAGTAGCTATACAATTAGTGTAAAAGATTTGCTGTCTTCTGAAAGGTTAGAGGCGAAATTAGAAATCAACAATTTGAATTTCTTCCCTGGGCGTATCAATAGTTTTAAGGTGATTAGAATACATAACGGTAAGGAAGAAGAGTCTGTTAGCAATTATGGTGAATTGTTTCAGTCGCCAACACAAAAGGTTTTAGGTGCATTAAAAAAGAACGACCTATTGATTTTCGACAATGTTAATATCTCTTTAATTGATGGTTCTACTAGAACATCAGCACCTATTATTTATAAAATAATCGATTAATGAAAAGGATTTTTGGAATATGTTTTTTTGCCTGTCTTTCTTTTAATGTATTGCAAGCGCAAGACACATTGGCTGGCAACTATGATAAATTAACCATTGCAACTGGAAAACACGTTATAAAAGACGTTGTAACAGTTACGGGTAAATTAGTAGTAGAGCCTGGCGCTATGATTGAATTCATAGAGCCTGGAGTGCTTGTTTGCGAAAGTGGAGTTGAAATGGTGGGTCGTAATCTTGATATTGTTTTGTCAGGTAGAAGTAAAAAGGAAGGAGTAGGCTTAATCATTAAAAACGTGGATGCTAGCCCAGTCAATATAACCAATGTTATTTTCACTGGTTTGCAATTACCTATTTTCTTTGATTTTGGCTGGAAACGAGCAAGTGTGAATATTAGTGATAACCAGTTTATTGGCAATACTGGTAAGATATCTGTCATTCAAGTACTCAATCCTCCTTTTAATTTTAATCAGTCGGAAGATTTTGTAAATTTTAGAATTTCCCATAATCTATTCACAGGGAATAATGCCGCTTTATACTTTGAGGATTTAAAAAGCGATCATGTTAAATACGAAATTAGTAATAATGCTTTTGTGAATAATGCTGTTTATGGATTTAAGAATTATAATATTTCAACAAATCTCATTTATGGTAGAGTTGATCAACTTTTTTCAAAGCATAGCGCTAAATTAACGGGGAATTCATTTGTATCTAATTACTTAATCGATAATCTTAGCGATACAATTGTGCACGTGGCAAATTTTGGTGTTTATGGTACAGATAAAACATTTGATTTATCCAATAACTATTGGGGAGCAAATTCCAAGGAGGGCATTTTTAAAGGTATCTATGACCAGACTTTAAACTACAATTCTCCTAAAATAAATATTGAACCTTTTTTAACTGCGCCAGATGCGAAAGCTCCAGCCCATGTTTTTTCAATATTGAATGGAGAATCAGATCTGGAAATACCTGATTCGATTATTGTTAAAGAGAGTTTTAAATCTTTTAAATTATTGTCAAATAATAAATTAGATTTTAATAACCTAAGACTAGGATACAGTTATTTTAAAGACGATAGTACTTTAAAAAGAACAGATACAACATTGACATTCTCAATTCAAGCAGTGAATGATCTTTCTAATAAAATCACCATCACAAAAACTGCTAATGCGGCAAAAAAGATAGGTTATTACAATTTATCAGGTATAGTAGATGTAAATGGGAAAGCAACACCTGAAATCAAAGTAGGTTATGTCAATTATTTAAACGACTTGAGACGTAGAAAGCTTTTGGCTGATTTAATTAAAGAAAAAAAATCTGAAGATAGTTTAAAGACACCTCCAAGAGAGATGGATTCACTTAAGAATATTTTTCAAAAAATTGAAGCACCACTAAAGAGTAAGATCGAGGTTGGTTTATTAAGTGGCGGTGCTATTTTTACTGGTACCATTAGCAATAAAAATTTACTTAGTAATGATATCAATTTATACAATGCATTACAAGTAAATTATACTATTTATTCCAATTTGAGTGCATCATTAACGATAGCAAGTTTTAAATTAAGTAACTCCGATTATTTGTCTAATAACAATGAGCAGATTGCACGTGGTATGAAATTTAGCACCTCTATGTTGAGTATTTCACCTTCTGTTCAGTATGATTTTGTAGATAACAGATTGTATTCAAAAGCCAGAAGAATTCGACCATCAATTGGTTTTGGCTTAGATGTAGCCACATTCAATCCAACCGGTGTGTATAAAGGGAAAGAATATAATTTGCAACCTTTAGGTACTGGTGGACAGTTTATAGACAGTGCTGGTAAACCTTATTCATTGATGGCTTTGGGATATTTCTTCCATTTTAAAGTAAAGTATCAACTATCTAGATTCAATAGTGTAGGTATTCATTTTGCATTCCATAAAAGCATGTCTGATTATTTAGATGATGTTGGTCCTGATCCTTATCCTAATGCCTTGTCATTATTAGAGAAGACAAAAACAGATGCTGCCGCTGCAGTATATTTTTCTAATCCAACTTCAAGAACTGTCACGAAAGGACAGTTGAGAAATAGCCCGACAAAACCATCAGATGGCTGGGTTAATTTTGGTATTTTCTTTTCTAGAAGATTATTTAAATAGTAATGTAATTGTATGAAATCAACTTTTTCTTTAAATAGTATTTCCATTCCAAAATTTATAGTTTGCTTTTTGATACTGAGTACATTGGTTTCATGTACGAAGGAAGAGGTAGCTAGTGATATAGATTTTCAAAGGCACTTAGTTGGAGGCACAGGTAGTTTCCAGAATACGTTCAAAATTTGGAAATTAGATTCGATGGCTGTAGATGGAAAGGCCTATGCTTTAACTACAAACCAGAAAAAATACACCAAGAAATTCTATCATAGTGGTGCTTATATCGATAGTGACGGGTTTGCTGGCACATGGGAAATCTCAGAATTGAATGCTTTAAATCATGTAACCACTGGCGCACTCGCTACAACAAAGCTGACAAGTAAGTACGAAATAGTTGAAGTGAATTCTGCTCAATTGAATTTAAAGTTGCTGAATACCACTACTAAATATGAATACTTTTTTATAATATCAAATTAATAGACTTTAGTCGATTTAAAGTAATAATTTTACATTAGAATAGTTTCAAATATCATGGAAATCATTAATAAGATATATTTTTCAATTTTTGTATTTTCACTCATTGTCTTTGCAGATTTAATGGTCAAATTCAAACGACCAATTATTTTAAAAATATATCTTTCTATACTTGCTTTAGGCGCCGGATTGAATGCATTAATTTTCACAATTGATATGCCTTCAAATTATTTTTTGTTTGCTACTTCTATGTTTAAAGGAGTTATTTCCTATGCGATTATCAATGTTTTCACCATCTTGTATATACCTAAGTTTCAAAAAACAGTTAATGTAATTGGTGTATTTTATGTGATTTATGAGGTTTTATTGTTCAATTATATCATCAGTTACCCTGAATTATTTAATATCAACGATCAGAGAGCCTTACTTATGCTGATGAAGACTAAGATACAATTTCCTCTATACTTAAATATTTATAGGATTCTAATCACGTTTGCATTTTTAGCAGCAATGGCTTATACGACTACTTGGGTAGTGTTCAAACAGCAGCACCAAAATATTTATTTTGACAAAATAAAGGTTTGGTCAAAACTGCTCATTTTCTTTACACTGCTAATGTTCGTTGTTTTTGCGCCATTGTCATTTTTTAAAATATCAGATGTGATATCTTATGTTTTTTCTATTTTGGCGTTTCTAATTATTTTATTTTTTGTATTTTATAGACCCGCTTTTTTAAATCGATCAGCTTTAAAAATATCCTTCGGTTCTAATTTTAACCGAGATTCCGAATTTGCCATTAGTGAACTTGAGTTTATCAATGAATTTTATACCAAGTTGTATTTTGTACAAAACGATGCCTCATTAGAAAATTTAGCTAAAGTATTAAATATCAGTAGTAACGATTTATATAAATTCATTTATTACAAGTATTCAATGACATTTAACGACTTAGTCAATAAGAATAGGGTAGACTATTTTATTGACATCATTCATAATCCTAAGTACCTCAACTTCACCATTGATGCTCTGGCAAAAGAAGCTGGTTTTTCTTCAAGACAACATTTGTACAAGCCATTTAAGAAGTTTCATGGAGGTAATCCATCTGATATCATGGATGCCATAGCCGTCTAGTTTTAACGAAGTTTATTTCTTTTAAAAAAGGGTGCATTTGCGCTCTTTTTTTTATGCCCAAAAGGGACTTTTAAACCTATTTTTTTGTCATAAATTATTATATATATAATGTATAAAATACTGATATATAATGATTCATATTCTTTTTCACCAATATTTTCAGTGTTTCTGTTACAATTTGAATTTCCTCTTAAATCGTTCAATATTGCACCCAAATATGAACCAGAAACCATGCTATTATTTTACAAAATGAAACTATTTATTATTAAGAGATTTGGCAAAAAGGAGCACCGAATTAAAGTGCTTTTTGACCACCATTTCTTTATCAATAAGTACTATCTACAAAAATCAGCCTCTGCAGAAGACTTGTCTCGTATTTTGAATATTTCTAATGCTGATTTGGAACTATTGTCTTTTAACCATCATACTATGGGTTTTGAACAACTAAGAGACATGTACCGTTTTCAACATTTTTGGGATGAGTTTACCAACCCTTTAAATGCTGAACTTCCTATTCAGTCTATCATTTCACTATGTGGCTTTTCTTCAAGCAAAGAGTTCAATACGCTTTTAGCCGGACATAAGGAAGCAAGTAAAAACATCTTAAAAAAGAATTTTTCATAAAGCAATTGATCCTGGCCTTCAAAATCATCCGAATAATAAAGAATTTATATATGTTTAAGAAATTACATTTTGTTTTAATCGTTTGTCTTATTACAGTAAGTCATGTTGCTTCTGCGCAACTTACACCTGATGGCATTTTATTTCAAGCTGTTGCGAGAGATGCCAATGGGAATGGAGCTGCAGGTAGGAATATTTATGCAAAAGTATCATTACTAAAGGGAACAGCTACTGGTACTGTTGCTTATGCTGAATCTTTTAAAGTTGTCTCCACAGATGATGGCATTTTTACTTTAGTTATTGGAAAAGGAACTAGAACTGCTGGAGCTACTGGCTTATCGGCAATAGATTGGGATGCAGATTTTTATTTCGTAAATATTAAGATTGCGATTGAGCCATCATTGCCAACACCGGGTTGGTCACCTGATACTGAATATCAAGATATGGGAACTTCTCAACTATGGAGTGTGCCTTATGCTCTTTTTGCATCAAGATCGCTTGTGGCTGATTCTGCGATGTCAATTAGTACGATTGTGCCAGGATCAAAAGGAGGTACTGGTGTTAACAATGATGGTAAAACTATCACACTTGCGCAGAGTTTAAATTTTAAAGGGGTTGGTGATTTAACTATTACAACTACCGGAGTAAGTAATATAAGTTTACCTACAACTGGTTTATTGGCAAATACCAAGTATGTGTCAGATCGCATTGCAGCTGATACTATTTCACTTTCTAATCGTATTGATGCATTAGGAGTTTCTTCTGGAAATTCTACTGCACTTAAATTAAATATAGCAGATACGGCCATGATGTTGACTCCTTATTTGCGAAAAATAGATACAGCTAATCTGTCTAAACGTATTAATGTTAAATTAGACTCCGCACAAATTCCTGGTATCATTGCACCTTACCTTGTTGCCATTTCAGGAGTAAAATACACAGATACAGCTTCGATGTTATCAAGCTATTACAATAAGACCGCAACCAATGCTAGGTTGACTCTAAAAGTAAATATTGCAGATACCTCCGCTATGTTATTGTCTTATGCAATTCGTTCTAATACCATTGAGAGCCTAGATGCAAAAGTGAATTATACGGATACATCTGCGATGTTATTACCCTATGCCATCCGTTCGAATACGATTGCGAGCATCAATACAGAAAAAAACAGAGCGATTGCAGAAGAGAATTTAAAAGTAAATATTGCAGACACTTCTGCTATGTTATTGCCTTATGCGATTCGTTCTAATACCATTGAGAGCTTAGATGCAAAAGTGAATATTTCGGATACATCTGCTATGTTATTGCCCTATGCGATCCGTTCTAATACCATTGCTAGTATCAATGCAGAAAAAAATAGAGCCATAACTGAAGAGAATCTAAAAGTGAATATTTCAGATACCTCATCTATGTTATTACCTTATGCAATACGCTCCAATACCATTGAGAGTTTAGATACAAAAGTGAATTATACGGATACATCGGCTATGCTTTCTAGTTATTACAATAAAACAGCTGCTAATGCTAAACTGAATCAAAAGGTAAATATTGCAGACACTTCTGCTATGCTATTGCCCTATGCGATCCGTTCGAATACCATTGCAAGTATTAATGCGGAAAAGACTAGAGCATTGGCCGCAGAAGCATTGAAAGTAAATAGTTCAGATACAGCTGCGATGTTATTGCCTTATGCTTTAGCTGCAAATGTTACAAATAATGTTGGTCAAAAATTGAACATATCAGATACGGCTACAATGTTATCTAACTATTATAACAAGACTGCTACTGATTCAAGATTAAGTTTAAAAGTGAATAATGCAGATACTGCAAATATGTTATTCCCATATGCAATAAGATCCAATACCGAGGCATCTATTAATACAAAAGTAAATATTAATGATACGGCTACAATGTTATTGCCTTATGCTTTAGCTGCAAATGTTACAAATAATGTAGGTTTAAAACTTAATATTAGTGATACGTCATCTATGTTATTGCCGTATGCGATAAGATCTAATACAGAAGCATCTATTAACGCAAAAGTAAATATATCAGATACGGCTACAATGTTATCTAAGTATTATAATAAGACGGCGGCGGATGCCAGATTGGGATTGAAAGTGAATTTTTCAGATACGGCAAACATGCTATTGCCCTATGCAATTAGATCAAATACAATTGCCTCTTTAGATTTAAAAGCACCATTGGCGTCTCCTGCATTAACAGGTATACCAACAGCGCCAACTGCTACAACAGGCGATATTTCTACTCAGTTAGCTACAACTGCATTTGTTGCAGCAAGTATTACTAATAGTACAACACCTGATGCAACCACCACAACAAAGGGTAAGCTCCAATTGGCAAATGACTTAGGAGGTACTGCTGACGCACCTACTGTTGAAAAAGTTGGTGGGTCTTCTGCGACAAATATTAATGCAGCAACTATGCTTGCAAATGCAGCTACAGCAAGTAATACAACAAACGCGATTGTTAAAAGAGATGTCAATGGAAATTTTACAGCAGGCACTATTACAGCAGATCTATTTGGTACTGCCACCAATGTAACTGGTATTGTCTCAGCAGCAAATGGAGGAACAGGTGTGAATAATACTGGAAAGACCATTACATTAGGTGGAAATATAAATACGGGTGGTGCATTGATTACAACTGGTACAACTGTATTGAATGCCTCTGATATTACATTAAAAACAACTGGTACTACAGATTTAGTTTTACCTACAACAGGTACATTAACTACTTTAACAGGCAATGAACAATTAACCAATAAAACTATTAATGGTTTACAACCTACATCATTAGCAACTGGATTTTCAATTGCTGGTGGAACAATTTCTAAAACTTTAACGGTAAACAATAATGCAACATTAAGTGGAACGAATACCGGCGATCAAACTATTATATTAACTGGCGATGTCACAGGATCAGGTACGGGAAGTTTTGCTACAACACTTGCAACTACAGGTGTGACAGCTGGCACATACGGATCTGCTACAACTGTTCCGTCTATTACTGTAGACGCCAAAGGTAGAGTTACAAATGTGGGTAATACTACAATTTCTGGTGTTTCTCCGGTGGGTTCTTCAATGTCGAGCGGAAAAATTATTGTGGGAGACGTGAACAATGTGGCATCTATTGTTGATATGAGTGGTGATGTTACAATCAACAATGCAGGTGTAACAACGATAGGCTCTGATAAAGTAACAACGAATAAAATATTGAATAGTAATATCACTTATGCTAAAATTCAAGAGGTTACTTCAGGAAAAATATTAGGTAGAGTATCTGCAGGAAATGGAATTGTTGAAGAAGTTGCAACTACGGGTACAGGAGATGTGGTTAGAGCAATCAGTCCAACATTTACTGGTGCCCCTCAAGTACCAACGCCAATTGTGAGTTCAAATGATGGAACTATTGCCAATACTCAGTTTGTAACAAGAGCTATTGGAAATATATCAGCTAGTTCTGTAACTGGCATTTTACCGGGTTCAAATGGAGGTACGGGTATTGATAATACTGGTAAGACAATAACTCTTGGTGGCAATTTAGTAACTAGTGGTAATAACAGTTTGATTTTAACTACAACAGGTGCAACCAATGTGACGATTCCAACAAGTGGAACATTAGCAACGACTGCACAACTTGATGCAATTGCTGGTGGAAGTTTTTCTGGTGGTCAAATTACTGGTGTTGTTGCGCCAGCAAATGGTGGTACTGGAATTGCCAATTCAAATACTATCACACTTGGTGGTAATCTCTTGACTGGTGCTGCATTTACCACCACTGGCACAACTGGATTGAATGCATCTGCCATCACACTTAAAACTACTGCTCCCTCTACAGTCATTCTTCCAGTAACAGGTACTTTAGCAACTTTGGATGGTACTGAAACTATAACAAACAAAACAATTACGGCAGCCACAAATACCATTTCTGGATTAACAAATAGTAATTTATCTGGAACAGCTGGAATTACGGATGCTAATTTAGCGACCATCGCAACTGCTGGAAAAGTACTAAATACTGCAACAACTGCAACGTTTAGTAATACTGCAAACGCTATTGTGTCAAGAGATGCAAGTGGTAATTTTTCTGCTGGAACAATCACAGCAAGTTTATCTGGAAACGCATTAACTGCAACAAAACTAGCCACTGCAAGAACGATTTATGGCAATAGCTTTGACGGCACTGCCAATTTAAGTCAAGTAATTGGATCAAGCTTTGGCGGAACTGGAAATGCATATACAAAATTTGCAGGTGCAACAAGTACTGAAAAAACGTACACTTTGCCAGATGCAAGTACAACGATTTTAACAACCAATGCTTTGGTGACTCCTTCACAAGGTGGAACAGGTGTTGCCATTGCTGCAGCAAATACCATATTTGCTGGTCCGGTTTCCGGGATAGATGCAGCTCCAACTTTTAGAGCATTAACTGGTGCCGATTTACCAGCAGGTAGTGGTTTGTACATTGCTAATACAACTACGCAACAAGCTAATTCAAATTTTAACATCAGTAATGCAGGTGTAGTTGGCGGAAGTTTAACTGCAGGTTCTTTGATTAAGCAAGGTGGAACTTCTTCGCAATTTTTAAAAGCAGATGGATCTGTAGATGCGAGAAGCTTTGCAACTATAACAGGTTCAGAGAGTCTAACAAATAAATCAGTGAATGGGGTTACACCAACAGCTGTGACAACAGGATTTACCTTAGCTGGTGGTTTGACCAATAATAAAACATTAACCGTGGCTGCAGATGCGAATGTATCTGGTACGAATACTGGTGATGTTGCCTTGTCAGGACAAGATTATCTTTCAATTTCAAATCAATCCATAACAGTTGCGCCTGTAAATTTATCTGGAACAAATGTAACAGGTATTTTAGCAGCTGCAAGATTTCCAGCGATGACTGGTGATATCACCAATACATCTGGTGCAGTTGCAACTACGATTAGTACTAATGCTGTAACCAATACAAAAATTGCAGACAATGCAGTCACCACCACTAAAATTGCGGACAATGCAATCAGCTCTGCAAAAATTGCAACTTCTGCTGTGACATTAGATAAAATTGCATCTATTTCCATTCAAAAATTATTAGGTAATAAATCTTCTACAGCTGCAGGAGCGCCAGGTGAGATTTCAATTGGTTCCGGTTTATCCTTGAATTCAACAACTGGAGAATTATCTGCTACAGGAAGTGGCGGTACCGTAACTGGCACTGGTACAGTTGGAGAAATGCCTTATTGGTCAACCACTGCAGGATTGTCAAGTACACCCAATTTTACTTGGGATAATACAAACAAAAATATTAAAATTGGTGAAGGAGTAAATCAGTCTGGTGTTGACAGTGATTTGCCATCAGGCTTGTTAACACCGATTGTTGGTATTGTTGGAAAAACAAACGATGCTACTGAACAAACCATGTTGAGTTTTAAACGTCCATTGTATTATGGTAACTCTGTTCCTGGATTTGTAGATTTTGTTACAAAGGGTGGGAACAATTCTACCAAATTTGATATTAGAATGAATTCATTTGTTGGCAATCCTACATCAATGGTGAATATCATGACTATGTTGAGTCCTGGAGGTTATGTAGGTATCAATAATACAGCACCTACAGAAAAATTAGATGTAGGAGGTAATATCCGTTTTAGTGGTGCATTAAAACCAAATAATTTGGCAGGCACTGCAGGCCAATTTTTAACAAGTCAGGGATCATCCAGTGCACCTACTTGGACAACCATCTCCAATGCATCTACAAGTGCAACAGGACTTTTAACAAATACAGATTGGACTACTTTTAATAATAAATTTTCTTTGCCTGCATTAACGAGTGGTTCTGTTTTATTTTCAAATGGATCCACCATTGCTCAAAATAATAGTAATTTCTTTTGGGATAATACAAACAGCCGATTAGGCTTATTAACTTCTTCACCACAACATACTTTTCAAATTGGTGGTGAGACTGCAGAGAATTTGAAGTATGGCTTAATGGATACATATTATAACACGCTTAAATTAGGTTATAGACAAACAGGATGGGCTATTAGAACATCCAATAATTCTGGGGTTGCAACTGACTTGTCTTTTGCGTATGATAACGGGACTACCAAAACAGATCGAATGACTATTGGCTCGACAGGAGGTATTTCGATTCCTGGTTCATTAAATGTGACTGGTGCTGTTACTGGGGGAACTGGAAATTTGACCAATTTAGATGTGAACAGTGGTAAAATATATTACAATAGTACCAATGATAAAATTGGTATGTTCACTAGTGCACCAACTTCGATGTTTCAAATAGGTGGAGATGGAGGTTTTGATAATCCTTTAAAATATGATTATGGTGGTGAAGTGGGGACATTGAAATTTGGTTATAGAAATAAAGAATTCCGAATTGCAACTAATACAAGTAGTGGAGTTTTGATTGGACTTGTATACTCTTACTTTAACGGTACTACAAATACAGAGTCAATGCGTATAGCTAATGATGGACTGGTTTCGATTGGCTCACTTTCTGCAGGTACTTTTAAATTAACAGGTGGAACACCTGCATCAGGTAAAGTGCTTACTTCTGATGCAACTGGTAATGCAAGTTGGTCTACTCTAAATGCAGTGTCTTCTGTAGGTGCTATCGCTGGTACTTCAAATGCAAACGGAGCAACTATTACTTCTGGTGTTCTAAATCTAACTCCAGCGGATGCAACCAATGGTGGTATTGTGACGAATGGAGATCAGATATTTTCAGGCAATAAAAGATTTTTAGGTTTAGTTACTTTAAATGATAAAATACAATTAAATTTTTCTGGTGCTGCAGGTGGTGGTGTTGAATTTACTGGCGATGGTGATATAGTTGATAATAATGATGGCTATGCTACTGTTAGATTTACAAATGGTCTAAAAATTAATAATGCGAAAGGTAGTTTAGGGACTACTACTAAAATTACATTGGGTAACGATGGGAATATCACTTCTACTGGTACAATTGAATCAGTAGGACTTAAGTTAACTGGTGGTACACCGGGTGCTGGTAAAGTTTTGGTTTCTGATGCCAACGGTGTTGCTTCTTGGGCAAGTAGTTCTCCTGCATCTTTGAGTGGTGGTGTTGCAGGTGCTGTGGTGTATCAATCTGGCACTGGTACAACTTCATTTACTGCTGCTGGTACAACAGGACAAATTTTAACTTCATCTGGAACCAATGCGCCAACTTGGACGAGTGTATTATCTGTAGCACAAGGTGGTACTGGTACTTCTACTCAAAATTTTGTGGATTTAAATACCAATCAAACTATTGCAGGCGTAAAAACATTTAGTAAAGATATTGTTGTTAATGGCATAACAATCGGAAGAGGTGTTGGTCAATCTGGCGAAAACGTGGCTATTGGTGGTAATGCGCTTGGTTCTGGAACCGGTGCAAGAAATACAGCCATTGGGTCCAATGCAATGGGAGGATTTACTGGTACTGGTTTCAATAACAATACAAGTGTTGGCTATTCAAATTTATCAGGATTATCAACTGGTTATGGAAATACATCAATGGGCGCAGAAGCAATGGCATCTGTAGCTGCAGGTGGTGAAAACACAGCAATAGGAAATCAAACTTTAAGATCAGCAACATCTTCATACAATACTGTTTTAGGCGCAAGTGCAGGTAATGTAATCACAACAGGAGCAGGCAATACTATTATTGGTAGAGGAGCCGATGTAAGTGCCGGTACTTTAAATTATGCAACCGCAATTGGGTATGGAGCAGTAGCTACTGCTGATAATACAATGCAATTAGGCAATACTAGTTTAACCAATGTTAAAACAAGTGGAACGATTACTGCGGGAGCAATCACCTATCCAAATGTAGCTGGTACAAATGGATATGTGTTAACAACGAATGGCACAAATACAGCAACTTGGTCTGCACCTTCTTGGGTTGATTTAACAACGGCTCAAACAATTGCCGGAGTAAAAACATTTTCTGCTGCTTCAACAGTGGTCAATAATAACTTAACAGCGAATGCAGCTGGATTAAGTGGACAAGGTTTGATTTTATCTGATGATGGAGATATCGTAGATATGAATGACGGGGCTGCAACATTCCGCTTTGCTGCTGGTATAAAAATTAACAATGGCAATAAAACAGCTGGCACGACAAATGCAATCACTTTATCAAATGCTGGAAACATAAATGCTACAGGTAATATAACTGCTGCCGGAAATTTAGTTGCAGGGGCAATCACCTATCCAAATGTAGCTGGTACAAATGGATTTGTATTAACGACGAATGGCACAAATACAGCAACATGGGCTGCACCAACTGGAGCAATTTCTGGTGGTACAACGAATGCCATACCAAAGTATACAAGTGCAACTGCATTAGGTGCTAGTAGTATTACAGATGACGGAACAAATATTTCCTTTAGCAATAAAACAGTTGCTGGTGGAAGTGCTGCTGTGAATAGTGCATCTATTGTTGCAGCAACTACTACTTATACTTTGCAACAATCAGATAACGGGAAAGTGATTAATTGTGCGAATACTGGTGCTGTAACAATCACAATTCCAAGTGGATTAACTGCTGGATTCAACTGTATGATTGTGCAGATGGCTGCGGGAACGGTAACCATATCTGCAGGAACAAGTGTAACTATATACAATAGATCCAATTATTCTAAAACTGGTGGACAATATGCTATAGCGACAATCGTATCTCCTAGTTCTAATGTGTTTATTACTGGAGGCGATATGCAATAATATTGGATGATGAAAAAAACAATTTTATTTTTTTTAGGTGTGTGTTGCATGTTTCAATTACATGCTCAAATGGTGATGCCAAGTTTTCATCCAGTGAATTATAGTGATAGTTATAGTAAAACCGTTGCTTCCATCGAAATTCTTGCAGTGGGTGCAGGCGGCGGTGGAGGTGGTGCCGATCAGGCCAATTACGGCGGCGGCGGTGGAGGTGGTGGAGCAGTACTTGCAACCATTAATGCAAGAAATATCAATGCAACTTCATTTTCAATTAGTATTGGCGGTGGAGGAGGTGGTGGTGCACCATGTAGTACTGGTCAAGGAGCAGGAACTGCTGGCGCTAATGGCGGAGGTCTTGGAGGTAAAGCTGGAACCGGCGGCTGCTCTGGTGGCGGTGGCGGTGGTGGTGGTTGGTCTGGTGTATCAAGTGGTAATACTTATTTTGTGGTTGCAGGAGGTGGAGCAGGTGGCGGCGGAGCTTATGAAGGACTAGCTAATGATAGAGTGGCACCTGGAGGTGGATCACAACCAGCTGGCGCCAATGGAACAAGTATGACTGGAGGCACTGGCGTACAATTTTCAACCGACGGCGGAGGTGGAGGTGGTGGTGGCGGCGGATTTTATGGTGGTGCAGGACAAGATCCAAACTCAAGTACATATGATTATAAAGGAAGTGGGGGTGCAAATTTTGCACACACTTATTATACCACAACCTATACATTGTATGAAGGTAATGGTAGTTCAGGTCTTGCAGTAAATGGTAATGCTGGTGGTGCAATTAGTATTCCAAGTGCTGCAAATTTTAATTATTTAAACAATAAAGGTGCAGGTGGAAGAGGAGGGTTAATCAATTCAACTGCATCAGAAAATGGGGCGGATGGTATTGTGATAATAAGATACAAGGGCCCACAAATTGCAACTGGGGGAGATGTGAGTTTCGTAAATGGATATACCATCCATACATTTACAAGTAGCGGAAGCTTTTCATTTAAATTATTACCTGTAAAAGGTGCAATCGCACATTACATGGCCAATCAATTTGTAGTAGGTAATACACCTGCCACATGGACAGATCAATCTGGTAACGGTAACCATGCCACAATGAGTGGTGTTAGTATTGTCAATAATGCAACCATAAATAACAATGTTGTAATTCAGGGTACTACTGCTTCAAATATTACTTTTCCTGTTTTTGCTAATTGGACTAATAATACTAAGTATACATTATTTGTTGTACAACGTTATTCTGGAACAACAAATAACAAACGTATTGTGACAGATAATACTTCTAATAATTGGTTAACAGGTCATTGGATGGGACACGTTGGTGTAGCATATCATAACTATTGGATAACTGATTATCCTAATGGCATTACAAGTCATGCTGCAACAGATTGGATTATGTTTTCAGATCATAGTGAATTGGCTAGATCTAATACCACAGTCATTTCTAAATATGCTTCTGGAACTTATCCCGGTTTTTCTCAATTAGCCATTAATGGTGTTGGTTGGAGTGGAGAGAAATCTGATTTTGAAATAGCAGAATTAATAGTATATCCAAAAGTATTAAATAACAGAGAAATTTATTTGGTGGAGGATTATCTATCTAATAAATATGGCTTAGCTGGAACCAATGACGGATTGATGTTGAATTTAGATGCAACCCATCAAAAATCATATGATGGAAATGGCACCGTCTGGACTGACTTAGCATCTTCAAATGAAATCTCTTGGTCAACATCAGCTGCTCCAATTTTTAAAATTGATAAAAATGTATCTTGTTTTTCTACTGATAATTCTAACACAACTAAATGGGCTTTACTATCGAGTGGGTATAATAATTTAAGAACGGGTAATGGTGCTTATTCTGTAATGGCAATTTTTAAGCCTAACAATTTAGAAGTCGGAATGATTGTGAGTATGGGGCCTGCAGCTAGTACTTGTGATGGATCAATCATTCATCCAATTGGTATTGGACCCGGAGGGAAATTTGCTGGAGGCGCTTGTGGTGGATTAGGTACTTGGCAATTGACAACAGGGGTAACGCCTACTACAGATAAATTTTGGACTGTTACCACAACATTTACAGGTGGCACAAATGGGACAGAGACAGTTTATGTGGATGGGGTGTTTGATAAATCTGCTACAATGACTACCAATACACCGGTAAATAGTATCAATAAATTTACAGTTGGATGGTTGAGGGATAACGAAGCTGATTTAAATATGAATGCAAACGTTGCTGTAATTCTATATTATAACAAAGCCTTGTCTGCTTCTGAAGTTGCTGCTTTATATAACAAGTATAAATTAAAATTAGGTCTGCCATAATGAAATTTAAACTTAAACATAAAATATCTTTCTTTACTATAATATTCACATGTACCATCTTATTTGCAAGTGCACAATTTGTTGCACCAGCTTTTCAAGGGACTAATTTCCTATCTAAAAATTTAAATAATGCATTAGATTTTGATGGTGTGGATGACCATGTACTTACTAATTTGGATGTTAATTACTCAGTGATGCCAATCACTACCTGGGAAGCATGGGTATATCCAACTGCCAATGATGCTACATGGAGAACGATATTTGGAATTGAAGATATGGGTTGGGATCGGAATTTATTTGTAAATGCAGGTTGGTTTCATGCAGGATATGGATCAAATGGCTGGCAAATTGTTCAAGCAAAATTAAATGAATGGCAACATGTTGCTATTGTATATGATGAAGCCGGCGGCAAAATAACTTTTTATTTAAATGGAACTAAGTATAGTTTAAGCCCTGGGGTTTATTCACATAGCTCTGCAGTAAAATTTGCAATAGGTGCATCTCAACAAACTGGACCCAATCAATTTTTCAAGGGTAAAATAGCTGAAGTGCGTGTTTGGAATACTGAGAGAACTCAAGCAGAGATTCAAGCCAACATGAATCTTGAATTAACTGGTGAAGAGTCAGGGTTGGTGAGCTATTTTCCATTTAGACAAGGAAATCCAAATCAAACAAATACGCTAACCACTTTGTATGACGAGGTTGGCAGTTATCATGGCACAATGACCAATTTTAGTTTAACTGGCAACACTAGTAATATTACATATGGAAAAGTGGAGGCAAGAGTGTCTAAAAATAATTTAATCTCTTATTTAGATGCAGGACTTGTTAGATCCTATAGTGGATCTGGAACAACAATTCAAGATTTATCAGGCAATAGCAATCATTTTACAGTTACTTCCCCTGTTTATTCAACTAGTTATGGTGGGGTATTAAATTTCAATGGTTCTAGTTCTACTTTAAGTATAGGAACAGCACCTATATCTGGAACCAATAAAAGAACCATAGCATTTTGGGTTTTACCCAAAAGTTTCTCATACTATAGTGTTGATAATTTTTTATTTACAGGAGCTACATCCTATTCTGGTGGCGTATTTGGTTTATGGGTCAATAGTAATAATATGTTAAATTTCTGGGGGCACAATGCAGATATTTCAAATAGCAATTTATATCTTAAGATGAATGAATGGAATTTTATTGCTATTACCTATAATGGAAATGGAAAAATAACATTACATGTCAATGGCGTATCAAGTTCGGCGAATATTTCTTTGAATACAGTTTCAAATGGTCTAACCTTAAAGCAATATTTAAATGGATCATTTGCAGAAATGTTAATTTATGATCGGGATCTTTCACCAAGTGATCTTGCCTATTTATATAATCAAAATAAAAGTAAATTTCCTCCTCCAGATGGCTTAACACAAAATACTGCTGCAGCTAGTGCGCAAGCAATAAAAGCAGCTTATCCTTCTGCAACTGATGGTGTTTATTGGATTGATTTGCCCACTGTTGGTCCAAAGCAAGTTTATTGCTTAATGGATACAAAATATAATGGTGGTGGGTGGATGATGGCTATGAAATCAACTCAATCTACCACGTTCAATTATGATGCCACTTATTGGAATACAGCCAATACATTAAATCCATCTGATCTAAGTCGAAACAATGCGGATGCTAAATATGATGTGATGAATTATTTTGCGGCGAAAGATATTTTAGCATTATGGCCCGACATTCCAAATGTATCATCTGAAAGTGGGAGTATTGACAATTTAACTAACTGGAGTTGGTTGCAAAATAGTTTTCATAATTCAGGTGCGACAACTACGCTAATTTCTAAGTTTGCAGCTTCCCCAACCCAGGTAGCCATTGAAAACAATAGTACCGGAACGATTACTTTTGATGGATATGGTTCCCCTTTCTCTAAACAGTCTGGATATATGTTTTATGGTTTTAACTACCAGGGTAATGCATCCCATAAAGTTAGATGGGGTGTTTCTTGGAACAATGAAACCGATCAAAACACCAATGATGTCAGTGCCGGCATTGGCTTAAGTGCAAGGTCTTATTCTGCGGGGGATGCTTATGGTTGTTGTGGCAGTTCCACTGGGATTAACCGTTCTGCAAGGGTTGAAATATATATTAGATAGGCCTTTTTTTGTCTACTTTTTACAAGTTTTTCTAATCATAATTAATATAAATAATATTTATAATTAATTGATATGTAATGTTTCATATTTGATTTCATCAATTTTTCCTAGGTTTCTGTTACTATTTGTTATTCGTACTAGTTTGATGAAACTTGAACTCTATTTCAGAATCAAATATCCTTTTGGCATTTTGATACATTATAAATTATATTAATTTGAAACTTGGTTTTACAATACTTTGCTTAGTGTTTTATTTGGGTTTAACAGCTCAAATTAAGATCAGCTATTCTATAGGAGGAATAGGGGGTAATATGAATACAACTACCTATAGTAATCCCATTTTAATTTCTGGAGAGAACTGTTTTAATATTACAAATTCTATTAATAAGTTTTGGGCAAGTAAAACTGGAGACTTTTTCACCAATTGTGTAGTGGATGTTGATTTTGTGAAATTCAGCATAAAAATCAACCCTAATCCGGTCATTAATTATGCAACAGTCAAATTCATCAATAAAATTCAGAATGAAAATAAAATGAGGTTGTCGGTTTTTAGCAATCTAGGACAGCCTATGAAAGCGTATGATGTGACACAAGACCAATTTTTGTCTGGGTTCAGACTTGATTTATCTAGTTTGCCGAGTGGTTATTACTTTATTCAAATCTCCTCCTCCACCATTCTTCAAACGTTCAAAATATTGAAAAATTAGTAGCTATAAATCATTATGTCTAAGAAAATATTACTACCCTTTTTGTTCATTTTATTTTGTTTTAGTAACAATTTAATTGCACAAGTTACTCCGGATGGAATCTTATTTCAAGCTGTTGCTCGAGATGCCAATGGGAATGCAGCAGCTGGTAGAAATATTTATGCAAAAGTTTCAATTTTAAAAGGAAGTTCAACTGGCACATCTGTTTATGCAGAATCTTTTAAAGTTGTTTCAACGGATGATGGAATTTTTACACTTGTCATTGGTAAAGGTACAAGGACATCTGGTGTTGCAGGACTCACTTCAATTTCATGGAATGATGCATTGTATTTTGTCAATATCAAAATTGCAATTGAACCTTCATTACCTACACCAGGATGGTCTCCAGATGCAGAATACCAAGATATGGGTACTTCTCAATTATGGAGTGTTCCCTATGCACTTTTTGCAACAAAATCATCTGTTGCTGATTCCGCATTATCAATCAGCACCATCGTTCCAGGTTCTAAAGGAGGTACTGGTGTAAACAATGATGGTAAAACAATTACCCTTGCACAGAATTTAAATTTTAAAGGTGTTGGTGATATTACCATAACAACAACAGGAGCGAGTAATATAAGTTTGCCTTTAACTGGGTTACTTGCAAATACACAATATGTGTCTGATCGATTTGCCACCGATACAATTTCATTATCTAATCGAATTAACGCTTTGGGTGTTAGTTCTGGAAATACATCCGCGCTTAAATTAAATATAGCTGATACGTCTACCATGTTGGATCCATATTTAAGAAAAGTAGATACAGCCAATTTGTCAAAACGTATTGATATCAAATTAGATTCTGCTCAAATTCCAGGAATCATTGCTCCATATTTAGTTTCTGTATCTGGAGTGAAATATGCAGATACTGCAGCGATGTTACTGCCGTATGCAATCCGATCAAATACAGAAGCGAGTATCAATACGGAAAAGACAAGAGCATTGGCTGCTGAAGCATTGAAAGTGAATATTACAGATACCGCATCAATGCTTTCAAAGTATTATAATAAGACAGCTGCGGATGCTAGATTAAATCTTAAAACAAATAATGCGGATACTGCGACGATGTTACTGCCTTATGCAATTCGTTCTAATACCGAAGCGAGTATCAATGCAGAAAAAACAAGAGCATTGGCCGCGGAAGCTTTGAAAGTGAATATAACAGATACGGCATCGATGCTATCAAGGTATTATAATAAGACAGCTGCGGATGCTAGATTAAATCTTAAAACAAATAATGCGGATACTGCGACGATGTTACTGCCTTATGCAATTCGTTCTAATACCGAAGCGAGTATCAATGCAGAAAAAACAAGAGCATTGGCCGCGGAAGCTTTGAAAGTGAATATAACAGATACGGCATCGATGCTATCAAGGTATTATAATAAGACAGCTGCGGATGCTAGATTAAATCTCAAAACAAACAATGCGGATACTGCAGCGATGTTACTGCCTTACGCAATAAGATCTAATACAGAATCAAGTATCAATGCAGAAAAGACAAGAGCATTGGCTGCTGAAGCATTAATGGTTAAAATAGAGGACACTGCAGCGATGTTATTACCGTACGCGATTAGATCTAATACAGAAGCAAGTATCAATGCGGAAAAGACAAGAGCATTGGCTGCTGAATTAGTACTTACAAATAATGTGGCTTCTAATACATCAAGCATTACTGCAAATACTTCGGCGATTGCTTTACGTGCCCCTTTGGCTTCTCCAACATTTACTGGAGTGCCAACTGCTCCAACAGCAGTCGCAGGGACGAGTACAACTCAAATTGCTACCACAGCTTTTGTTTCTTCATTAGTAGTTGGTGCTGCAACACCAGATGCCACTCAAAGTATAAAAGGTAAGATTAAATTGACCAATGATTTAGGAGGAACAGCAGACCTGCCAACCGTTAATTCTGTTGGAGGTGTTAGTTCTTCTACTATTTCCACATTGCCATCTACAGTTACTACTAATACTGCAAATATCGCAGCCAACACAATTAGCATTACTTCAAATACATCAAATATTATTGCTAATACAGCAAGTATTAATGCTGAGGTGATAAGAGCCCAGGCCGCTGAGTCAGCATTAGACACGAGGGTGAATAACAATACTTCTCAAATTTCAACGAATACAAATAATATTAGTATCAACGCTAGTAATATTCAGTCTAATACAACTGCAATAAACGAGCGAGTTAAATATAGTGACACAACTAGTATTGTTGCACCCTATTTGAGAAAGAGTGATACAGTGTTTTTGTCAAATAGAATTAATCTCAAAGCGCCAGTTGCATCACCTGAATTTACTGGGACTGTAACAATACCTTCACCTTTTAAAATTGGTACAACAAGCGTAAGTACAACAGGTGCTCAATTCAATTATCTTTCGTCTGCAACAGGAACAACTGGAACAGGTAATATTGTACTTTCAAATGCTCCTGTTTTGGTAACGCCTAATTTAGGTACTCCAAGTTATGGTATAGCTACTAATTTAACTGGTTTGCCTTTAACAACTGGCGTGACCGGTATTTTAGGAATTGCAAATGGAGGTACTGGATCTTTAACAAAGAATTTTGTTGATTTAAACTCTAACCAAGATATAGCGGGTATTAAAAATTTCTCATCTAATTTAATAGCAGGAGGTACTTTTAACTTAACTGGGTCAGCTACATTAAGTAATGACCTTACTGTAAGTGGTGTTACAACATTAAGTAGTAATGCATCTATAGCTGGAACATTATCAGTAACTGGTGTTACATCTTTTTCTGCTCAACCAATTGTAAGTAGTTTGTCGGCAAGTAAACCAGTTTTTACAGATGCAAATAAAGGACTGACTTCAGTAGGGACATTAGGAATTGATCAGGGTGGAACTGGTGCGTCAAATGCGACTGCAGCTAAAACTAATCTAGGTTTAAATTTGGTGAATAATACGGCGGATTTGGATAAGCCAATTAGTACTTTGACTCAATCTGCACTTGACCTTAAAGAGAATCTATCGAATAAAAGTACGAGTATTACAACTGATGCCACATCTGATACAAAATATCCATCTGTCAAATCTGTAAAAGAATATGTAGATGGAACTGTAAGTACTGCAACTCCAGATGCGACTACTTTAGTAAAAGGTAAAGTTCAATTGGCTGGTGATTTATCTGGAACCGCTGCTTTACCAATCATAGCTACAGTAGGTGGGTCAACGGCAGCTGATATTAATAGTGCAACAATTTTAGCGAATAATGCTACTTCTATCAATACAACTTCTACTGTAGTTAAACGTGATGCAAATGGCGACTTTAGTGCAAATACTATTACTGCAAATCTACTTGGTACTGCTACAAATGTTACCGGTGTAGTTTTGGGTGCAAATGGTGGAACAGGCATTGCTAATACAGGGAAAACAATCACATTAGGTGGTAATATAAATACTGGTGCTGCTTTTACAACTTCAGGAACTTCTGGTACATCATACCCAATCACTTTAAAAACAAATGCATCAACTTCTTTAATACTTCCATCATCTGGAACTCTTTCAACATTAAATGGTACTGAGTCACTTGAAAATAAAACAATCAATGGATTAATCCCTAGTTCATTGGCAACAGGTTTTAAAATAGTTGGTGGCACAATCAGTAAAACTTTGACTTTAACAGATGATGCAACTATTAGTGGTTCGAATTCTGGAGATCAAACAATTACACTTACTGGAGATGTGACTGGTACAGGTACTGGTAGCTTTGCTACTACATTAGCTAACTCAGGAGTTACGATTGGTACTTATGGATCAGCCACTGAAGTGCCAGCATTTACCGTTGATGCAAAAGGAAGGATTACCAATGTGTCTAATGTAACCATATCTGGCGTTTCATCAATAGGATCCGCCTTGGATGCAGGTAAAATTATTGTAGGTGATGTAAACAGTTTGGCAGCAAAAGTAAGTATGTCAGGTGATGTAACTATAAATAATACAGGAACAACTTCTATTGGTGCAAATAAAATTACAACTAGTAAAATCTTAAATTCAAATGTAACATTTGATAAGATTCAAAACATTTCTGCTTCAGATAAAATACTGGGACGTGTTAGTTCAGGGGCAGGTGTCATAGAAGAGATTGCCACAACAGGAACGGGTGATGTGGTAAGAGCAATAAGCCCAAGTTTTACAGGTGCTCCACTTGTGCCAACAGCTGCTGTGAGTTCAAATGATGGAACAATTGCTAATACTCAATTTGTTACTAGAGCAATAGGAAATATTTCTGCATCATCAGTATCAGGTATTTTGCCAAGTACGAATGGTGGAACAGGTGTAAATAATAATGGTAAGACAATTACATTAGGAGGAAATTTAGTTACTTCAGGTACTAACAATATTACATTAACAACAACTGGTGCAACCAATATCACGCTCCCAACAAGTGGCACTTTAGCTACATTAAGTGATATCACTGGAAGTACTATTGGTGACAATCAAATTACTGGGGTTATCAAACCTAACAATGGTGGAACTGGTATTGCTAACAATAATTCTAATACCATTTCTTTAGGTGGATCTATTATAACTGGTGCTGCTTTTACCACAAAAGGTACAGCTCTTGATAATAGTAATGCATCTGCTATTACATTCAAAACTTCTGCTGCAAGTGAGGTCACACTTCCTACTTCTGGAACTTTAGCAACTTTGGCAGGAACAGAAACATTGTCAAATAAAACAATTGCTGCAAGTGCCAATACGATTACTGGATTAACCAATGCTAATTTATCTGGAGCAGCAGGTATTACTGATGCTAATTTAGCAACAATACAAACAGCAGGAAAGATTGCAAATTCTGCCACTACTGCAACCGAACAAAATTTAGCAGATCAGATTGTAGCTCGTGATGCTTCTGGTAATTTTAGTGCTGGAACAATAACAGCAGCCTTGACGGGTAATGCTTCTTCTGCTACTAAACTAGCAACTCCAAGAACAATATATGGCAATAGCTTTGATGGTTCTGCAAATTTGAGTCAAGTAATTGCTTCCTCTTATGGGGGAACTGGAAACGGGTTCACGAAATTTGTAGGTGCTACAAGTGCTGAAAAAGTTTATACATTACCAGACGCCAACACCACTATCTTAACAACGAATGCATTGGTGACGCCAGCGCAAGGAGGAACAGGAGTAGCTACTACTAATGCGAATCTAGTATTTGCAGGTCCAGTTTCAGGTGCCGCAGCAGCGCCTAGTTTTAGAGCATTAACTGCCGCAGATGTACCTGCGGGAAGTGGATCTTATATTGCCAATGGAACATCACAACAATTAAATTCAAATTTCAACATTAGTGGTAATGGTACTATTGGCGGAAATTTAATCGCTAATGTTATTAAAACACCAACAGGTTCAAGTACTGAATTTTTGAAGGCAAATGGAACAATAGATAATAATAGCTATGCATTGTCAGGTGCAAATAATGATATTACTTCATTAACTGGACTTACTACTGCATTAAGTTCTAGCTATGGTGGAACCGGTATCAATAACGCTGGAAAGACTATAACCTTAGGTGGTGATTTTGCTACAACGGGTAATAAAATAACTTTAATTTCTACCTCTGCATCTACTAATGTGACTTTGCCGATATCAGGTACACTTGCCACTTTAACAGGAACTGAGGTGCTAACCAATAAAACAATTAATGGTGTTACACCATCATCTCTAGCTACAGGATTTAAAATTGAAGGTGGCACATCTAGTAAAACATTAACAGTTTCAAATACATCTGAAATTAGTGGAACCAATACTGGAGATATAAGTTTAACGGGTGAAAATTATTTAACAATTTCGGGACAAGTAGTGACCGCTAATGCAGTTAACCTTTCTGGTTCCAATGTTATAGGAACATTGTCAGCTGCACGTTTCCCTGCATTAACGGGAGATATTACTAATACTGCTGGTGCTGTGGCAACGACAATTAGTGCCAATGCAGTTACCACAGGTAAAATTGCAGATGCAAATGTGACTTTTGCTAAAATCCAAAATATCGCTTCAAAAAAATTAATTGGAAATAAATCTGCTACTTCAGGTGTGCCTGGTGAAATTGAAATTGGCTCTGGACTAAATTTAGATGAAACTACTGGTGTATTAACCGCCGTAAGTTCAGGAATTTCCAGCTTGAATGGCTTGTCAGCAACAACACAAACTTTTACAACTGGAACTGCTGCAGGTACAGGGAATGCGTTTAACATTGTAAGCACTGGCTCTGCTCATACTTTTAATTTGCCTGATGCAAATGCAACTGTTAAGGGCGTTGTAAATACTGGAGCTCAAACATTTGCAGGAACTAAAACAATAGATGCAGTAAATGTAAAAGGCGCATTATCTGGTAGTACAAGTGCTGCAACTATATCGGGTTTTAATGCTGCAATTAATTCAGTTACTTCTGCATTAACGATTAATGGGACAAATGCTGCTGATTATAATGGTAAAGTATTGGTTTGTGCTACAGGCCCAACAATTACTTTTGACGGATCAAGTTTGCCAATTGGGTTTACTTGTATGGTGCTTCAATCTGATAACACAGTGGTTCAATTTGTAGGAACTGTAAATAGGTACAATTATGCAGCTACATCTGGCATCTATGCTATTGCAACTGTCATGTGCTATGCATCAGGCTCAGTATTATTAACAGGAGATGTACAATAATATATGAGAATTGTATTCACCATATTATTTTTAATTATTTTTTCCAATACTAGTTGGTCACAAACTACTTTGCCTCAATTGCAGTCATTGCAATACAATGATATTAATTTTGGCAATGCGCTCAATTTTAATGGAACCAATACCTATGGAGTTGGACAAGTATATGTTAATGATTCTATAGTTGATTTTACGATTGAATTTTGGATAAAGAATACAGGTGCTGATGGAAGTAATGATAGGGTATTTTCGGCTTATGATAATATTGGTTTACATATTGCAAAAAACACCACCCATTTAAAATTACAAATAAGTGACTTAGGGGGAATTACAGGTTGGCAAACGCCAGGAACACTTGAATCAAACCAATGGATCCACATTGCATTAGTAAAAAACGCAGCAGTTTTAACAGTCTATAAAAATGCCAACTCAATTGCCACTTATGCCGTTTCTGCAACTGCACAATTGCCAACTCTTTTTAGATTGGGTTCAAATGTGGATGGCATTGGTGAAAATGGAAATTTTACAATTGACGAACTAAGAATATGGAATAGTGTAAGAACAAGGACTGATATCCAAAAATATATGTATGCAAATATTGATCCCAACTTAAATGCAGCCTTAAAATTATATTATCGTTTTGATCAAGGAGATGCTGGAGGAGCGAATCCTTTAGAACTTGGACTGTATAATTCTGCAATAAATTAATTTAAAAATGAAAAAAGTATTTTTATTAAGTATCCTCTTTGTACTATTTTCTGTAAAGTTATTTGCTAATAATTTAGTCATTGGTGCACCCACATATAATGCCACAACTAATAAAATAACATTCACTATAAAATGGGACAATAGTTGGCGTGTGAATTCAGGTCCCTCCAATTGGGATGCAGTTTGGATTTTTGTAAAGCGACAGCCCTGCGGTGCAAATGGAATTTGGTCTCATGCTGTTTTAAGTAGTACCTCATCTGATCACTCAGTAACGGGGACTTTTGGACTAGTTGCAGATGCGGTAACAGATGGCATGGGTGTATTTGTACATCGCCCTAGTGCTGAATCAAATGCGATTGGATCATTTGCAACAACAAGTGAAGTGTCATTGAAGTTATCAGGAGTATACAATCCCGAATTAACTGGCTCAAGTACTTCATCCGATAATTTTAAAGTGATTGGTATAGAAATGGTATATGTTCCCCAAGGGCAGTTTTATGTAGGAGATGGTAGAAGTATAACGTCAAATAGTTTTTCAAATAATGGAGGAGCAAGTCCATTATTAATTAATGCAACTAAACAAACAAATGGATTAGGTGATTATTCTAATTATGTAAGTGATCCAAGTTATGGTTCTGTAGTAAGTCTCCCTGGTAGTTTCCCTTTAGGGTATAATGCATTTTATTGTATGAAATACGAAGTGAATCAACAACAAATTGTTGATTATTTAAATACTTTAAGTTACGACCAACAAGCTTCAAGAATTGGCGTTTGGTCTGGTAGAGTTCCCAGTACTGTAGGTACTTACTTTAGTTATGCATTAAATAATTTTAGACAAGAGATTAAAGTTGTTACTGCTGGAACCAATAATACAATTCCTGCAGTCTTTGGGTTAACTAATACCTATAATGCTTTTATTCCTGCAGGCTATTTAAACTGGCAGGATCTTACTTCTTATTTAGATTGGGCTGGTCTAAGGCCTATGACAGAATTTGAGTATGAAAAAGTAGCAAGAGGTACAGTTTATCCTGTTGCAAATGAATATGCTTGGGGTACTACTAAAATTGGAACAAGTAATGGTAATTTTTCAAGTACAAATACTAGTTCAGAAACATCAAACACCATTTATGACGGCAATTGTTGGTATAACCACAATGTAGGTCCAATTCGTTCTGGCTTCGCGGCTACAGCTAATTCCAATAGATCTCAGGCAGGTGCAACCTATTATGGTGTGATGGAATTTTCTGGAAACTTGTATGAACAATGTGTTGGTGGTGCAGGATTTAACTATTCAAGTTTTACTACAACAAATGGAGACGGCGCTTTAACCAATGTTGGATTGGCAGATGTAACTGGGTGGCCAAAAAGTGGAGGACTAAGTTCTGGTACAATTTTTAGAGGTGGTGCATTTAATACAAGTACATCAGAAGTGAGGTATTGTCAAATTTCTGATAGGAGTTACTATCAAGGGCAATCAGAGAATGGAAACACAACAAGATATAGAGAAGCAGGTGGAAGAGGAGTACGTAGTTTTTAAATTTTATTATAAAATGTTGAATATGAAAAAGAGTTTATTTTTATTGATGATGTCCTTATTTGTGCTGCTTAATGCCAACGCAAATAATTTAGTTATTGGTACGCCTCCAATATATAACCATGCCAATCAGACCCTAACATTTACAATTTCTTGGGATAATAGCTGGTCTATAAGTGCTGGACCTTCTAATTGGGATGCAGTATGGATTTTTGTAAAAAGACAAAAATGTACTGGGAATAATGAATGGGTACATCAAAAATTAAATACCACAAGTGCACAACATTCTGCAATGGTGGGAGGTAACACATCAACTGATGTTGCTGTTGATGCAGTTCAGGATGGTATGGGTGTGTTTGTTAAAAGAATTGGTGCTAATGTAGTTGGTTCAGTAGCGACACAAACAATTATGATTAAATTAGCCACAACGAATCCAACTATTGTAACTACAGCTAATGATAATTTTAAAATATTAGGGATAGAAATGGTGTATGTCCCTCAAGGTGAATTTTATGTAGGTGATGGTAGAACAACCAATACAAATAACTTTTCTGTTGGTACAACAACTCAGCCTGTAAAAATCACTAATGCTATTCAAACAAATGGACTAGGCGCTTATTCTAATTATACGTCAGATCCAAAGTTGGGTGCTCCAGTTGATCTTCCATCCACTTTCCCTTATGGATATAATGGATTTTATTGCATGAAATATGAAATATCACAAGGTCTAAATGTTGAATTTTTAAATACTTTAACCTATGACCAACAAGCTGTTAAGCTAACAGTAAGAGGGGAGACGAATTTGCCCAATAATGATAACATCTATTTTAACAACAACTGGAGTGGATTTAGAACCTATATTCCAGCAGGTGGTAAAGGAACATTCAATACAGTTCCTGCAAGATTTACCTCAGTATACCCTCACATTCCTGAAAATTTACTTTGGCAGGACTTAACGTCTATTTTAGACTGGTCAGGATTGAGACCCATGTCTGAATTTGAATTTGAAAAAGTCTGTAGAGGTCCACTTCTTCCTGTTAAAAATGAATATCCTTGGGGC
Organism: Sediminibacterium sp.; assembly: GCA_030158665.1. GTDB lineage: Bacteria > Bacteroidota > Bacteroidia > Chitinophagales > Chitinophagaceae > Sediminibacterium. Next base: position 13,487 of record JAOASM010000023.1, on the reverse strand, counting down.
AATACTTTAATCAATCAGGTTGTTAATGGGCAATACGGTGCAAATATTACTTGGACTTCCGGTGCTGATGGTAACTGTAATTACAAAGATAATCTTGGAGCAATAAGATCTGGATTTGCAGCCACAAGCACAACGAATAGATCGCAAGCAGGGGCTACATATTATGGCATTTTAGATATTGGAGGACAGATGTGGGAGCAGTGCGTGGGAGGTGGAAGTCAATTTAATTATACCAAATTTACAATTACTAATGGCGATGGTGTTTTAAATGATTTGGGATTAGCTAATGTCGATTTTTGGCCAATCAATGGCGGCGTATCTTCTGGAACTATTTTGAAAGGCGGCTATCATTATTCTCCAGCTTATGGATTAAATATTATTCAAGTTTCTGATAGAACATTTTATGATGGTCTTTCGACTAACAAAGATAGCAGAAATGGATCAGTAGGTGGAAGAGGGGTAAGATCATTTTAATCATTTTAATTTTTTTATATGAAACATTTTTTTCTTTTCATCACATGTGTTTTTTCATTCACAATTGTAAAGGCTAATAATTTAGTTATTGGCGCACCAACCTATGACCATGTAGAGAAAACAATAAGTTTTAATATTTCATGGGATAATAGTTGGAAAATTACAACAGGCCCAGCAAATATGGATGGCGTGTGGGTGTTTGTAAAACGACAAGCCTGCTCAAGTACTAATATATGGTCATCTGCAATATTAAGTACAACATCTGCAGATCATAGTAGTGTAGCTGTTTCGGGTTCCAATTTATTGACTGTTGATGCTGTAGCGGATGGTATGGGTGTATATATAAGAAGAACTGCATCAGGAACAGGCAATATCAGTGCACATACAATAAAATTAAAATTTAACAGTACGCTTAATACGAATCCCACTATTACAACTTCATTGTCCGATAATTTTAAAGTATTGGGTATGGAAATGGTTTATGTTCCGCAAGGGGGATTTTATATTGGAGATGGTAGACCAGTGAATACAAGTAATTTTTCGAACGGAGACAATGTAAGTAGTGCTTTATATATTGATGAAGCCAAACAAACAGCTGGATTAGGTGATGCATCTGTATATACTTCAAATCCTATTTATGGTTGTCCTAAAAGATTGCCTGCAACTTTTCCTCTTGGTTACAATGGCTTTTGGTGTATGAAGTATGAAATTAGTACAGTTAGTTTTGTTGAATTTTTAAATACCCTTACTTATGACCAACAAGCAGTAAGGTTATCAAAATGGAATCCAGTGAGGTATCCGAATGGGATCACTTATTTTTCTGGTGGCGGTGGTCAAAAAATTGAAGTGTACATACAAACTGCAGGAACTTACAATACCATTCCTGCTATATTTTCTTATAATGTAAATGAAAAATATACTCCTGTAGGTTATCTAGGTTGGTTAGATTTGACGGCTTTTTTAGATTGGTCTGGATTAAGGCCTATGACAGAATTTGAATTTGAAAAACTATGCAGAGGGCCTTTAAATCCAGTGGCCTATGAGTATCCATGGGGGAATACTTTAATCACAAAATCCAATAATAATAATAGTGGCAATGGAACCTTTTCAGAAAAACCATCAAACCTTGGAGAAGGTCTAGTGCTTTACGCATGGGAAGATGTAAACTGGGTGCCTTTTAGATCTGGATACGCTGCAACAGCAACTTCTACAAGATCTCAGGCTGCTGCAACTTATTATGGTATTTTGGATATTGCTGGCAATATGGCTGAACAAGTTGTTGGAGGGGGGAGCGGTTACGACTATTCTAATTTCACAACGACTAATGGAGATGGAGTACTAGGTACTAATGGAAACGCAAACGTAACAGGATGGCCGACATCATATGGAATTAGTGCAGGAAATTTTGTAAAAGGTGGCTCATTTGATAATGCTACAACTACAGCACATTTACAGGTATCTGATAGGACTTTTTATAAATACGCTAGTGCTACTGATAATTTTAGTAATGGGTATTATCCGTCTGTTGGTGGAAGAGGTATAAGAAGTCACACTTATTAATATTCAAGTATTCTATAAGTGAAATTAATTAGAACCATTTTATTTTTTTATTTTCTAACTGCAGCATTTGTTTTAAATGCTCAGGGGCCTCCTTATGCTGGTGGCAACTATGGTGGTTCCTCAAGTGTAGGACTGCAAGGGTCTGCATGTACTTTTTCAGTTCCCGAAACACTTAAAATTTATTGGGGTGGTAGTTATGGTGGATCAAATAATAATGTCATTAATGGATCAACTTGTACATTTACTATTCCAGAAGAGTTTTTAATGTATCGTGGTGGTAGTTATGGTGGATCAAATAATAATGTCATTAATGGATCAACTTGTACATTTACTATTCCAGAAGAGTTTTTAATGTATCGTGGTGGTAGTTATGGTGGATCGAATAACAATGTGCTTAATGGATCTACCTGCCCAGCTCCAGAATTAATCAATATCTACAGTGGTGGTATTGCTAGTTCAGGTGCCAGTGGAAATCTTAATGCGAATACAATTAATAATACAACAGGGCCATATTTAAAAACCATTAATGATACAGCAATTATTTTAGGTAATTGTATTAATTTAACAACAACCGGTACTGGCGCAACAGTTTATAAATGGGAACCATCCTTAAGTTTAGATAATGCAAATTTGCAAAGTCCAAAAGCGAATCCAACTGTTACAACTACTTACACACTTACTGCTGGTGAAAATATTGGATGTAGAGAAAAAATTAAAGTGCGTGTAACAGTGATTGACATGGGAATTACCACAATCAGTTATCCTACGCAAATTTCAAATACTATCACTACGCCACAAGAAGTCATACTAACTGGTATAGCGAGTGGCACTTTTAGCGCAAGCTCAGCTAATTTAAAAATAAATCCTGACAATGGTCTGATTTATCCAAATATGAGTACGATCGGAACTTATACTGTTTATTATACTTATAGCACATGTAATAATACCATATCAACAACTGTCGAAATAACCAATGGCATTAATTCGGGAACGATTGAATATCCAAGTATTTTCAAAGGCGGATTTACTGCTTCTTCAACGCCTAAATCAGATTTAGTTCAAGAAACATGTGCTTTGAATTACGACTATACACAAATGATTTATACAGGTGGATTTACTGCTTCTTCGACGCCTAAATCGGATTTAGTTCAAGAAACATGTGCTTTGAATTACGACTACACACAAATGATTTATACAGGTGGATTTACTGCTTCTTCGACACCTAAATCGGATTTGGTTCAAACAACATGTGCTTTAAATTACGATTATACACAAATGATTTATACAGGTGGATTTACTGCTTCTTCGACACCTGTTTCTAACCTGTCCCAATTAACTTGTTTAATTCCTGTTGGTGATAATTTTTATTTAGGGGGATCTGGAACTGGTTATGCAAATGGCAATCTTACTCCAAGTTTAAATCCAGTTACGGGCACAGCTGTAAAAGCTTCATCAGATGTTACAATCTGTCCAGGCAATCCAGTTACTTTAACGGCTACAGGTGCTATAGATTATTCATGGTCTTTATCTAATGGGACTATTGCATCATCTGGATCAAGCTTAACAGTTACTCCTGCAGTTACAACAACTTACATTGTAAAAGGTACTGATGCAAGTGTAGGTTGTATCAATACTGCAAAAGTTACAGTTACAGTAATACAAGACCCTTTTACTTCCTTGTCTTATGGTGGTTATATTTTTGATGAAGCGGATTCAACTCTTAAAAAAATAAATTACATCAATGGCCCTCTGAATGGTACTTTCTCTTATGCTCCTAGTGGATTGTCTTTTAACAATAGTGATGGATCTTTCACGCCTGGGTTAAGTACTAGCGGTATTTATGCAATTAACTATGCTTATACAAAAGGCATATGTAATTATAACTATACTGCTAATATTAATATTACTAAATTGCCGCCAACCATTAATTATATTAGTCCATTGAAGTTTTTTATTAATTACGATGGGGTTGCTTTTACGCCTATTAATACAGGAGGAGAAGCAAAAAAATTCGAAGTAATGGATCCCTTGCCAATTGGGTTAAATTTCAATACTTTGACAGGTGTCATTTCTGGAACACCTACAGAATTAGTTGAAAATTTGCTTGTCCGTGTTAGAGCAGCTAATTATAAAAAAGATTCTTCTATCAATTGGAGTGAAATCACAACGATTTCTGTTTCTGTTAAAAAGCCTACAATTACTTTAGTTGCCAATTCGATCCCTAGTTTAAATACTACATATGGTTCACCATCTGCTACAACTACAATTGCCGTTCAGGCCGAAAACATTATAAACCATGTTTTAGTGGTTGCGCCATCCGGATTTGAAACATCTGTTTTGGCAAACTCAGGTTTTAGTGACACAACTAAAATGTATCCCACTGCAGACCGTTTGATTTTGCAGCCATTATATGTAAGACTTAAGCGAACTACAAATGTTGGAAATCACAGTGGCAACCTTACTTTTTCATCTACAAGTGCAGATGGCTTGACCGTATCTGCCACTACAAGTTATGTGGCTCCTGCTGCTTTAGCAATTACAGGAAAATATTTTCAAAAGTTTTATGGATCACGTATCAACCTGGGAGTTGGAAGTAAATATTTTACAGCAACTGGTTTAATGAATAATGAAAATATAGGTTCAGTGACATTAGCAGCATCTGGTGGAACAGCAATAGATGATGCTGTGGGTTATTATAGTATTACCCCTTCTGCAGCTACTGGAGGAACTTTCTCTTCCTCTAATTATAATATCACTTATAGCCCTGGACAATTTCAAGTTGTGTATAGTTTGTACAATTTTAATATGTCTGGAAATAATTCAAACTGGGTTAAAGGAACAGTGCCAATACCTAAAATAACCAACTTGATTGTTAGTAACATCACAAAATCTTCAGCGACAATAGCGGGGAAGATACCTAGTTCATATGTCAATATCGAGGAATATGGAATTTGTTATGGAACATCTATCAATCCGAAAATCACGGATCAAAAAATTGCAAACGGCAGTTCAATTCCTGGAACTTTTAGTTTCGATATTACAGGATTAACGGTAGCTACTAAATATTTTGTTAGAGCATATATCACAGTTGGTAACACCACATTTTATAGTCCTAATATGAGGTTTAAGACATTAAATCCCTCTATTGGCGAAGCTTACCTTGGTGGTAAATTGGCTTATATATTCAAAGTGGGTGATCCAGGGTATGATCCAGAAATAGTACATGGCATCATTGCTGCAGAGACCGACAATCCTCTCAAAGATTGGGGATGTGCTGGTACATTTTTAGCTGGGGCTAATGGCACGGCAATTGGAACAGGTTTGCAAAACACAAATGACATTATTAATTTGTGTACATCTACTACCAATGCTGCAAATTATAGTGCGGCATTAACTTTAAATGGTTACTCAGATTGGTTTTTGCCTAGTAAAGATGAAATGTTATTGCTATTCAATGCTCGAACTCAATTAGGAGGTTTTGCTACCAATGGATGGTATGTAACTTCTAGTCAATTTAGCAACAATTTTGTGTGGATTCTAGATTTTGCTACTAACCCTACTCAAGGAAGACTACATGGGGACTGGAAGGATTGGGCATTGAGTTCTAGAGCCATCCGTTATTTTTAAAATTTGATCACCCAATTATGTTCAAATTTTTATCATTGATTCTGTGGTTATTTTTTAGCGTTTATAGTCTCTCTATCTCCGCACAAATTATTTCTACTCCGTTTCAAGCATCCAATCATGCATTGAAATTTGCCAATGCTTTACATTTTGATGGAGTGAATGACTACGTGGATATTTTAAATCCTGTTTTTGACGATTTTACAATTGAATATTGGATTAAGACAACACAAACAGGAACCAGTGGTGGTAATTGGTATAATGGAAATGGCATTGTCGATGCAGAAGTGGGTGGAAGTACCAATGATTTCGGAACATCATTAAGTGGTTCGAAATTGGCTTTTGGCATTGGCAATACAGATTATACCATTTTTAGTAATGCTAGTATCAATGATGGAAGCTGGAAGCATGTTGCAGTCACAAGAACTAAATCTACGGGCGCAATGGCTATTTATATCAACGGTGTTTTAGATCAAACTGGTATTAGTTCTAATCGAGCATCATTATCAGCGGCTAGTTATTTGCGTATAGGTGGCATGCAAACAGGCGTCAATTATTTTAATGGAGCATTAGATGATATAAGAGTTTGGTATGTAGTAAGAACACAGGCTCAAATTGTAGCTAATATGAATCAAGAATTAAATGGGAATGAATCTGGCCTAATAGCTTATTTTAAATGTAATCAAGGTGTTCCCGGTAAAACAAATACAGGTATTACTTCACTTTTTGATGAAACGATCATTTTTGACTCACCAATGAACAATTTTGCTTTGACATCCACTACTAGTAATTTTATATACGGCAAATTAAATGCTAGTGTTGTTACAGAGGGGCTATTGATGTATTTAGACCCAATGAATAAAAGATCTTATTCCTATTTGGGAAGTTCAACTTTAACTGATTTAAGTTTGAATAATAATAATGGCACACTTTCTTCTCCTGCGCCTGTTTTTAATAATACACCTAAGCGTTTCACTTTTAATGGCACGGGTAGTCAATATATCAGTACGAATAGTGCTAAATTCAATACGCCTTATTCTGGTAAAACAATTATGGTAGTTGCCAGAATGGACGCAAATTTTGGTACTGGGTTGTTTAGAAATTTATTTGGATCTACAGGTTCAAGAAATTTTAATTTCTATGTCTATCATAATGGCTCCAACTTTCTATTGCATTTTTCTGCAGGTAGTTCAGGTTCATTTAGTGACGTCCTCTCAATAAATACTGGACAATGGATTATTGTTGCTGCAACTCAGGACGCTGACACCACCACCTATTATTTAAATGGCGTAAAAGTAGGTGTAACTTCAATGCCTTTGTCTCAATATCTCAGTACAACTGATGAAAACATTGGCAAAGCTGATAATTATTGGCTAGGTGATATTGGCCCGGTCTTAATTTATAAAAGATGTTTATCTGCATCTGAGGTGATGAAAAACTTCAATGCACTCAAAGGTAATTATGGATTATAGTAATTACTTAAACAATACATACACCCCCCAACTCATCACATAAGCTAGGCCAGTCATCATAATAAATTGAATGGTGGGCCATTTCCATGAGCCTGTCTCTCTTTTTACAATCGCGAGTGTGCTCATACATTGCATCGCCAATACATAAAAAACCATCAACGAAAGTGCGGTAGCTAAACTGTATACTGGTTTCCCATCAGGCCAAACCGATGCGCGTAATTTTTCTCTTAAGCTACTATTGTCATCTTCCTCGACACTATATAAAGTGGCCATCGTGCCTACAAATACTTCTCTTGCAGCAAAGGAGGTAATGAGTGCAATACCTATCTTCCAATCGTAACCCAATGGCTTTATCACTGGTTCGATTTGCTTGCCTAATATGCCTGCGTAAGAATTCGCGAGTTTATCGGTGTGGTATTGTTTTTCTAAAACAGCTTGTGCTGAAGGATTGGCTTTCACCGCCATTGCATATTGTGTATCTAGTTGATCCATTTTTTCACTAGGTCCATATGAGCTCAAGAACCACAACAATAAACTGATAACAATAATCACCTTACCGGCATCTACCACAAATATTTTTGCTTTTTGGATCATCGTCATGCCTACATTGCCCCAACGTGGTGCGCGATATACAGGTAATTCTAAAATAAAGTAACTCTTCTCTTTAATCTTAATAAAAAACTTAAGAACAAAGCTTGCAGCTAAAGCCATTACAATACCTAATAGATAAAGCGCCATCATGACAAGGCCTTGCAAACTTAAAAATCCAAAATACATTCGCTCGTCAATGACCAATGAAATAAGGATGGTGTAAACGGGCAACCTCGCACTACAACTCATAAAAGGCGTTACCAAAATGGTCAATAAACGTTCTTTTTTATTTTCAATATTTCTAGCACTCATGATGGCAGGAACTGCACAAGCAAATCCACTGATCATCGGCATAACACTCTTGCCATTCAATCCAACCTTGCGCATCAGTTTATCACTCAAGAAACTAATTCTTGCCATATAGCCAGTATCTTCTAGCAAAGTGATGAGGCCAAATAAGATCATAATTTGCGGTACAAAAATCACAATCCCCCCAATGCCCGCAACCAAGCCGTTCACTAATAAGTCCTGCCACCAAGCTTCTGGCAATACTTGATTTAAATAAGTAGTGATATTGGTAAAAATCCATTCGATGCCATCCATTGGGAAAGAGGCCATCCAAAAAACAGACTGAAACAACAAGAACAATACACTTAGTAAAATGATATAACCTCCAATACGATGTAAAAAAATATTATCTAATTGATCTGTTCTTTTTTTCTTAGCGCTAGGATCTGGCTCAGAGACCCATTTTTTCATGAGTTCTTGTATACGATGGTATCGCTGTAAGATCTCCTGAGCTTGTGTTTTGGTATGATTAAAATCGTTCTCGAGTTCTATCTGCTCAATATTCTCCTGCATTTCTTTGTCCAATGGAAAAGTTTCATGATGCATTAAATAGTGTAAAGCAGCATAGTCACTATGTGTTGGATATGTTTTTTTAAATGCGTCAATGGCTTTAGGAGCAAGGTTTTTATTGTCTATAAAACTTTCTTGATTTCTTGAACGTGGCGTTTCAATGATCTGCGCTAATACTTTTTTTAATTCAACTAAGCCTTTGTTTTTTCTTGCGTCAACAGCCACAACAGGAATACCTAAATCGGATTGCAATCCGGCGATATCAATTTTAATGCCTTTTTTTTGTGCAAGGTCATTCATAGTGAGTGCCAATACCACAGGAATTTTTAAGTCAATGATTTGACTACAAAAAAGCAGATTTCTTTTTAAATTACTCGCATCTGCTACCAATAAGATCACATCTGTTTTTACTTCTTCATCTACTCCCATTAACACGCGGTAGGCCACCCATTCATCTTCTCTTTTTGGGTAAAAACTGTAAGTGCCAGGAAGGTCAATTAAAGTACTTTGGTGGGTGCCAATTTTCAGGTCTCCAGTTTTCTTGTCCACTGTCACGCCAGGGAAATTACCTACTTTTTGTTGCAAGCCCGTTAGGGCATTAAAAAGCGAACTTTTTCCACTATTGGGGTTACCCACTAAGGCGATATGTATACCTGCTTTCACGATTGGTCGCAAAGCTAGCCATTAAGCCTAGCTACTACTTACGAAATTAGAAATTGAAACAGCCCAAAGGAGATGACTTTTAGCAGTTTTTCAAGGAATTGTCTACTAAACTAAGCGCCATTGCTTAATTTTGGGTTTCAAACCAGTTGTATGCGACAAATCTGTGCCTTTTTACTCCTTTTTGTATCTTTTATTGGACAAGCTCAAAAGCAAAATAAGTCCGATCGTCAATTAATCAAAAACTTAAAATTGCATGTTCAATATTTAGCAAGTGATGTGCTAGAAGGCCGTCGTGCCGGTAGTTTGGGAGAACAGAAAGCAGTTGATTATATTGTTGCACAATATGAAACTGCGGGTATTCAGCCAATGGGAGAACAAGGTTATGTCCAATCTTTCCCTATCAATGAAGGAAAACAGTGGAGCGACCAGGCGTTTTTAAAAATCAATACTCAGCCGATGCAGTTTGGCGCTGATTTCTTTACAGTATCTACAGGTAAGCATAGTCAATTTACAACAAAGTCAACCCTTGCTTTAGAAGAAGCCGACCAGGTTTGGTTTAAGGATTTGCAAGAAGTATTGGAAGAGCAACAAAGCAATCCGCATTTTGATCTACAAGATTGGATTAAACAAATCACCAATTCAATGTATGATAAAAAGGCAAAAGCGTTGTTCTTATACAATAGCGGAAGCTTAGTGGACAATTTGCAATTTAATAAGTTTGATACAAGCAAAGCACTAGCGATACCAGTGGTGTATATTACAAAAGACGGATTCAAGAAATACTTCAATGATGCATTGGGCACATTTGATATTGATGCCAATTTAATTTTATCAAGTCAAAAAAGAGTGGCTAAAAATGTGGTTGCTTTTATTGACAATAAAGCTGCACATACGGTTGTACTAGGTGCGCATTTAGATCACCTAGGATACAATCAAGATAAAAATGCCTTAGACATCAATGGAGACATTCGAAATGGTGCCGACGACAATGCTAGTGGTACTGCGGCTTTGATTGAATTGGCTAAAGTATTAAAGCAAGCATCTAAGCAAACTGATGAGTACAATAAGAATAATTATTTGATCATACATTTTTCTGCAGAAGAGTTGGGTTTGATAGGAAGTAAGTATTGGTTAGAAAATCCAACCATTAAGACTAGTTTCAATTACATGGTGAATATGGACATGGTAGGCAGGTACGATGCAGCAAAAAAAATGAGTCTAGGTGGTTATGGCACTTCAAGTAAGTGGGCAGAGATTATTCAAAAAACTCCTACATCATTATTGTATACCATTGATAGTGCGGGGACTGGTCCAAGTGATCATGCTAGTTTTTATAGAAAAGATATGCCAGTATTATTCATGTTTACTGGTAGCCATGCAGATTATCATAAAGCATCAGATGACTGGGATAAGATTAATTATATTGGTCAAAAAGATATCCTACGTTTTGTACAAAATATTGTAAAGACAACGAACAACTACGGCAAGCTTGATTTCTTAAAAACACGCGAAGCTACAATGGGTCGTAGCACTAAGTTTACGGTGAGTTTAGGGGTGATGCCTGATTATGCGTATACTGGCACTGGGCTTAGAATAGAGGGCGCTTCTGCTGGTAAATTAGGAGAAAAATTAGGCCTAAAAGCCGGTGATATTTTATTGCAAATGGGTGATTATAAGTTCATTGATGTGATGAGCTATATGACAACTTTGTCTAAGTTTAAAAAAGGAGATACAACGTTTTTAATTTATAAGCGAGGTTCAGAAGAAATTAAAGTAGATATCACTTTTTAAACTGTTGTATACCTTATTTATCAAAACAGATATAGAATCATTGTGAGTGCAAAAATTATTTTAAACCAAGACGAAATAAATGAACAAGATTTTGAGGGCTCTCGAATCTTAGGCATAACTGCGCCCATAAAAAATTATCAATTTTGCATTTTATTGAATCAATATATGGGCTTTGAATTTCGATTTAATCCCAATCATGAAATTGCATTAAAACGAAAAAATCGAACCTATTATTTTTCTATGTATGAAGGCTATGAGCCCAATACAACTATTGGTCATTTTGTGTACCACAATCAATTTGATGGGGAATATTTATTACCCGAATTAAAACACATGGATTTTATTTGGTGGATCCGTGGTGAATGGATTGAAGACGAAAAAGTAAAAGACATTTTACATACCATTCGCAATATCAAAGGTGTTCAATTGGTGGCAGAATTAACGCCAGAGCAAATCAAAAATAAGGGTCATTTAATTTTTGAATAATTAAGCATTCACTTGAATTCTTTTTTCAGTTACTTCTGTGCAAACGCCTATTGGGTCTATGTTTGCAATGCCTGCTTCTTTTAAAATTGCTTGTACATCTAATAAGGCATCTGGTGCCACTGCAATCAACAATCCGCCATTTGTTTGCGGGTCTGGTAAAATTTGAAAAGCTTCCATCACATTGACACCTGTTCCAAAAGCCACTTGTTGATTGTAAGCATTCCAATTTCTATAGGTGGCATCTGGTATTGCTTTTTGAGCAATGTATTTTTTAGCAGCGTCTAAAATCGGTAATTGATTGTAGTGGATGATTGCACCAAGATGACTGCCTTCCATCATTTCTAATAAATGTCCTAATATGCCAAAGCCAGTTACATCGGTCATGGCGTGCACTCCTTTTATTTTTCCAAGTGCAGCACCTACTTTATTTAAAGTCGTTAATTGTTTTACCAATAAATCAAGATCTGCTGTTTCAATCAACCCCTTTTTTTGAGCAGTAGCCAAGATACCCACTCCCAATGGTTTAGTCAATAATAAAATATCACCTTGCTCTGCGCTATTGTTTCTTTTTAAGTTTTCAATTGCTACCATGCCGTTCACCACCAAACCGAAAATGGGATCTTTGCTATCAATACTATGTCCGCCTGCCATCACAATGCCAGCTTCCTCACACACCGATCTTGCGCCCGCCATCACTTCTTGTGCAGCCGATACAGGGATCGTATCTATAGGCCAACCCAGTACAGCCAAGGCAAACAGTGGGTTTCCGCCCATTGCGTACACATCACTAATAGCATTCGCTGCAGCAATTTGTCCAAATTGAAAAGGATCATCTACGATAGGTAAAAAGAAATCGGTCGTACTAATCAAGGCGTTGGTCTCATCCATCTGATACACAGCAGCGTCATCCTTGGTGTCATTGCCTACCAATAATTTTGGGGTGCTGATGCCAACACTATGTTGTGCTAAAATTTCTGAAAGTACTGCTGGCGCTATCTTACATCCACACCCTGCACCTTTTGAATATTGTGTTAATGCTATCTTTGTACTTTGTTCTGTTGTTGTGCTCATTGTTAAATTTATTGATGACCTAGCTCAATCACGTGTTGATCTAAATGTTGTAAAGTTTTTGTCTCTCCATTTTTTAACCAATCTATTATTGAGTTGGTCAATGCTTTTGATAATGCTTCCTGCAAAGAAAGGATTTCCCAGTCGCGTCCAGTAATTTGTTTTAAGGAGACTGGATTGGGTGCATCGGGCGAAAAAGCTGTTTGGTTGATATTGATCCCAATTCCAATCACCGACCAGGTCCATTCGGTACCTCTAAGTAAGTTTTCGATCAAAATGCCCCCTGCCTTTCTGTCACGCCAATAAATATCATTTGGTCTTTTTATCCTGGTATCTCCCTTGGTATGGGCATCAAAAAAAGCTCGAATCCCTAATGCAATGGCTGCCGAAAACCCAATTTGGTCCTTTGGTTCCCATTTTTTATGCGGTTCTAGCTCTTTTAGTTCCAAAATATAGCTGCAAAGTAAGTTTTGACCCTTATTGCTCTCCCAAATTCGACCATGTTGACCCTTCCCATGGGTCTGATAATCGGCACGAAAACAACTGCCAGACTTGGCCAAACCTTCTTTGATTTGTGCCATGGCATAGATATTGGTACTATCTATTGTAGACAGTTCTATAAGCGGTGCGCCTAATATGACAATTGGTGTGGCAGGTGACAAAGAATTGCTATTTTTGTAAAGTTAGTTTAGAAACAGGATTTAACACATTAAAAATAAGCGCATTGGAACAACTTTCTTCTTTAAATGACCGTAAAAAAAGTACGGTTACTAGGCTCACTCGTAGCTCTAAAATTTTCAAAACCATTATTCAGGCGATCTTGGATAAAAAAGGAGAAAATGTAATTAGTCTTGATCTTAAAAAAGTACATGAGGCAGCAGCAGATTTCTTCATTATTTG
>JAOASM010000022.1 GCA_030158665.1 Sediminibacterium sp. | reverse complement strand
ACCCTATTTTTGCCCCGTCCTCGGGGTGCTGTAAAAAGCTGAGATAAAACCCGTTGAACCTGAACAGGGTAATTCCTGCGAAGGGAAGGTACCGCACAACTCGTGCACTTCTCATAGCTCGTTATTCCTGTTCCCAGTACAATTTATTGAAACTTAAAAACAAGAACTATGACTAAGTTATTGGGAACAATTGCATTTGCTTTTCTACTTCAGCCTTTAACGGCTCAGAAGCAAAATTACACGGATAGTATCCGAAGCCTCCCACCATTGGAAGTTAAATCAATCAGGGTTAGTGAACAAGCTCCTTTTGCCAAAACGAATATCAGTAAAGCACAAATAGCATTGAACAATGTGGGACAAGACCTACCCTTCCTACTTGAAAATACCCCTTCTGTAGTCGTGCATGCGGACGCAGGAATTGGGGTGGGCTATACCGGCATAAGAATAAGAGGTACGGATGCAACAAGAATCAACTTTACATTAAATGGTATTCCCTACAATGACCCCGAAAGTATGGGTACCTTTTTCGTCAATATCCCCGACTTTAGTTCCAGCGTCAATAGTATTCAAATTCAAAGAGGTGTGGGTACTTCGACCAATGGCGCTGGTGCATTTGGCGCGAGTGTGAATTTAATGACCAACGACTACAATCCAAAGGCTTATTTATCCTTACAAAATAGCGCTGGTTCTTTCAATAGCTTTAAGAACAATCTTGTTTTTGGGTCAGGATTGATCAATAATAGATTCACTATTGACGGAAGGATGAGTTCTATAACGAGTGATGGATTTATTGATAGAGCAACCAGTAATTTGAAAAGCTTTTTTCTAAGTACCACTTATTGGGGAGATCAATCTTCTTTAAGGTTGAATATATTTAGTGGGAAAGAAAAAACTTACCAAGCTTGGTATGGTGTACCTCAGGAATTACTAGCCACTAATAGAACTTTCAATCCAGCTGGAACAGAAAAAGCCGATGCGCCCTATGACAACCAAACAGACAATTATACGCAAACGCATTATCAATTGTTTTATAATAAAAACATGATGGGCAACTGGAAATGGAATACCGCATTTTATTTAACCACCGGGAAAGGTTATTATGAAGAATATAAAGCGGGGGTAGATTTTTCGGACTACAATATCGACATCACCAATAAAACAAATGTACCAGCCGACTTAGTTAGAAGAAGATGGTTGGACAATCAGTTTTATGGCCAGATCGCAGCTATCTCTTATGTGGACAGTCTCAATGATTTAACCATTGGAGGAGGATGGAGCGTATATGATGGATTGCATTTTGGCACATTACCCTACTTGGCGAATACGTTGGCGCCAACCAATTATAGATACTATGACAATGATGCGCTAAAAAAAGAAATGAATACTTATGTAAAGTGGGAAAGGAGATTGACAAAGCAATTTAAAAGTTTTATAGACCTACAATATCGATTTGTCAATCATCAAATGAATGGATTTACTAAAAATACCGATTTAGAAATTGAAAGAAAGTTTAATTTCTTCAATCCAAAAATGGGCTTGACTTATCAAGCAAGAAATGTTTTTTATTATACTAGTGTTGCTGTTGCAAACAAAGAACCTAATAGGGATGACTTTGAAGCAAGTGTGAATGAACAACCTAAAAGAGAACAATTAATTGACTGGGAGACTGGACTTGAGTTTAAAAAACCCAAATATGTTTTAAATGCCAATATCTATTATATGGATTATAAGGACCAGTTGGTCTTGACAGGTAAAATAAACGATGTGGGCGCTTATACCAGAACCAATGTGCCAAAAAGTTATAGAGCCGGGGTAGAATTGCAATTAAAATATGCATTGAGTAAAAAATACATCACAACCTATAGCGTCACATTTAGTCAAAATAAGATTAAGGAATTTACTGAATACATAGATGATTATGATCAATACACGCAAGTAGCTATACAGCATAAAAATACCAATATCGCCCTATCTCCTAGCTTAACAACTAATCGCACTTTTAATTGGAAGCCAAATGACAAACTGAGCTTTTTCTGGACAACTAAGTATATTTCAAAACAATTCTTAGACAACACACAAAACGAGTCTAGAATTCTTGATTCTTATTTATTAAATGACATCAATGCACATTGGACCATCCTGAATAAAGCAAAATATACTATGCTTTTACAATTGTATGCGAACAATATTTTAGATGTACAATATGCACCAAATGGATATACCTATAGTTATATCTATGATCGAACTACCACCACCTCCAATAATTATTATCCAATGGCCGGAAGAAACTTTTGGGTTAGTTTAAAGATCGACTTGAAATAAATCATTCCAGTTCATAAAAAAGGTCCTGAAAACTCAGGACCTTTTTAAATATATTTCGTTACTGTTTATTACTTCTTCTCTTTATCTACTGTATTGATAAAATCAATTAGTCCTTTAAAGTAAGTTGCTTGATCGTCATACATAGACATATGAGACCCTTTTGGACAAAGAAGGTAGGTGCCATTTTGTACTTTATTCGCAATCATTTCCATTGCCTTAGGATCCATGGTGTCAAATGCACCACCAATACTTAAGGTAGGTACTTTTATTTTTGCAAGATCCGCAGTTCTATCCCAATTTTTTAACACTGCGTTGCCCACTACTCCGAATTCTGAAGGGCCTTGCATTTTTAAATACAAAGGATAATTCAATTTAGCAAAAGCACGAACTACTGGATCAGGCCAATTAGCTGGAGGCATTCTCAACACATGCTCAGGGTAATAATAATCATTGATTAACTTTAAATAAGCGGGATCCGTATATTGACCCTTTGCTTCATAAGCTCTAATTTGAGCCAATACTTCCTTAGGCAATTGAGGGCCTAACACTTCATTCGCATACTTTACATATTCAGGAATGGAAGCCATCATATTTGAAATGATCAATCCTTTCAAATTCTGTTGATATTTTAAAGCGTATTCGATTGCCAATATACCACCCCAAGAATGTCCTAGTAAATAAAAATTATTGGCATCTAAACCAAGTGCAGTTCTCACCGTTTCAACTTCTTCAACATAACGTTCAATAGACCATAAGCTACTATCGTTGGGATTGTCTGAATAAGCAGATCCTAATTGATCGTAGTAATAATACTCCACACCCTCTTGAGGTAGGAAGGAATCAAAACATTCAAAATATTCATGCGTAGCCCCAGGACCACCATGTAATAACAATACTTTTTTAGTTGGATTGTTTCCTACACGCTTTGTCCATACTGTAAAATCACCTTTGGTTGTATGAATAGGGATACGTTTAACGCCACCAGATAAAATATCAGTTTTACCAGTTGTATCGTGATAATTTGACTTGGTGTCAGTTGACCCATTCCTACATGCTGCTAATGATAGCACAAGGCAACAAGCAACTAATTGAATGATTTTTTTCATATGCTGATTTTAGATTATCCTGGAAATTTTTCCTGCCATGCCAACATCCCACCAACTACATTCACTACATTTTTAAATCCATAAGGCTCCATCATCATGCATGCTTGCCCACTTCTGTTTCCACTTCTGCAATAAACATATACAGTCTCCTCTTTAAGATGCTCAATCTCGTCTAACTGTAAAGATTGAACTAAGCCCAAAGGCAATAATTGACCACCAATATTGAATGCTGCATGCTCATGCGGTTCTCTAACATCTAATAAATTCAATTTTTCTCCAGCATCAATTTTTGCTTTTAATGCTTCAACTGTAATTGTATTCATAACCTTAATTTTTTAATTTTAACGTATCCTACTTTTAATAAACGATTGATTATTGTATTGAGTCTCGAATGGCTTTTACTGGGGCCACTTTGTCTAAGACGATATTAATGGAAACACCTTTTGAAATGGAATTCTTTACAGGCATCCCTAGTGAATCCAATTGACTTCCATACACACTTGGACTTTGATCAAATACAAATGCTGAAGCACTATCGCCAATCGCGCCATTTACAGAAACCACTCCTAAATTTAAACCTAAGCTAATCAATTGAGCCTTCGCCTGCTCGTAGGTCAATCCTACTAAATCTGGCATAAGCATTCCTGCTGAAGCACCGCCATCTCCTACTAAGAAGTGGATCAATGTTCCAGAAGGTATCTTAGAACCAGGGGCAATGGGTTGACCATTGACCAACTGATCAATGACAACGTTTTTATTTTGATCTGGTACCATTTGTATCGAACCCAATCTTAAACCAAGTACTTTTAAATAAGTCTCTGCACTTTTAATTGAAAAGCCAACAAGATTTGGCATATCTACTTGTGGCGCAATAACACGATTGATTGTCAGGTAAACTGTTCTGCCTTTTTTTACAATCTCGTCTGCTTCTGGAGTTTGTCTTAATACTGCATTTCTTGCGAGTGTGTCAACATAGATTGAATCTTGCAACTCAACATCAAACCCGAGTGCTGTAAGATTTTTTTCTGCAGCAACCACATCTAAACCAATCACCGATGGCACTTTCTCTGTCTCTCCATTGCCGGTAATCCAACCTAATGAGAAAAAGAAGATGATGAATAAGCACAATGCAGCTCCAAATCCAATGAGCACATTCATCCACAAAGGCTTCTTTAATATGTCGTCAATTAATTTCAAATTGCTTGATTTTATTTTTGTTCTAAACTGTCTTCAATAATCCAACCATAAAACTCTGTCAAAGTCCACCCCATTGCTTTTACTTGTTGAGGAATAACACTTGCCTCACTTTGACCAGGCACGGTATTTACTTCTAACATGTAAGCTTTTTCAGCAGCTTCGTCATAAATGAAATCAATTCTTACCACACCTCTACAGTTTAAAATAGCATACACTTTTTGTGCAGCAGCTGTTAAGGCTTCAAACATTTTTGTTGTAATATCTGCAGGTGTAATTTCCTTACTCTTACCTTGGTATTTTGCCTCGTAATCAAAAAACTCGTTTTCAGTTTTGATCTCAGTGATTGGCAACACAGTGATTTTACCTTTAGACTTAAATACACCAATGGTGAATTCTCTGCCACTTATAAATTCCTCTACCAATATCTGTGTATCTTCTTTAAATGCTTTTTCCAATGCAGTTGGTAACTCACTTGCTTGATTCACTTTGCTAATACCAAAACTACTTCCGCCATTGTTTGGCTTCACAAATACAGGCAGTGTAAGACTTGCCAAAATTTGATCAGGACTTAATGTATTCTCTTTAAATAAGTGTAATGATTTTGCCACACCTACTCCGCCAAATCCAGCAACCGCAACGGTGTATCTTTTATTAAATGTCAATGCAGAAGTCGCGGTGTCACAACTTGTGTAGGGCAAGCCAATCATATCAAAGTAGCCTTGTAGTTTCCCATCTTCACCCGGGGTGCCATGAATGCACATCAACGCTACATCAAATTTTATTTTTTCAGCACCTTCTACGATACTAAAATCTGCTTTATCAACTGCCACTTCCTCTCCAACTGCATTCTCATACCACCAGCCTGTAGGATGAATGTCAATTTGATAGACTTCAAACTTTTCTTTATCCAATGCATTGAACACGGTCTTTGCACTTTTATAACTAATCTCCGCTTCAGAACTATATCCTCCTGTAACCAATGCGACTTTCTTTTTCATAGCATCCAAATTTGTATGGTCAATGATGAACCAACTATTTTTGACAATAAAAAAAGGGAAATGATTCCCTTTTTAAACCATTTATTATAAATGTAATTTTTCTTTCTTAGCTAACAATTCATCCACTGTCTCTTTGTACAACTCATCAGGTACGCAACAGTCAACTGGACAAACAGCAGCACATTGAGGTTCTTCATGAAAACCTTGACACTCTGTACATTTGTTAGGTGTAATATAGTAAGTATCCATAGCTACTGGTGTCATTCTTGCACCTGCATCTACAGCAGTTCCGTCCATTAAAGTATAAGCTCCTTTTAATGAAGTACCATCGGACATCGCCCATTCTACTCCACCTTCATAGATTGCATTATTTGGACATTCTGGCTCACATGCGCCACAATTGATACATTCGTCTGTAATTTTGATTGCCATAAAAAATATTTAAATTTTAGTAACGTACTTTTGCTTACAAAGATATAACACAAGCATGAACTTACAAGCAAGAATTAAAGGTTTTGTCACCCTTGGACAACAGCTTTCAGATCCCAATAATAGCCTATTGTTAACCGCTAAAGATGAGGCTTATCGCCAAAATGCCTGGTTTTTACCCGAATTTATAGACCAAGCAAATCAACAGATCAGTGAACAGTTTTTAAAAGAAGAAGCGCTTGTTGAATGGACATCCACCTATCCATCTATTGCAGATCAGCCCACAGAAATTAAAGTGGGGATCGTCATGGCTGGCAACATTCCATTGGTAGGTTTTCATGATTTATTGAGTACCCTTATTGCTGGACACACTGCTGTAGTAAAAAGGTCTTCCAAAGACCAAGTATTGATGGACTTTATCATTGCAAGTTTAATAGCGATCAACCCGGCTTTTGCTGCTCAAATCATGGTTCAAGAACAGCTAAAAAACTGCGATGCTTATATTGCCACAGGAGGCAACAATGCAGGCAACTATTTTGACTATTATTTTGGCAAATTTCCACATATCATCCGCAAGAATAAGACTTCCATAGCAATTCTCGATGGTACTGAAACCGAAGCCGAACTGGCTTCTTTGGCTGATGATTGTATGCTTTATTATGGACTAGGATGCAGAAACGTAACCCAGATTTGGGTGCCTGAAGGATATGATTTTATCCCATTTTTAAGCGCCCTCAAAAAGTACAACTACTTATTAGATCAACATAAATACAAACATAACTACGACTATCAATTGGCATTATTGATGATGAGTAAACAAATGTATATGGATTCAGGCGGGGTGCTGATGAGTGAAAACCCATCCCCTTTTGCCGCAATCAGTCAAATTCATTATCAATACTATAAAACAGGTCATCTACCCCAATTAAACCTGGAAGAAATTCAATGCGTCGTAGGTAAGAATGCCCTCTCGTTTGGGAGTTTACAACAACCAAAACTGGCTCAATATGCTGATGGAGTAGATAGTTTAGACTTTTTGACAGGTCTAACTAGAAATGCTTAAACGAACAATTTCGTAAATCTTTTGTTAAACTCATTTACAGAATTTGTGACATAATTTCAGCTGCACTAGATTGCATTCAAATTGGTACACATTTTGTAAAATCAATTGTATAAACATCAAATAGTTAGTTATGAATTTGAATTTAAAAAACGTTTTAGCCATTGTAGGCATTAGCGCTACCACTACTATTTTAAGTGTCTGGGGATATGCTAAACTAAACAATTCCAATAACGCATTTGAATCGGCAAATAATTTGCCTGCCAACTATGCTAGTTTGTTTCAAGGGAATGCCCCAAGTTCAACAGTGGATTTCACACCTGCTGCAAGTGCTGCATCCCCTGCTGTGGTGCATATTAAAACCAAGACCAATGCAAAGCAAGTACAACAAAATGGACAGCCAAGACAAAGGAATCCATTTTTCGATTTCTTTGGAGACGATGATATGCTAGGCGACTTTTTTGGAGGCCCAAGAGTTATTCCAGAACAAAGAGCAAGTGGAAGCGGTGTATTGATAACAGCTGACGGATATATTGTCACCAATAACCATGTGGTCAATGGGGCAGATGAAATCAATGTAACACTCACCAATAAAAAGAGCTACAAAGCAAAAGTGATCGGCACTGATGCTAGCAGCGATTTAGCTGTCATCAAAATTGAAGCGAGTGGATTACCTTATTTAGTGTATGGCAATAGTGACGAAATTAAATTAGGACAATGGGTATTGGCGATTGGCTATCCGTTGAACCTAGATGTAACCATTACAGCCGGTATTATTAGTGCCAAGAATAGATCTATTAATATCAATTCTAAACAAAGCGATAAACCAGTTGAAACTTTCTTGCAAACTGACGCTGCAGTAAACCAAGGAAATAGTGGTGGTGCTTTAGTCAATACTAGTGGAGAGTTAGTAGGCATTAATTCTGCTATTGCTTCACCTACTGGTTCTTATGCTGGATATTCTTATGCAATACCAGTGAATCTAGTAAAAAAGGTAGTGACCGATATCGTAAAATTTGGTACCGTTCAACGTGCTTACTTGGGTATTTCTTATCCTCAAGATGATTTATCAGAAGAACAAGTAAAGAAGATTGAATCTGACTTTAAAGTTAAAATTGGAGACGTACAAGGAATTGTAGTGACCGATGTACTAGAGGGTGGTGCTGCAAAAGCTGCTGGTGTAAAAGTAGGTGATATCATCACTAAAATAAACGGCACTAACGTTAAATCATCCCCTGAATTACAAGAGCAAATTGCCAAATACAAACCCAACGATAAAATTAGCATCACTTTAAAAAGAGATAATAAAGACCTGACTTTGAATGCTACTTTGAAAGCTAAATTAGGCAATACAGACTTAGCTAGTAGTAGTAAGGCTGCTGAAAAATTAGGTGGAAAATTAGAAACAATAGATAAAACGACCGCTGAGAAAAATGATATAGATGGCGGCGTACTCGTTAAAGATTTAGGGAATGGCATTTTAGGAAAGAGCAGAGTGGAAAAAGGATTTGTGATTACACATGTGAATGATCAACCTGTAAAAAACACAGAAGAATTTTATGACCAATTGAAAAAAGTATCAGGCGCTACCATTAAGCTATCTGGAATTTATCCAGGCTTCTTTGGGAACTATGCATTCATGTTAAACTTAAATGATTAAACGGTAGATTTATCCCATAAAAAAGGCGCTAAAATTAGCGCCTTTTTTATTGAACGAATTCTTTATTTTAATTTCATTGACTGCCAGATCGCTTCCTTTTCATTTAAAGAAAGCTTTGCTAAATCCAACCCATTGTCCTTTGCATAGGTTTCCATTAATTCAAATCGATGTTTGAATTTCTTATTGGTCTTTTCCAATGCCGACTCTGGATCGATATTTAAAAAACGTGCATAATTAATCATGCTAAACAGGACATCCCCAAATTCAGCTTCCATTTTTTCTTGGTCATTTGCCTCAATCTCTGCTTTTAATTCTCCAATCTCCTCTTCTACCTTGTCCCATACTTGCTCTTTGTTCTCCCATTCAAATCCAACCTGTTTCACTTTTTGTTGAATCCTAAATGCCTTCACCATCGCAGGTAAACTATTAGGCACACCAGCCAATAAAGAAGTCTTTCCTTCTTGTAATTTCAATTGCTCCCAATTGCGCTTCACCTCTTCTTCGTCTTCCACTTTTACATCTCCGTAGATGTGGGGGTGACGATGGATCAACTTCTTAGAAATGGCTTCGATGGAATCCTGTAATGTAAAATGACCTTGCTCTGTACCTATCTTAGCATAGAACAAGACATGTAATAATAGATCACCCAGTTCCTCTTTAATGCCTTCCCAATCTTCATCAATGATCGCATCTATTAACTCATACAATTCCTCAATGGTATTACTTCTCAAACTTTGTATGGTTTGTTTTTTATCCCATGGACATTTTTCACGAAGGGTATCCATGATTTCAACCAATGCTAAAAAACTTTCAGCAACCTTATTCTGAGACATGACTAAATATTGATTTTAAATTCGGTGAATTGCTAAGATACAAATTGTTGGGGACTGCCGGCTCATTGCATTCGCATAAAAAAAGCCTCTCACTTTCGTGAGAGGCTTCGTGCCTCAGGCGGGAATCGAACCCGCACTCGCGTTGCGGCGAACAGGATTTTAAGTCCTGC
>JAOASM010000021.1 GCA_030158665.1 Sediminibacterium sp. | reverse complement strand
TGCGCAACAGCAGGAGGATTTGTTTATTGTTCAACCTGCCATCCGAAAGGAGAAAAGAACTAATAAACGGTACACTTATCGCCCCCCCTACTTCTTTTCCAATTGGATGCTGCATAAAATTTAATGTAGTATTATGTCAATTAAAGAAGCTTTACAAGAAAGAATTTTAGTCATTGATGGTGCCATGGGCACCATGATTCAACGTCATAAATTAACGGAAGAAGATTACCGTGGATCAAGATTTGCCGATTGGCATGCTGATGTAAAAGGTAACAATGACCTTTTATGTATTACACAGCCAGCGATCATTACAGGTATCCATTTACAATATTTAGAAGCGGGCGCAGACATTATTGAAACCAATACATTCAGTAGTACTTCCATTGCAATGGCCGACTACGATATGCAAGAACTAGCATACGAACTAAATGTGGCTGCTGCAAAATGTGTGCGTGATGCGATCCAACAATACAAAGCAAAAAATCCCAATAGCACTGAAAAATTCATTGCAGGATCTATTGGGCCATTGAATAAAACATTAAGTCTTTCACCAGATGTAAACAATCCAGGATATCGTGCAGTTACTTTTGACGAAGTAGTTGCAGCCTATACAGAGCAGATCCGTGGATTAGTAGATGGTGGAGTGGATGTATTATTAGTTGAAACCATCTTTGATACCTTAAACGCAAAAGCTGCCATATTTGCCATTAAAGAATATTTTAGAAAAATTGGACAACCAGAATTACCGATCATGATTAGTGGTACTATCACAGATGCATCTGGTAGAACATTAAGCGGACAAACATTAGAAGCATTTTATACTTCTGTAGCACATGCTAAACCTTTAAGTGTTGGCTTGAATTGTGCACTAGGGGCACAAGAAATGCGTGCACATATCGAAGAGCTTTCACAAATTGCCACTTGTTTTACATCGGCGTATCCGAATGCAGGATTACCCAATGCAATGGGTGAATACGACGAAGCGCCACATCAAACTGCACACTTTATTGAAGAATGGGCAAAAAATAAATTTGTCAACATTGTAGGTGGATGTTGTGGTACAACCCCAGATCATATCAAACATATGGCGGACAATGTACGCACCATTCAACCAAGAACTTTACCCATCGTAGACAAAACTATTTAAGATTATGAGCGAACAACCAATACATATTAAGCCCTATTTAAGATTAGCGGGATTAGAACCATTAGTAATTCGTCCTGAAACAAATTTTGTCAATGTGGGAGAAAGAACCAATGTGACAGGATCTAAAAAATTTGCTAGATTAATCAAAGAAAATAAATACGAAGAGGCCTTGTCTGTAGCACGTCAACAAGTAGAAAATGGCGCACAGATTATAGATATCAATATGGACGATGCGTTGCTTGAGGGCGTCAAAGCAATGACCACTTATCTGAATTTATTACAGAGTGAGCCAGATATTGCGAAAATCCCAATCATGATTGACAGCTCGAAATTCGAGATCATTGAAGCAGGATTAAAATGTGTACAAGGAAAGTGTATTGTGAATTCTATTTCCATGAAGGAAGGAGAAGCCAAATTCATAGAGCAAGCCCATATCTGCAAAGCCTATGGGGCAGCAGTGATCGTCATGGCATTTGATGAAGTGGGACAAGCAGATACCAAGGCAAGGAAAGTAGAAATTTGTTCACGTGCCTATAAAATATTAGTAGAGCAAGTAGGATTCGATCCAGAAGACATCATTTTCGATCCGAATATTTTTGCGATTGCTACGGGTATTGAAGAACACAATAACTATGCGGTTGATTTTATAGAAGCCACAAGAGAAATTAAAGCTAAAATGCCACTAGCTAAAGTGAGTGGCGGTGTATCGAATGTATCCTTTTCGTTTAGAGGAAACGATGCCGTAAGAGAAGCCATTCACGCTGTGTTTTTGTACCATGCAGTGAATGCAGGAATGGATATGGGGATTGTCAATGCAGGTCAATTGATTGTATATGATGAGATTGAACCTGAACTTAAGCAACTTTGTGAGGATGTGATCTTGAATCAAAATAATGATGACAACCAAGCTACCGAAGCATTGATTCAATATGCAGATGCCTTAAAAGCAAAAGGAGAAGACGCTGGACAAGTTGCGGATGCCAATAGCAAAAAACTAGCATGGAGATCTGGCACCGTAGAAGAAAGATTAGCGCATTCTTTAATCAATGGGATTACGGATTTTATTGAAGCAGATACAGAAGAGGCTAGACTACAATATAGCGCACCACTAGAAGTGATTGAGGGGCCATTGATGGCAGGCATGAACCAAGTGGGTGATTTGTTTGGTGCAGGTAAAATGTTCTTACCACAAGTGGTGAAAAGTGCAAGGGTAATGAAAAAGAGTGTGGCCGTATTGACACCGTTTATTGAAGCTGAAAAAGAAAGATTAAAAAATGCTTCCGCGAATCCGAATGGTCAAACAAAAGGACCTGCTAAAATATTATTGGCCACTGTAAAAGGTGACGTGCATGATATTGGGAAAAACATAGTAGGTGTTGTTTTAGGCTGTAATGGATATGAAATTATAGATATCGGTGTAATGGTACCTGCAGACAAAATTCTTGCAGAAGCAGAAAAACACCAAGTGGATATCATTGGATTAAGCGGATTGATTACACCATCACTTGATGAGATGGTGTACATCGCTAAAGAGATGAAACGTCGTAGCATGAACATTCCATTGATGATTGGAGGAGCCACTACTTCTAGAATGCATACTGCTGTTAAAATTGCCCCAGAATACAATGATGGTGTGATTCACGTATTAGACGCATCAAGAAGCGTGACAGTCGCAGGATCTTTATTGAATAAAGAAACAAAAGGTCCTTTCTTGGCAGAATTAGAGCAAGCCTACACGCAATTAAAGTCTGATTTTGATAACAAAAAAACAGTGAAGCAAAGTATTCCTTATGCCACTGCACTTGAAAATAAAGTAGCCATTGATTGGAGCGCGTTTAAAGCAACTACACCAAGTTTTACAGGCAATAAAGCCATTGAAATCACAGACCTATCCGTATTAGTAGAGTATATTGACTGGAAACCCTTCTTTATTGCTTGGGAACTACATGGTAACTATCCAGCCATTTTAACGGATCAAGTAGTAGGTGAAGTAGCTACTAAACTTTTCAATGATGCACAAGGTTTGTTGAAAAAGATCATTGCCGAAAACTGGTTAACTGCAAAAGCTGCAGTTGGATTTTGGCCAGCAAAATCGATAGGTGACGATGTGATTGTGACGGATGGCGCTAACCATGTAGACTTACACTTTCTTAGACAACAAGCCAAAAAAGCCGCAGGTCAACCAAATTTTTCATTAGCAGATTTTATTTGTCCAGCTACCGAAAACAAGGCAGATTATATAGGCGCATTTGCAGTCACCATACATGGAATCGAAAAACATATCAAAGCATTTGAAGCCAATCTAGACGACTACAATAAAATTATTTTACAAGCATTAGCAGATCGATTAGCAGAAGCCTTTGCTGAATACTTGCATGCAAAAACAAGAAGAGATTATTGGGGCTATGCCAAAGATGAGCAGTTGGATAATGAAGCGTTGATTCAAGAAAATTATGTTGGCATTCGTCCAGCACCCGGCTACCCTGCTTGCCCAGACCATACAGAAAAATACAGCTTATTTAATTTATTGAACGCGGAGCAACACACTGGTATTAGCTTAACTGAAAGTTTAGCCATGTATCCTGCTTCAAGCGTATGTGGATGGTATTTTGCACATCCTCAGAGCCAGTATTTTGGTTTAGGAAAAATACAGCAAGATCAAGTCATAGATTATGCGAAAAGAAAAAATCAGTCATTGGAGTATATCACTAAGTGGTTACAACCTGTGATTGACTAAACCTTTTCAAATAGCCACCAGAAGCGCTTTCTAGGCTTTACCACATAATTTCTGCGAACATATTTACTAATGTGTTCAATGGCTTCGTCACAATTATCCGTGAATAAGATAAAATCTTTGTCTTCTGGAGAAATTGTGCCGGCTTCAATCATATGATCCATCCAATGCATAAATGGCTCGTGATAATCCTTGCCCATTACCACAATAGGAAAGTCATTGATCACCTTGGTCTGTGCTAAAGTAAGGGTCTCAAAAAATTCATCCTGGGTACCAAAGCCACCAGGCATGATCACAAAAGCATAAGAATACTTTACCAACAACACTTTTCTAATAAAGAAAAAACTAAACGTAATTGACTTTTGTACATACGGGTTGGGCTCTTGCTCAAAAGGTAATTTAATATTACAGCCAATCGATTTACCCCCATTTTCAAAAGCACCTCTATTCGCTGCCTCCATAATACCAGGACCGCCACCTGTCATGGTGACAAAGCCTAATTCAGCAATTTTTTGCCCCATTTTTCTAGCTTGTTCATAGTAAGGATGATCCTCTTTGAATCTAGCAGATCCAAATACAGTTATACATGGTCCAATAAAATGCAATGCTCTAAATCCTTTAATGAATTCAAAGAATATTTGAATAGCAAATTTGAACTCATTGATCCTTGGCTTTGGACCATCTAATTCAAAATGTTTTTGTGCTGGAATAATCCTTCTCTTATGTGCCGACTTGCCAGATGTTTGCATATTACTTGTAAACGATTTATGTCTATGAAGTTAGAATAAAATAGGTATTAAACCCTTAAATCAACTAAATTTGACTACCCAATTTGATCCTGCTAAATGAAAAACAGCTTTTACTTTTTAAGTTTACTCTTAACGCAATGCTTTAACTTAGCTACTTACGGACAAACAAATCAAGTTGCACTTGAACAGGTGCAAATGTATTCTAGTATTCGTCCAGAAGGAAAATACTGGCACCCGACTGCATCACAAATAGCAGCTTTTGCCAACACTTTGGATTCTGCACTTTTTAATCCATTGCAACTTCAAAGAGATACGAGCTATCCAACAATGCTTAAAATTTTAAGCAAACCCAATCAAATTGGTAAATTAGTAATTGATTGGAGTAAAAGTAACTCGTCCCCATTTCATGCCTATTTAGAAGTTTATGAATTGCAGCCCGAACAAACTTTTAGCAATTCAATGGTGAATATCGAAATACCCAAAAAAGATAGTATTCAATCAACCTGGTTTTTGACCTGCACCATTTTAGATGAAAATAAAAAACCTGTTTTTCAAAAAACAATTTTAATCGGTATGATTCCAATCGCCACTCAAGGCATTGGCTATCCAATCAATATACCTGTCACCACCCCTAAAAGCTTATTCAAAGCAATACAATCTGGCATTGGGTATTTTAATAAACAGGGTGAGGACTTAGAATACATTGAAGCAAAAGTGCCGATAAGCTTTGCTACAGACAATTTCATCATGCCTTTATTACAAGCAAAGCCGAGAATCAAAGTTGATACAAGCAAGGGATTTATTCAGTACACACAAAAGAATACACGCGTTTTACTCAGAGTCCCTGGCGCTACCATGAATAAAATAGACACAAAAGACAAGACGATCAACAATCCTTTTTTTGCTATTTTACCTGAGATCAAAAAAAGAACTAGCACTTTATTCAAAGAATATTATCAAGCCATACAGCCTTTAAGAAATGTAAGTGAAAACAAAGATTATACATTAGAAGCGTATATTGAATTCAATCCAATGATTGATCCAGAATTAAGGGCAACGCCTCCCATTCGATTCCTTCCTGATAGCATACATAAGCTATTTTCAGACACCAATTTAATTGGCAGGTTCAAAGTCATTGAGCAACCAAATAACGCAGGATGGATGTACAATTCAAATGAAATCTACAACGGCTATGACTCAACGACTATCTTTAAATTGAATAGCAATTATCCAAAGGGAGCCATCTTATTTTCAAAATCAGTAGAAGGTACGATTGGAAAAGATGCCTTTAAAATTTTATTTAATAAGGATATTGATCTTAAGATTATTTATTTAAACAATGTTGCCATCATGGCAACACAAGGTAGCAATAAGCCCACTAATGTTATCCCTATAGAACAGGTGGATCAACCATCCATCTCATCTCTTTTATTGTTGATGGCATTTAGTGAAATTTTTCAATCGCCAAATTAATCATCCATGCGTGTAGTAAGTTATAATGTGAATGGTATTAGAGCTGCCATTAAAAAAGGTTTGATAGAATGGTTAAAAGAATATCCAGTAGACATACTATGTGTACAAGAAACCAAAGCCAGTAGTACAGATATTGACTTACGACTTTTTACCGATTTAGGATACCATATCGCTTGGTACCCTGCAGAAAAAAAAGGATACAGTGGCGTTGCCGTATTTAGCAAACAAAAACCTAGTCTTGTCGTGCATGGCAATGGTCATGGCATGAGTGATGCAGAGGGACGCGTGATTAGAGTTGATTTTGGAGACTTAACCATTATCAATGCCTACTTCCCTTCTGGAACAAGTGGGGATCTGAGACAGACATATAAATACCAATGGTTGGATGAGTTTTACAATTGGATAGAAAATTTAAGAAAAGAAAGACCGAATATCATTGTTGCAGGAGATTATAATATTGCGCATAAAGAAATTGATATCCATGACCCTAAAGGCAATAAAAAGTCTTCTGGTTTTTTGCCTGAAGAAAGAGCTTGGATGGATCAATTTCTTGCAAACAATTGGGTGGATAGTTTTAGACATATTCATGAAGATACAATAGGGGCCTATTCTTGGTGGAGTCAAAGATTCCCCTCAGTTAGATTGCAAAACAAAGGCTGGAGAATTGATTATCTTTGTACCACTAAAGCATTGGCGCCTAAAATAAAAGATGCCTTTATTCTTCCAGAGGTAAAGCATAGCGACCACTGCCCTATTGTTGTAGATTTAAAAAAATAAATCCATGTTTGTATCCAATATTAGTTTTCAAGTAGACCCTGCAATTGAATCAGCCTGGTTGAACTGGGTGAAGCAAAGCTTTATCCCAAGCTGCCTTGCAACAGACTGTTTTGTAGATCATCAGCTCTATCAATTAGACCTTGCAGCAGATCAACCACCTACTTATACGCTGCAATTGTTTAGTAAAGCAGCTGAACAACTTGCCAAATTTCAGGAAAAACACGCAGATACAATCCTTTTTAGTGTCACTGAGCAATGGGGAGAGCAATGTTTTCACTTTAATACAAGCATGAAAATTGTGAATTGATTGTGGATAGCTACAGTCCCAAAACCCAATACTGGCCTCGTTTTCAATTTTTAAACCGCTGTAATTCAATGCCATAAAGGATTTTAGGTTCCGTCTAAAAAAATAGGCCTAAAATTGAAATGTTGCATTCGGGCGGAAAACCTTACTATTTAAGGGTTTTGGTGGAAAAATAAAAATTAAAAAAAACAGCAAAATATTTTTTCGTTTCATAAAACCCAATAAATTTGTTCTATCGTTTAAAACTATAAAAAACACATCTATGAACAAAGCAGAATTGATCGCACACATCGCTGACGCAGTTGATTGTCCAAAAACACAAGCTAACGCAGCTTTAGACGCTTTTATCGAAGCAGTAACTAAATCTTTGAAAAAAGGTGATAAAGTAACTTTAGTAGGTTTTGGTACTTTCTCAGTATCTAAGCGTGCTGCAAGAACTGGTCGTAACCCACAAACTGGTGAGACTATTAAGATTAAAGCTAAGAAGGTTGCACGTTTCAAGGCTGGTAAAGAATTGAGCGGTAAGTTGTAATCTCAAATTAATTTGAATAAAAACCCTCGGATAATCATTTATTCAGAGGGTTTTTTTATATTTGTGGTCCAATCACAATTTAAAAATTATAATATCATGGGTAGAGGAGATAAAAAAACAGCAAAAGGAAAGCGCTTTTTAGGTTCTTTTGGTAAAAGCAGACCTCACAAAACAAGAGGCATTAAAGCAGCAGCTCCAAAGGCAAAAGCTTAATTCCTTTAAAAAATAGATTCCCCCGATTATTCGGGGTTTTTTATGCCTAATTTTGTACCATGAAAAGCATTTACATCCTTATTGTATTTCAGTTAATCGCCTTTGCAGGGACAGCGCAATGTTCCATCTGTACTAAGACAGCAGCGCAGATTGGCGAAGAGGCAGGAAAAGGTTTTAATGTAGGTATTCTTTACCTAGCTGCAATGCCTTTTGGTATCATGGGTTATGTAGCCTACAGATGGTGGAAAAATGAAAAAGCCTAGTTGATGCAACAATTTTCTATCCTGATACCAAGTTGGAACAATCTTCCTTTTCTACAGCAATGTGTTGAGAGTATCCGAAAAAATTCAACCCATCAACACCAGATTATTGTTCATGTGAATGAAGGGAAGGATGGCACTTATGAATGGGTGAAATCACAATCAGATATAGATTATACCTATAGCAAAGAGAATATTGGTGTATGCTATGCGCTCAATACAGCAAGAACATTGATTAAAACGCCTTATTTACTTTATCTTAATGACGACATGTATTTGTGCCCAGGATGGGATGCTGCATTGTTAGAAGAAATCAAAAGCATTGGGCATGATCAATTCTTTTTATCTGCTACAGTCATTGAACCATTTGCTTCAAGCAATTCTGTGATTGAGAAAAATTATGGTCAAGAGATTGCCCAATTCCAAGAAGAAAAATTACTTCAAGAGTTCAATCAATGGGAAAAGAAAGATTGGTCTGGTGCCACATGGCCTCCCAATATTCTTCCAGTTGCATTATGGGACTATGTTGGCGGATATAGCATTGAGTTTAGTCCAGGCATGTATTCAGATCCAGATTTTTCAATGAAGCTATGGCTGGCTGGAGTACGTTATTTTAAAGGTGTCAGTAAGAGCAGGGCCTATCATTTTGGATCCAAATCAGTTGGACGTGTTAAACGCAATAAAGGCTACCATCAATTTATTTACAAATGGGGATTCACCTCTAGCCTGCTTACAAAACATATGTTACACAGAGGGGAAGATTGGAATGGACCATTACCTGAATTTGTCATGACCACAAAATTGAAGTGGAAAAACAAATTCAAACAATTACTTTCCCTTTTGTCAAGATAATCGCTGCTAGATATTTATTTAGTGTAGCATTACACTAAATAAATCTTTGTGTAAACTCAAAAATATTGAAATGGGGTTTTGCGCATGCTACTTCCAAATCCTGTTCCATTTTCTTAAAATCAATTTGTCGCATTTTATGGGCCACAATTAATTGAATGGCTTTTGCTAAAATTAATTTTTTATTGGAACCTAATTCTGTGTTGGCAAGTTGATGTGCATCAATTGCTTGAATTAAATCTGTCATACCAACACCTTGAGAAGCAATGGTTGGTATCACTTTCACTAGCGTATCTGATACCCCATTCTCCATCATCATCTGATGAATATGATTGATAAAGGTTTGCGCATCAGGACGATCACTTTTATTGACTACAAATAAATCTGCTACTTCCATTAATCCAGATTTCATCATCTGAACCTCATCACCTGCTTCAGGCACCAATACCACCACTGTGGTATCTGCTAAAGAGGCCACTTCCACTTCGGATTGTCCCACCCCTACTGTCTCCACTACAATCCTATCAAATCCAACTGACTGAAGTAAAGTGGTCAATTCTATCATGGAACTATTTAATCCCCCTAAGTGACCTCTAGACGCCAAAGAACGAATGAATACTTGAGGATGTAAATACCATTCCTTCATTCGAATGCGATCCCCCAAAATAGCGCCTTGATGAAAAGGAGAAGAAGGATCCACCGAAAGTACGGCCACTCTTTTTCCTGCTGCTATCCACTCGCCCACTAAACCGGAAATCAACGTGCTTTTCCCTGCACCAGGAGGGCCAGTGATCCCAATGATTGGGATTGGCGTTGGTTCAAGTGCAGCCAAATAAGCATCCGTCCCATCCACTTTATTTTCAATTTGTGAAATGGTTTTTGCCAATAGTAAAAAATTACCCTCAGCAACCCCTTTTGCGATATCTGACACTGCAAACATTTATGAACGGATAATTTTATAATTCTTAAAATCAAATGGACGAATACCAGTCCATTTCTCAAAATAGTATAAGACCATATTTTTAAAAGAGAACTTCTTTTTAGATACATCCAAATCGATAGCCCAATTTTTTCTTTCAATTCTATCTAGCATCACATTTGGATGCGTACCTGTGAATCGCTCCAAAGAATCATATCCTGAGAAGTCATAATAGTCTGGACTTTGTATTATTTTTTCCATCTGTGTATCATCATTCCAAAATGCAGCACTTTCTTTTTGCTTTTTACGCATTTGTTCAGGGCTTTTCACCCATCCATAATGGTAAATGCTTGCATCGATTGCTGCCACCGGTAGTTTTTGTTTACCGATACGAAAACCTTGCGCATCACGATACGCACTAATGGCTTTGTTATTTCGAATGATTCTTATTTCGTGCGCATACCATTTTCTACTATCTCCCACATAATCATAGGTACCATAAAAATGTTTGTATTTAAATAACAAACCTTGAACTTCTATATCCTCTTTATATTTTTCACAAGCAGCACGAATCGTTGGATGGTATTTTTCGTGCACCACTTCGTCTCCTTGAATGTAAAAAGCCCAATCAAAACTTGCATCAATTAACTGAAAGGCCTTATTGGTTTCATCTGCTAAAACAACGCCTCCTTTTCTTAAATCTTTATTCCAAATGGAGTGATGAATTTTAATTTTTGGATCCCCAATTGATTCAATCAATGCAATCGTTTCATCTGTTGAATCCCCTATTAAAACAATCATTTCATCCACCACTGGTAAAATAGAACGAATGGCTTCCAAGATAGGAAAGTCATTCACCACTGCATTTTTAATAATTGTAAACCCTGCAACCTTCATATTCGCTTATTTGTTCTTCAAATAACCGAAATCTTTTGCAACTTGCCTATTGTTTTACCTAAAGTTTGCTTGAAAGCAATTAATTTTGAATTACGAAAATTATGATGTCTACAACTATTTGTTTCGATTTTGGTAATACCCGATTAAAGGCGGCGATATTCAAGGGCAATCAATTGGAAAAATTGGAGCTACTAGAAAATGGTGACCCTTCATCCATCCAAAAATTATTAGACCAATACCAGCCAAGTAAAACATTGCTTTCTTCAGTGATCTATCACGATAAAGCGATTGAAAGCTTGTTGACAGAGTATGGTCCATTCCATTTATTGGGACCACAAACCAAATTGAATTTCACCACACCAGTGGGAAAGCAAGAAACCATTGGGGCAGATCGATTAGGTCTGATAGCAGCAGCCGTAGATCTATATCCCAATCAGCATAATCTTGTCATTTCTCTTGGATCATGTATCACCTATAATTTTGTCAATAATCGAGGACAGTTTTTAGGAGGAAGTATCTCTCCAGGGATGCAAATGCGTTTTAAGTCAATGAACGATTTAACTGCACTTTTGCCACTAATTGAACCTGCACCAAGCTTTGGTTTAGTTGGCTATGATACCAAAACCAACCTTCTTTCTGGTGTCGTTTTAGGGATGGCTGCCGAAATTGATGGTATAATTGGTGCTTATGAGGCCAAATACAGCAAATTTAACGCCCTATTAACCGGTGGAGACCTTAGTTATTTTGTACCTCACTTAAAAAGAAGGATATTTGCGGACCAAAATTTAATATATAAAGGACTATATGCGATTAGCGAAAAAAATACTTAGGTTAACCCCTTTCATTGGACTTTTCTGTTTTATAGCCCCTTTAAAGGCACAGATCAATTCCCCGTTTTCTAGATATGGCGTCGGCAACGAAGTGTACAACAGCCAAAATGCTGCCAACCAAGGTATGGGCGGATTAACTGCTGCATACACACCAAATATGAATGGTGCTTTTGGACAAAGTATTAATTTCAATAACCCAGCTTCTTATGGTGGTATTTATATGACCACTTTTGACATTGGCTTGAACTTAACCAACAGCATTCTTAAAAGAACAACCCCTGCAGCTAAAGAAAAATCAACTTACTTAATTCCTAATTACATTGTTGTAGGAGTGCCATTGAGTAAGGCAAAAAAAGTTGGATTTGCATTTGGATTAAGACCATTGACACAAATTAATTATTCAGTCAACGATTATACATTTT
This sequence comes from Sediminibacterium sp., assembly GCA_030158665.1. Lineage (GTDB taxonomy): Bacteria > Bacteroidota > Bacteroidia > Chitinophagales > Chitinophagaceae > Sediminibacterium. The sequence continues at coordinate 35,198 of JAOASM010000021.1, read as the reverse complement.
CTGAAAGTATTGGTGATTCTATCTATACCAACTATAAAGGCGAAGGAGGCATCAATCAGGTTTTCGTTGGTGTAGGCAAGAGCTGGAAATATTTGAGTGTCGGTATGAATACTGGATATAATTTAGGCAGAAAAAAGATAGACGTCGTTAAAGCGGTATTATTCAATAGTGACTCATCCTATTTTTACCAATCACTTTCAAGCACCAACACTAGTTTTGGAGGTGTATTTTTAAACTTAGGGGCGCAAGGTGAATTCCCTTTATCTAGTAAAACGAATGCCGTTACTAAAGACAAAACAGAATACAGCCTTAGCTATGGCGGCACATATACATTGGATCAAAAATTAAGCGGCAAACAAGATATCATTAGATCTACAGGCACTTTCACCTCTTCACAAGAAACCGCTGTTGACTCTGCTTTATTTCAAAAAGATATTAGTGGAAAAATTCAGCTACCAAGTTCAATGACAGCAGGTATTGCTTTACATAAAAAGATCACGACGGTAAGAGGTACTTATGACCAATGGGTTATAGGTGTTGAACTAAACCAGTCCAATTGGAAAGATGGATACAAATTTTATGGGGCAACAGATCAGGTGCGCAATGCCACTATGTTTAGAGCTGGTGCACAGTTGTGTCCTAATCCATTTGCATTTGAAAGCTATTGGTCTACTGTGACCTACCGATTTGGCGTATTCAGTGGTAACGATTATATCAATATCAACAACAATGGACTAAAAGTAAACGGCTTAACAATGGGATTAGGATTGCCTATTAGAAAATATCGTTCTTACGATTACCAATTCACTTTATTGAACTTGGCTTTACAGATGGGACAAAGAGGTGGAGGTCAATCTAACTTTAAAGAAAACTTTGTTCAATTTACTGTGGGGTATAGTTTGAGTGACGTTTGGTTCAATAAACGTAAATATGACTAATCTGATACATAAAAAAATAGTAAAATTAGCAGTTGCTTGTATGAGTAGCTGCTTTTTTATGGCATCCTGCGAGAATGATGTAGATGCTGTAAAAGCACTAGGAGCAAGGGTTGGCGGCATTGATGTAGGCAAAGACGTGGCCATCTATGTAAGTAATGATGGAAAACTAGGGGCAAAATTAACTGCTCCATTGATGAATCGATATTTATTAGATAGTAGTAAAATGATTGAATTTCCACAGTCCATTCATGTAGATTTTTATAAGGATAGCAATCAGATTGAAAGCCAACTTTCTGCTAAATATGCTAAATATAAAGAGACAGAAAATATTGTATTTTTAAAAGAAGATGTAATTATTTTCAACACCCTTGGCGATACCTTATGGTGCAAGGAAATGTACTGGGATCAAAACACAGGCAAGTTCTATACCGAACAGGATGTAGTGGTTAAACAACATAGTCCCTTAGCCAAAATTTATGGGAAGGGACTAGAAGCCAATCAAAATTTGACAGACATTCGTATCTTTAAACCACAACCAAATAGCTATGCGATCATCCAAGATAGCAGTAGTTTAAACCCTTAAAACAAAGCAGATGGACTATAGAAAAATGGGCAAAACAGGACTCCAATTAAGCACATTGAGTTTCGGAAGCTGGGTGACCTTCCATAAGCAAATAGACGACCGTATTGCGGATGAATTAATGGGCATTGCTTATGATGCTGGTGTGAACTTTTTTGACAATGCCGAAGTGTATGCAGCAGGAGAAAGTGAGAAAATGATGGGACGAGTTTTAAGTCAAAAAAAATGGGATAGAACCTCTATCGTTTTGTCTTCAAAAGCTTATTTCGGCTGGAGAGGCAAAGCCAATAAACCTAACCAAACTGGACTTAGTAGAAAGCATTTAACTGAAGCATGTCATGAGGCATTGCAAAGACTTCAAACAGATTATCTAGATTTATACTTCTGTCATCGTCCTGACAAATCCACTCCTATCGAAGAAGTGGTTCAGACTATGAACACCTTAATTCAACAAGGAAAAATTTTGTATTGGGGAACCAGTGAGTGGAGCGGTGTAGAAATTATGGAAGCGCATAGAGTAGCAGAAAAATATAGATTAATTGGGCCTTCTATGGAACAACCACAATACAATCTATTTGAGCGCAACAAAATGGAAAATGAATTTGTAGAGATTTTCAAGAATGTAGGCATGGGGACCACTATCTGGAGTCCTTTGGCTGCTGGTTTGTTGACAGGCAAATACAATGATGGTATACCAGAAGGATCAAGATTTGAGATTGAAGGTTTTGAATGGTTAAGAGATAAATGGTTGATGCAAGATAAAATTAATAGAGTACAACAATTAGGCGCTTTAGCAAAAGCCTTGAAAGTAAGTACAGCATCCTTAAGCATTGCTTGGTGTATTAAAAATCCAAATGTATCTACCGCTATATTAGGGGCTACCAACAAGGCACAATTATTAGATAATTTAACTGCGCTAGAAACCGCTACCCTATTGACTCCTGAAATAATGGAACAAATAGAAGGGATCATTGAAACTAAACCAGTATTGCCAGAATGGTAAACAGGTATTGCTCACTTAAAAATAAAATATGATTTTCGCCATCGTTGCATCTATCATTTTAATTGGTTTTTTCTCTGGTTATGAAATTGGCTTTGTAAGTGCCAACCGTCTTAGTTTGGAATTAAAGAAAAAACAAGGAAGTCGATCTGGTAAAATCATTGCAGGTTTTCTTGAAGCACCAACACAATTTATTGGCACCTGTTTAATAGGGCTCAATATTTCCTTAGTTGTTTTTGGTATTTTATTTGAAGAACTATTGCATACGCATATCTGGAGCAAGCTTGGCTTAGGGGATGGTGCAATTTTATTTGGCAATACATTGGTTTCTACACTCGTTATCTTATTCATTGGAGAACTCGTGCCTAAAGCCATCTTTAAGGCAAGAGCAGCTGCATTGATCAATACATTTGCACCTATTGCACAATTCTTTCATATCTTATTCAAACCACTTACCGTTATTTTAGTCAATACGGCACAATGGGTATTAAGTAATTTGTTGCAGGTGAAGATGGTCTATAAAAAAGAAGCATTTACTAAAGTAGATTTAGCACATTTTGTACAACAAACCAACGCGCATCAAGAACAACAAGAACTGAATACAGATTTATTTGAAAACGCATTGAGCTTACCTGATATCAAAGTGAGAAAATGTTTGGTACCAAGAACTGAAATTATAGGTGTAGAATTACAAACACCCTTAGATGAGGTAAAGTCACTGTTCATTGAAACCAAATTAAGCAAACTGATTGTCTACAACGACACCCTAGACAATATTGTAGGTTATATCCACCAATTGGATTTGTTTAAAAAACCAAAGGACATTAAAGCCATATTACATCCTATCTTATTGGTTACCGAGAGTATGAATGCTGCCGACTTAATCAATTTATTCTCTAAAAAAAGAAAGAGTATTGCTTGGGTAGTGGACGAATTTGGTGGAACAGCAGGCATCGTGACAATGGAAGATGTATTAGAAGAGATCTTTGGAGAGATCAATGATGAGTATGATGAACAAGAATTTTTAGAAAAGAAGATTTCAGCCAATGAGTACATTTTCAGTGGCAGATTAGAATTGGACTACCTCTATGAAAAATATGGTATCGACTTTGCTGCAGACAGCGCAGAGACTTTAAGTGGCTATCTCATCCATAAACACGAAACCATTCCTAAAGTGCGTGAAGTCATCCATTTGAGTCATTTTGATGCTGAAATATTGATGGTAAGCGACACCAGAATCGAGAAAGTGAAGCTCACTATCCACTAATACTATTTTTTAGTTTTACGCCCGCATTTTCCCTTAGAAGCCTTAACTTTAGGCTTCATTCCATTCAATCCATGGCGTTATTTAATCGTTTAAATTCAGAAGATGGTTCCGAGATGTCCTTTATCGATCATCTCGAAGTATTAAGAGGTACCATTGTTCGATCTGCAGCAGCAATTTTGGTGATGGCACTAGTTATTTTTATTAAGCGCGACTGGGTGATGGATAATATCATTACTGGACCCATACAGCCCGATTTCATTACCTATAGACTTTTTTGCGAGTTCAGCCATTGGGCACATTTGGGCGAAGCCTTATGTATGCCTGCTGTAAAAGTAACGATGCAAAGTACCACATTTGGTGGGCAGTTCTTAAGTAGTATCAGCATGGCTATCGTAGGTGGTATCATTGCAGCATTTCCTTTTATATTTTATCAATTTTGGTCTTTCATCAAACCAGCATTAAAAGAGAATGAATTAAGGAACACAAGATTTATGATCTTTTGGGTGTCTTTCTTTTTCTTCTTAGGTGCCGCCTTTGGTTTCTTTATACTAGGCCCTTTCACTTTTAATTTCTTGGCGAGCTTCCAATTAGGCACCAAAAATGTCATTACCACCATCCCTACTTTTGCAGATTATTTGGATAATTTAACCAATCTCATATTGGGTTGTGGTATTGCATTTGAATTACCTGTATTGGCCTTTTTATTGACTAAAATTGGCATGGTCACCCCTAAGTTTTTAAGTGGGGTACGTAAATATGCTGCAGTCGTTATTTTGGTTATTGCTGCATTCATTACACCCAGCCCAGATTGGTATAGCCAGTTACTCGTCTTCATTCCATTATATTCTTTATTTGAATTAAGTATTATTGTGTCTAGATGGGCGTATAAAAGCGTGAAGAAGGCAGAAGAAGAATGGGAGTAAGTTGAAAACAAATTAAAATCGATTCATATGGCTTATGTTTTTGATCCTTCTAAACCCATCGCAATGGGTGCAGATCACGCTGGAGTAGCTTACAAACAAGAAGTAAAAGATTGGCTAGAAAAGAAAGGTTACCAAGTAAAAGACTTTGGCACCTATACTACTGATTCTGTGGATTATCCAGACTTCGCGCATCCTACAGCTGCTAGTGTTGAAACAGGAGAAGCTGCATTTGGTATTTTATTTTGCGGCTCAGCGAATGGCGTAGCCATTACAGCCAATAAACATGCAGGCGTTAGAGCAGGCTTGTGCTGGTTACCTGAGATTGCTCAATTAACAAGACTACACAACGACGCCAATATGATCTGTGTACCTGCAAGATTCGTGAGTATTGAATCTGCTATTGAAATGATTGACGCCTTCATGACCACTGCCTTTGAAGGTGGTAGACATCAAGGAAGAGTGGACAAGATCAGTTGCTCATAAAATAACCCCGCCATCATCAACCAATTTTTAACCAACTATTTTCATTTAAAATAAATCAACATGCGTAAAATTTTCATTGTACTGCTAAGTTTGAGTATCGGATTTGTGAATGCACAAACCATTGATGCCACAACTGCAGCAAAAACCATTACAGCCGCAGGCTTAAAAAAACACCTTAGCATTATTGCTGGAGAAGAAATGCAAGGTAGAGAAACAGGAACAGAAGGAGAAAGAAAAGCGGCTAGCTATTTAGTGAGCCAGTATAAGCAAATGAACCTAACACCCGGCAATGCTGGATCCTACAGAATGCCTTTTAGCTTATTTCAAGATAAGGTAACTACAAGCAGCTTAAAAGTAAACGGCGCAAGCTATACTTTGGATAAAGACTTTTGGATCAGCGCAGCTGCTGCACCACAAAAACAATTTGTGAGCAGCGATGTGTTTTATGTAGGTGCAGATTTTAATGATAAGTCAACTTTAGATGTTAGAGGCAAGTTATTAATCAGCACAGAAGGTAAAGAAAGACCGATGATGGAAACTATGGCAGCACAAAAATTAGGTGCGATTGGTATCATTCATGTTGCAAAAAATGCGCCTACAATGCCAAGTAGCTTGACTGGACGTTTGGCTTTTGCTGCCAACACCAATACATTTGTAAGCATGACAGTGAATAAAACTGTTGGTGCGGCTTTATTAGGTGGTACAAAAGAATTCAGCGATAAAGAATTTGAAGAATTGCCCATTGGAAAATACACTGCAGCCATTGAATGGAGTTCTGACAGAACAAATACAACGGTACCAAGCGCTAACGTTATTGCGTACATGCCAAGTAAAGAAAAATCAGATGAGTACTTATTCATTACTAGTCACTATGACCACGAAGGGATTAAGAATGGTGTCATCTACTATGGCGCAGATGATGATGGATCAGGCACTACAGGTGTTTTAGCGATTGCTGAAGCATTTACACAAGCAAGAAAAAAAGGATTTAGTCCAAAAAGAAATATCGTTTTCATGAACGTATCAGGAGAAGAAAAAGGATTGTTAGGCTCTAAGTATTATGGCGAACACCCAATTTTCCCAATGGAAAAAACCACTGCCGATTTAAACATTGACATGATTGGTCGTATAGACCCAACTTACAAAGGCGATTCAATGAACTATGTCTATGTGATTGGAGAAGATAAATTAAGTAGCGATTTGCAACCGATCACAGATAAGGTGAATAAAAATTACAATATGGAATTGGATAGAAGATTCAACGATCCTAAAGATCCAAATCGTTTTTATTACAGAAGCGACCATTATAATTTTGCAGCAAAAGGCGTTCCAGTTATTTTTTACTTCAACGGAACACACGCAGACTACCATAAACCAACAGACAGAGTAGAGAAAATCAATTTTGATCTAATGGAAAAAAGAGCAAGAATCATTTTTGAAACTGCTTGGGAAATGGCTACAAGAGAAGATATGTTAAAGCGCGACATGCCATTAAACATGCCAGCGACAAGATAGTTCCATAAACAACTGCATAAAAAATGCCCCTTATTGCTAAGGGGCATTTTTGTAAAACAAAATCGGCACCCTCGTTTATGGGGGGTGCCGAAAAAATCATTAGAGTGAAATAAATTAGCCCTTACATTTTGTGAAGGGCTAATTTATTTCTATTGTCCTAAAATATAAGAGAAAATCAATGGCACGACAATCGTAGCATCACTCTCTACAATAAACTTAGGCGTATGAATATCTAATTTACCCCAGGTAATTTTTTCATTAGGAACCGCACCAGAGTAGGATCCATAAGATGTGGTACTATCACTGATTTGACAGAAATAGCTCCAGAAAGGCACATCATGCCATTCAAGATCTTGGTACATCATTGGTACCACACAGATAGGGAAATCACCGGCGATACCTCCACCCACTTGGAAGAAACCTACACCCTTGCCACCACTATTTGCTCTATACCATTCTGTTAAATAAATCATGTATTCGATACCATTTTTAACAGTAGATGCTTTCAATTCATTCTTGATCACATAACTAGCAAAGATATTTCCAGTGGTACTGTCCTCCCATCCTGGTACAACAATAGGAATATTCTTTTTAGCAGCCGCTACAATCCAGCTATCCTTAGGGTCAATTTCATAATATTGTTCTAACTCGCCACTCAATACCACTTGGTATAAGAATTCATGTGGGAAATAACGCTCGCCTTTTGCTTCTGCTTCTTTCCAGAACTTAACGATATGCTTTTGTAATCTTCTAAATGCTTCCTCTTCTGGAATACAAGTATCAGTTACACGATTGTAATGGTTCTCTAATAAATCCCACTCATCCTGTGGGGTTAAGTCTCTATAGTTAGGTACACGCTTGTAGTGACTATGCGCTACAAGGTTCATCACATCTTCTTCTAAGTTGGCACCTGTACAGCTAATAATAGCAATCTTGTCTTGACGGATCATCTCCGCTAAGCTGATTCCTAACTCGGCAGTACTCATGGCACCCGCCAAACTCACTAACATCTTGCCCCCTTCTAATAAATGGGTTTCATAACCTTTAGCAGCATCTACTAAAGCGGCAGCATTAAAATGTCGATAATGGTGCTCTATAAACTGTGAAATCGGTCCTTTACTCATGTCGATTGATTTGATGCAAAAGTAATTTTTTTTAGCAGATTTGCCCAATTCATATAAAACGCGCCAAAAGTCAAAATTTAGTACCTTGTAGGATCAAATTCCTTGACATGAATACAAAAAAATATGGCCCTTGGTTGGTAGCCCTTTTAATCATCACGCCTTTTATCTATAGTGCGTTAATCTACCCTCAATTACCAAGTCAAATACCGACCCATTTTAACATTGAGGGGAAGGCAGACGCTTGGGGTGGACCATCTAGTATCTTTATAGGACCTGGAATCATGGGTGCAGTGAGTATTTTCATTTATGTGTTAATGACCAATTTAAAATCATTCGACCCTAAAAAATACGATGAGGCAAATGATACGCTTTATAGCAATTTCGCCATCATAACAGTGGCGTTCTTAAGTAGCTTAAGCACTATCATCATCTACACTTCTACCCATGCCGACCAGATCAATATAGGTAAATTGATTTTACCACTGGTTGGGTTGTCCTTTGCAGGACTTGGCTGGTATATGCCAAAATTTAAGCAGAACTATTTTGTAGGATTTAAATTACCATGGACCTTAGAAAATGTAGACAATTGGAATGCAACACATCAAATGGCAGGAAAGATTTGGATCTACGGTGGCTTGTTTCAAGCATTGGTCACATTGGTCTTGCCGATGAAATTTGGATTCATTGGTTTTATGTTGGCAATTGCGGTCATGGTCATCATCCCTTCTGTTTTTTCTTACCGCATGTTTAAAAGAGGCAATACCATTTAAACTATACCACATTTTATACATCACATAATAAAATATTTCCCATGAGCAATACACAACATTTAGGTACAAAATTTATCCATGCTGGAGCATATCCAGATCCAAGTACGGGCGCCATCATGACACCCATTTATCAAACTTCTACTTACGTACAATCCGCTCCTGGCGTGCATCAGGGCTATGAGTATGCAAGAAGCCAAAACCCAACACGCTTTGCTTTAGAAGAAGCATTTGCTGTGATTGAAAATGGAAAATATGGTTTGGCATTTGCAAGTGGTGTAGCAGCAACCGATGCAGTGATGCGTTTATTGGTTCCAGGAGACGAAGTGATTGCTGCCCATGATATGTACGGAGGTTCTTTCCGTTTGTTCTCTAAAGTACACGAGAAGATGGGTATTAAATTTACTTATGTTGATACCTCGAATGCAGACAATGTAGCCAATGCCATGACTGCAAAAACAAAATTGATTTGGGTAGAAACTCCTACTAACCCATTGATGAATATTACAGATATCGAAGCGGTATCAACAATTGGTAAAAAACACAACTGTATTGTTTGTGTGGACAATACCTTTGCTTCTCCATATTTGCAAAACCCATTAGATCAAGGTGCAACTATTGTGATGCATTCTGCTACAAAATATTTAGGAGGACATAGCGATGTGATTCAAGGTTGTTTAATGATGAATGATGAAACACTTAGAGACCAATTGTATTTTATTCAAAAAAGTACAGGTGCAGTTCCAGGACCACAGGATTGTTTTTTAGTCTTAAGAGGGATTAAAACATTGCATGTAAGAATGCAAAGACATTGTGAGAATGGCGAAAAAGTAGCAGCCTATTTACGTCAACACCCAAAAGTAGCAAAAGTATACTGGTGTGGATTTTCTGACCATCCTAATCACGATATTGCAAAAAAACAAATGCGTGGTTTTGGCGGCATGATGAGCTTTACATTAAAGGACGATAGCGTTGCGGCGGCAACAAAAGTATTGTCAAGCACTAAAATATTCTCCCTTGCAGAAAGTTTAGGCGGCGTTGAGTCCTTAATCAACCATCCTGCAAGCATGACCCATGCTTCTATTCCACGTGAGCAAAGAATTGCCAATGGACTAGCGGACGGATTAATTAGATTAAGTGTTGGGATAGAAGATGCAGAAGATATCATTGCAGATTTAGCACAGGCCATTGGATAATGAACCCAGCAATACAACAATTACTAGATCAAAAAGTAAAGCAATACAACCATATTGACTTTATTGAAAAAGATCCAATTAGTATACCCCATTTGTTTACAAAGCAGCAAGACATTGAACTTGCTGCTTTTTTTGCTGCCATCTTTGCCTGGGGCAATCGTACCACGATTATTCAAAAAAGTAAGGAGTTGCTTGCCAGAATGGACAACGCTCCTTTTGAATTTTGCACACAACACCAAGAAAAAGAGCTAAAAAAATTACTAGGGTTTACGCACCGTACATTCAATGATACCGATTTATTGTATTGCATGGCATTTTTTAAACAACATTATGCTACACAAAAAAGTCTAGAGACCGCTTTTTTCACAGACCAGCGATCAGGAAAAAAAATAACATCAGTAGAAGCTGGTCTTGTGCATTTTAAACATTACTTTTTTTCATTAGCTGATGCGCCGCATCGAACTAAAAAACATATTGCCTCCCCAGAAAATGGATCTACTTGTAAAAGACTGAATATGTTTTTACGATGGATGGTGCGCAAAGACCATACTGGTGTTGATTTTGGCTTATGGAAGAGCATTTCGCCAGCAGATTTAATCATCCCAATTGATGTGCACGTAGCAAGGGTGGCTAAAACTTTTGGACTTATATCCCGTCCGCAAATAGATTGGCAAACTGCTGTAGAATTAACCAATTATTGCCGAACTTTAGATCCTAAGGACCCAGTGAAATACGATTTTGCTTTGTTTAGTTTAGGTGTCACAGAAAAAATCAGATAAAATATTTTCTATGGAAAAAGCATTGTACGAAATCGAGCAACTATCCTCTAGTGATTTAATTGCGTATATCAATGATTGTATCAATCATGATTTTAATAAATTGGTACAACTACTTTATCGCATAGATGTGTCTGAACAAAAATTAAAAACGATTTTACAATCGCACCCCAATGAAGATGCGGCAAAATTAATTGCAGAAGTAATTGTAGCAAGATTGGCTGCCACAAAAGCAGCAAGAGCAAGTTTTGCAACCAACTATAAAGTAGAAGGATCCCAAACAGAAAGCACTACTCAAGAAGAAGAAGACTTAGAAAGGTTCTAGAATTATAAATCACCCAACTGGGGACGAAGTACAATATCTTCTACCACTGCTTGAGGACTCAATTGCGTCGCTGCATAAATCATCTTTGCAATATCATCCGCTTCCATAATACGATCTTCTGGCACGCCAGATCCCTTCCAACTATTGGTATAGGTGGCACCCGGACAAACTGCAGTCACTTTAATGCCCTTGTCTTTTAATTCCAATCTTAGGTTTGCTGAAAAACCCATTAAAGCATATTTTGAAATACTATAAGATCCTCCAAATGGATACGCTTGTAATGAAGCAATAGAACAGATATTGAAGATATGGCCTTGCTTCACTTTAAGCATAGCAGGTAATAGATCTCTTGTTAGATGATAGGCCGAAAATAAGTTCGCATTCATTTGTGCCTCCAATTGTCCCTCTGGTTCGTCTTGTAATTGACCAGGTAAAAAATAACCTGCATTATTCACCAATACATCCGGAGTCGTTTTGGCCAATACCCATTCAGAAAAACAATGCACCTGCCCTTTAATGGATAAATCTGCATGTACAAATTCTACCTTGACAGCTGGAAACGCTTTTTGTAAATCCGCAGCTGCATTAGCTAAATCAGCGGGTGTTTTACTTGTTAAATACAAATTGTGTCCTGCCGCAGCAAATGCTTTTGCAATGGCAAAACCAATCCCTTTAGATGCACCGGTAATAATGATATTCATAAATTCCTACTTTACTAGATAAAGATACCATCCAAAATGGTAATTTAGCATCTCAATTATCAATTCATCCACTCCTCATGGCATATAAAGACCTGTTTTTTGACTTAGATCATACCCTTTGGGATTTCGAGACCAATTCTAAAGAAACCATTCAAGAACTTTACAACACTTACAATTTAACAGACTTAGGCATTGTTGATTTTGATGGATTTTATGACACTTACTCTGCACACAACCATCGTTTATGGGACCGCTATACAAAAGGATTTATCAAACAAGAAGAATTGAGATGGAAAAGAGTTTATTTGAGTTTATTAGACTTTAAAGTGGCCAATGAAAAATTAGCAAAAGAAATGTCCCAGGCGTATTTGGAAATCTTGCCTAATAAACAACATTTATTCCCTTACACCATTGAGATTTTAGATTACTTAAAAAAGAAGGAATACAAAATGCACTTGATCACCAATGGATTTGAATCGGTGCAATTTAAAAAAATTAAAAATTCAGGTATACAGGACTATTTTATAGAAGTCATCACTTCTGAAGCAAGCAATAGCCTGAAGCCACATAAAGATATATTTGAATACGCCTTAAAAAATACCAATGCGACTGTTGCAGAAAGTATCATGATTGGAGACAATGAATCAGCAGATATACAAGGTGGCATTAACATAGGCATGGATACTGTTTTTGTGAACCATATCCAAGCGATACCTACGGTTCCCGCAACCTATACCATCACCCATTTAAAAGAATTGGAAAATATCTTATAGAAATGTTTGCATCCAGCTAAAGGATTACCATTTTGCAAGAACAGTCACACCGCCTTTCACCGTATCACCAATCTTACAAGTAATCTCAGTGCCAATTGGTAATAACAAATCTACCCTACTACCAAATTTGATAAAGCCATATTCATCACATTGATTGAATGAAGTTCCTACTGCAGCGTAGTTGCAAATTCTTCGGGCAAGTGCACCAGCGATTTGCTTTAATAAAATAGTACCTTTTTCGTTTTCAACCACCACAGACCATCTTTCATTGTCTGTAGAAGACTTAGGATGCCATGCCACAAGGAATTTTCCAGGATGGTATTGATTATAAATAATATTACCCGCAACTGGTAAACGGTTCACGTGCACATTAGCAGGACTCATGAAAACACTTAATTGGATTCTTGGTTCCTTGTAAAATTCATCTGGCATCACTTCCTCTATCACCACCACTTTGCCATCTGCAGGAGATACAATCGCTGAAGGGTCGTTCGTTAAAACACGGTTAGGCATTCTAAAGAAAGAAACAATGAATAAAAAGAAAGCCACTGTAATGACAAATACAGCCCAAGCCAACAAAGCACTTATTGGAAATAAATATGAGAAATTAATTAAGTTTAAAATACCTACTACAAACGCAATCAATGCAATCGTTGCAGTGCCTTCTCTATGTATGGTCATAATCTACTATTTGGGCAAAGGTAATTCATCTAAAAGATAAATTGAAGCAATAACCAAACAAATGGTCCAGCAAATAACACAGAATCAAAACGATCTAAGAACCCACCATGCCCAGGCATCATGCTACCACTGTCTTTCACCCCAGCCAAACGTTTTAATTTGCTTTCAAAAAGATCACCTAAATTACCCATAATGGATGCCACCAAAGTGATCATATAAAGATACTTAGTCGCAATAGGAATATATTGCCCAGCAATAGTAGATAAAATCACCACAGACAAGATCACACCCGCAATCGTTCCTTCCCAAGTTTTCTTAGGAGAGATAGGAGAAATAGGTGTTCGGCCAATCAATGAACCAACGATATACGCCATCGTATCATTCACCCACACCGTTACAATCACTAAAATAGGCACCATCAATTCTATATTTGGAAAAAACATAGACATCGCTGAATTCAAAAACATGCCTCTTATTGCATAAAACAAAGAGAGACTAATGGAGATATAAATGAATCCGAAAAAACTAATCGCAACATTTTTAACATCTGCCCTTCTTGCAAATACATCTGCAACCATCATCAATACCAGGGCCACTGGCATCGCTTTCAAGCCAATCCATCTTAAACCAATACCCTGATAAGCCACTGGTAATTTCTGAAGAAGAAATGCAGGCAACGCAATATCATTGGGCGCCAAACTAGTCATCATCAAAATACCTACCACCAACACCCCCCATTGATGCAGTTTTGAAATCTGGTTATAAGAAGGGAAAATGGCGCGCATTAATTTTTGATACTCATATAAGCAACCCACTTGTATCACAAGAAATAAAACAAAATAAGACCAATTGTTAAAAAGCAAACCTGCTAACATGATCAACACAAATACGATGGCAGACAAGGCCCTTACTTTAAAAACAGAAAAATTAAATGCCATGAAATTTACTTTGAATGAAGATAAATAATGAAGTGTTTAACAATGAATTCTTTTATGAATTGGTATCAGTCACTTTTTTAAGTTGCTTAAATAAAAGTAACAATGCAACCAATCCAATGATCACCCAATAATAAGCCAAATTGGAATCCAATACTTTGTCAATTTGCTTTGGATTATTTCTTGCTGCATATAAAGCAGAGACACCAATGGCATTGTTGACAAAGTGCATCAAAATAGGCAACCAGATGGTTTTAGTATAATAGTAAATCAAGCCCAATACAATACCTAATGACATCCTTGACAGAAAGCCAAAATAAGAAAAGTGAAATGCACTAAATAAAATAGCAGTAATTACAATCGCAACAAAAGGCTTGCCGGACCAGTCCGTAATAATTTTTTGAAGGCTTGCTCTAAAATACAATTCCTCCACAATAGCAGGCACTACTGCGATCGCCAAAATGGCAAACAATAAATCCCAAATAGAACGCATTTGGGTCATCGCCATCAACGCTTTTTTGTATTGCGCTTCTAAATTGGTTGCCCAGTTTCTTACTGAACTTGAAAAAGTCAATTTATCTGTAAGGTCCCCCAATGCACCACTTAAAATCAATCCTGTAAAAGCTAATAAAATAACAATCAAAACCTGTTTCTCAGAGGCAATTGGCTTGAAACCTAAATTGGTTCCAAGGGTTCCTTTGGTAAAATACGCCACCACTAAAGCGGGTACACCAAAGCCAATAATGGAAGCAAACGCATTGGCCATCTGCGTCATGCTAGTATATTCAGGACGCATTAAAATAGACTGTATTTCAATGAAAGGAACGTGTAATGCGGCTGCCACGATCGAAAAAGTGATCAAGCCCCCTACAATCATACTCAATCCAGTCATGGCAATGAATAAAACCATCCTGAATCCAGGGGTCATATTAAAAATAGAAGTTTCATTTGTAGACATGTCAATGCAATTAATTGGTACCTTTGCAACCGTATCGGTTAGATGCAAGATAATGAATTCATATGGTATCTATAGGCAACATACAATTACCTGATTTTCCGCTTTTATTAGCACCCATGGAGGATGTAAGTGATCCCCCATTTAGAGCCGTGTGTAAAGACAATGGCGCCGACTTAATGTATACCGAATTCATTAGTAGTGAGGGGCTCATCCGTGATGCCATTAAAAGCAGACAAAAATTAGATATTTACGATTACGAGCGACCAATAGGCATCCAGATATTTGGCGGAGACGAGGAAGCGATGGCCTTATGTACCAAAATTGTAGACACGGTAAATCCAGATTTAATTGATATCAATTTTGGCTGTCCTGTCAAAAAAGTAGCGATGAAGGGTGCCGGTGCAGGGGTGCTCAAGGATTTGGACTTGATGGTGCGTTTAACAGAAGCAGTTGTGAAAAGTACCAACCTTCCTGTGACTGTGAAAACAAGACTAGGATGGGATGATAGCAATTTGAATGTGCATGAAGCTGCATTGAGATTGCAAGATGTGGGCGTAAAAGCATTGGCGATTCACGGACGAACCAGGGTGCAGATGTATAAGGGCGAAGCAGATTGGACCATCATTGGTAAGATTAAAAACGATCCAAGAATTCATATTCCTATTTTCGGCAATGGCGATATCAATTCACCAGAAAAAGCATTGGAATATAAAAACAAATATGGTGTTGACGGGATCATGATCGGAAGAGCTGCAATTGGCTATCCATGGATCTTTAGAGAGATCAAACACTTTTTAGCGACAGGTGAAAAAATGTCCTCTCCTACCATCGAAGAAAGAGTAGAAGTGGCAAGAAAGCACTTAATCAAATCTTTAGAATGGAAAGGACCTATTGGAGGCATCAACGAAATGCGCAGACATTACGCCAACTACTTAAGAGGCTTGCCGAATATTAAAGAATATAGAAACCAATTGGTGCGCATCACAGAACGCGAAGGCATTGAGGCGATACTAGATGAGATCAAAGAAAAGTTCAAAGGCATGGAAATAGATTCTGGTAAGATTGTCTTAGAAAACTACCATGAACATTGTCCAATTAATTAAAATAGCTACTTAAAGCAGTTTCAGATGAAGCTGCTTTATTTTTTTACAGCATCTATGATGACTTGATCCAATGGATCTACACTCATTGGGAAATAATGTGTCAATACGCCTTCCTCATTGATTAAGTATTTGCAAAAATTCCAAGCAGGTGCTTGAGTACACCAACCATTTAAATTAGCAGACGTTAACCAGGCATACACATTATTTTGATCCTTTGATTTGATCACAACCGACTTAGCCATTAAAGGAAAACTCACTCCATAATTTTTTTGACAAAAGGCAGCAATCGCTTGGTCGTCTTTTGTCTCTTGGTTTTTAAAATCATTTGCAGGAAATCCTACAACCACCAATGATCCAGCAAACTGCTTAGATAATTTTTCTAAATTTTCGTACTGACCAGTATAACCGCAATCACTTGCCGTATTCACAATCAATACTTTTTTCCCTTTGAATTGCTCAAAGCTGAAATCCTTTCCAGTTATATCTTTCGTGGTTAAACTATAAAATTCAGCTGTGCCTTTTTTCATGGCAGGATTCACTTGGACTTGCTTAGATCCCGCTTTACCAGTTGACCACATGATCATCGGGTACATAGTTTTTAAAATAGATTGACGATAGGTCATATCTTTTTTCTTCATCAATAAGGCAGCAGTCACCAATACGCCCACTGCAATGGCTATTTTAATGATCATAGATTTCTTTTTTGTGAGGTACATATAAAGTGTATATAACCTGTTAACCAATTAGTTTTTTCAACAACCAACCCTTGCCTTTGTATGGAGGATATTTTAAATCAGGATCTATCCAAGTAGGCGTTTTCATCACCGATTTCATATGTGTGAAGGTAGTGAAACTCAATTTGCCATGGTAGCCACCCATCCCACTTGCACCTCTTCCGCCAAATGGCAAGGCATGGTTGGTTAAATGCCAACTTGTATTGTTCACACAAGCACCACCAGAAGGCACATTGGTCAACCAATATTGTTCTGTAGCCACATCATTTGTAAAGACATAAAAGGCCAATGGATTTGGATTGCGTTGAATGATCTCCAAAGCCGCTTCATTGCTGTCATAGGTAAGGATCGGAAGAATGGGTCCAAAAATTTCATCCTGCATTATTTTACTATCTACCGCAACATCTGTGATCAATGTTGGTTCTATATACAAATTAGACGCATCCGATTTTCCGCCATATACGATATTGCCATCTGCAAAATAGCCCACTAATCTATGCCACTGTCTTTCATTGATAATTTTACCATAGCCTTCTGAATTGGCTGTATCCACACCGTAAAATTGTTCAATCGCTTTAATCAACTCATCTATCAATACTTGCTTAAAAGCAGTTGGCACTAGCACATAATCTGGTGCCACACACATTTGACCACAGTTAGAGAATTTAGAATTCACAATTCTTCTAGCAGCCACGCGCATATTGGCATCCACCGCCACCACTGCGGGACTTTTACCTCCCAATTCTAATGTGACAGGGGTTAATTTTTCTGCTGCTTGCTGATAAATAATCTTACCTACTGCAGTGCTGCCTGTATAAAAAATATGATCGAATCTAAAACTAGATAACATAGGCGGCAATACTTGCGCACCCTCCCCTTCTACATATAAAATATAATTTTCCGGAAATAAATCACGGATGATCTTCCCCATGACATCCGCTGTCGCTGGCGCAAATTCACTCGGCTTCAATACCACACAATTTCCTCCAGCAATGGCGCCAATTAACGGCGTAAATAACAATTGAAAAGGATAGTTCCATGGACCAATAATACAAACCACACCTAAGGGCTCTTGCATAGTATAACAAGTAGAAGGCTGATTTAATAAGTTAGTAGGTACACTGGTAGGTTGCATCCATCCTTTCAAATGCTCGATGGTGTAATTTAATTCATTCAAGAAAAATCCTATCTCTGTCGCCCAGGATTCTTCATTGGATTTTTTAAGGTCTGTATGCAAGGCTTTATACAATGCCTGCTCGTTCTCAAGTACCAATTGCTTGAGCCTTTTAAGCTGCAAAAGCCTAAATGCAAAACTTTGGGTTGCTCCTGATTGAAAATATTGTCTTAACGCTTCTAATGTTGTATTCATAGCTTAATTATAGTATAGCAATTTAATCTTTAATAACCATACTGGTGCCAATTTGTTCATTCATAAAAATAATTTCAGCATATGCGCAATTTTCAATAATTTAACTTACTTAAAAACCGATGGAGCGACCCTCCTATTTAAACGATTGCTATGAAAAAAACTGTGAAATCAAGAAGAGATTTTGTCAAAAATGCCGCATTAGCATTAGGCGGATTTTACATTGTCCCAAGACATGTATTAGGTGGTCCAGGATTTATCGCACCAAGTGATAAATTACAAATTGCAGGTATTGGTGCCGGAGGAAAAGGAGAAGGTGACTTATGGTCCTTCTACCAAAGTGGAAAAGCAGATATCGCATTTTTGTGTGACGTAGATGATCGTCAAGCGGTAAAGAGTCGTGAAAGATTTCCAAAAGCAAAATATTATAAGGATTATAGAGAGATGTTAGAGAAAGAAGGAAAGCATATTGATGCAGTCTCTGTCTCTACACCAGACCATATGCACGGCGTACAAGCAATGGCAGCGATGCAATTGAAAAAACACGTGTATGTTCAAAAGCCAATGGCACATGATATCTACGAAGCTAGAATCATGACACAGGCTGCACACAAATACAATGTGGTAACACAAATGGGTAACCAAGGTGCATCAGGAGATGGTGTTCGTGTGTTACAAGATTGGTACAATGCAGGATTGATTGGAGATGTGCATACTATTTATTGTTACACTGACCGACCAGTATGGCCACAAGGTGTGATTCGTCCAACCACTGCTTCTGCTATTCCAGCAGGATTGGATTATGATTTATGGTTGGGTACTGCACCACAAAAAAGTTATTTTGATGGCGTATTGCCGTTCAACTGGAGAGGATGGTGGGATTACGGTACTGGCGCTCTAGGAGATATGGCTTGTCATATTATGGCACCAGGTTTTGCTGTATTAGGATTAGGCTATCCAGTGTCTGCAGAATGTAGTGTGGCTACAAGATATACTGCACCATGGCAAAGAGTGTATTCTCCAGATAGTCCGCCAGCAGCTTCTCATATCATTTTAACTTTCAAAGGTCAAAATGGAAAACCAGATGTGAAATTACATTGGATGGATGGTGGCATTCAACCAGAAAGACCAGCAGAATTAGGACCGAATGAAATGATGGGCGATGGTGGTAATGGGATCATCTTTGAAGGAACAAAAGGAAAGATGATGGCAGGTACTTATGGTGTCAATCCACAATTACTTCCAACCAATTTAACTAAAACAACAGTGGTTCCTCAAACCATTGATAGAGTAAAAGGTGGTGCAGAAGGCCACTATGCAGCATGGGTTGAAGCATGTATTGCAGGACCAGGAAGTAAAGAAGCAAAAGTATTAAGTTCTAATTTTGATATCGCAGGACCATTGACAGAATCTGTATTGATGGGTAACTTAGCCATCCGTTCTTATGATGTTAAAGCAAACGATGCAAAAGGATTAACCAGCTATCCTGGAAGAAATATTCAATTAATGTGGGATGGTCCAAATATGAAGATCACCAATTTCGACTTAGCGAATCAGTTTGTAAAACGAACTTATCGTGAAGGTTGGAGCTTAGGTGAATAAACACAAACTATGGAATCTTTAAAAGATCAATTTTTATTAAGACCCGATATTCATTTTTTGAATTTCGGGTCTTTTGGTGCTACACCAAAACCAATATTCGAAAAATACCAAGACTGGCAAAGGGTGCTAGAAGCAGAGCCAGTGCAGTTCATTGCATTTGATGGGTACCAATACCTTGCAGATTCAAGAGCAGCACTCGCTAAGTACCTGAACTGTGCAGACAAAGATGATTTGGTGTATATAACCAATCCAAGTTTTGCCATCAATATGATTGCAAAGAGTTTCCCGCTTCAAGCAGGTGATGAGATTTTAGCCACCGATATTGAATATGGCGCATGTGATAGAACATGGGAATATTATTGTGGCAAAAAAGGCGCAACCTATCGAAGACAAAATATTAATCTTCCAATTGTTAGTAAAGAAAAATTCATTGAAGATTTTTTCAAAGGATGCAATGAAAAAACAAAAGCCATTTTCATTAGCCATATCACCAGTGCAACTGGATTGATTTTTCCTGCAGCAGAGATTTGCGCAATTGCGAAGGAAAAAGGATTGATCACGATCGTAGATGGAGCGCATGCACCAGCACATATCCCATTAGACTTAAGTAAAATTCAAGCAGATTTTTATACAGGCGCATGTCATAAATGGATGATGGCACCCAAGGGCTGTTCCTTTTTATATGCAACCAAAGCAGTGCAACCCATTTGCGATCCAATGATTGTAAGTTGGGGCTACCAAGCAGCCAAGCCCTCCCATTCTAATTTTTTGGACTACCACCAAATGATTGGTACCAGGGACTTTTCGGCTTTCTTAACAGTAGCTACTTGTATTGAATTCATGGAGCAACACCATTGGACCGCAGTCGGAAGACGATGTCACCAAATGGTGTTAGATAACGCCCCAAGATTTTATGCTTTGTTAAAAAGCATGCCCATCAGTCCTTTGAATAGTGAATGGATTGGCCAAATGATTAGCATCCCTATTCATACATCTGATCCCGAAAAATTACAGCGTACCTTATTCCTTGATTATAAAATAGAAGTACCCATTATGCGACAAGGCAACGATGTGTACTTAAGGTATTCGATCAATGCATTCAACACCATCGAAGACCTAGATGCATTGTATGATGCATTGGTAGATATTCAAAAGCATGGGATATTATTGTAAGAGTGCTGAAATATTGAATTAACATACTATTTATGATGATATATCTAATAAGGTTCAGTATAAATACTGAATCTTATCTCAAATAATGATTTGATATTTGTTTTGAAATCAAAACATTATGAATATATTCTCAAAAACAGCTCTATTTCTTATTATAATTATTTGCACACTTAATGCATGTAGAAAAGATAATTATATTAGTCAAGAAATCTATGAACAAAATGACGGCTTTTTTAAGAGAAATAATTCAATTCAAAGTAATCAAAAGAGAGCTAGCGCACTTGAACTAGTTAAAGGTCCAGATTTAATAGATACAATTATCAATGAACTTAAAATGCTAGATCTTGAAAAAAGGTTTGCAAATACCGTAGTAAAAAAATATGGACTACCTAAATGGGATAGTAACTTAAGGATAAAAAATAGCAATGCTTATAGTTCAGTATTTATACCAATTGTAGATTCGAATGGAAAAGTAGACGAGCTTTTATTTGCTTATCAAGATAATAAAAAGAAATTAGTATATAAATTCATTAATAGAAATACAAAACAATATAAACTTCCTGAACATGGCAATCCAGAAAACACAATGTTTACACAAAAAACTTTAAATGGAATCTTTGGCTATTTTGATGGTGTATTTAAAAGTGATATTGCAAACCAAAATAACAATAAAAAATCTACATTCTCAGTAAAGGCAAACGATTATATCACTGTATATTGTTGGTATTACACATGGGCTTATTCAGATCCAAATGGAAAAGTTACAGTAGGTTCAACAAATTATGAGCAATGTGTATATAAAGTAATAATTACAACACCAATTGCTGGTGATATAATAAATGATAATTCAGTACCACCTCCGAGTTCAAGTCCTAGTGATTACACTAATCCTATTACAGATCCTTGTGCTCAAGCAGCTAAAAATGTTGCAGAGGCTAATACTCTTGTACAGGACATGAGCTTTATCAATGCTGTAAATGAAATAAAAACTGCAGCATCAGATGGCAACGAGCACACTATATCTTTCGGAAGGACTAGCGACAATGAAATTATCAAAAGTATAATCAAAACGGATGGAAATATTGGAAATGCTTCCGTTTACACAGGTTTATCAAATTATTTTGCTGATATTCATAATCATCCAAACAATGCTAAACCTTCATCTCTTGATCTATACTATCTAGTCAATTCTCATCAAAACTATGAGAAATTGAATACAAGATTCGTATTAATGGGAAACGGAGAGTTATATGCACTAACAATTACTGACTATTCTAAAGCGGCAAATTTTATCGCAAAATATCCATTAGAAGAAAACCCACCTGGTTTCTTTGATTTTCCAAAAATACTTTCAGATGAAATGTTTGAAATTCATGATGATTTAGTGACACAAAATTACAGTGACTTGGATGCTAATTGTTTTGCATTGGCTTATATATTAAACAAAAATAATACTGGACTTGCATTACTAAAATATGAAAATAATAGTTTTAAAAGACAATCAATTGACGGGTATTTAAACGAGTCAACAAATAAAATAATCTACACAAAAAACAATTGCAACTAAATATATTTTATGAAAAAAATAATACTAATTATACTTTTACAAGTAATCTCAGCTAATGTTTTAATTGCTCAAAAATTAGTAACAAATTTATCTGATCTTTATAAAATAGAAGAAAATAAAATAATGTTTATCAATAAACCTTTATCTTATTTACTTGGAGAAATTCAACCAACAATTAAAAGAGTAATTGGTTCTCCCTCTTCTCAAAATTCTTCAGTAAGTGCCTTTTTAATGTATTTTATTAATGATGAAGAAAAAAATAAATTAAAAGCCAAAGGTATTAAACCTATTCATTTGCTAATCTATATAAAGGAAGATTTTAAATGGGATGTCAAAGACAGGTATAATAATAATAAGTGGAATTGGACTACTGAAGATCTTGACAAATACGGCAACCTTACCGTTCTAGATGTTGGCATAATTGGTGAATTATACTAACGGAAAGTCCTAAATCCAAAAACACTTGTCATGCAAAAAGTAACGAAGTGTGCTTAGGATATTTAATCGGATCAATTGCTCGAATTCAAAAGCATGGGACACTTTTATAAGAGGGCTAATTATGAAAAAACTGTTTCTTCTACTTTGTATTTTAGTATTTGGCAACAACTTGTCAGCACAGAAATTAGTTTCTAATCTAAGCGATTTGCATAAACTAAAAGAAAATGAAACAATTTTCATCAATAATCCTTTGTCCAATTTACTTGGAGAAATTCAACCAACAATTAAAAGAGTAATTGGTTCCCCATTTTCTCAAAATGGCACATCTAGTGTTTTTATGATGTATTTTATCAGTTATGAAGAAAAAAATAAATTACAATCCCAAGGCATTGAACCAATTCATTTGTTTATTGAAATAAAAGAAGATTTCAAATGGAATGCTAAAGAAAGATACAATGACCGTAAATTGAATTGGTCAATTGATGATTTAGAAAAATATGGCCACCTTACCGTTACAAAAGTTGCAGTAATTGGTGAATTATATTAGTTAATATGATTTTTTCACAAGAGTACCTTTAATTCAAAAATCATATTTGTCTAGGGCATACAAACATTTCTTTCAATACGGCGGAAGATTTAAATTCGCTGTAAAATACAATAGTATACATTAATGAGCATGGGATATTATTATAAAAAGGAACAAGTGTATCAGATATAACTACCAAAAAAAAAGGGACACTATAATTAGTGTCCCTTTTTTAATTCTAGCTGATGAAATTTACCATTTCAATGTTTTCAAATAAGCGGCATTATCTCTAGCTGCATCTAATTCATTTGTTCCTGTATATGCCTCTTGTTCTACAATCATATGCTGTACACCACGCTTAGCCACTTTTGGCAATAGGGACTTATAGTCAATCGTGCCTTTGCCAATCACACATGATTCATGACCAGTCGCTGTCTTACTTAAATCTTTAACGTGCACTAATTTAAAACGATTAGGATGTTTGTCCATGTATGCAATAGGATCTACCCCTGCAGCCACAGTCCAATACATATCCATTTCAAAATCTACTAAGTCTGGATTTGTGCCATCCATCATTAGATCCTGAGGAACAATACCCTCCATTGCTTTGAAAGAATAATCATGGTTATGATACGCAAAACGTAGTCCATGCTTTTTAGCAATTTCACCACATGCATTGAACTCGTCTGTGAATTTCTTGAAATTATCAAGTGACTTTTGAGGCCCTTTAAAAGCACAAATCAAATACTTCAAACCTATTTCACCTGCTGCTGCAGCCTTGCGCTCAAAAGATACAAGATCGCCTGTATCATTACAATGCGAGGATACCATATTCATTCCTAAATCATCCATTACTTTTTTAAACTCTGTGTTTTTCATCCCCCAAAACATCCCCTTAGCACCTTCAAAGCTTTCAATTTTTTTATACCCATTGTCAGATAATTGTTTCAAAACAGCAAGTGGATCTTTTGCCAATGCTTGTTTCACTGACCACAATTGAAGACCAAATGCATTGGACTTTGAAGCCATCGCCATCAACTCATTTTTAAATGGCATAGACATGGCCAAAGTGGTTAAAGCCGCGCCACGTAAAAAACTTCTTCTTGAATTAGACATAATATAAAATTGCAAACGTTATAAATAATTGTAAAAAATTGAGCCTCCTTCTGGAGGCTCAATGAATATAGTTGCTACTATGAAGTAGCCCAAGCTTTTTCTCCTTTAGTATAAGGCACACAACCTTCGTACTTTCCAGGAACAGCTACATACCTCAATACTTCTGTTGCACCAATTTTAGAAGTGAACAAACCAGATAAAGTCAATTGCTTCATCATGGTAAAGTAATGGGTAGGGTCTTCTTTTTGTTTATTCTTTTGGTACTCCTTCGCTTCTTTATCTAGTTCTGTTAAGAAAGCAGTACGTTCTTCTGGAGTCGATTCCATGAAGGCTTTATTATGGTGCTTTTTAGAAGCAGCATTCAATTCTTCCATGCCCTTCATAAAGATCTCTTGATCCTTTGCTTCATAACAATCGCTTACCATCACTTGCATGAAAGCACCTACATTCGCTGCTTTCGCGCCAGGAGTATCCGTTGCAGGAAGAATCGTCTCACCTACTTCATTTAAAAAGTCGATATCGGCTTGGGAGAATGTAACACCCTTGGTATTGGTTTTACAACCAGTCAAAAAAGCTTCTGCTCCTAATACAGTTCCACCCATGATGATGGCAACTCTAGAAAGGGCTTCTCTTCTGTTTATCATAAAATATTTTTTAAAAATTAAATTATAAGTTTCCTTTTTTCAATTCTGATACAGCGAAGTCTACCGCTCTAGCCGTGAATGCCATATAAGTTAATGAAGGGTTCACACAGTTCGCACTTGTCATGAACGCACCATCTGTCACAAATACGTTTGGCGCATCCCATACTTGGTTGTTGCCATTCAATACAGAAGTCTTAGGATCTCTACCCATACGTGCTGTACCCATTTCATGAATACCTCTACCTGGTGTACCATCTCCTTCAAAACCTTGTACATTCTTAGCACCTGCACGCTCTAACATTTCTTTAGCGTCTTCTAAGATGTCTTTACGCATTTTGATTTCGTTGTCTTTCAACTCACAATCAATGTTCAAGACATTTAAGCCCCACTTATCTTTCTTGGTTTTATCTAAAGTCACTTTATTGGTTGGATCTGGTAACATTTCACCAAAGCCCATCATACCAATTGACCAGCCACCTGGCTCAGTTAAAGCATCTTTAAATTTACCACCGATACTTACTTCAGCCACATCACGACCCCATCCAGATCTGTTGGCACTACCTTGGTAACCAAATCCTCTGATATAATCACGCTTTTCATCACCCAGGTTTCTAAATCTTGGGATATAGAAACCATTGGCACGACGTCCAAATGTGTACTTGTCTTCATAACCTTCGATGATACCACCTGCACGGTTACCTAAATGGTGGTCCATTAAGTTTTTACCCAACGCATCACTACTACTTCCCAATCCACCTTCCCAAACATCTGTGGCTGAGTTCATCAAGATCCAAGTACTATTTAAAGTAGAGGCGTTCAAGAAAATGATTTTTGCTTTGTACTCAATGGTTTTGTTGGTTTCTGCATCCAACACCGTTACACCAGTTGCACGCTTTTTATCTTTATCATACTTCACTTCTGTCACAATAGACCAAGGTCTTAAAGTTAAATTACCTGTTGCCATCGCAGCTGGTAAAGTAGAAGACTGTGTACTGAAGTAGCCTCCGAACGGACAACCCAACCAACATTTATTTCTGAACTGACATCCTGGACGACCTTCATGCGGCACAGTAATATTTGCTGTACGACCAATGATTAAATGACGGCTACCTTTATAGATCTCTTTAATTCTTGCAGCTACATCTTTCTCTACACAGGTTAAGTCCATTGGAGGTAAGAACTGTCCATCAGGTAATAAATCAATCCCATCTCTATTGCCAGAAATACCTGCAAATTTTTCTACATAATCATACCATGGCGCGATCTCTTTATAACGCACTGGCCAATCTACACCAACACCATCTTTAGCATTCGCTTCAAAATCCATATCCGACCAACGGTAAGATTGACGACCCCACATTAAAGAACGGCCACCTACATGGTATCCTCTAAACCAATCAAAACGCTTTGTTTCTGTATAAGGATGATCCTTATCAGAACACCAGTAATCCAAATTCGTTTCGTTCAATGGATAATCTCTTTTTAAGACTGGATAATCTTCAATCATCTGCTGTGTTCTACTTCCTCTATGAGGGTAGTCCCAAGCTTCTTTATCTGCATTCACATAATCCTTGATGTGTTCAATGTTTCTTCCACGCTCTAACATTAACACTTTAAGTCCTTTTTCTGTAAGCTCTTTAGCAGCCCATCCGCCACTAATTCCAGAACCTACTACGATTGCGTCATACTGTTGTTCGGCCATTGTAAAAAATTTTATGAGTTGTTATGATTGGTTTTAAAAGCAAAATTTAAATATCGCAAACAGTGACTGCTTGCTTGAGTGAACTAATTTTATCTGCATTCGTTGGAATGAATTCATGGGCTACATACCCCTTATATCCAGTCGCTTTAATGGCACGCATGATGGCTGGATAATTTAATTCTTGACGGTCATCTAATTCATGTCTACCTGGGACACCCGCTGTATGGTAATGTCCAAAATACATATGACTATCTTGAATGGAACGAATGATATCCCCCTCATCTATTTGCATATGATAGATATCAAATAAAATCTTAAAATTAGGAGAGCCCAGTTGTTTGCATAGTTCGATACCCCATGCAGACTTATCTCCCATATAATCTTTATGATCTACTTTAGAATTGAACAATTCAATTTGTATCGTTACACCCTTTGCTTCTGCTAACGGCATGATTTGTTTTAATCCCTCCACACAATTTTTTAAACCGGTCGCATCATCCATGCCATTTCTATTCCCCGCAAAACAAATTAAATTTTTATACCCTGCAGCAGCCACTAAAGGAATCGCTTCCAAATAATCTTTGATCAACCAAGGATGGTTGGCAGGATTGTTCCAGCCTTTTGTCAAACTTGTTTCACCCGCAGTATAACACATAGAGCATTCTATGCCATATTTTTTCACCGTCTCCCATTCATTGGGTTTCAATAAGTCAATCGCGTTGAATCCGATACGCTTTACTTCCTTGCATAAATCTTCTAAACTCAAATCGCTATAGCACCATCTACAAACACTATGGTTGATATTGCCTTTTAAATTAGACGCATCAGAAGGAACTGTTGAAAAACTTTCTAATTGTGCTTTTGCTTGCTTTGGCAATACGATACCTGTAGCAATCGCAGCAGAGCCGGATAAAACTTGTTGTAATAGTTTTCGTCTATTGATCTGTGTAGACATAGCGAGCAAGCATTAGGATGAGGATATAAATGTAAATTTATTTTTGCATTCTTTTCAAATATTTTACACGAAAAAAAAGGGTTTTTTGAGAAATAATGAGGAAATTGCTTTTACAATAGGCAGAACGTGTTATTTTGACACAATCACCTTATTTTGTAAGCTTAAAAACTCCCTATAAAATGAATAGAAAACTACGCATGGGTATGGTAGGTGGTGGTAAAGACGCTTTCATTGGCGCTATTCACCGACTTGCTGCCAATATGGATGGCCTCATTGAATTAAAGTGTGGCGCATTAAGTATCAATCCGGAAATTGCAGTAGCATCTGGAGAAGCATTATTCCTTCCAAAAGAAAGAACTTACTTGACCTACGAAGAAATGATTACAAAAGAAGCGCAATTGCCTGCCGATGAGCGCATCGACTTTGTGACCATTGTGACGCCTAATTTTGCGCATTTTGCACCTGCTATGATGGCATTGGAAAACGGCTTCAACGTAGTGATCGAAAAACCGATTACGTTTTCTTTAGAAGAAGCAAAATTGTTACAACAAAAACTAAAAGAGACAGGCTTAACACTCTGCTTAACACATACTTATTCTGGTTACCCGATGGTCAAACAAGCGAAGGCCATGGTGCGCGAAGGCAAGCTAGGTAAGATTCGTAAGGTTTGGGTAGAATATCCACAGGGCTGGTTAAGTAGGTTATCTGAAAGAGAAGGTAATGCACAAGCAGCATGGAGAACAGATCCAAAAAAATCGGGTAAGAGTTCAGTAATGGGTGATATTGGAACCCATGCAGCACATTTAGCGGAATACATTACTGGTGCAAAAATCACCGATATCTGTGCCGAATTAAATACATTAGTAGAAGGCCGTGTGATGGATGACGATGGTGCTGTGATGTTAAAATTTGACAATGGCGCTAAGGGTGTATTGATGGCGTCACAAGTGGCGGCAGGAGAAGAAAATGCATTAAAAATAAGAGTATACGGAGAACTAGGTGGCATTGAATGGTTTCAACACGAACCCAATTCATTGATCGTAAGATGGTTGGATCAACCTACTCAAATCTTAAGAGCTGGTGCTAACTATGGCGCACACTTATCTAGTTTCGCAACCCATAATTGTCGTACTCCGGGAGGTCATCCAGAAGGCTATTTAGAAGCATTTGCGAATATCTACAGAAACTTTGCGCTAACTTTATCTGCTAAGATAGATGGTACCACACCGACACCTGAGATGTTAGATTTTCCAGGAGTAGAAGATGGTATCAGAGGCATGGCATTTATTGATAATGTGGTTTTATCTGCAGGATCAGATCAGAAATGGACAGCACATAATATATAATAGGCAATCACAACAATATGACAACAGTTAAAGGACCTGGTATTTTTTTAGCGCAATTCTTAGGAGACACTGCACCATTCAATACTTTAGAAGGTATCTGTAAATGGGCTGCTGGATTGGGTTTCAAGGGGGTGCAAATTCCTAGTTGGGACGCTAGATGCATTGATTTAAAAAAAGCTGCAGAAAGTAAAACCTATGCAGATGAGATAAAAGGGATCGTTCAAGCTGCTGGATTAGAAATCACAGAATTGTCCACGCACTTGCAAGGGCAATTGGTAGCGGTACATCCTGCTTATGATGCACAATTTGATGGCTTTGCCCCTGCCGAATATAGAGGCAATCCAAAAGCAAGAACAGAATGGGCTGTGCAACAATTAAAATACGCAGCAAAAGCTTCTCAAAATTTAGGACTGAATGCACATGCTACTTTTAGTGGTGCCTTGTTATGGCATACCGTATATCCATGGCCACAAAGACCTGCAGGATTGGTAGAAACAGGCTTTACAGAGTTGGGCAAAAGATGGTTACCTATCTTAAATGAATTTGACGCAGCTGGCGTTGACTTATGTTACGAAATTCATCCTGGAGAAGATTTACATGATGGCGTATCCTATGAAATGTTCTTAGAGAAAGTAGGACAACATCCACGTGCCTGTTTATTATTTGATCCATCGCATTTAGTATTACAATGCATGGACTACAAAGGCTATATCGATGCATACCATGAGCGTATTAAAATGTTTCATGTAAAAGATGCCGAATTCAACCCTAGTGCAAAACAAGGTGTATACGGCGGTTATCAAAATTGGATCGATCGTGCTGGAAGATTTAGATCGCTTGGTGATGGCCAAGTAGATTTTAAAAGTATCTTTAGCAAGTTAGCTGCATATGATTACAAAGGTTGGGCAGTGTTGGAATGGGAATGTTGCTTAAAGCATCCAGAAGTAGGTGCAGCAGAAGGTGCTGTATTTATTCAAAACCATATCATCCCTGTAACCGAAAAAGCCTTTGATGATTTTGCTAGCACTGGATCTGATGAAGCATTTAACAAAAAAATATTAGGTATCTAATTCATAATTTTAATTAACACAATCAAACAATACACTATGCGTAAAATTGTATGTGCCCTATCAGCAGCTGTTTTATTAGTTGCATGCGGTGGTGGCGAAACAAAAAAAGAAACAACAACTGAAGCTACAACTGCTGCTCCAGAAAATAAATTATCAGACAACCCTGATTACTCAAAAGGCTTAGCATTGGTTGCAGGCAGCGACTGTTTAACTTGTCATAAAGTTGCTGAAAAAAATATTGGACCAGCTTATCAAGATGTTGCAGCGAAGTATGAAAATACAGATGAGAATATCGAGATGTTAGCCGGAAAAATCATCAAAGGCGGAAGTGGTAACTGGGGTGCTATCCCAATGACTGCGCACGCACAGTTAAGTCAGGATGATGCAAAAGCAATGGTGAAGTATATCTTATTGCTTAAGAAATAATCTACAAAAATCATTTTATGAAAAAACAATTACTTGCTTTAACCTTATTGACAATTGCAATACTTGGATTCAACCAAGCGCAATCTCAAACTCAAAACAAATGGATCTCTTTATTTGATGGTAAAACTACCAACGGTTGGCATACCTATGGCAAAACCACTGCTGGTGAAGCATGGAAAGCTGTGGATGGCACTTTGATGTTTGATCCAACCAATAGAGTTGATGGAAGAATTGTTGGTGGTGGTGATATTGTTACCAACGAAAGCTTTACCAACTTCCATTTACAATTAGAATGGAAGATTTCTAAAAACGGTAACAGCGGTATCATCTTTTTTGTACAAGATGATCCTGAAAAATATAAAAACACTTGGCATACCGGACCAGAGATGCAAGTGTTAGATAACGAAGGTCATCCAGACAGCAAAATCATCAGTCATAGAGCAGGTAATTTGTATGATTTGATTGTTGGAAGAGAAGGCGCAGTCAATGCTGCTGAAGAATGGAACAAAGTAGATATCATCGTGAATAAAGGAAATTTAGAACTTAAATTAAATGGGGTGACTACAGTAAACACCCATTTAGGAGATGATGGTTGGAAAGAATTAATTAGAAGAAGCAAATTTGCTAAAGGTGAATCTCCTGATTTTGGAAAGATTTTCTCTGGACATATTAGCTTGCAAGATCATGGTGATAAAGTTTGGTACAGAAATATCCGTATCCAAAAACTATAATCCCAGTTATATAAGCTAGTGGAAAATAAACATGAACATTATATGCGTCAGGCCCTCTTACAAGCGAAGAGGGCCTTTGACGAAGATGAAGTGCCTGTTGGCGCTGTGATTGTAATGAACGATCAGATCATCGCCAAAGGGTACAACCAAGTACAACTTTTAAAAGACGTTACGGCGCATGCCGAAATTTTAGCACTCTCCAGTGCTTGCGAAAACTTACAATCTAAATACCTTCCAGAAGCTACCCTTTATGTCACACTTGAGCCTTGCTTAATGTGCGCAGGCGCTTTGTACTGGAATAAGATTGGCCATATTGTTTTTGGGGCTTACGACGAAAAAAACAGCTACCGTCGTGTCACAGAAAAGAACCCCTTCCACCCCTCTACTACCCTTACTGGAGGCATCCTCCAAGAAGAATGTGCCGCACTAATGCAATCCTTCTTTAAAGCCAAGCGCTAACTGAGAGCCTAGAAATAGGTATTTATTCCTTATTAACTATTTAAGGAAAATTAATCTTGGTCAGTCTTATTTCGCCGAAAGCATTGTAATTTTGAAATTCGATTATAAACAATAAAAATAAAGCAATATGTCATTTACATTACCTGCATTACCTTATGCACACGAAGCCTTAGAGCCACATTTTGATACCTTGACCATGCAGATTCACCATGGCAAACACCATCAAGCATACGTAGACAATTTAAATAAAGCTATAGCTGGTACACCTAACGAAGGCAAAACAATCGAAGAATTGGTTGCGGTTGCAGGAAGCATCAGTCCTGCTGTTAGAAACAACGGTGGTGGTCACTGGAACCACACTTTCTTTTGGAACAGTTTAGCACCCAATGCAGGTGGTACTCCATCTGGGGAATTAGCAACTGCTATTGATGCTAGCTTTGGAAGCTTTGATGCATTCAAAGAAAAATTTGCGAACGCAGGTATGACTCGTTTTGGAAGTGGTTGGGCATGGTTGATTGTAAAAGACGGTCAATTAGAAATTTGTTCTACACCCAATCAAGACAATCCTTTAATGGATGTAGCCGAAGTAAAAGGAACACCAATTTTAGGTGCAGACGTTTGGGAACACGCTTACTATTTAAAATACCAAAACAGAAGAGCAGATTATTTAGCTGCTTTTTGGAATGTAGTTAATTGGTCTATGATTGCTGATCGTTTTGCTGCTGCAAAATAAATCAATCATCAATTTAAGCATACTGAAAACCGTCTCCAAAAGGGACGGTTTTTTAATTTGCCAACTTAAGGAACTGGATCATATCCATGACCGCCGCCAGGTCTACATTTGCTCAATCTTTTGACACCCAAACGAATGCCTTTGATTGGACCATATTTTTGAATCGCTTCTACAGTGTATTGAGAACAAGTAGGGGTAAAACGACATTTGCTACCTCCTAAATAAGGAGATAAAACATATTGATAGAATCGGATCAATGCGATAAATGGAAAGGCAATGATTTGCTTAAGCTTGTCCATAGATTCGTTTTACCAATTGATTCAATATCAAATTCATTTTTGCATTGATCTCTTCCTGAGGTAAGACATGGACGTCCATGTATAAAATAAAAATGTTCAAACGCATTCCTTGCAATGGAAGTTGCGCTTTAAAAGCAGGCAGCGCTAATCGATATGCTTCTCTTAATAATCTTTTTACTCGGTTGCGTTGTACTGCTTTTTTAAATTGCTTTGTAGGCGCGCCCACTCCAGCTTGTATAAGCAATGCGGCCGGATTGATTTGGTTCGCATCCGCAATATTTTCTAAAGTATAAATTAACCTAAGCGGCGCATTGGACATGGACTTACCAAAGGTGAACAAGTTTTGAGTTTGTTTCCTGCTTTTTAATTTATCCTTTTTTTGATATGTAAAAGTCTTTGCCAATGAAGTAGCTACTTGTCTATTTTTTTATTTGATGTTGCATTAAAAAAGTCCACCCGAAAACGAGTGGACTTTAAAATTATAAGTTTCTACGAATAGAGATTAAATTATTTTAATCCTTTCTCGCTAGATACAGTTAGTTTCTTGCGTCCTTTCTTACGGCGACTTGCTAATACTTTACGACCATTAGCTGATTCCATACGCTTACGAAAACCATGAACTGATTTACGACGACGTTTATGAGGTTGGAATGTACGTTTCATAATATACTTTTTTTAGCGGGTTATTAGGATTATTCCTATCTGCCCTTGAGGTTTAATACTTTATATTCTAAATCCGTTCTTATAGCAGTCACCATACCACTACCTGTGAAAGGACGGCAAAAATAGGGTATTTTTTGAATTTTTAAGCTAAATCTGTGTGATTTGCAGCAATTTTTTGGCCAAAGAACAAACTGCCTTGTTCTTCGAAGCTAGTTGGATTGTCTGTGGTAAAGAAGCGCAATTGTCCATTTTTACTACAATTTTGGTCTATTTCGGGGTGATTTTGCAAGTAAATGGCCAAACTCTTGGCTACAATATCCCCCTGGGTTACCAATTTGACTCCATTTGGTAAAAAGCTTTGAATCTTTTTTGCCATCAATGGATAATGGGTGCAGGCAAGCAATACGGTGTCAATTTTAGGCGATTGATCAAAAAGTTGGTCAATGTACAACTTGACAAAATAATCAGCACCTTGGGCTTCGTGTTGACCATTTTCAATCAATGGCACCCACATAGGACAAGCTTGTTGAAAGACTTTTGCTTCTGGTGCAAATTTGGACAATTCAATTGGATAACTCTCACTCTGAACCGTACCTGTTGTTCCTAAAATCCCCAAATGGTGTGAAGAAGAAAATTGACCTAACACTTCCGAGCTAGGTCTGATCACACCCAATACCCTTTTGTCTGGACCAATATTGGGTAGATCCAACTGTTGAATATTTCTTAATGCTTTTGCAGATGCAGTATTACAAGCTAGAATCACCAAACTACAACCTTGTTTAAAAAACCATTCTACTGCCTCCAATGTATATTGATAGACCGTATCAAATGACCTTGTTCCATAGGGTGCACGCGCGTTATCACCTAAGTAGAGATAATCGTATTGAGGCAATTGTTGCTTCAATTCTTTTAAAATGGTTAGGCCTCCATAACCACTATCAAAAACGCCAATTGGTGCTTGCATAAAATAGAAATTCCAAGTTTGCTTAAAACAATACACCCCGTTGTAGACAACGGGGTGTATTCAGTATAGATCGATTATAATATTACCCCTTTTTTGCTGGAGTCGCTGGTTTTGCGGCGCCACCTGTTGCTGCTTTGAAAGCATCTTCGATATCCTTAGGAACTGGAAGCTTTAATTTTAAAGCAACACGGATCGTTAAGTTATCAGCGATAGATGGTTGAGCATAAGGAGACAATGCGTCTGCCTTTAATACCAAATTGTATTTTTGCTCTGCAACCACTTCACTTAAAGCTTGAGCGATTTTTTGTCTGTATGGCAACAATAAAGCTTCTTGCTTTTGCTCCATCATTTGTTGTTGATACTGTTGCCAGTTGATCAACTTATATTTCAAACGATTTAAATCGTCTGTAGCCATTTGTAAAGCCTTTGGTCTTTTAGACAAATCAGCAGAATCTCTTCTGTAGATACTATCTTTTACTTGGTAATCCTTTAAAGTGTAGTTGTACTCATCTTGTAAAGAATCTTTAGCATAAGAATTCAAAACTGTATCTAATTTTTCTTGGATACCAGGGAATAAAGCAATTACGCTTTGGTCATCGAAATAACCAATCTTAGTTTGTGCTGTTGCACTGTTACCGA
>JAOASM010000020.1 GCA_030158665.1 Sediminibacterium sp. | reverse complement strand
TCATTGGAACGATACTTAAATCGATACAAGCTTTACGGATTGCTTCATGTACTTCAGCTTCAGAAATTGAATCTGGATTCTCAAAGAATTTCTCCATCAATTTGTCATCATATTCAGCAACAGCTTCAATCAATTGAGCTCTCCAATAATCCACATCTTCTTTCATATCATCTGGTACAGGAATCTCAGAGTAAGTCATACCTTCTGTTGCATCATCCCAGATAATACCTTTCATTTTAATTAAATCCACTACCCCTTTGAAACCATCTTCAGCTCCAATTGGTAATTGTAATGGCACAGCCTTCGCACCTAACATTTCTCTTACTTGGTTTACCACCATTAAGAAATCTGCACCAGCACGGTCCATTTTATTTACGAAACCGATACGAGGAACTTTGTAACGGTTAGCTTGACGCCATACTGTTTCTGATTGAGGCTCCACACCATCCACAGCAGAGAACAAAGCAATCAAACCATCCAATACGCGCATTGAACGCTCTACCTCAACAGTAAAGTCAACGTGTCCTGGAGTATCAATAATATTGAAATAATAATCTTTTGTATTTGCATCCTTCTTTCCTAATACAGTTGGAAATTGCCATTGACAACTTACCGCTGCAGAAGTAATCGTGATACCTCTTTCTTTTTCTTGCTCCATCCAGTCAGTGGTAGCACCACCATCATGTACTTCACCAATTTTGTGAATCATACCAGTGTAACGCAAGATACGTTCAGTGGTTGTAGTCTTACCCGCATCAATGTGCGCAGCAATACCAAAGTTTCTTTGTAGTCTTAAGTCCGCCATATTAGGGTTGTTTAATTTTATTTATCCAATTTTCCGAGGCGCAAAGTTAATGATATAAGTGATTGAACAAGGGTTTCCATCAATATTTTTCAATAAACTATTCCACATACTTTAGTCCCCCATTTAGGAGCAACAAAAAACCCTAGCAAGCTAGGGTTTTTTTATATCTATAAGCATTGATGCTTAAGGAATTAAACTTTAAAGTGAGAGAACGCTTTGTTCGCCTCAGCCATACGATGCGTATCTTCTTTCTTCTTAAATGCACCGCCTTCGCCTTTTGTAGCTGCAACGATTTCATTTGCTAATTTGTCTGCCATTGTCTTACCGTTACGCTCACGGCTAAAACGTACCAACCACTTCATGCTTAAAGAGATTTTTCTGTCTGCACGAACTTCAGCTGGGATTTGGAAAGTTGCACCACCAATACGACGGCTACGAACTTCAACCGCTGGAGTTACATTTGCAACAGCTTTCTTCCACATCTCATAACCATCTTCGTTTGTCATTTTAGCTACTTTCTCTAAAGAATCGTAGAAAATTTTGAAGGCAGTTGTCTTTTTACCATCCAACATAATGTTGTTGATAAAACGAGTCACCTGTACATCGTTGAAACGAGGATCTGGTGCTAATGGAATTTTTTTAGGTTGTGCTTTACGCATGTCGAATATTAATTAGTTGTTACTTGATTATTTTTTTGCTTTTTCTTTCTTAGTACCATACTTAGAACGAGACTGCTTACGGTCTTTAACACCAGCAGTATCCAAACTACCACGAACAATATGATAACGTACACCCGGTAAGTCTTTTACACGACCACCACGGATTAATACGATACTGTGCTCTTGTAAGTTATGGCCTTCACCTGGGATATAGGCAATGACTTCAATCTTATTAGTCAAACGTACTTTTGCTACTTTACGTAACGCAGAGTTCGGCTTTTTTGGAGTTGTTGTATATACTCTTGTACAAACACCACGACGCTGAGGACATGCATCCAAAGCTCTTGATTTACTTTTAGCCCTGATGATCTCACGGCCTTTTCTCACTAATTGTTGAATAGTAGGCATTAATTATGCTGTTTAGTTCAATTTCGGTTTATAAAAAATTCGGACGGCAAAGGTAATGGCTGTAAACGAATTACCAAAATGTTTATTTGCTATTTTTTAAAAAATTAAGCAATTAGCCCCTTTTACCGTACGATTGTCTTTGTTTTTGATAGTTAAACGACTGATTAACAGTTATTTAACTAAATTTTCACCAACCAACCATGTTTATCCACTTCTAGCCCAACACGGATGTCATTTAGCTTCTTTTTAAGTTTTGGCGCAACTTTTGACTTGGTTAAATCAAAATCCATCACATAATCTCCTTCTGCTAATCTAGATATAAATGACACTACCGCTGCTGTACCTACCCCAAATACCTCTTCTAATTGACCTGCTTTATGTGCAGACACAATTTCCTCCACTGAAAGGTTACGCTCCTCCACAGTGTACCCCATATCTCTAAGTAAAGTGATAGAACTGTCTCTTGTTACCCCTTTTAAAACAGTCCCTCTTTCCAAGCTTGGGGTAATCACTTTCCCATCGATCACAAACATCACATTCATCATTCCCACTTCTTCTACATATTTATGCTCCAACGCATCTGTCCATAAAACTTGATCATACCCTTTTTGTTGAGCTAAAGCTACAGGATATAAACTTGCTCCATAATTGCCCCCATTTTTTGCAAAACC
The DNA here is from genome assembly GCA_030158665.1 of Sediminibacterium sp. Taxonomy (GTDB): domain Bacteria; phylum Bacteroidota; class Bacteroidia; order Chitinophagales; family Chitinophagaceae; genus Sediminibacterium. The sequence goes on along the minus strand of JAOASM010000020.1, from coordinate 7,902 downwards.
TACACCTCCTGGTGTTGCTCTAGTATATTTTTGTTCAATTAAAATTTTCATTGGCTCGGCATGGTAAGGACCAGCAGGACCTAAAATAATCATGAACTTATAGGTTGCAGATGGACGCACTCCTAAGAATGGATCTGTTGCAATCATGAATGGACGAATGTATAATGAATGATCTTCTTCTTTTGGAATCCAATCTTGTTCAATTTTTATTAGTTGCTTCATGCCATCCATGAATAACCATTCAGGAACAGTTGGCATTTGCATTCTCTCTGCAGATGTATTAAAGCGTTTGTAATTTTCTTGTGGTCTAAAAATGACCACTTGATCCGTTGCACTTTTATATGCTTTGATTCCTTCAAAAATAGATTGACCATAATGCAACACTGCAGTTGATGGATCTAGTTGCAAAGGTTCGAATTTTTTAATGACTGCATTTTTCCATTCACCATCAATAAAATCTGCTTCCAACATATAATTTGTAAAGCTCTTTCCGAAGAAGAAATTTTTAGGATCTAAATGCCTTAATTGCTCCTTTGGCATTTCGATAAATGGGATATTTTGTGCACTCATTTTTATTCGTTTTTGATACTAAATCAAGCACAAAGAAACACAAAAAAATAAAGACATACAATTGTTATTTTTTCAAACCAATCAATTCAGTTAATTTTCGGTATCCAAATCCTATGAAAGAAGTTAAAAACAACCTGCCAAATAGCGTATTAGTGAATCTGTACAAAGAAAGCTTAGTGCTTGGTGTTGCGCCAGTAAATGTGGATAAAAAAGCGCAGCCCTCCCCTACTACTGAACCAGAAAATGCAATAATAGCAGCTGAAAATGACCCAATTGTCCCTATTAAATTCTTAGGCGAGCATCAAAAAAAGATCTTGGTTTTAGTGCAAGACACAAGTGCGGTTCACTTAAATGAAAGGGACTTTGATTTGTTGACTTCTATCTTAAATGCATGTAAGTTAACCATCGCTGATATTGCGCTAGTCAACCTTGCAAATAAAAACTATTCCTTGCATCAAATTTTAACTCAAGCACCTTCTGAAATTGTGTTAATTTTTGATATCAATCCAACGCAATTGAAAATAAAATTACCTACTAAAATTTACAGTCCAATTTTACTTGGAGAAACACAATTATTATTCAGTAATAATTTATCCAACATGCAAGGCATTGATCAAGATTCTAAAATTGAAAAGACAAAATTATGGAATGCCTTAAAATTAATTTTCAAATTATAATCATCGATTTTAAAAATTGCACCTATTAATTTTCTACAATGTACCAACTCATTTTTGCTACAAACAATCGAAATAAAGTTGCTGAAATTCAATCTTTGGTAGGGCATAATTTTGAAATTATTCCATTAAAAGAAGCTGGGATTGAAATTGATATTCCAGAGCCTCATGATCAATTAGAAGCGAATGCTGAAGAGAAAGCAAGAACGATTTTTGACATGACCAACCAAAATTGTTTTAGCGAAGACACTGGACTTGAAATTGCTGCTTTAGGGGGTGAACCAGGTGTTAAAAGTGCAAGATATGCAGGAGAAGACCGAGATTTTCAAGCCAATATTGATCTTGTGCTGCACAAGCTGAATGGTATTGAAAATAGATCTGCTCAATTTAGAACTGTCATTTGCCTTATTTGGGAACAACAAACTTACTATTTTGAAGGTATCTGTAAAGGGCAGATTTTAACCCAAATGCAAGGTGAAAAAGGATTTGGATATGATCCCATTTTTGTACCTGATGGATCAACAAAAAGCTTTGCCAGTATGACAATGGAGGAGAAAAACCAATTCAGTCATAGACAGAAAGCGGTCACTCAGCTATTCGAATTCTTGAGCACTTTATAATCTAAGACGAAGGGCAAATTTGCAGATAAAACAGCTTACAGCTAGCATGTACTTTATTGCTTCAATGGCTCTGGGCTATTCCAAATCTCCCAACTAGCATTGGCCTGTATATGTAACATTTCTAGGCCATTTTGAATGGAAGCGCCTTGAGCAGCTCCCAAAGCCAAAAATTTGGTTTGTACTGGATTGTATACAAGATCATACAAGTGATGCTTAGCCGTAATGGCCTCATAAGGCAAATTTGGGGCATCTTCTATGTTTGGATACATACCAACAGGACTAGTATTGATAATCAATGTATGGGTCGCTATCAAAGCTGGATTCAATGCGGTATAAGAAATCAATCCCTCCGATTCGGTTCTAGAGACCAATTGATAGCTTATTCCTAGTTTTTTCAGCACCCATTCTACTGCAGCAGCAGCTCCACCCGTACCTAGAATCAATGCTTTTTTGTGATGGGTTTGTAAAAAAGGTAATAAAGATTGTTCAAAGCCTATTACATCTGTATTATAACCATACAAAGCGCCTTCAAATAAGCGTATACAATTACAAGCCTGAATGGACTCCACCACTGATGAAGGATATTGTAAATAAGGAATGACTAATTTTTTATACGGAATGGTTACGTTCAATCCTTTTAAAGATGGATTGTTTTTCCATAAGCTCGTAAAAAGTTCAATCGTTTCAATGGGATAATTTTCATATCCCGCATCCAATATATTTTCTGTCAAAAATTTATTGGCAAAATATCCTTTAGAAAAAGAATGCGATAATGGAAAACCTATTAATCCAAACTGTCGCACTTTTATTTATTTAAATATAAATGGAAAGTATCTCCACGTAAACCAATACGCATTGCTTCTAATGGAATAATTTCAGATGGTGCAATATTTCCAAGATTTACATTACAACCAATTAATTCAAGAAAATACAATTGCTGTGCTTTTTGTGGTGCCTCCCAAAGAATTTTTTCTGCAGGAATTTTAGTTAAAATTTCTTGCACTAAACCTTCTCTCACCTCTCCTGAACCTCTATATATACCTACGTTTCCGGCTTCTCTAGCTTCTGCAATAACATAAGATGCACCAGCATTTAATTCTGCACTCATCAATTCAATCCATTTGTATGGAGGAATAATGTGCGCTGCATCTTTACTACCAACCTCACTAAATACTTTTGCAAATTTTGAAATTTTTTCGATGTAACCACATTTCTCTGTATGAGGTATTTCAATTGATCCATCACTTACTTCAATTACATCAATGTTATAATCTTTACACATTGCGATATAATCATCAAACTGATTTCTGATAATAAAAGCTTCAAATAAAGTCCCTCCAAAATAAACAGGAATATTGTGTTGTTGATACAACTCAATTTTGTCCCTCAAGTTTGGTGTTACAAAAGAAGTACCGAATCCTAATTTAACAATATCTGTATGAGGTGCGCCAATACTTAAAAAGTTTTCCGCTTCTCTCAAACTAAGTCCTTTATCCATGACCATTGTTAATCCGTATTGTCTTGGTTGTTGTGTTCTTTCTGGAATCTGTGTTAAATTAAAATTCATCATTATACTACTTTATTTTTGCAAAGATAAATTAAAAATGCTTAGCTTATTTAAGCTTCTTGTATTGACTTATCAATTCCACCACTTTAGCGTCCTGTATCAGCTCTGGGTAAAATTTAATGAGCTTGTTCAACCATTTACCAGACTTCGATAAGGCCATCTCCAATTGCAATAAACCTTCTTTACGTTTTTGCATCATAAACAAAATGGCACTTCTATAGTACACAAAGATCACTTTACCTTGGGTAGACATATACGCCAGTTCTGTTTGCTCTAAGGCCGAATCCAATTGATCATTGGCTATGAGGCATTTTATATAGCTCTCCCATCCTGCAATTTGCTTTGGCTTATGTTTTACCACAATACCAAAATAAGTTGCCGCTTCTTTGTATTGATCCAAATGCATATAACACTCCCCCATCATGATATAATACTCATTGATATGCTTATTAATTCTGATAGCATGTTCGATTTGTTTAATGGCCATTTGCCATTTTGATTCAAGCATATAGGTGGATGCTATCTTTTGATAGAGCCGACTATCTTCTGCATTTAAGTGCACTGCTTTTTTATAATGAAATCTTGCTTGTGCAAAGTTTTTTAATCTATGATAACAGTGCCCAATGGCTTCGTATATCACATCTTCTGGCCTAGATAATTCTAAGACTTTCTCTAATGCCTCAATGGCTTCTTTGTATTTTCTTATCCTCAAATAAGCATCCCCCATATTGCGATAGGCGTAATCAAATTTCTCATCTATGACAATAGCAAACTGATACGCATCTATTGCTTTTTCATACAATTTAATGCCTTGGTATGCAGCGGCTAGATTAAACCATGCCAATGCATTGTAAGGTTGTTCGTCTATGATTCGCTGGTGTAATCTAATGCTCTCATCATTACGACCAGTGAAGTCTGTCCAAAAACAAATTTTATATAAGGCTTCCTCATTGGTTGGTTCTTCTTCTAAAATTAATTGCAGGCAATCAAATACTTTATCAAAAGCCTCATGGTCATCGTATACATCTGCTAATTCAAATAACACTTCCGTTCGTTCAGCGCCTTCAAATAAATGCAAAGCTTCTTGCAACAATACAATCGCCTCTTCAGGTTGATCCAGTGCCAAAAAAGCATCAGTTTTGAGAATGAAAAGATTCATGTCTTTATGGTCATATAATGCTGCAGTGTTCAATAATGCTAGTGCTTCATCATATTTTCTAGTAGCCAACAATAAATCTGCTTTTTTAATCATTAAAAGTGAAGAAGAAGGAAATTGAGCCAATGCAATATCTGCCGCTTCGATTGCTTCAACAATCGCATCTTTTTCATCCAAATGAGCTATGATTTTCTCGAAATCATCCTCTTCTATATAGGAATGTGCCTTACCCGTTTTTAAGTTTTGGTAGCGTAAAAGCAGGTCTTGAATATCCCCATTTTCGTCTTCAAATTGATGATTGAACATGGCATCCATTTAAATATGATTAATAAAGTATTGAAAATCAATAATATAACCAATAATTTAAGATTTCAATAGTTTATTAAATGTACGCGATCAAGCTTAATTAGATCCAATTTATTGTACACAGTAAACTTAATATATAGTTAAAAAAATATTTATGCAGAATTGTTATAATGTTTTAACTTCGTTATAACCGTGCGTACCCTAAGAACCATATTATCTTCTTTTGTGTTCATGGCAGTAGTGACTTCTACTGTTCATGCTTCTACGATCGTAACAAGCACAAGCGATTCAAAAAAACTTACTGAAAAATATAGCTTAAAAAACTTAAGTAGTTTAAGCCATAAAGCAAGCACTTTTCATGATCTAAAATCAAGCTTAGTGTATAAAGGACTTTCGGTGCATACCAATACAAATGGCAGTGCAACACAATCGAATTATCTTAAATACAATAAAGGCAATATCACTTATGTCATTCCTTATCGACATAAAGTAATCTTACCTAAGTTTAAGACGCCAAGTCCTCAAAACCCTTAATTAATTTGTTGGTACTCTTCTTTATTAACTTCAAATACATTCAATGTAATTGGGCTTAAGTCTACTTTTGTAGCCCTATATAAAATCTGGTTCCCAGCTTTGGTATTTAATTGGTATGCTAAAACCAAACCAGGTATTTCTTTAAATGCTTGTTCATATACAGACACAGTGGGTTGAATAACCGTTGTATAGGCCACTTCCATAGTTGTTCCATCAGCCCATGACAAAGTAATAGATTCACATGGATAGTCTAAAATTGTACTGACTGTTCCGTTTCTTTTAGATGCAACAAGGTTACTATTACTCAACGAGGCGTATTTTATATATTGTAATAATTTATTCAAGCCAATCTCTTTTAAAATGATGGCTGAATCTTGTTGCGTATTAAAAATAAGGGTCTGCGTTAATTCTGGGGTCTTTAAAATTGTTTTACAGCCATTCCCTTTTATATAGACATGCTTTTGACCAATCATGCTGGTATCCCCTGTATTTGCTATTTGGTGTATGTCGTAATTGATGGTGCACTCACCTACCATTTTAGTTTGGGCATTGGATTTAAACACAATACAACAAATAAGGCAAGCAATTAAGGGGGATAATCGAAGCATATTCAGCACATATTAATCTAAAAGAGACCCAATTTTAAATTAGGTCTCTTTAGTTGATAATGATTTTATTTTTTTGTTTTGTCTTTCAAGGCTTGTACTTTTTTCTGCGCCTCCATCATTTGTTCATACTTCTCTTGCCAATTACTTTTTTTCTTTGGCGTTTTTCTTTTAAGCTCTATCGTAGCTAAAATTTTATCATGATCGATAATTACCTTCTGGATCACTAATTGTAACAATAAAGTTACAATGTTAGAAACAGTGTAGTACCATGTTAAGGCCGAAGGCAAACTATTGAAGATAAACAAAAGCATGAAAGGGAAAATGTAAGGCATGTACTTTAATGCAGGATTATCTTGTGTTGGCGTCATCGACATATTGTAGATAGACGAGATAAACGTTGTCAATACTGCTGTTAACGTAAACAAACTAATATGACTTCCAAAACCTAAAGGAATACTGAAAGGAAGTGTATAAATAGAATCGTAACTAGACAAATCTTGACTCCATAAGAACGATTGTCCTCTTAAAGCAATATTAGAATTAAAGAAACTATACAATGCAAAGAAGATGGGGATTTGAAGCAATGCAGGAATACAACCACCTAATGGGTTCACTCCAGCCTCTCTAAACAACTTCATTTGCTCCATTGCAAAAGCTTGTTGATCATCACCCGTTTTTTTCTTGATCTCATCTAATTCAGGCTTCAATACTTTCATCTTTGCCGTACTTAAGAAGCTTGTGTAAGTTAAAGGCGATGTCACTAAACGAATAAAGATGGTTAATAAAAACACAACCCATCCGTAATTTTTCACAAAGCCAGCAAAGAAATCAAATACTGGCATGATGATGTATTTATTAATAGGTCGAACAAATGAATACAAATCCCTTCCTAAATTCACCATTTTCTCCATTTCAGGAGCCTGCGATTTTAAGATTTGGAAATCATTTGGACCGTAATAAAGCGACAAAGGCATAGTGACATTAGATCCAGCTAACTTAGTTTGAAATTGAGCCTGCAAAGTAGCTAAGCCATTACTGCTATCTGTCTTACGTTGCCAATCTATTTTGCCTGAATTAAACCCTTCCTTATAGATCACCGTTGTAGAAAAGAATTGCTGAACTAAACCAACCCACTGTACGGGTTTTTCAAAAACCTTATTGGTATTGCTTGAAATATAATCGAATTCATTGCCTTCTGAAAAACAAATGTTTGACATTTGGCGCTCATAGGTTGTTGTCTTTTCTTGTCCGTAAGAATGCACATCCCATAATACATTCAATTGATTGTTTGTCAACAATTGATCTGCACCATCCATTACAATGTTCCATTCAACATTGTATTTTCCTTTTCCTAATGCAAATTGATGCTTAATTGTTTTGCCATTTGGAGCGGTCCAAACATATTCAATTTTTTGAACCCCATTTTGATCTGTTGAAACATTCGCTGCTGGAAAAAGAACTTGGTTAATTTGCACTGTTTGGTTGTTGCCTGCATTGACTGCATAAGACAAAGAACTACTATCGCCTAATTGCACCAATTCTTTTTTGGCATTGGTGTATTTTTTTAAAGTAACACGTGCAACCTGTCCTCCTTTATTGGTTAATTCTACTTTGATTAAATCGTTTTCTAAAACAGCAATCTGCTCTTTTAAAGTATCTGCAATAACTGCCATTGCAGATGAATCCTTTTTAGTTGAATCAGAAAATTGAACAGTTTTTAAAGCTGCTGCTTTTTCGGCAGTTGCTTTCACCATCGCAACTGAATCGTCAAATCTTTTCTTATATGCTGCAATTTCATTTTGCTGTTTACTAGTGTACCAGAAGTAAACAAAGAATAAACCTGCTAATAATACAAACCCAATGACCG
>JAOASM010000019.1 GCA_030158665.1 Sediminibacterium sp. | reverse complement strand
GTGCACAACAGCACAAAGGATCTTCCTTCCTTGAGATTTATCAGAACTGTAATATTTTCAATGATGGTGCTTTTGAAATTTTCACAGAAAAAGCATCTAAGCCTTTACACGCTTTATTTGTAGAGCAAGGTAAGCCGTTGACTTTTGGCGCTAACAATGAAATGGGTATTCGTTTTGATGGATTGCGTCCAGAAGTGGTAACCATTGGCGAAAAGTATAGTGCGGATGATTTGTGGATCCACGACGAAAAAGATTTTTATAAAGCACAAGTATTAGTGCGTTTGTTTGATAACCCTAGTGAAGTTGCTGCGTATTTCCCTCGTCCTTTTGGCGTGTTCTATTCTGCTGATCGTCCTTGTTATGAAGATATGATGGCTTTGCAAGTAGAGGAAGCAATGACCAGCAAAGGCATGGGCGATTTAGATAAATTAATTCGTGGTAAAGAAACTTGGGAGATTCTATAATTTCACAGATCGATATAATTTCTTTTAAGGGCTGTCATCACCATGGCGGTCCTTTGTTTTACGGCTAACTTTTTAAAGATTCGATCTCTATAGCCGTAGATGGTATACACACTTTTTTGTAAGTAAGCTGCGATCTCTTCGTAACTATAATCCTTGGTGCAGGCTTGTATAAATTGTACTTCATTTGCTGTCAATGGATTTTTATTGTAATTCAACGCTTTGATGTCTATGCCTTGCAAAACATTTTTTGTGATGAGCTTGCACTTGTCTGCTGATAAATTAAACTTAGTTTTTCTTAACACACATTGTTTAAGATCGATCATGGGTTCATCTGTGAAAAAAATACCATTGAGTCCGTGTTTCATGAGATAACAAATAGAATTGATTTGTTTTTCGTTGGACTTTAATAAAATATAAGTGTAAGAATTCCTTGCGCGTATTGCTTGTATGATTTTTAGTAAAACTTGGTGTCCATAGTTGTCGGATAAAATACAGAGTGGGATGGTGTCTTTTGTATTTTCTATAAAGTCCTGCATTGCTTCTGTTGATCCAGTGTGGTAGACGACTTTGCAGCCCTCCTGTTCTTCAATACTTCCTACCACTGCGTTTCGGATCAGTATTTTTTCTTCTAGGTAGATGATTGGAAACATGCTTTCGTTTTACCAAATTAAACCTATTTTTAGGGGAATCAAATTAGGTATTTATACCTAACAACTATATGCTCATTCAAATTCATCCCACACATCCTCAGCCTAGACAACTTTCTATGGTAGCTGATTGTCTTCAATCTGGCGGTATCATTGCGTATCCAACGGATACCATTTATGGATTGGGTTGTTCTATTTTTAAACATGATGCTATTGAGAAAATATGTGCCATTAAAAAAGTGGATCCTGAGAAAGCAAACCTTAGTTTTATTTGTGCCGATCTAAGTGACTTAAGTTTATATGCCAAGAGTATTGACAATAGTTTGTTTCGTATTTTAAAAAAAGCACTTCCTGGCCCTTTCACTTTTATTTTACCTGCTAGTAAAGAAGTGCCTAAAATTTTACAGTCTAAGAAAAAAACAATTGGCCTTCGTATTCCTGATAATTTAATTGCCCTCTCCATTATTAAAACATTGGGTCATCCCATTTTGTCTGCTAGTTTTCCGGGTGATGAAGTAGAAGAGTATACCGACCCTGAAGTGATTTATGACAACTGGGGAAAACAAATTGATATGGTTGTGGATGGTGGTATTGGTGGCGTGAATCCTTCTACAGTGGTGGATTGCACAACAGATGAATACCATGTGATTCGCCAAGGCGCTGGCGTTTGGGACTATTAAATCTTGAAACTTTTTCGGTGTTCATCACAAAGTCCATGAAGGGCGATGGCTGCGCGATGCGCAGCGGTGCCGTATCCTTTATTTTGATCCCATCCATACTGCGGGTACTTTTTGTGCAACTCAATCATATAACTATCACGTGCGGTTTTTGCAAGGATACTGGCGGCGGCTATATGGGCATATAGCCCATCGCCCTTAATGATGGTTTGATGGGGTACTTTTTTATAAGGGTAAAATCGATTGCCATCCACTGCAATAAATTGTGGTCGCTTCTTTAATTGATCTAGTGCAAGGTGCATGCTCTTGATACTTGCTTTTAAGATATTGATCTCGTCTATCTCTGCCGGTGTCTGTGAGCCAATCGCCCATGCGATGGCGGCATCCTTTATAATAGGAGCCAATGCTGCTCGCTGCTTTTCACTTAATTTCTTACTATCATTAATCAATGGATGGTAAAAATCCTTGGGCAAGATGACAGCTGCTGCAAATACAGGACCGGCATAGCAACCCCTGCCTGCTTCGTCGCAGCCAGCTTCTATTTTTTCGGATTGGTAATAATTGAGGAGCTTAGCCAAGTGTACTTATTTATTAGCTTCAAATATATCAAAGACAATTGATACTAATGTCTTGAACTGCATTCAATTTTGTTCAAGCTATTGAGTAGATCACTGCATTCTTTTTCACAAAGCAAAATCAATCTGTTTACTTAGTAACTTTGTGGTATTAAGTTAGATCTATGGAATTACAAGACAAAAAAACGCGTGCAGTAGCCAATTGGCTCATCCTTGGTGTAGCCATGACCATCGTGCAAATTGCACTTGGGGGCATTACTCGTTTAACCGGTAGTGGCTTATCAATCACAGAGTGGGATGTGGTGACTGGTACTTTGCCGCCACTCAATCAGGCTGCTTGGCAAGCCCTTTTTGAAAAATATAAAACAACTCCGCAGTTTCAATTATTGAATTTCGATTTCACCATTGATAATTTTAAGTTCATCTTTTTTTGGGAATGGTTCCATCGCTTGTGGGCGCGTACCATTGGCTTGGTTTTTGCATTTGGATTTATTTATTTCTTAGTGAAAAAATATTTTCAACCTGCGATGATTCGTCCCTTGGTGATTTTATTTTTCTTGGGTGCTTTACAAGGTGCTATTGGCTGGATCATGGTGGCGAGTGGCTTAGAAGGGGATGCGGTATATGTTAAGCCTACTCGTTTGGCATTGCATTTTATTTTTGCGTTGGGCTTATTATCTTATACGTATTGGTTTGCACTTTCTTTAAAAGTTAAACCAGTGGCTAAAGAACATTTAAGTATCGAGGCACAAGCTAGTATGAAAGGCTTTCGTATTTGGGCTTGGGTGATACTTGGGTTGTTATTTTTTCAATTGATCTATGGCGCCTTAATGGCGGGACATAAAGCTGCGAATGTGGCAAGTACTTGGCCCACTATTAATGGTGAGTGGATCCCTACGCATTTAATGGGTAAAGAAAGCTTCTTTTTAAATGCCATTGACAATACCACTTGGATTCATTTTGTACATCGTGGGTTAGCCTATATTTTGTTAGCGGTTATTATCTATTGGGTAGCACAAATGCGCAAAATACAAGGGAACTTGTTTTGGAGTAATGTTAAATTATTGCCGTTGTACCTAGTGCTTTTGCAAGTTTTACTTGGCGTGTTATCTGTGTTGACGAGTAAAAATATCATTCCTGGCACTTGGGGTAATTTTGAATGGATGGCTCAAATACATCAATTAGTAGGCATGTTATTATTGCTCTCTGTGGTGAATATTATATATGCCACTAAGTCAATGAACCAGAGTTCAAACTAAAGGGGTTAATTTTGTTTTAAATTCACTTTTATGAATAGAGATATTGCAGACATTCGCCGTGACTATCAGTTAGCCTCTTTAGATGAAGCAACTAGTATGGAACATCCAATGGATCAATTTACGATCTGGTGGAATGACGCTGTTGAAAGTAATATTGATGAAGTGAATGCCTTCATACTTTCTACAGTAAAGGCAAATGGTACACCTGCTTCTCGTGTAGTTTTATTAAAAGGATATACACCTGAAGGTTTTATGTTCTTTACCAACTATGCTTCTGCAAAAGGTCAAGACATTGACTTACATCCGCATGTGGCGATGAACTTTTTCTGGAAAGAATTGGAGCGTCAAGTGCGCATTACTGGTACCATTAAAAAGATCAGCAAGGAAGAAAGTGAAACTTATTTTCATTCCAGACCCATTGGTAGCCAAGTAGGGGCTTGGTCCTCTCCACAAAGCAGGATCATTCCTGACAGAGAATTCTTAGAAGACCTTGTAGCCGAAAATACGGAGAAATTTAAAGAAGGCATCATCCCGCTACCTCCAGATTGGGGTGGGTATATCATTCATCCTACTGAAATAGAATTCTGGCAAGGACGTAGTTCTCGTTTACATGATCGTCTTCAATATACATTGCACGACAATGGACATTGGGTAAAAGTGAGATTAGCTCCTTAAAAAAATTATATAGTAACAAAAAACCCGAAGCATGCTTCGGGTTTTTTAAAATCAGTAGAGGAGAATAATTTTAGTATTTATCTTTTGGAAAATACAAAAATTACTTCTTTCTTGACATTGCTTTCTTTGCTGCAGCAACAATGTTCACTGCATCTAATCCGTACTTCGTTAACAATTGATTCGGTGTTCCACTTTCTCCAAATGTATCTTGTGTTCCTATGAATTCTACTGGCACTGGATAATGCTTTGCAGCAGCTTGTGCTACTACATCTCCCATACCACCAATTACATTATGCTCTTCTGCGGTAACCACACAACCTGTTTTCTTTAAGCTGTTGATGATGGCTGCTTCATCAAATGGTTTAATGGTATGTAAGTTGATCACTTCTACACTGATGCCTTCTGCTTCTAATTGTTTTGCTGCTTCAATCGATTTCCAAACAAGGTGTCCACATGCAACAATCGTTACATCTGTTCCTTCTGCTAAAATCTGTGCTTTGCCAATCACAAAATCTGATCCATCTTCTTTAGTGAAGTTGGGCCATTTTGGTCTGCCAAATCTTAAATAAACTGGTCCTTCATATCCTGCAATCATTTTTGTTGCAGCCTTTGTTTGGTTGTAATCACATGGTACAATCACTGTCATGCCAGGTAACATTTTCATCAAACCTATATCTTCTAGAATTTGGTGTGTTGCACCATCTTCTCCTAATGTTAGTCCAGCATGCGATGCACATATTTTTACATTCTTATCTGAGTAGGCAACACTTTGTCTAATCTGATCATACACACGTCCTGTACTAAATCCAGCAAATGTAGTGGTGTACGGAATTTTTCCCCCAATGGTTAAGCCCGCTGCAATACCAATCATATTGGCTTCTGCAATACCTACTTCAATGAAGCGCTCTGGCATTTCTTTCATCAATGGGCCTAACTTAAAAGAACCTGCTAAATCTGCAGTCAATACCACTACCTCTTTATTTTCTCTAGCGATTTCTAAAATACCATCTCCAAATCCAGCTCTTGTTTCTTTTTCGTTTTGTACTACGATGTCTTTTGCGTTCATGTTAGTAAGTTATACGTTGTTAATTTTTTAATTTTCGAATGTAGAATAGAAGTAAGGTGTCTTTGCTTCAAACTCTGCTGCACAAGTATCTACCATTTTGTAGACTCTTGTTATGCCCAATGCCTTTCTTTTTTCGTACACTTCGTCGTCTGACACTTTTCCTTGTAATACTTTGGCAATTTGTAAATCACTAAAACCATGCTTCTTAGCTTCTTTTAATGTTTCTGTTGGCAAAGTTTCTAAATTGTATTTAGCAATTTCTTTTTCTATATCACAGATGATTCTGATTTGATATAAGAACCAGTTGTCTATACCCGTTGCTGCTGCAATGGATCTTACTGTGGATCCTTGCATCAATGCATCTTTGATTCTAAAGATTCGATCCCATTTTGGTGTCTTGATGTATTCCATCAATTCTTCGTTCTTCATCAAACTTTTTCCGTAATAGCCCAATCCTATCGCTTCGTTCTCTAATGATTGACATGCTTTCTGAATGGCTTCAGTAAAACTTCTTCCTATCGCCATGACTTCACCCACACTCTTCATTTGTAATCCTAATGTATCATTCGCTCCTTTGAATTTATCAAAGTTCCATCTTGGTACTTTTACAATTACATAATCTAATGCTGGTTCAAAATAGGCTGAAGTAGTTTGTGTGATCTGATTTTTTAATTCATCTAAATGATATCCTATCGCCAACTTTGCAGCAATTTTTGCAATTGGATATCCTGTTGCTTTCGATGCCAATGCAGAAGATCTAGATACACGTGGATTAATTTCCACTGCAATCAATTCCTCTGTTTCTGGATTCAATGCAAACTGCACATTACATCCTCCAGAAAAATTTCCTAAACTTCGCATCATCAACATGGCTTTGTTACGCATTTCTTGAAATGCTGTATCGCTCAATGTCATGGCTGGTGCAACTGTAATGGAATCTCCCGTGTGCACACCCATTGGATCCAAGTTCTCGACAGTACATATAATGACTACGTTATCCGCTTGATCTCTTAATAATTCTAATTCGTATTCTTTCCATCCCAACACTGCTTTCTCTACCAATACTTCGTGCATTGGGGATGCCTTTAATCCTTTTTCTAAAGCAGCATCTAATTCACTTGCATCATGTACAAATCCACCTCCTGTTCCTCCTAAAGTAAAAGATGGGCGAATCACCAATGGAAAGCCAATCACTTGTGCAAATTCTTTTCCTTCTAAAAAGCTATTTGCCACTCTACTTGGTGCTACAGCCATTCCAATCTTCACCATCAATTGTCTAAATAATTCTCTGTCCTCTGCTGTATTGATAGCAGCAACATCCACCCCAATCATTCTACAATTATATTGCTCCCAGATGCCTAATTCGTCTGCTTCCTTACATAAGTTCAACGCTGTTTGTCCGCCCATTGTTGGCAAGACTGCATCAATTTGATTTTCTTTTAAAATCTGCTCAATGCTTTCGATCGTCAATGGTAATAAATACACTTTATCTGCCATCATTGGATCTGTCATGATGGTCGCTGGATTGCTATTGATCAAAATCACTTTAATTCCTTCTTCTCTTAATGATCGAGCGGCTTGTGATCCAGAATAGTCAAATTCACAGGCTTGTCCAATGATAATTGGTCCAGAACCTACTATTAATACCGATTTGATGGATGTGTCTCTAGGCATGTGTACAAAAATATAAATTGCGCAAACCTACAAATTTTTGCCCGCATTCGACCCATATCGAGCCAAACAATTTTGTCCTTTTTAATTCGTATCTTCACCGCAATACTATATGTTATGGCAGTTATTAAAGAAGGGGCTAAGGCACCTGCCTTCAAAGGCGTTGATCAACACGGCAAAACGGTCTCTATAGCCGATTTTAAAGGGCAAAAATTGGTTTTATATTTCTACCCAAAAGACGATACTCCTGGTTGTACTGCTCAGGCTTGCAATTTGCGTGATAATTATAAGAAATTGATAAAGAAGGGGATAGCTATTTTAGGTGTAAGTGTAGACTCTGTAGCTTCTCACGTTAAATTCATTGACAAATACGAGCTTCCTTTCTCTTTAATTGCGGACGAAGACAAGAAAATCGTTGATAAGTACAATCTTTGGGGCCAGAAGAAATTCATGGGAAAGACTTATATGGGTACCACTAGAACGACTTTTTTGATTGACGAGGCTGGTTTAGTACAACATATTATAGAAAAACCAGATACTAAAGACCATACTGCTGAGATTTTGGCTATTTCTGGTTGGTAGTATATATCCAAAACAGATACCTTTGAACGCATGACAATGTCTGTATTCTCTAACTTATATTTTGCTTTAGTTGTGTTGGCATTCATCGCCTTTGTCGATGTATTGGTTAAATTTAGGAATGCTAGAGATTTGAAGTTTTTCTTTTTATTAATACCTATATCTGCTGGTGTAGTAGGTTTGATTAACTCTTTTTCTGCGATCAATTATATTTATTTTATTGCTTTTTTTAAATCTTGTTTAGGTATTTCTCTGTTGAATATTTTTTCGATTCTATATTTCCCAAAATTTAAAAGATGGACACTTGGATTATCATTTAGCATGATTTTCACCGTCTTTTTTTTACTATTGGCAAATAAAAATGTGCTTCCAAATAACCCGCTATTAAATCAATTCAAGTACATCTCAATTGATAATGAATTGAATATTCAAATCACCCCTATTGTAAGACTAGTAAGGCTTTCCTTCCTTTTGATTGTAGCTACTCACTTTATTTATTTTTGGTATGTAATTTATAAAAAATTAAATCTAAACAATTTATATTACGAAAAAATAAGAACCTGGACTACCGCACTTCTTATTTTAACTATCATAGTAATCGTTTCAAATATTTTGATAGGATTTACAACAGATCGAACTTTTTGGGCAAATATCCTTACAATTTTTATCGGCTATTATATTTTGTTATTGGTTTTAAAGCGTCCAGCTTTTTTGAATACTGCAGCAAAGAAAATAGCATTTGGACACAAATTTAATTTAGAACAAGAGGCAGAAATCGACGAATTGATTTTCTTAAATCATTTTCTTGAGCAAAAATATTTTGCGAAAAAAGAAGCTTCACTTGAGGGACTGGCCAATCAACTTAAAGTAAGTTCTCAAAACCTTTCTCATTTCATTCAAAAAAAGTATGCTATGTCTTTTAGCGACTTGGTCAATAAAAACAGGGTGAACTACTTTTTTGAGATTGTTCAAGACCCAGCATACCATAATTATACCATTGACGCCCTAGCTAGGGAAGTGGGCTTTAGTTCTAGGCAGCATCTCAATAAGCCGTTTAAAAAGTTTCACGGGGGTAATCCATCTGACTTGATTGATTCAGCAATTTTACCTGAATAATCCTCAATTTTGACGCAGTAAATTTTCTAAATCATGCGTTTCGCGGGTAATTTTACTCATTTTTTTAGAAGATACATGATGATTTTTTTATAAAATTTAAATTATTTTTATTTTGTAAAAATCTGATAATCAGCGAATCATATTTCTTTACACCGAATTTTCTCTATTTGCTCCCCTTTTTTGGTCAGCCATTCCCCTCGTTCGATATTGTAGACTGTTATCCAACAATCTACTTTTATGAAAAAAAAGAAACTAGACATTTTTAACCTTTTTTACAGCGGTGCTGCTGTGGTTATTTTAATTGGGGTTATTGCTAAATTATTAGAATGGCCTGCCCAAGATTTACTAATTACCCTTGGTTTGAGTATCGAAGCGGTCGTTTTTGGCGTTTCTGCAATCAAATATGTGGAAGTAGAAGAAAAACAAGAAGTTGCTACTGAAGCCACACTTGCTAAAGTTGCCGATGGTTTGGGCAATTTGGCAACCAATGCGGGAGGTATTGGAGGAAATGGGGCTGGCGATACTTTTGTAAATATCCAAACCGGAGCTTCGGATACCTCAACTCCTATTGCACCGACTTCTGCTAATAGTTTGAAAGTAGCTTCTACTAGCTATCCTGACACAACTACAAAACTAGCTATAGATATACAAGCGCCAACCGCACCTATTTATACAAGTCAACCTGTTGAGGAGACTCCAAAGTCTGTTCCTTCTCAAATTCAAATTTCAGCTCCTTCAAATAATGCTTCTGCAAATGCATCTAATACATTGTGGCAATTAGAGCAATTGGATATCCTAAGCTTGTCTAAAGATCTTTTTTATCAGCCTGATTGGAATAGATTATCTACCGAAGAATACAATCATATAAGTAATTTGTTCAAGACCTTATTCAATAAAAAAGTCCCAACAAAAGAATCACTTCCTTTCTTAGCACAGTTCCCAGTAAAAATTCCTGTTCCAGAAATTACAGAATTAGAACTAGTTGGTCCATCAACTTTAGAAGTACATGATGTAGAAGTGATTTGTAAAGCTTTTGAAGTCATTAAAGTAACCAACTTTTTTGAGCATTTTATTTTAGAGTTAGTTGGTCCAGATATCATTATAAGGTCTAAGCAAGCTAAAGAAACGATCATTTTTGGTGGGGAAGATGAAGCTATTTTAGCTCATTGTCAATCATTCTATAAGAATGAATTAATCGTTAGTCCTAATGTAGATTGTTTAAAGCCAATTATTAAGTTAAAAGATCAATTCTTGGTGGATTATTTAATCCAGAAAGTGAATATCAAGAATGAAGCTGAATTTATTTCTTTATCTGAAGCGCTTGCTAGTAAGCAAGACGATACTAAAAAGAAGTTATTTAATAAGTTTAAAAAGATTAAATACAACACGCAAAATGATGCAGGTTATGTGTATTTAAAGACATTGACAAAATTAGCTGCAACCTTTGCTGATCAAGCAATTGCTCAAGATCTATTGAATTCAATTGTTGAGATTCAAGTAAATGATAATTTAACAATCACCTTTGCTGATGTGGTTAATAGTTATGCTGATACTATTTACTTTGGTCCGAAGAATGAATATAGTGTTGTTCTGAAAGATATATTCTTAAATGGGGAATTGGAGAATTTGAATTATTTCAATCTTCTAATTGAAAAACTTGCAACGGATGGTGTTGCTAATAAATCTAAATTATTAGAATTATTCAATTTAAAAGAACAAGACTCTAAAAAAGAAGTATTCAATAAATTGAATTACCATTTGGCAAAAACCAATACTGTGGCTGGTGGTGCTCAGTTGGCATTCATTTTATTATACAAGCAGTACAGTTAATTTATAAATTCTAGTATATGGCCGAAGGACACGTAGACGTCAAAAGATACCAGATTATAAGTCTTTTGTACATCGTATTTATTTGCTTCTCTGTAATTAATATCAAGATATCGGTATTGGATTCTAATATCTATACTATTAA
>JAOASM010000018.1 GCA_030158665.1 Sediminibacterium sp. | reverse complement strand
GCTGCAATTGCGGCGATCCATTTTTTTGAAGATTCATGCCAAATGATTTTTGGATCCCTAAAATCTCTTACGCCAGGGTTCTTTAAGACAGGGTTATTTTCATATTTAACCCAAGTTTTCCCTTCATCTAAACTATAAGAAAGACTTTGAGTTTCAACATCTATCGCACCAGCTTTTTCTTTAACCATATCATGGCTGGTATACATGGCCACTAATGGAATAATGCCATTTTTCCCCAATCCTGATGTGTTGTTTTTATCAACGACAGCACTACCAGAGAAAATCAATCCTAGACTATCTGGATAAATTGCGATTGGCTTTCTATCCCAATGTACTAAGTCTTTACTAGTAGCATGTCCCCAGCTCATATTACTCCAAACTGTCGTATCTGGACTATGTTGGAAAAATAAATGATAGGTGCCTTTATAAAATACCATACCATTCGGATCATTCACCCAATTTTTTTCAGGTGTAAAGTGAATTTGCGGTCTATATTTTTCATTATTTATAAGACTATTTTTTTGTGCTATAGAATCATGATAAAAAAATAATAAATTAAGACTTAATATATATTTAAAAAAATGCATAATGTTTAGTTTAAATGAACAAATAAGGAGAGTGTTACCTCCCCTTATTTTTACCTATTTCAAATGATTTGTGCTTATTAAATCAATAAACTTCCTAATATCCTGGATTTTGTTTGTAAAGTCCGTTCGTAAAAGTAATTTCAGATTGTGGAATAGGTAAATACTCATCTCTACCTGCAGTAAATTTAGCAGTAGATAAAAATGTTCTTCTTACTTTCTCTATGTTTAAATAATCATTTAATACTTTTTCAGCAATACCCCATCTTACTAAATCGAAAAATCTTTCTCCTTCAGTAGCAAATTCAAGTCGACGTTCCCATTGTAATGCCTTAAGTGCATACGCGGCAGTCCAATTTGTAGCAGGATAATTTTTAAGATTATAATTAGACGGGAAACTTCCATCTAATTTCTTTAATCTATTCGTACTGTTGGCAGCTCTAGTTCTAATTTGATTGATAATTGGAAGTGCTTTATCCTGCTGACCTAACTGAATATAAGCTTCAGCTTGAATAAGTAATAAATCGTCATAACGTAAAACATCATAATTTTTAGCCGTACCCATAAATGGCCCAAGCTTAAAATAAGAAGCACTACTAGCTAATTGTTGGTTACGCATAGTATGGAAATTGCCATAAACACCAGCGTCTCTAACCCAACTATTGCTGAAAGGTTTTGTATTATCATACTTATAAGGATGTCCGTCAATACCAACAGTATGGTCAATTCTAACATCTACTGTAGCAGTATTTAAATTTGCAATGCTGTTATTAAAAGTATCAAAGTTTGGTAAACCATTAGCATCAGTTGTAAACGCATTCACCATGTTTTGGCTAGCAGCGTTAAATCCACAACATCCATACTGAGGTGCACCGTGTGGATAATTTAATCCATCTTCATAACTTAAACGACCAGCTGTTGTTCCATCATTTATCGTAAATTGAATAGCAAAAATTGATTCTGGTCCATTTTCTGTTTCAGGAAGAAAATTATTTGCTATATCACTACTTAAGGAATATTTACCAGAAGCAATTACTGCTTGAGCTAAATCAACTACTTCTTGTAATCTTTGTTTGTTAATGGAAGTAACTTGATGATTTGGTCCTTGCTCATAGGCTTGGTATAATCTTAATTTGGCAAGATAAGCTTGTGCAGCATATTTATTTGCTCTGCCAATTTCGGATTGACTAGTTGGTAGATTTTCTATTGCGTATTGAAAATCAGATGCAATCTTATTCCATGATTCATCATTACTTAAAGTGTTTGATGTTTTTAAAATAGCAGTGTCTGCAACAGTTTCGTCAAAAATTGGAATATTCTTATATAATCTTTTTAACGTGAAGTAACTATGAGCTCTTAGAAATCTCAATTCTGCAATTCTTACTTTTTTATTAGGAAACTGTCCTTCTGATAAGGAATTAACTGCCCTTAATGCAACATTGGCTCTTGAGATTGATTTATATAAATTTTGCCAGCTTCTTGAAACAAAAGCACCCATATTTGGTGTGACTAAATTATACTTTTCCATCGCGTCAATTTCTCCTACATCCCCTGTACCACCTCCGCCTTTATAGGCATCATCTGATCTTACACTTCCGTATGCCCAATTACTATAAATAGGGCCAATCATATCACCATTTCCTATGGCTGCATAGGCAGAAGTCACCAATCCGTCAATCGCAGTAGTGGAAGTAAGGTCCGCTGATGACAAAACTCCTTTTGGATTATAATCTAATACTTTTGAACAAGCACTTATCATTAAAAGCATAATAAATGATGTAGTATATAATAATTTATTTTTCATTTGTATTTTTTTTAAAGTATTTAAAATGACGCGTTAATACCTAATGTAAAGGTTCTTGGAATAGGTACTGGATCTAAGTCAATTCTTTCAGGATCAGGACTTGTGTATTTTTTACTTTTAATCCAAAAGATATTTTCAGCCATACCGAAAATTCTTACTTTATTGAATATTTTATTTCCATTCAATGAGTAACCCAACTGTACATTTCTTAGTTTAAAATAAGAGGCATTTACAAAGAAATAATCTGAACCTCTGCCTTCGTTATTATTATCTGTAAGTGTCAAAGCAGGGACAGTAGTATTTTTATTAGTATTTGTCCAAGCGTTAAAGACTCCTGGTCCTACATTCTCTCTACTGCGCATTAAACTGTTAAATAATGTATATACATCAAATCCAGTTTTGCCAGCAACACCAGAACCGAAAATGGATAGATCAAACTTTTTATAACTAAGATCAACTCTTAAACCATACTCAAGTTTTGGTAAAGAACTACCAATCCAAGTTCTATCTAAATCATCAATTTTCCCATCTTTGTTGATGTCTTCATATCTGATACGACCTGGTCCAGCACCAATTTGTTTTGGAGCAGCATCAACTTCAGCTTGAGATTGAAATAAACCATTTGATTTAAAGCCAAAGATATCAAATTGAGAATGTCCTAAAATTGTACTTACTAAGTTTCCTGGATATGCAGGACGAACACTTTCAGGTAATTCAGTAATCTTATCTCTAAATTGAGAAAAATTTAATCTAACGTTATATTTAAAATCTCCTTTCTGTTGACTTTGATAACCAATCACAAATTCCCATCCTGTGTTTGATTTTGAAGCACCATTTACTGCTTTAGATTGTCCCTCTCCTAATGCAGATGCTACTGGAGGTGTAATTAATATACCCGTAGTACTTCTTGAAAAATAATCAAAAGATCCAAAAATTGAGTTCTTCAAAAATGCAAAATCTAAACCTGCATTTATTTCATCTGTTGTTTCCCATTTCAAAGTAGAACTAGATGCTTGTGTTTGTACAAAGCCAGATGGAAGGGTACCTGTATTCGCGCCAGACAATGAATAGGCTGTTCCAATATTCATATATTGTTCCCAAAAACCACCCACTAACTGAGCCATTGTAGTACCGTATCTAGTATCAAATAAACCAAAACGAGCCAAGTCCCCGATTTGTTGGTTACCCACTCTACCAGTACCAACTCTTAATTTTAATTCAGAAACAGTCTTACTTGAGCTTAAAAATGATTCTCTATCGATTCTCCAGCCCAAAGAAACTGCCGGAAATATACCATATCTATTATCTGATCCAAATCTAGATGAACCATCTCTTCTTACAGTTACCGCCGCTAAATATTTATCTGAAAAACTGTAATCGATTCTACCAAATTGAGAAAACAAAGAATGACCTGTAGATCCACCAGTTAATGTAGTATTACCTGTTCCTGCACTTAGCGTAAAATAGTCTTTATTTTGTAGCGCATATCCTTCTTTTTTACCAAAACTGAAATCTAAGTTTGTTTTTATTAACTCAGTTCCCAATAAGATTTTAAAACTATGATCGCTCTTTAAATTAAAGTTATATCTAAGTGTGTTTGAAAATGTTGTACTTAAATATTGATTTTTATCAAAAGACAAGCTATTTGTTGTTCTATTCAATGCACCTTCACTAAAAGTAGGTGTAATAACTTTGTTGCTAAAAAATGAATTGTCAGCACCAATAGTAGATTTAAGGAATAAATTTTTAACTGGTTGAATTTCAAGATATATATTACCAAAAGCATTCAATCTATTTGCATTATTCCATTTAGCAAGATCTTGCATGTGAAGCGGATTATTACGATCTGAATAACCAGCACCTAACGCTCCTGCGTATGTTTTACCGTCTTTTTGAAAAACTGGAATAGTTGGGGCTAAGGTAACTGCTAAAAATGTTGTAGATGCACCACCTAAATCTCTAGCTGTTAAAGTTTCATTTGAATTAGCCATATTAAAGTTGAAACCAAAAATAGCTTTGTCATTAAAAGATCGAGTTACCGCATTTACACTTGCACTCGTTCTTTCATAACCAGTGAATTTTAATATTCCTGTATTTTTTAAATGCCCTAAGCTAAATTCAATTGAAGAATTTTTATTACCAACAGAGGCTGTTAATGTATTATTTGTAACAATACCTGTTTTATACATAACACTTTGCCAATCTGTATTACCAACTGGCGTATTTGGATCACCTCCAACAAAAGCTTTAGGTGTTACACTTTTTAAAATCGGATTATTGAAATCATTATTCCAATCAAAATTGTAAATTTCACCATATCCAGCAGCTGGATCTTGTCTATCGTTAACAGAAGCTTGCCATAATGCCTTACCTCTATCCACGGTATTCAACATTTTCAATCTCGTGCCTTTTTCTGACTGAAAAGAAGTGCTACTGTTAAATTGAAATTCTACTTTATTATTTGTATTTCCGCCATTTTTTGTTGTTACTATAATTACACCATTAGATGCTCTAGCACCATAAATAGAAACAGCTGATGCATCCTTTAAAATTTGTACTGATGAAATGTTTGTTGGATTTAAATTCTGAAACACTTCTGGTCTAGTAGTTGGAATACCATCAATAACATAAAGTGGGTCGTTATTTCCTAATGTATTGGCTCCTCTGATTAAGATTCTACCGTTTGAACCATTTGGTGAACCATCTCTCTCAATATATAAACCTGCAACTCTACCTTGTAATGATTGCATGATATTTCCTGAGCTATTATTTTTAACAGGAGAAAGTTCAACTACTGATACAGCACCTGTTAAGTCTTTTTTTCGCTGAGATGTGTAACCAATTACCACTGTTTCCTCTAATTCATTGGATGAAGTTAGAAGTACGTCAATTTGGTTCAATCCATTAACAGAGATTGTTTTGGAATCAAAACCAACATAACTTACAATGATATTTTTAGCATCCTTGGTTAGTTGAATACTAAATTTACCATCAGCACTTGTTGTTACACCATTTTTTGTGCCTTGAATAATGATATTTGCTCCAATTAAGGGCAAATTTGTAGTTGCATCTTTGACAGAACCAGTCAACTGTCTCTGTGCAAATGCGTTCTGAAATGCTATGAGCATAACAAACAAAACAAGAAAGGTTTTTTTCATAGTTGAATTTTTAATTTGGAATTTTAAGCAATCGGTAAGCAATCGTTGAGTGATTTTTATAAATGATTATTTGATTAATTTATTTTCGATCTCTTCCAGTGAAACACCTTTGGTTTCTGGCATTTTAAATAAGACCCATATTAGCTGTACAACCATCATTAAAGCAAAAAAGACAAAAATGGGCCATGGATTATCTTTAAACATTCCTTCATTTTCATCTAAAAATAACGGTGTGATTAAAGTAATGATCGCTGCAAAAACCCAGTGAACACTCGCGCCAAAAGCTTGCCCAGTTGCCCTTAGTCTATTTGGGAATATTTCTGAGATAAAAACCCATATAACTGCCCCTTGTCCAATAGCATGGGCAGCAATGAATAGCAGTAAAAAAGTCATTAAAACAAAGGGACTAGCATGTGAAATAAAACAGCCTGCCACCAATGATAAACTAATGATATAGCCGATTGAGCCAATTAATAGAAGTTTTTTTCTTCCTATTATATCTATTAAGTATAGACCTACAAAAGTGAATATCAAATTAATACCCCCAATTGCGATTGAATTTAAAAGAGAATCTTTAGCCCCTAATCCTATTCGAGAAAGAATCTCTGGGGCATAGTATAAAATAAAGTTGATACCAGACAATTGATTAAAAAATGCGATTAAAAACGCCAACCAGATAACTTTTTTATGTTTTACAATAAAAAAAGAATCAGTCTTAAAATCAGAGCTATTTGTTTTATTACCCTTTATAATAAATTCTACTTCCTTTTGCACATCTTCAACCCCCATTTCTTTAAAAATGTTGCTTGCAACAGGAATATTATTCTTTTGTGTGATTAACCATCTTGGACTTTCGGGAATTGCCAAAACCATGAAAGTAAAAATTACTGATGGAACGACTAAAATGCCAAGCATCCATCTCCAATCATTTTCACCACCAACACCTTGAAAGAAGTAATTAGAAAGAAAAGCAGCTAAAATGCCAAAAACGATATTAAACTGGTACAAAGCTCCAAGCTTTCCTCTTGTTTTTGGTGTAGATATTTCCGAAATATAGGTTGGCGCAACAACTGATGAAACACCAATTCCAATTCCGCCAATAAATCTAAAAAATGAAAAAACATATGGCCCATTTGCTAAAGCTGAACCGATAGCAGAAATTGCAAATAAAATACCTAATACTATTAGTACTTTTTTTCTGCCATATCTATCTGTAGGGATGCCTCCAAAAATAGACCCAAACAATGTACCCCATAATGCCATAGACATGATAAAAAAACCATGAAACAGGGGTGTGGTGTTCCAGAGATTTTTAATTGGGATATTCGCACCTGAAATAACCACAGTGTCAAATCCAAAGATAAACCCAGCCAGGGAGGCCACAACTGACCATCTAAATAATTTAGTCTTAAGCATAGCAATACGAAATAAGACTATGAATTTATCCAGGAAGGCTTTTATACCTTTTAGAAATTGGAACTAAGGTGTTTAAAATTGTAATTAAATACAATTACTTGATTTTCACTATTTTATGAAATTAGAGAGTTAGAAAATTGGTTGCAATTTTCATATTTGTGATCATTATTTCAAAAAATGATTCAATTTCTGGAGTAAGAAATTGGAGATTCTAAAGAATAAAACAAATTTGAAAAAATATAAACAAATTTGAACGTCACTTACCGTAATTTTCGCCAAATTGCTCAAAGCTTACTGAATTAACCTTTTGCACAATGAAAATCCCAAAATCTAAGCACATTTACAGCTTTCTGACTATTCTTTTACTAAGCACAGCCATTTTGGGGTGCAATAAAAAGAAAGAGGTAAATAAAAGATATAAAATAGGCTTTGCACAAGCTCAAGGAGGAGATAACTGGAGAGAGAGCATGTTAAAAGAAATGCAAAGGGAAGTGTCTTTTAACAATGAAATAGCATTTTATTTTAGAGATGCTCAGGCAAATAGCCAAAAACAAAAGGAACAAATTCAGGAACTTATCAATTTAAAAGTTGACTTATTGATTGTAAGTCCTCATGAAATTCAGCCTTTGAACGCTATTCTTGAAAAAGCCTACGATTCAAAAATACCTATTGTACTTATTGACAGGAGAATCAACTCGGAAAAATATACTGCATTTATTGGTGCCTCTAATTATGAGGTTGGTCAAAATGCAGGAAAATATACTGTTGCCCTACTTAAAGGAAGGGGGAAAGTACTTGAAATCACTGGATTAAATACAGCTTCCCCTTTTATTGATAGAGATAAAGGATTTATAGACATTATTTCTAAAAACAAAGGGATCGAATTAATCGCTAAAATCAATGATCATGAGGCAAATTTTGAGAAAAAACTAGATTCATTCATTAAAAAAAGCAAAGACTTAGATGTCATTTTCGCTCATAGTGATTACATAGCAAAAAATGTCTACCAGATTTGTAAAAATAATGGGGTTGAGCGCAAAATAAGAATAATAGGGGTAGATGGACTTTCTGTAGAAGGAATGGGGATGGATATGGTTGCAAGTAATCAATTTAAAGCGACCGTCCTATACCCAACTGGTGGTCAGGAGGCAATGAGGACTGCCATTAATATTTTAGAAAAAAAACCATTTAAAAAAGAAAATACTCTTGAGAGTACCCTCATTGATTCCACAAACGTTAAAATTCTGCAACAACAAGCTAGAAAAGTCATTGAGCAACAAAACGAGATAGACAGTCGCCAATTAAAAATAAACCAACAAATACTAATTAGTAAAAATCAAACCAATATCATTAATGCAATTTCAATTACATTAGCTATTGCATTAATACTTAGTAGTGTTTTTTATTATTTATTTAAAGAGAATAAAAAAATTAGCAGAAAATTAATGGCTCAAAAAGATGAAATTAGTAGCCAAAAAAATAAATTAGAAAAATTAGTTACTCAATTAAAAGAAGCAACTGATGCTAAGTTTAACTTTTTTACAAATATATCTCATGAACTAAGGACTCCACTTACACTCATTATAGGACCTCTGGAAGATACCTTGGTATCGTCTAGGCTTCACTTTACTTTAAAAAATAATTTAGAACTCGTTCAAAGAAACGCCTTTAGATTACTAAAATTAATTAATCAATTAATGGATTTTAGAAAGATTGAGGAAGGAAAAATGGAAATCAATGCATCAACGCAAGTTCTTGGGGATTTTGTTTTTGAAATCAGCAATGAATTTAAAGATTTAGCAAGGAAGAAGCATATTTCATTAAATATGAATGATAAGACCGCAGGATTAAACATTGATTTTGATCAATCAATGATTGACAAAGTCCTTTTCAATTTACTTTCTAATGCCTTTAAATTCACAGAAGAAAATGGCACAATTAACATTACAATAGATCAGGATAAAGAACAGGAAAATGCAATTATTAAAATTGAAGACAATGGCATTGGGATGTCTATAGAAGACGTTGAACATGCATTTGATGTCTTCTATCAAGGGCACAGTAGTACGTTTAAGGGAACTGGTCTTGGGCTTGCACTATCAAAAGAATTAATTAAAGCACATAATGGCAATATAATCATCAATAGTAAAAAAGGAAGTGGCACTTGTTTTACAATCACATTGCCTTTTAAACAAAACAAAGGACTTCGTGCAATAGAATATAATGATGATAAAAACTTAAAAGAAACTCATATCTATACAACTGATGTCTTACCTCATAATTATGAAAAAGTAACAACCAAAACATCAGAAAATTTGGCTTCTATCTTGATTATTGAAGATAATGATGATTTAAATTCCTTTTTAAGTAACAGGTTGGAGGGAAGCTATGAAGTGCTTACTGCAAAAGATGGTAATGAAGGTATGAATAAAGCGTTTGATGTTGTTCCTGATTTAATCATCTCAGATATAATTATGCCTGGTATGAGTGGATTAAAACTAGCAGAAATTTTAAAGAATGACCTAAGAACCTCGCATATTCCCATCATCTTATTGACTGCTAAAACTTCTATTGAAGATCAAATAGAAGGGATGAAATCATTTGCTGATTTGTTTATCAGTAAACCGTTTAATTTAAAGTATCTAGAGGAATCAATTGTATCACTTTTAAGAAACAGAGCTGTTTTACGCGAGCATTTTATAAGCGAATTACCTTCGGAGAGTAGGTCAAATAGTTCTAATAAATTAGATCGTAAGTTTATTAGCGAATTTACTTCACTAATTGAGTCTAATCTTGCCAACGAAGACTTATCAGTCGATGATATCTATAAAGGATTGGGTATATCTAAAATACAATTATATAGAAAAACAAAAGCCCTACTAGGATTTAGCGTAAATGATTATATTTTGTCTGTTAGACTACAGAAAGCAAAATACTTGCTTATGAATGAAGACCTTACTATTTCAGAAGTTGCTTATAAAGTAGGTTTCTCTACTCAAGCATATTTTTCGACTGTTTTTAAATCTAAATTTTCAGTTACACCATCAGAATTTAAAGAATCATCAAAGAAATAAGATGGACTCTGATTTACCAACCTATATATTTAGGCGGTTCTATTCCATTTAATCTTAGGTATACAATTAATTGACCAACATGGTGTGCTTGATGATCTTGTATCAGATTTAAAAATTGATATTTATTCAATTTGCCGCCATTCCAATTAAATTCTTTTGTTAAGGAATTTTCATCCACCTCACTCATCGCTTTTATTCCGTATTCATATGCGTCTTGAACAAACTGTATTACTTCTTTCTTATTCATTTCATTTGAAATAATTTTTTTACCTTTTAATGGACTAGGTGCATCTTTTAAATAAGTTGAACTGAGCCAATAAATGTTTTCACCCTAATGAACCAGTTGTACCTTGAAACTCATCTCCTCTTTTACAGGTTTGAAATCATACTTCTCTTCAGGTAATTTTTCAGCCATTGATAATGTATATGATTTTGCTTTTTTGAATTTCTCTAACTGGCTATTGATTAATAGTTGATTGGCTTGTGCAATTCCTATAAATGAGATAGACAATAACAGTATTGATAAAAAAATTTTCATTTAATGAAGATAGAGATTAATAATAATAATTGTCTTTTATAGGCAGGATTTGGATTGCCAGCTTCACTTCTTTCGCTGTTATCCCCCAACAATTCGATAAACCCAAAGCCTTTCAACTAAACGCTTCGGGATTGCCAATGCTGCGCATTGTCATCCCATAACAGTGCGCCTTACACAATACTCGGATTGCCAATGCTGCGCATTGTCATCCCATACAGTGCGCCTTACCCAAAGCCTTTCAACTAAACGCTTTGGGTTCAGTTGGCTTTTTTAATACTCGCTAGCTTACAAGAGCGAGCTCTTGACGCTGCTCGCATTAAAAAAGCCTCTCACTTTCGTGAGAGGCTTTGTAGCGAGACCGGGATTTGAACCC